>DATFSE010000016.1:0-210522 GCA_035262745.1 Casimicrobiaceae bacterium | reverse complement strand
CGCCTGTTGCGTTTCCGGTGTGTTAACGCCCGCAAGAGCGGTATCGAAGTTGCCCATATGATCATGGCTCACACGGAAAAGGGTCAGGCTGGGAAGGTTGCCGCTAGCAACGTATTGGTCGAACTCCCGCTTCCACTCGTTGTAGCGCCACAA
Organism: Casimicrobiaceae bacterium; assembly: GCA_035262745.1. Taxonomy (GTDB): domain Bacteria; phylum Pseudomonadota; class Gammaproteobacteria; order Burkholderiales; family Casimicrobiaceae; genus PALSA-1003. Next base: position 210,369 of record DATFSE010000016.1, on the reverse strand, counting down.
GTCCGGATAGTTCTGGTCGTAACCGCGGAAGTAGAGATCGGTAAGTCCCACGAGGGACGGGGTGAGGACTGCCACCTGGACCACGTCCGCAGCGAACGGATCGGACACCGGTTCGCCGATATTGCTCACGAGGAATCCGTAGTTACGTACCGCCAGGTCCGCCTCTAGCACCGCGTCGAAGATGTAGCCCTTCTGAGTGCCGAAGGGAGCGTCAGTGACCGCATGATTGGCAGTGCCGACAAGCAGGTTGGCTGTGCCGCCCATCAGGCCCGACGACCCGGCGCTGAAAGCACCCTTGGTCGCTGCATCCCGTTTAGCCGTCGTGTCAAGCCCCACCGGGACGTTGCGGTTTGTTCCTTCCGATTCGTAGGAGAGGCCGCGATTCACGCCGGCATAGTTGATTTGCTGCGTAATCGCTTCTGTGCTGGTCACGCGGCCCGCCATCGACCACGACCAGCCATCCATGCTGCCATCACCGGGATCCATGAAATTGTCGAGGGTGACGAAATTCTTCGCGAGGTTGTGGTGGTTTGGCGTGATTGCTTTGCCAAACATCGTCAGCGACGAGTCGCCGTTCGAGCCGTTGCTCAGATCGCCCAAGATCTGATCGAAGGTGCGGTTTTCCTTCACGACATAGATGACGTGCTTGATCTTGTCGTGCAAGAACCGCATCACCATCGCGTCTTGACCTTGATCTTTCTGATCGTAGAAATTGTTCTCGGCCACTTGGCGCGTCAAACGCTCGAGCTCGCGCTGACCAGGGACCGGCGCGCTCACCAGCGAGGCTCTTTCAAGTTGAAATTGGTATTGATTCGATGTCCTCGCCGCACGGGCTGCGACTGCATTGTCGGCTTGGCACTTCGCGTCGCACCCGTTACGGAGAGGGTCATTGGAGACCTCAATTGGCGCGATTCGTGTCCCAGCGGCTGTTGTAATCGCACCATTCAAGTAGGTGCTGCTCGTCAGGCGGATAGTGGTGCCCGACAAGTGACCAGGATTCGGACCCGTCTCGCTCTTGCCATTGATGATGTACATCCACTTGCCGTCGGCGCTGAAGGTGATGTCCTTGGGTGCATAAGCGGTCGGGATCAAAGCGGTTACCTTGTTTGCCCGGCCGCCCCGGAGAGGAATCACCGCCACTGAATTGGCGCCGTCATTGACCGCATACAAAGTCTGTCCATCGGGTGAGATCGTTACTGCGATCGGAGAGGCACCGGTGTAGCGAGGACGGTTTGCTACGGGATCGAGGTCGTTCTCGAGCAAACTTTGTGGCGCACGGGTATCAATCCTGTCGACGATCTCGTTGTTGGCGGTATTGATCACCGCCACCTGATCGGCATTGTCCTGGGCGACATACAGGGTCTTCTGCGAAGCATCCAATGTCATACCCAGGGGGTTACCCGCAACCTTGATGCGCTTGATCAGGCGTCCCGCGGTTGGCGAAGAGATGTCGACAACGACCACCTCACGATCCCGGTTCGCAGATACATAAGCGGTGCTATTGCCTTTTACGACGACTGTGAACGGGTATGAACCTCCGGCTTCGCCGCTGGTGCCTTCATTGTTTTCGAAGTAAGGGCGCAGATCATGCTCGTAGCGAATCGTCTTCGTCGCGGTATCGATCACGCTGATCGAATCGTTGTAGTTGTTTGCAACGACCAGCGTCTTGCCGTCAGCAGAGATCGCAAGGCCAGCGGCATTGGGCTGTACGCTGAGTCCAAGTCCCTTGTTCTCGTGGGTGGCGCTGTGACCGAGCGCAATCTTCGCGGACTGCACCCAGGCGCCGCCGCCTTTGGTATATGCGTATACCGCATCGTCATTGCCGCCGGCCGCATAGAACGTGGTTCCGTTCGGTGCCCAGACCAAGCCGACATGAGCGTTCGACTGTTGGATCACCTGCTTGAGGGCGGGCTTCCCCTTGTGATTGCCCGCAACGTCATAGAGAAAGACGTACTGCGTCGAATTTGGCGTATCGACATTCCCGCTCGAATCGTAGAGGGTGTTCTGGCCAGCGCAGAGAATCGCCAGCGTTCGGCCATCCGGGCTGAGCCGCGCGCGCACCGCTTCACCGGCGACGAAGTTCGGGTGTGCGGCAAGACCAGGGTTCAAGTACTGCTGAACCGCACCCGCTGGTGCCAGCGGGGTTACATACTGACCCGTCGGCAGTGGAGCGTTGGTATCCGCGTACGTCCAGTTGGCCAGCGCCAGCGCACTACACCCTACAATCATGACCTGTGACAAGGATGAGAACCAGATCGCGTTCATCCTGAATCTCCTCAGATATTGCAATTCCAATGCTCGACGATGACGCGACATCCATTCGGCTGGTTTGACAATGTGGTAGCGTGATGTCGGGGGAAGTTCGAAGTAATCTAACAGGTTAAGGGCGCGGAGGCACTTTGGCGGTCAAGTCCAAGATAGAGCGCATCTACTCGGTCCGCAGGTCTCCGATCCACGGTCGCGGAGTCTTCGCGACGAAAAGAATTCGTAAGGGCGACACCATTCTGGAATATAAAGGCAAGCAGTCGTCGTACAAGGAAGCGCTCAAACGCGCTGACAGCGACCCGGATGATCCATCACACACATTTCTGTTCGAGCTCGAGAACGGCACGGTGATTGATGCGGGAATCGATGGCAATGCGGCGCGCTGGGTCAATCACTCTTGTTCGCCGAACTGCGAAACGTACGAAGACGATGCCGGTCATGTATTCATCAAGGCCCGTCGCCAGATCCTTCCGGGGGAGGAACTGACATACGACTATTGTCTGACCGTCCCTGGCAAGCTATCTAAAAGGGAACGCGCCTTTTACGCTTGTCATTGCCCCTCTTCGAAGTGTCGTGGCTCTTTGCTGGTAGCGAAGCGACCGCGTTCGCGTTAGGCACGTAGCCTCAAGACCTGTTGTCCGGCCGTGATTTGACAATCCAGACGCGCGCGAAACCCCCAGATCATTCGACCGGGTCCGCGCGTGCACGGATCGACGTCAGGTATTGAAGACCGGTGACCGTCTCGGGCTCAATTGAGACTCCAGCACTCGCTCTCGCATCCGCAGACGAAGTCCGGTTGCTACGTCTTGGTAGTCACTGATGCCAGCAAGGTTATGTGACTCGCTGGGATCATTCTCGAGGTCGAAAAGCAGATAGGTATCACCGGCGTTGTTTACTGCGAGCTTCCAATGGCTACTCCGGATCATGCCTTCTCCCCCGACCTCGGATAGCGATTCCTCCCGGATGCGTCTTTTTGGATTATCTAGGCATGGCACCAGGGATTTGGCGAATTGCATGTGCCTGATCTCACCGCCCGATAACTCTACGAGGGTCGGGCCCAAGTCAAACCACTCAACCGGGCTTGTGCAAACCTTACGCTGCGCCAGATCCGATTGTCGCTCTGCCGCCGTTCTTGGTGTTCTGATCAGCATCGGTATCCGAGCAGCGCTGTCGAGAAAGTTACCTTTATAGAGTAGTCCGTAATCACCGTTCATCTCCCCGTGATCGCTAACTAGCGCGATGACCGTATTCTCCATCTCTCGCCGCACTTCGATCACTTCGAAAATCCCCCCGATCAAGTCGTCGATCAGGGTTACGTTTCCGGCGTAGTTAGCCCGGAGTGCAGCAACATCTTCGTGAGTCATGGGAAGCAACCTCTGGAGGCGTTCGTCCAGGCGCCCCCACGGTCGCCCGACGCCACCCTTCATTTCGCCGGACAATGCCTCCGGCATTTGGTCAACAGCGTACGCACTCGCATAAGGTTCTGGCGCATCCCATGGCTCGTGTGGGCCGGCGAAGCTTACCCAACAAAACCAGGGTTCATTCCGGTCGTACTGCTCTAGATATTCGCAAGCTTTCCAACCAACGTAGGTATCGTAGTAATGCTTGAGTCCAAGGGTCGATGGACGCGCTAGGTATGGCTTAGTCGAGTAGCGGTCTGCCAGGTCTTGCTTATAGGTGTCCCAAAGCCCTAGCCTTGCCCATTCCATGGTCATATGTGACAGGATCGTCGTGCAACCCCGCGGTCCGGCTGTCTCGTTTACATCGGCCATTCCTTGGGCATGCAGCAGATACGCCACGTCACGCAGATCACCGTTATGCGGATTCAGATGTGTCTTTCCGAAGACGCTCGTGCGGTAGCCAGCATCTCGGATGCACGACATCCACGTCGGCGTATTCAATCGCGTTAACCGATTGTCCCAGACACCCGTGGTATGCGCATAGAGTCCCGAGGCCATTGTTCTCCGCGCCGGGATGCACACCGGCGACGTTGTTATTGCATTGCTAAACTGCACTCCTTCCTCCGCGATGCGATCCATATTTGGGGTTCGCATCCACGGACTTACCGTCCCCAACGCGTCCCACCGCTGTTGGTCCGTCATGATTAGCAGGATGTTCGGTTTATTCATACAAGCTTCTGTGTCATACGCCGGTTCGAGCGTACGCTCACAATTTGTCGAAGCACTGACAAGAAGCTTGCGGCTTAGTGACTTAGTCACATTCGCCGAGCGCTGCTATAGCTAGGCGTCCCCCTTATACATTTTTCAAGTAGAACCCGTTCGGCCGGGTCGCAGCCTGTTGAAGGGTTCAGCGATAACCATGAATTCTTGCGCACTGTTTTCAAGTTGCTTGCAGAACACTTGTCGTGTGCACTTTCATTGCATCGACCCTGGCTTGAGGCCAAGGCAATCATGGTCCGCTCCTTTCGACAGAAAGGACTCAGTACAACTCGTAGGCGTCGCGCCAGTATCTAGACAGTCATGTCGGTAGCGCATCTTTTGCGTCGTGACACCGTCCCTCGAAGGGTTACGCGATTGGACTCATCCTTGGTTCTGGCATTGGATTTCCGATAGTTGACGGAGGTAGATGAGGCGAAATCCGCCTCATAACCCGTCGCGGAGCGCGGCAGCAGCGAATGCGCAGCCACGTGAAGCGTGCTGGACTAATAGGGTAGCCCAGGGAAAACTCATCGCCGAAACGGCCGAATAATCCTGTTGTAGCGTAGGGCGCGCGATGCTAGCGTTTGCGGTGAGGGTTGTATGACACTCGAGCTCTTTTGTCCCCGACTGTCCGAAGCGAAGACGTTCCTGCCAATTCTTCGCGCGGAGCTTCTCGCCGCGGCGGGGCACTATACGTTGCCGGTCAGTCTTTCGCTCGACCTCACCCCGATCGTCGAGGACGGTCTCTTTGGATACGAGATCGTACCGGACCTACGCACGCACACGTATCTTGCGATCGGCCGTGCCGAGGCGGGTAGTGCGGTCGTACGAAGGACGGTTTACCCTGAAGACGCGCCGAGCGCACTGCGCGTTGTAGCCTTAGATGGCAAGTCCGTAGTGCGCGAGCGCGTCAGACCTCGCGGTCGCGTCGAGCAGCGCGATGTTCGATTTGGGGAAATCCCCGACGCTGTCGAGTCAGCGCTCGCGCAACTCGCAATGCTGTTCCCCGAAGAACCACGCAAGGCGATCGAGTTTCGCACGGAAGTGCACCGGTATCTCGATGAGGCGCTTGCCATCGCGCATGCCTACCTTTCCGACTGGAATCCACGCATTCAATTTTGCGGGCTGCCCAATGAGGATCAGCTCGGGTATGGTTTACGCGGGGACTATGGCGAGAGGGGCGAGCTTCTTTCTCGGCGGCCGGATATGTGGGTACTGCGATGGAAGTCGTCCGTGAGGGACATTTACGAAGAGTGGAGCGTTCGCTTGCCTCCTTCGGACGCGTCGGGCGCGACCGGAGCCGCCTGAATCACTTTTCCACGGCTTAGAAGCGCTTGTGCGGCGGCGATGGCGCGGCGCCGTCGGGACTCACGGTGATCGGAAAGAGTTCGGGCGATCCGCGGATGAGCGCTGCCACGCGGGCGGCGTCGTCCTGGCGGCGGGCGCGGCGCCACAGGCGGTGCGCGAGCATTGCGATCACACCGAACGTAACTTTTCTCTCTCTTGGGACGAGGGTCATGGCACGTTCGGCTTCGAGCGCTGCCTTCTCGTAGAGGCGCTCGGCTTTGCGCTCGTCGCCGCGGCGGAGCAGTTTCCGCGCAGCGGCTGCGAGCCTCGTGCTCTCCCGATGATGATCAAACCATGTCATACGACTCGTCTCTCCGCTCGGTCAGACGTTGAGAGCGCACGGATCGTACGTCGTACGATAGTTCCGCGCAACGGAATATTCACACGGCAGCTAGCGTTCGCGCTGCGGGAGGTCATCGTGAATATGAACCCACGGGAGTTTTTGCGATACCCAGATATGCTGTCGCGGCGCCAGCTTGGCCGGATCATCGAACACGCCGACGGGAATGTAAATGTTCTGCTCCTCTCCCGGCATATCGACATACCGATACGCGAAGGGTGAACTGCACTCCGCGCAAAACGCGCGGCGCACGTTCTTTGACGAGGCATACTCCCTGGGCGCGCCACGCAGCAGTTCAACCGACTGCTTGTCGTAGCAGGCGAAGACGGTGTAGGGCGTGCCACTCACCTTGCGGCAATCGACGCAATAACAAGCGCCGAGCCAAGAACACTTGCCGTTCACCCGAAATCTTATTGACCCACAATGGCATCCACCTTCCAGTAGCATTTCCTGATTGCTCATGTTGATTTATTAACTTTCTTCGGCGCTATTTCAACGGGAAGGACCCGAAGGCGAACAACGGAGTGTTATCCATTATTCCCGCCTCCTGAGGACTACTGCAGCTTCCCGTGAGGTAGATAGTTCTAGACTGGAGTTTCGGCTATCGCCGTCGTTTTCCAGCACCCTTTCGCGTCCCCTTCATTGGCTGCTGCGCCTCCGCGATCTCCTGCCCGCTCCGTCCTTCGAGCTTGGGTTTGATGTTGTCGTCGATCCACTTCTGGTCCCACCACTCCACGGGTAGCACCGCGACACCGTCGAGATAGATCCCGAAGTGCAGGTGATCGCCGACTGCAAGCCCTGTCTCACCCGTCTTGCCGAGGACCTGGCGCTTAGCGACCGCATCACCCATCTTCACGTCAATCGAACTGAGATGGCCGTAGAGCGTGAAGAGACCGAGGCCATGGTCAAGTATCACAGCGTTGCCGTAGATGCCCAAGTCGCCGGTGAAGGCTACCGTACCGCTGTTGGCGGCCTCGACCGGGTAGTTCTTCGTAGCCGCGAGGTCGTACCCGAGGTGGTATGCGGTATCGATCACTTCGCCGTTGTAGGTGTAGGTCCGCTGGTCCGCGAAGTTTGCCTCAACCTTCGAGTTGCTGAGCTGGGCGAAGGCGTCCTTCCACTGTATCGAGGGTGTCGCCTTCGTCGTTATTGCAGTGATGCGGTCCTCGTTTTCCTTCCGCAATACCTTATTCACGGCGACGAAGACGTCCTTCGGCGCGCCCTGCCGGGTGGCGGCGTCGGTGAGCAGCGGCGCCACTTTGTTCTGCAAGAAGTTGTCCGATATGACGATGGTGCTCTTCTTGTACCGGACGTTCTTGAGCTCGTAAGCGAGGCGCATCTCGCGCGTGTTGCCGGCTTTGTCGGTAGCGACCAGCGTGGGCCTTGCGTCCGGCGGGACGTTGTAGGGATGCGCAAAGAGGACCAGAAAGTGTTCCGGATGGTCCTTGACCTGGCCCGGGAAGCCCGGAAAGAAGTAGTCGCCAATCTTCACGCCGCTGGTGGCCGTGTCCGCCGATGCCTTGTAGATGATCGCGCCGACGCCACCGAAGTTCACGTAGCGGTCATCGGCGATGAGCTCCAGCGTAGGCGGCGTAATGTCGATCGTGAAATTCTTCTCGAGGATGGCCTCGTTGCCTCTGAAGAAATGCCACAGTGAGGCATCACGCGCGGTGACGCGAAGCACGGCGGGTCCTTCCTTCACCCCGGAGACCTTCGCCAGGGCCACGGCGATCTTCTTCTCGTTCACGGGTTGCGCGAACTGCTCGGAGGCAAGGCTGTACTCGGCTCCGCCTTGCGATAGCGTCGCCATGACCGATTTCAGCCCTGTCCCCTTGTCGACGATGTGGATCTCGAGCGGTGCTACGCCAAGCACATCGACATCGGGCGACAAGACGATCTGCGGGGGCTCAGATTCGAGGCGTGGCATTAGGTAGTAACCGCCGCCGGCCAATACACCGATGATAACGACAAGGAGGATGAGAACGATGGGAAGCCTGTTGCGGGGTCGATCGGACGAGAAAGTGCTCATTTGGTCCTTTATGAAATTGACGCCATAGGTCCTGACGAAGGCGAGCATCCGGGCCGCGCCTCGCTCCGCTGGCGGCGGGCAGCAGCATAAACCAGCTTAAAGCGACTGACATCGAGTGCAGTCGCTCTGGCGATCACGCTGATGCCCGAGGAATCCGTGCGCCCAAGCGGGACGCCAGACAATGGGTTGAGGTGAATATTCCATTGTAGCCTACCGGCATCCCTGCTAGCGTGTTGCTCGAATCGTCGTGCAGGCTGAGAAACAGTCCGCAGGCGTTGGCGAAGGAGCCACCAGTAGTGGACAAGAAAGCGAGGTCGACGATGGCGACCAAATCATTATTCATCAGCCACATCTCAGAGGAAGCCGAAGTTGCGGCGCTGTTGAAGGGAATGCTGCAGAAAGACTTCGGTGGAGTAGTGACTTGCTTTGCTTCGTCCGATATCGGTTGCATCGGTGCCGGCGAGAACTGGCTGGTTGCAATCGAGCGTGCGATGGATCGCGCGAAGGCCGTGATCGTGTTGTGCAGCAAGGCGTCGATGCGTCGCCCCTGGGTTCAATTCGAAATCGGCGCCGCCTGGATGAAGCAGGTGCCGATCATTCCGGTCTGCCATTCCGGCATGAAGTCGACCGACTTGCAGATGCCGCTGTCCCTGCTCGAAAGCGTGGAACTTGGCTCGGATATCGGTCTTCCCAAGCTTTACGAGGGCTTGGCCAAGGTGCTCAAGATCACGTGCACCGCTGCGCCTCGTAAACTTCCGGACCGATTGCGCGAAGTTACGGAACTCGAAAACCGGCTACGGATGATGGAGTCCAAGCAATTCGAGATCTTCATCGACATCGTGTTGCCCGCGGGCGCGCGGCTTGAAGCCGAGACCATTCCCGACGACGCAGTCATCGAATCGGACGCCGCATCGCTAAGTCTGTTCGGCTATCTCCCCGGCGCTCCGCTCACATGGCGCGACATCGTCAAGGCCTCAAGCCGAACACCCGACACGCGCTGGCTCCGACAATTGCAACGCTGCATCTACCTGGCTAGCAACAACGAACGATTCCGGCCTGTTCAGGCGATCTACCATACGGAAGGTGCCTCGTACCAGCCGCAGCTTGCGAAGAGGGAAGCGGGCGCGAACGGTACGACGCGATACCATGTCCATTTCGTTGAGACGACTGTGGCACCATTGACGGAAGTGCAGAACGATTTTGGCGTCCTTGCAACATTGCTAAGGCTTGGTCTGCGGTTTCGTTTCGAGGTCATCCAGCGCTTTCAGAAGATCGCGAGGACCGGACGCACAGCCACTGGTGCGCCTTGCTCGATCGACGAGATGGTCAAGCACATGCGGGAGGCGGTCGAAATTATCGAAAATGATGCGCTGTCGCGCGGCGCCGAGAAGATGGATCGCGACTCGATCGATGCGCTCTTCGAGCGGCATGACGATCAGATAACGCTCGCCGAGATCCAGGCCTCCTGGGACAGGGCGCGCGCCCTACTTTTCCGCAACGAACCACTACCGTCGGTGCAGGAAGTAACCGAGGTGCTCAAGCTGATGCGTCAGCTCAACTTTGCGTTCATGAAGCTGGGAACGCGCCGCTATCACGAAATGGTCTGCGCGCGTTGGAACGATGCGGACCTCGCAGCCAAGCAAGACTCTGCGAGTGCAGATGACGCGCCGATGAAGCCCGATGTCGACAGTGGTCGGGATTTCGTCGTAGCAGCGGCAGCCACCAAAGGATTGTCGAGCGTCACAACGGCCAGTTCGCCTCAACCTGCTGCCGTATGAAAAGATCTGTCGGCAGACTCATCTCGCCATTGACCTCGTCAGGGCAAATGTGCTGGCATTCGAGAATCTTGGTGAAAGCCCAGAGTGTTTTGTTTCCAGGCAGGGACCCGAACTGTATGCGGGGTGCTTTTTTTTAGTCGTCGGTACCCGCGGATCTATGGCCTCCAGAAGATCGCGACCGATCTGGGACTGAAGCTCTTCGAGCAGATCTGTGCCGAGTTGGGTGTCGAGAGCTGTCCGGATCCTAGGCAAGTCATCGCGGATGTCTCTCTGATCCAGATGGTCGCCAACGACTTCTATTACGAACTCTCGTCCGAGCGTTTACGTGCGGAGAGTGGGGGTCGGCTTTTCTGTACCAGCCTCAAGTGAGAACTTTACTAACCTCCCGGCGGTAGCGTCTAAGCCCCTTGGTCCAACCCCAAGAGCGGTGACATGCCCTCAAACATCTTCATCTCATACAGCCATGTGGATAGCGCCTTGGTGGTACCGGTTGTTGGTCTACTGCGCGCCAGTAAAGCTCTGGTCTTTCGCGATGCGGACTCCATACGTCCCGGAAAACGCTGGTCGCAGGAGATCATCACAGCCATCTCCGAAGCCAGCGTGGTAGTAGTTTTCTGGTGTCAGCACGCAAAGAACTCGCAAGAAGTTGAGAAGGAGTTCCTCGCTGCAATCACCCAGGGCAAAGATGTTCTCCCCCTATTGCTTGACGAGACTCCGTTACCAAGCAACTTAGCTGACTTCCAATACATCGACTTCCGTGCAGCCTTCGGAAAGGGGCACGGTATCATGCCCTCGCCGGCTCAGCCTGCTCCTGCGCCCGCCGCCAGGTCGTCGTGGAAGCTCTGGGGTTTTGGTCTGGTTGTCGCCGTTCTTGTCGCCGCCATTGGCAGCTTTTTGCTGCTAAAAGCTCCGCTGCCGACCTTCAATCCTGAAATCACCGTCCCGGCCGGTAGATCTACCATCGGTCTGTGGCTCTCGGCCGTAACCGCCGGGTTGATCTTGCTCGTAGCGTTCTTGATTGGTCTACGCGCGCGCAAACGTCAAATGACTCGTCGCGAAGCTGACTGGGACGCCCCAATTACGCCAGGACGTGCAACACATGTGTTGCTTGCAAAGACAATTGAAGCTGAGCTAGCTCGGCGGACTGGAGCAAGCGCATTTTGAACAATGAGATCGCCACCGCTCAGCTGCGGAGGGGCAGTGCGATTCCTATTGCCATGAATATCCCGCCGCAGACCTGGTTGAAACGCCGCCCAACTCGCCGAAGCCACGGGCTGATGCGATGAGCCATGCTGGCGATGAACATCTCCGTAGCTATTTCGATTACCGCGAATGTGCCGGCCATGATAACGAACTGGACGAAGAGACTTCGAACGGGGTCGATGAACTGCGGAAGAAAAGCAACGAAGAAGAGAAGTCCCTTGGGATTCGTCAACGCCGAGAGAGCCCCTTGACGAAACAGCGTCCAGCCTGCTCGGGGTTCGGCTGAATCACCGACTTCGAAGGTTATCGGCGGCGACCGCCAAACTTGAATACCGAGCCAAACGAGATAAGCTCCGCCCACCCACTTCATGACCGTCAGCCAGACCAGGGAAGCGATGAGCAACGCGCCGATGCCAAACATAGAAAGGGCGACGACGGCGATGAAACCGAAGGCTCCTCCGAAAATCGTGTACAGCGCTTTGCGTCGACCGTGCAATGCACCGTGCGTCAGGGCGAGTAACCCGTTAGGTCCCGGAGAGAGAGAAAGCCCGATCGCTGCCAAGAGGTAGATGAGCCAGGTATTGAGTTCCATAGCCTCCCATGCTGCGGGGCGCAACCTCACACGTCAAGCAAAGTGTGGACTGAACTTGAAGTCCAACTTCGAAGTCACCGGTTTTACAGTGGACGCAGGTGGATTCCTATTCCAACTCGAACCCTTCCCATTTCCACCCCGCTATGCCCCCCAGCATCTTCTTCACTTTTCGATTGAGGCGCGCGAGGCGGACTGCCGCTTTATCCGCTCCGTTGCAGTGGGGGCCGCTGCAGTAGACCACGAAGGCGACGCCGGCAGGGAATGTGGCGAGGTTGCGCTCGACGATTCGGCCGTGGGGCAGGCTGATGGCTCCGGGAACGTGGCCGGCCGCATAGGCTTCCGGGCTACGGACATCTAGGATGACGTAATCCGGCTTGCCGGACTTCAGGTCCTCGTGGACATCCCAGCAGTCAGTTTCTAAGTCGAGCAGTTTTTCGAAGTGTTCGAGGGCAGTCATGGGATTACTTTCGCGCGCCTGGGCAGCCGAGTCGAGAGGCAGAAATGCCAATATGCGCTAAAATCCTGCCATGACGCTCCGCGATCCGCGCAAGCTTGCCGCCATGGCGTATGACGGCATGGGCACATTCGAGTTGGGAATCGTTTCGGAAGTGTTCGGGCTGTCGCGGCCGGAGCTGAACGTCCCCTGGTATGAGTTCCGAGTGTTCTCCCCGGACCGCGCGCCGCTGCGGGGCACCGGCGGGATCCGCGTCCAGGCGCCGCATGGGATGGGTGTGCTGCGAAGCGCTGGGACCATCATCGTTCCCGGCTGGCACGTGGACGAAACTCCGCCCGAGGCGCTGCTCCGCAGACTGCGCGCGGCGCACGCTGCGGGGGCGCGGCTGGTTTCGATCTGCTCAGGCGTCTTCGTGCTCGCGGCCACGGGGCTGCTCGATGGCAAGCGGGCCACCACGCATTGGCGATATGCGGAACGCCTGGCCGCGCGTTATCCACGCATTCAGGTGGAAGCGGACCGCCTATATGTGGATGAGGGCAGCATTCTCACTTCGGCGGGTAGTGCGGCGGGGATCGACCTGTGTCTGCACATTGTGCGGCGGGACTATGGGGCGGAAGTTGCGAACTCGGTGGCGCGGCGGCTGGTGATGCCGCCGCATCGGGATGGCGGGCAGGCACAATTCGTGGCCGAACCGCTGCGGGACCGGCGCGAGCATGGCTTGGCGCCAGTGCTGGCATGGGTGCAGGCGAATCTGGCGCGGGCGTTGCGGGTGGACGATCTGGCGCGGCGGGCCGCGATGTCGCCGCGGACTTTCGCGCGCCAGTTCGTGCGGCAGAATGGCACGACGCCGCACCAATGGCTGATGCATCAGCGCGTGCTGGCGGCGCAGCGCCGCCTGGAGAAGACGACAGAGAGTATCGACCAGGTCGCGGCGGCAGTGGGTCTGGAATCGGCGGCCACATTGCGGGTTCACTTCGCGCGCGCCTTGGGGATTTCGCCGGCGGCGTACCGGCGGCGCTTTTCCACAGCAACGACTGGGCGCATTGGGACTGAGAGGATGTGACCGGACAGGTCGTCGAGGTCAACGGCGGTTTGTTGATGCCTTGAAGCGATCGCAGCATGGCCGATGTATCTCGGTCGCAGCGCTGCGTCAGGACGTGCGTCCCGTATCTTCGCTCTGGAGCAGCAATTCGACATGATCGAGGTCGGCCTGGATTAGGAGCAGAACCTCGTCGTTGATCACGTCGGTATCGCGCAGCTCGATGAGCTCGTCGCGCTCGGCGCGCAGTGCCGCGAGCCTCAGGCGCCGCTGCGACTGCCGCAACCCGTCGATACGCACGCGGCGCTCCGCATTCGATGAGTAGCGCGCCATGTGCTCCTCGTACTCCTCGATCAGTGACTGCGCGTACGCGCGCTCCGCGGGATCCTTGAGTTGCGGCATCTCCTTGCGGATCGCCACGGCTGCGGCCTGCGCCGTCGCCAAACGGGCAGCACGCTCCTCGCGCTCCCTCATGCCTTCGCCGCGAATCCCGAGCCAGCGGATGAAGAGTGGCAGTGTCAGTCCTTGAGCGAGTAACGTGATCAGAATCACGGTAGCGGCGAGCAGGATAATGAGCGCGCGACCTGGAAACGGCTCGCCGGAAACGGTCGTGAGGGGAATCGACAGCGCTGCGGCGAGCGTCACCGCGCCGCGGATACCAGCCCACCCGACGAGGAATACGTTTCGCGGCTCGTGAATGCCTTCGCGCTCGCGGATTCGGCGCGACAGCAGCAGCGGGAGATACGCGGCAGGAAAGACCCACACGAGGCGTACGAGGATCACCGTCGCCGTTACGAGCAGGGCCAGCACGGTGATGCCGAACGCGTCGGCGTGGCTCACCGCACCGATGATGTAGTGCAATTGCAATCCGAGCAGCAGAAATACGACGCCGTTGAACACGTACAGCAGCATCTCCCATACTTCCCACGCATGGCGGCGCGTGGCGGCGTCGGTGCTGCGCGGGTCATCCATGCCGGCGTAGAGTCCCGCACCCACGATCGCGAGGATGCTGCCCAGGCCCAGCGCTTCCGCGGCCAGGTATGCCGCGTACGGCGTCAGCAGGGAGATGATCGTCTGGATCGTCGGATCGCCGGCGCAGAAGCGCATCAGCCCGACGCGCAACTTCGCAATCAGCCACGCGAGCGCGGCACCGAGGATGAAGCCGCCGCCCGAGAGCACAACGAAATCGATTGCCGCGTTCTTCCAGCTGAATACGCTCGTGACCACCGCGGCGACGGCGAACTTGAAGGCAATGAGGCCCGACGCGTCGTTGATGAGGCTCTCGCCGCCGACGATAGTAGTGACGCGCGTCGGAACCGAAAGACGGCGCATGATCTCCGTCACCGCGACCGCATCGGTGGGTGAGATTACCGCGCCCAGCGCGAACGCGGCGGCCAGCGGCAACGCCGGCACGAGCCAGTGGGCGATGTAGCCGACGGCGACGACGGTCGCGAGCACGAGCCCGAACGCAAGCATCAGCACGGGTCTCAGGACACGGATGAGGTCGCGTTTCGGAATCGACCAGCCGTCTGCGAAGAGAAGCGGCGGAATGAACAGCAGGAAGAAGGTCTCCGGCGGAACGTGAAGCGACGCGAGCTGTGGGATGTAGGAGAGCCCGATGCCCGCGCCGACCTGCAGGACGGGCAGGGGGACGACCGGGATCCACTTGCCGATGACGCCGACCGCAGATACCGCGAGCAGCAGCGCGAGAGTGATCTCGATGATCGCCACGCGGCGATTGTACCCTTCGCATCTAGAGGGCAACGCGAGGAGTCATACCTAGCAGTCGGTCGCACGATTGGCACTAGGCCGCTCGACGACGACGCAGCGCCACCTTCGATCTCGCGTGCCCCAGTTGACTGCCGATGGCACGGTCGAGCCGATCGCACAAGTCTAGAGCGTCTCCCTCGGCGACATTGGTAAATCCCAATAGCAGTCCCGGCCGGCACTCGTGCGTTATAGCGCGGCGAGACAGCGCCTCCACAGCAAGCCCGGCGATTTGGGCAAGCCTCGCCAATTCAACGTCGGAGGCACCACTGTCAATTCGTGCGATGAGGTGCATCCCTCCCGGCTTCAGATCCAATTCGACACGATCGCCGAACACTGCAGATAGCGCCTCAGCTAATGCTTGGCGCCGCCCTGCATACAGACTTCGCATACGCTTGATGTGTCGAGCGAAATGACCGTCGGCCATGAACGCTGCGACGGCCCGCTGGCCAAGCGTCGGCGCCCCGAAGCTTCGGCGTTCATTCGCACGAATGAAAATCGGCGCCAACTCATGAGGAACGATGAGATAGCCGAGCCTCAGAGCGGGAAAGAGCACCTTGCTGAAGGTTCCGGCGTACAGGACGCGCTCGTTGCGATCGATGCTCTTCAACGCCGGCAATGGACGACCCACGTAACGAAATTCGCTGTCGTAGTCATCTTCAACGATAAAGGCGCCTGTGTCGCTTGCCCAGGACAGCATTGCAAGACGTCGCGGCAACGAGAGTGCGACACCCAGCGGGCTTTGGTGCGACGGGGTGACCACTGCGAGACGCGCGCGCCGCGCGTGCGCCACGCCATCAGCCACGCGCAGTCCTTCCGCGTCGACGCGAATCGGGACCAGTTTCGCGCCAGCGTCCTCGAGCGCGTGGCGCACGAGTGGATAGCAGGGGTCCTCGAGCCAGACCTTGCTGTCGCCATGAAGCAGGACGTCACTGATCAAGCCCAGCGCATCCTGGTAGCCGTTCGTAATCAGGATTTGCTGCGACGTGCAGGTAATGCCGCGAGAACTCGCGAGATATCCAGCAATGACATCCCGCAAGGGCCCGAAGCCCGCGGGATCCGGATAGGCGAGGTCGCTTGGCGAGAGCTGACGGGCTTGATGCGCTACGACGCGTGACCACAGCTTGCGCGGAAAAGCATCGAGAGAAGGCTGCCCCATTTGAAATGGCCTGGGGGCGCTGATCCCACGTCGCTCTGTCGGCTCGGCCAGGCGCTTTGGTGCGGCCCGGCCGATGGTCGAACCATTGAGCTGCGGCGATACGATGGTGCCGCCTGGCCCGCGGCTGAGGATATAGCCCTCGCCTGCGAGCATAGCGTACGCAGCATCGATCGTTCCGCGCGCAGTCCCGAATTCTTCGGCGAGGCGACGCACGGACGGCAGGCGATTGCCGGGCCGCAGTTGTCCAACCGTGATCGCCTCCCGGAAATGGTGGTAAATCTGTCGATAGAGAGGGACCGCGTTTGCGCGAGCGAAAGTGATGCTGCGCTTCGCCGGCGTGCTGACCATGGCCTAGTCGTTCTAGCGCTTATTGGCTCTACCAAGTAGACCATACGACGCATAGATTAGTGCCATGTCGGCGGCAAAAGAACTCTCGATGAGGAATTCAAGGAGACTGCAATGACCACGGCTTCACTGAGCAGAAGACGGTTCAATCGCCTTTCCCTCATGACCCTGCTAGGCGCCTGGGGAGCCCCATCGCTTAGCAGAGCCGCGTCCGTTTTGCCGACCGCGGGCGCCTCCAACCGGCGTGAAGTCATCAAACAGGAGCTTCCCGGTGAGCCGCCGCGCGAACTCATCCTGGTAGAGGTGACCTATCCGCCGGGAGCAGGTTCCCCGGCGCATTTGCACGCGAACGGTGTGATGGCTTTCGTCGTCTCGGGGACGATCGTGTCAAAGGTCGGCGACGAACCCGAGCAGACATTCAAAACCGGAGAGGCCTGGTGGGAGCCTCCAGGTGCGGTGCATCGGGCGTCACGCAATGACAGCTCGACCGAGCTGGCAGCGTTGCTCGCGATCTACATCGCCCCCAAAGGTTTCGAGGAAGCCAGCCTCATGAAGCCGACCTGAGACACGAACGCGAGGGCTTTCACTACTCGACGCGAGTTTTGCATCGCATTGCATCGCCAGACCGCGGTTAACTCATATGGAGAAGCAATCATGAGAGTATTCCTGGCCGGAGCTGCTGGAGCTGTCGGTAAGCGATTGGTGCCGCTGCTGCTCGAGGCAGGGCACGATGTCGTCGGTACGACCCGCTCGACGGCGAAAGCGGATGCTCTGCGCGCCGCAGGTGTCCAGCCGGTAGTTATCGATGTCTTCGATGCATCCGCGCTGTCCCGCGCGATGTCTTCGGCTCGACCGGAAATAGTGATCCAGCAGCTCACGGATCTTCCACCCGGTCTCGATCCAACCCTGATGGCTGAGGGAACGCTGCGAAACGCGCGAATGCGGCGTGAGGGAACTCGAAACGTCGTCGCGGCCGCCCTGACGGCGGGCGTGCGTCGACTGATCGCACAAAGTATCGCGTGGATCTACGCACCTGGGCCTGAAGCGCATTCAGAGGACGACGCGCTCGACATCCATGCAGAAGGTTCACGCGCGGTCACGGTGGCGGGCGTGGTAACTCTCGAGCACGTCGCCGTTGCGTCACCGCCGATCGACGGCATTGTTCTCCGCTATGGACATCTCTATGGACCGGCCACTGGAACCGAGGTTGCTGGAGAGGCGCCGTCGTTGCACGTCGATGCGGCAGCGTCGGCTGCCCTGCTTGCGATCGAGAACGGAAGTGGGGGCATCTACAACATTGCCGAACCGAATTCTTACCTTTCTGTGGAGAAAGCTGTACGCGAACTAGACTTCGACCCGCGCTTTCGGCTATCGCGCGATACAAACGATACAAGAGCGGCATCTGGGTGACGTTCGCCTGCAACGGCTGTCTCGTAGACTACCCGGCAAACGAATGGAGATTCAGATGATGCATTTCGGGCGTCGATTCTGGGTGATCGGAGCGCTATCGCTCGCTCCCGCCGTCGCCAATTCATTTGCCCGATTCGCCTATGCGTTGCTTCTGCCGCCGATGCGCGCGGAGCTGAGCCTCAGTTACTCGCAGGCCGGCTCACTCAATACCGCTAACGCGCTCGGCTATCTTCTCGGCGCCGTTCTCGCCGCCGCGTACGTTTCCCGAGTGGGCAACCGCCGCCTCTTCGGCGTTGGAATGGTGGTGACGGTGCTGGCGCTCGTTGCCTCGGGACTCGCCGATACGTTCATCGCCCTGTTGTGTCTACGCGCGATTGCCGGCTTTGGTGGCGCGATGGTCTTCATATGCGGCGCAGTCCTCGCGAGCAATGTCTTTCCCGACCGACCCACCCTCGCACCTACCGCCATCGCCGTATATTTCGGCGGGGCTGGAGCGGGCATCCTGCTGTCGGGTGCTGGCATACCCTGGCTGCTCGCGGTCGCAGGCGATGACGCGTGGCGCGTCGCCTGGCTCGCCATCGGCGGCATTTCCGCGCTGTTTGCCGCCTTAGGCATGTGGGCCGCACTCCGGATCCAGGAACCGTCGAGCGGAACGCAAAAGAGTCCATGGCAACCAGGCGCATTCTATGCAGCGCTCGGCAGTTATTTCCTGTTCGGCGTCGGCTACATCGCCTACATGACGTTCGTGGTCGCCTGGATGGTGTCGCACGGAGCATCCGCACTCGATGTGGCGTTGACGTGGGGCACACTTGGGATAGCCACGATGCTTGCTCCGATCGGCTGGCGAGTGCCACGCTCCCGGTGGTATGCGGCCACCACGCTCGCCGTCGCCGGCTTGATCCTGAGTGTCGGCGCCGCCGTTCCGCTCGTCAGTACTTCGCTGCCTGCCATGATTCTATCGGCTCTCTTTTTCGGCGCTGCGATGTTCACCATTCCCACTGCGGTCACGGATCTGGTCAAAACGTCGCTTCCCAAGACCGCGTGGGGGCCTGCGATCGCGCGCTTCACAGTGGTATTCGCAGTCGGCCAGGCGATCGGTCCATTCTTGTCGGGATGGCTCGCAGACGTGACCCACTCGCTCTACGCGGGCCTCGCTGGATCGTTGATCATTCTGATGGCAGCGAGTGCGGTTGCCATGTGTCAAAGACAGAGCGATGCCGAATCGATAACGGTGCGCCGGCGACAATCGCGGCGACAGATGCGCTTAGGAGACGGTAGTCGCCTCCCCACCTAGAATTCTGTCACTCCGGCCAACAATCCCTTCACAACGCGCCGCGCGCGAGCGGGGTAATTCAGCGATGCGTCGGCGGAGTCTATTCTGCTCGGCGTCGCGCAAAGCTCGGTCACTTTGCGTCACGGGCCGAACGCCGAACGAAGAAGGCAACGATCAAACCGAACAGCAGCATGGCCAACATGTTTGCCGCGAACGTCGGAACGGTGAAGTGGGGCCAAATCGCCCACGCAGAAAGCGGCAAGACGATGTAGTTCATAACAAAAAAGACAACAATACCGTAGGCCAGTCCGCTGAGGACCCAGAGGCGTTTCATGATGGCTAGCCAGTGAGCGGCGAAGACATAGATTGCGGCGATGATCAACGACATCGCCCACTGCAACAGAAGTCCTAGAAGCGCGACACCTGTGCCGCCTGCCAACGCCGCTCTTCCGAGGAGACCGCCGGCAATGAAATGCAGGACGCGGATCGGGTTTACGAGATTGATCAATGCGGCAGCGCCGATATCGATTGTGCCAGCCACAAATCCGCCAAGAAGGATGGCGGTCAAATAGGATTTCATCATTGATGCAGGATTCTACTCAATCGCTCTCGGCAGCGCACTTTCAGAGCGCTTTGAGGTTTGACACAAACCCGTAGGTTGCTAACTACCGCAAGCGTGGGCGTGGGCATGCAATGTTGCTTGACCCTCTGGGGACATCGGGTCGCCCACAATCTGGACATTCAACCGAGGAAGTCAGAGTAGTGCGATGGCGGCGCCCGGCCGGCTACGTCGACAAGATCCTCAGAGGTGCGAAGCCAAGTGATCTCCCAGTCGAGCAACCGGCGAAGGTCGAGCGGTTGAAGTGCCCAGGTGAAAGTCTAGCGATCCGAGCAAGAGCGTCGGTGACGATGCTTCAGCTCGCCCAAGCGTGCCCAGGTCACTGCCGGCGTTAAGCCGGCACAGGCTCACGACCTTTCAAAAACCGAGACGGGTCCGAGGCTGGTGGAACGGTGCGCATGATTTGAACCGGCTTGAAGCTTTCACCCAAGGCGTTGAGAGAAAGCTTTATTTTCTCGATGATGTCGCGCTCGACCTCGCCCGCGCCTTGGGGTGTGGACCAGAGGGTAAGGCTTAGCACCAGTCCCTTGTCCGACAGGTTCTCGACAAAGACCTTCGGCTGCGGATGCTTGAGAACTTCCTTCTGTGGCACCGCACCTAACAGCGCCTCCTTGGCCCGATCAACATCGACGTCGGGCGGCACAGAAACGTCAATACTGAGGAGCCTGCCCCCGTTGCGCGTGTGATTCTTTAGCGGTGCATTCCAGATGCTTGCATTCGGGAGGAACAGAAATAGACCGTCATACGTACGGAGCCTGCAACCGAAAAGACCGATTTCCTCGACCGCGCCGCCTTGTCCCGCCACTTCGATGTAGTCCAACACCTGAAACGGCCTGAGCCACAAAAGCATGATTCCCGCAGCGATGTTGGAAAGCGTGCCCTGCAGGGCAAGTCCGATAGCCAAGCCGGCAGCGCCGAGGACGGCGAGCAGCGACGTGGTTCGAAATCCCAGTTGATCGACCGTGGCGACCAATGCAAGGACGAGGATCGAGTAGCGAACTAAGGCAACGATGATAGGTTTCAGCGCGGGGTCTACATGGGGCGTCCGCACAAGGGCGCCGCGAACAAGCCGAGATACCCATCTTGAGATAAGAATGCCTACGGCCAGGATAACGATTGCTGCACCGAAGCGTGGCAAGAATAGAGTCGCCCAATTCCACGCCATCTGCACCAACTGGCTTATCTGCTTCTCGTCAAAAGGCATGGTCGTACTCTAGAGGTTTGCGAGGTAGTTGCTTGGCACGGATAACTTTCCTCCGCGGCGGGAACAGTCGATGTGACTCGGGCTGCAGGTGAGCGTCCAACCTACGCGGACCATTCAAACCTACGGTCGTCGGATGGAGTCCTACGTACTTTCGTTTCCCAAGGGAAACAACGCTGATTGACCGGCCAATGGTCGAGACACACCCGCATTGACTTCGGTTCCCGCGCGACACCCGTTCCTGGCTCCGGGCAAAGCAGCCCGATGGCGGAGAGGTGGCACTTTCGGCTATCACTGGGTGACCGTGATGGGTTACCCGTAGTGCGCCGCACGAAGCGGCGTTGGGCAAGTCGTATCAGCGTTCATCGACGGCACGGTTCCAACGTTTGCCCAAGGCACTTTAGCGCGCTCGTTGCCGAAGCGCGAGGAGGCGATTACAGGCGCGCTAGAACGGCCCGTCCTCGGAGTTGTCTGCTAGTAGTCGACGCTCAACGTGTCCAGAGCACAAACATGAGAGACAAACCGAAGTATGTGGCGAACGCCCTTCCCGAAAGCGACGAGGTCACCGCCTCGCGCCTTGTGCCGCAGGTTGGCGCGATGCTCCGCGCTTTCTGGGGCGCGCCGGTGCGCAACGCGCTGCTGCTTTTGGCGGCGGCTATCGTTCTAGTAGTCGTCGCGACGGCTTACGGGCAGATCCGGCTCAACCGCTGGAACCAACCCTTTTATGACGCGCTTTCGCACCGCGACCTTGCCGAGTTCATCTTGCAGCTCGGCGTGTTCGGCATCATCGCCGGCGCGCTATTGATTCTCAACGTAGCGCAGCGATGGTTAACGGAGATGCTAAAGCTCAAGTTGCGTGAGGGACTGACCCGAGATCTGATCGAGAACTGGATGCATCCGCGCCGCGCGTTCAGGCTCGCCAGCGCTGGGCCGATTGGGATCAATCCCGATCAGCGCATGCACGAGGACGCTCGCCATCTTACCGAGCTATCGGCTGACCTTGGCATCGGGCTTCTGCAAGCTTCGATTCTGCTCGTCGTCTTTGTGAAAGTGCTCTGGGTTCTCTCCGCCGATTTCGTCTTTCATTTGTCCGGCCGCTCCGTTGCGATCCCCGGCTACATGGTGTGGGCGGGTGTTCTGTATGCGGGGTCGGCCTCATTGCTGAGCTACTGGGTTGGTCGCAACCTGATCGGCCGTAACGCAGAGCGCTATGCGCGCGAGGCCGAGTTGCGCTTCGCGTTGGTGCGCGTAAACGAGCATATCGATGCCATTGCGCTCGCAGGCGGCGAAGCTGGCGAAGCGCGACGTCTTGAGCTCGATCTGTCATCGGTGCTCGCGGCGATGCGGCGCCTGGTCACTGGGCTCACCAATCTGACGTGGATCACCGCTGGTTATGGCTGGGTTACGGTGGTCGCACCGATACTCGTCGCCGCACCGCTTTACTTCACAGGTAGCCTCTCGTTCGGCGGACTTATGATGGCGGCGGCCGCCTTCACTCAGGTACAGGCGTCGCTACGGTGGTTCGTGGACAATTTCAGCACCATCGCGGATTGGCGCGCGACCTTGCTGCGCGTGGCGAACTTTCGCTATGCGCTGATGCACACCGATGTATTACACGGCATCACGAGCCACATAGTGTTCGAACAAGGCGCGCCGGGGAAGATGACGATAGAAGGCCTCGAAATCGCCTCTCCAGCAGGCTGCACGATGCTCCAGGAGTCGAGGGTGGAGGTGCGGGCCGGCGAGCGCGTCCTCATTGTCGGAGAGCCCGGAGTGGGCAAGACACTCCTGTTCCGTGCTCTCGCCGGTCTGTGGCCATGGGGGGCGGGACGCATTGCCTGGCCGAAAGGCGAAGCGTTTGCGTACGTGCCCCGCGAACCGTATCTCCCGCCAGGGACTCTGAGCGAGGTTCTCGCCTATCCGCTGAAGGTGGAGGACTTCACCGCGCAGGCATTCGCGGATGCACTGGAGCGCCTTGGGTTGCGGCGTCTGGTCCCGATGCTGGCTTCACCGGCGCGTTGGGATCTCGAATTGAGCGACGACGAGCAGCAAAGCGTCGTATTCGCACGTCTGTTGATACACCCTCCGCGCTGGGTGCTGATCGACGAAGTGCTCGAATCGCTCGAGGAGGAGACCCGAAGGCGCGCGCTCGAAATCATCTTCAAGGAACTCAAAGAAGCCGCGGTGATCTACATCGGCCGCACTAAGAAGACGAGCGATCCTGTGTTTGCACGCGTTTTGCACCTCGTCAAAGATCCCACGATGCGGCGGCTGGTGCGTCAGAAGGCCGCTGACGTGCACGCTCCCGCGCCCGCAATTCAGGCCGCAATGAGCTGATGAGCACCGTTGTGCCAGTGGATTCGGCAGCAGATCTGTGCGCAGATCTGTCGGCGTGGCAGGCGGTCACAGTAGGACAGGCGCAGCTAGCTCTGTCCTCCTCATCTCGGGGCCGCACGAGCGCACTCCGAATGGATTTCGACTTCAAAGGAAGCGGTGGCTTCGTCGTGGCGCGGCGGGTGCTGAAGCGGGCGATGCATGAGGACTACGTCGTGCGCTTCCGGCTGCGTGGCCACGCTGCGGTGAACGATCTCGAGATCAAGTCGGTCGACGCCGCGGGCCAAAACGTGTGGCGCAATGTGATGAGGGGTCTGCAGCTTTCTGCGCGCTGGAAGAATGTGAGGATAGAAAGCCGCGAGATGGAGTTCGCGTGGGGTCCGGCGGGCGGCGGCGTTCTTGCCGAGCTTGGCGCGATTGAGCTGGCGATTGTCGCGCGCGAGGGCGGTGCCGGAACAATGTGGGTGAGCGGATTGATCATCGAAGATCGCCCTGCGAGCGCAATTGTCGAGGCGAGCGCTTCAAGCGCCTTGCCAGGCTTCGATGCTCGCCAGGCAGTCGCCGGCGCCGGTTGGACGCCAAGTCCCGAGGATGTGAAACCGTGGATTGTCCTGGAGTTCAGCGAAACGCGCACGCTCGGAGGGCTCATCGTCGATTGGCGGGACAGCGCGCCCGCGAGCGGCTTTCGAGTGCGCGGATCATTGCGCGGTCGGCGCTGGAAGACTCTGTACAGGGCACGACGGGCCGGTGGAATGCGCAGCTACGTCTATCTGCCAAACACGAAGACCCGCTTTCTTCGTCTCGAGCTGAACGAGCCGTCGACAGGCGCCAGATTGCGGCCACAGCCGTTCGAGTTTTCACGTTCGATCGACATCTTCTGGAGCAACGTCGCCCACTGCGAGCAGCGGGGATGGTATCCGCGCTGGCTTCATCGCGAGCAAAGCCTGTGGACGCCGATCGGCACCCCGAACGCTACGCAGTGTGCTCTCATGAACGAGGAAGGCATGGTTGAGATCGGGCCTGGCTCGTTCTCGGTCGAACCCATGTTGTGGTTCGAAGGCCGGCTATTCACCTGGACAGATGCGGCTCTGCGGCAGGAACTGCTGAAGGGTTTCATGCCCGTTCCGTCCTCCATCTGGGAGACCGCGGAATGGCGCTTGTGCGTGCAGGGCGAAGCCACGCCGAGCGGTATGGTTCGTGTGCGCTATCGCCTCGAGAACATGCTGGACCGGGCATTGGCAGCTCGCCTGGTCGTCCTGGTGCGTCCGCTTCAGGTGACGCCGCCCTGGCAGAGCGTTGGTAAAGTTGGCGGAGTCAGTCCCATCCACAACCTCATGTGGCAGGGCGGTACGCTGAGCGTCGACGACGCGAGGCTCGTCGTTCCGCCGACCGAGCCGTCGGGATTTGCTGCGACCACCTTCGACGAGGGCTTCATCCTCGCGCACCCTGTCGCGAGCCAACTGTCGGACAAGCAAACGCACGATGCATTCGGTTTTGCCACGGCCGCATTGTCCTTCGACTTGTCGCTTCCCCCTCG
Organism: Casimicrobiaceae bacterium; assembly: GCA_035262745.1. Classification (GTDB taxonomy): domain Bacteria; phylum Pseudomonadota; class Gammaproteobacteria; order Burkholderiales; family Casimicrobiaceae; genus PALSA-1003. The sequence continues at coordinate 185,518 of DATFSE010000016.1, read as the reverse complement.
CACGAGCCAGGAACGCATCGTGGAATGCGCGCAAGCACCAGCCATACCCTCGAGCCGTGAGCCGACATATGACTGGGGTGGAGCGCTGCCCGAAGCACAATGGTCGGGCGAAGGCTGGTCTTCCGATGCGATCCGTGCAGCGCTCACGGCAACCGCGCACATCCTTGTGACGCGCTCCGGACCTGCCTTGCAGCCTGGGCCTCGCCGTTACATGCGCTCTTGGATTCGAGACGGCACGGTTATGAGCGCGGCGCTCTTGCGAATGGGCCGGGCACAGGAGGTTCAAGCGTTTATCCGGTGGTATGCGCCGCACCAGCGTGCGGATGGTTTTGTCCCATGCTGCGTCGATCACAACGGGCCCGATTGGCTCGTTGAGCACGACAGTCACGGACAGTTGGTCGCGTTGATCGCCGACTACTACAGGCTGACAAAGGATGCACAGCTTCTCGAGGAGTCGTGGACTTTCGTAGCCAAAGCTGTCGCCTGCATCGAGACTTTGCTCGAGGGGGACGGCCTGTTGCCCGTTTCTGTGAGCCATGAGGGCTATCTCGCGCAGCCGGTGCATTCATACTGGGACGACTTCTGGGCTTTGCGAGGTATACGCGATGCGGTCGCTCTTGCGCATGAGGTTAGCGATCCGGATGCCGCCGAGCGATGGAGCGACTTGGCGACGCGTTTCGCAGCCGCGCTGTTTGCCTCAATAAATAAGACCCGAGCCGAGCGCAGTCTCGACTTCATTCCCGGCAGCATGGAGTGGGCGGATTTCGATCCGACTGCGACCGCGATCGCGGTCGCGCTGCTGGATGTGGCTGACGGCCTCGACCACAACGCTGTAGCGCGCACCTTCGACAGGTACCTTTCTGACTGGCGCCGCAAACGCAGCGGTGCCTTGGAATGGACTAACTACACTCCGTACGAAATGCGCATCATCGGCGCCTTCGTGCGCCTGGGGTGGCGCGATGCGGCACTCGAGCTCTTGCGGTTCTTCCTGTCGGATCGCCGCCCTGCAGCATGGAACCAGTGGCCGGAGATTGCGTGGCGCGAGCCCCGAGTACCTGCGCACGTAGGCGACCTGCCGCACACCTGGGTGGCGGCTGAATACGTACTCGCGTTACGCAGCATGTTCGCCTACGAGCGCGCGGCGGATCAAGCGCTCGTGCTGGCGGCGGGGCTCGCTTCGGAGTGGCTAGGGGGTGCTGGCGTCCGAGTCACGAGGATGCCAACGTTGTACGGCAGTCTGAGCTTTTCGCTCCGACGCCTCGACGCCGAGACTGTCCGATTCGAGATCGCGAGCGGAGTTGCGACCAAGGTGATTCTGCGCCCACCGTTGGCGGCTCCTTTGTGCAGCGTGAGCTTTAACGGCGGCGCATATTCTGACTTCAATCAGGATTCCGTGACGATCTTCAACACCCCTGCAGAGGTGATCTGTCGCGCTGCGGAGGCGACGTGATGCGCGCCGCGACGACACCCCTAAGAACGGCCGAATCTGGCGATGGCGCCATCGAGGCAGCTGTCGCGTTGTCCCTCGGCCCCTTGCACGCAGCTCCTTAGCGCGCTGCGGTAAGCCGTATCTCCGCTCATCTCGTTCGAAGCCTCCGGCACCGCCTTATGCTGACCACTGCTCTCGTGCCGTGATGCTGCGCGTTGCTTGTTCTGCGCGGGCGCCGCGGTTTGCCCCGTCGAGGAAGAGGGGCTGGGACTGTGTGTTGCGGTCTGCCCTGGCGGCGGTGCGGTATTTGCGGCGTGGGTGCCATAGCTCTGCGCTTGCGCCGCAAACGCCATCATAGCGATGCAGGCGCCAAGGATTGGTCGAGTCAGTATCTGTCTGTTCATGATCGTCTCCAGAAAGGAATTTCTCCGAAAGAACACCTGATACTTTGAGTTGCGATGGGCGATTTTGATTCCGACGTCGTTTCGGCAAGGTAAATTTTTACAAGAAGGTTGTCGGATCTGGTGCTGCCGCGCTTGCGGCGAAAGTAATAGTTGGCAGGTGGTCGAGCTCGACGATCTCCGCACATTGGGTGGCCGACGCAATGTCGAGCTGCGCTATCGACCCTCGGCCCGTGCCAGCCTGCGCTCGACCGCAGGCTCGGTTTTGCCGGGACGGGCCAGCTTGGTGACCTCCAGGATTTGCTGCTCATCGAGCGTTTCGTGCGACAGCAGCGCTTGCGCGAGTGCATCGAGCTGCTGTCGATGCTTCTGCAACAGCCGCGTCGCTTCCGCATGCGATTCCTCGATGATCCTGTGCACTTCTGCGTCGACCAATCGTGCGGTTTCTTCGCTGAAAGGCTTCACACCGCCGTAGCCTTCCGGGCCGGTCAGATAAGGGTTCTCGCGCGGTGCGAGCTGGACCATGCCCAGCTTGTCGCTCATGCCCCAGCGAGTGACCATCCTCCGCGCCAACTGCGTCGCCTGCTCGATGTCGCTTTCGGCTCCGCTGGTCTTGGTTCCGTAGACGATCTCTTCCGCGACTCGACCCCCCAACATGCCGACGATCCGTGCGCGCAGATAGGACTCTGCGTAGTTGTAACGGTCGTCATCCGGCACCTGATACGTCACGCCCAGCGCCTGCCCTCGCGGGACGATGGTGACGCGATGCACCGGATCCGCTCCGGGAACGATCAAGCCGAGAATGGCGTGACCGCTCTCGTGGTATGCAATGCGCTCGCGGTCCGCAGCGCTCAGAAGGATCGGCCGTTCCGGACCCAGCACGATCTTTTCCAGCGCATCGAGAAAATCGTTCTGACGGACCTTTTCTTCTCCACGTCTGGCCGCCAGCAGAGCAGCTTCGTTCACGAGGTTACGGAGCTCGGCGCCCGAGAATCCCGGTGTCGCGCCCGCCAGATCGGCGAGGCTCACGTCGGCTGCAAGCGGGACGTTTCTGGTGTGGACTTCGAGAATCGCTTCGCGCCCCTTCTTGTCCGGCAGATTCACTATGACGCGGCGGTCGAATCGACCAGGCCGGAGAAGAGCCTTGTCGAGGAGATCCGGCTGATTCGTCGCCGCCAGTAGGATGATACCTTCCCGGCTCGAGAAGCCGTCCATCTCGGTCAGGATCTGATTCAGGGTCTGTTCCTGCTCGCTCGAGCCTCCGATCGAGATATGGCCCCGCGCACGGCCGATGGCGTCGAGTTCGTCGATAAAGATGATGGCAGGAGCGTTTTCTCGCGCCTGCTTAAACAGGTCGCGCACTCTCGCGGCGCCGACCCCGACGATCATCTCGACAAACTCCGCAGCGCTCATGGAGAAGAACGGCACGCGCGCCTCCCCCGCGACGGCCTTCGCAAGGAGCGTTTTGCCCGTTCCCGGCGCACCCACGAGCAGAACGCCTTTCGGGGCAGTGCCGCCCAGACGCGTGTACTTCGGAGGGTCGCGTAGAAAGTCCACGATCTCGACCAGCTCGTTCTTGGCTTCGTCGATCCCCGCGACGTCGTCAAAGGTTACCTTCGTTCCCTCCTGTTCGTCGTAGCGCCTCGCGCGGGTCCTTCCGATCCCAAGCAGTCCGCCCATCGGGCCTCCCTGTCCCGCCTGCCGACGAAACAGCCAAACGTAGAAACCGATAAGAAGCAATGCCGGGCCGAAACCGAGAAGAAGCATCGACCAGGCGCTCGTCCCTTCTGTGATGGGTTCGGCGCTGATCTCGACCTTGTGATCGATGAGGAACGGTTCGAGGTTCGGGCCCGCGAACGATGGCAGCACAGTCTCGAATTTGATCGACGTGCGTGGACGGCCACTCTTCAGAAGCGCTCGCTCGACTTTGTTTGCGGCCGGTGCTGGTTTTGCTTCGGCCGGCGGATAACTGACCGCCGTGCGGAACCGGCCCGTTATGGTGTCGCCGCGGCTGTAGATTGCCGCCACATTGCCCTTGCTTACCTCATCCTTGAAAAACGTATACGGAATCGTCAGCGGCGTTTCGGCGCCGGGAACCATGGACCTGACGAGCAGGAAATTGACGACCAACGCGATGGCAAACCAGAGCCAGGTGCTGCGCGGGGGCATTCGGGTATTCGGTGCCCCGGATGGAGGCGCTCCGGCTGGAAAGCGAAAACGGTCCCACTGCTTTGGTTCCTGCTGGGCTTGCTGGCGGGCGCGGTTCGGAGCCATGTGTGTCTTGGTGATGCTGCGCTGGCGCCGTTCCTCGCGAATGTTGGACGAAAAGCAGGATGAAGCGCTCGCCGCCTGTGCCTGGGCTTAAGTTCGATGGTCGAGCCGCTGCATTGGTTCAAGGGTCGAGGGATTTGTCAAAACATGATCGCAACGAACATACGGAGCCTTTGCATGAATGTCTCCGGAGGCGGTGGTTTCAGCAGCCCGTATCCGAAGCGAGATCGAAACCGAGCGCGCGCGATGCGGGGGCAATTTGCAAGGTGGCTGGGATAAAGGTCACTTCGCTCTAACTTGTACGCTTTACAAAAGGCGCCGACGCTCAGGTGCTTCTATCACTTGCTGTCGTCGGTTGAGCGTAGGATGGAGTGTCCCTCGAGCTATGTTGTAGCAAGTTAGCGTGCCAGGTGTCGTTGTATATATTCGAGGTATTCAACATGTTGACCAAGTTGGATGGCCTGCTCAGCATCAAGTCGACTGGAACCTTCCTCATCATCCGCCTCGATAACGAAGAGGTGGCCTATCAAGTGGCGAAGGCCTCAATCGCTGGTGGCATGCGCGCCCTGGAAATCACGTACTCGGTGCCGGGAGCGTTAAGAATCGTTCGACGCCTCGCCGCGGAGCATTCGGCCGATGACGTGCTTATTGGCGTCGGAACCGTGATCGATTCGGAATCAGCCCACTCCGCGATCGAAGCGGGTGCTCGGATGCTGGTCAGTCCGCACGTGTGCACGGAGATGATCAGGATTGCCAATCGGTATCAAGCGGTTTCGATCTGCGGAACATTTACCCCGTCGGAAATGATGGACGCAATCGAAGCAGGCGCCGACATCGCCAAGCTCTTCCCTGCGGAGGTTGTCAGTCCGGCATATGTAAAGGCCATCACGGCGCCGTTCCCGCAGATCCCGATCGCACCAACCGGCGGGGTGAGTCCCGACAACGTTCGCTCGTGGTTCGATGCTGGCATTTTTGCTTGCGGGGTTGGCAGTTATATCAGCAAAGCAGGCGGCAAGAACAATGACTACGCCAAGGTGACGGAAGCGACCCGCACATTTCTCAGAGCTGTTAGCGCCGCCCGTAGTTGAGGTCGTCCACTTCGTGCGCTTGGTGTGGCTCTACGTAGTTGAGAATGCTTTCCAAAACAAAATAGATGGGAACCCGACGATGACCAATTCAAATGCGGCTGTGACTGGACGGTCCGAAAGCTCGGTCCCGGACTTTTTCAAACTTCGATGGATGTTTATCGCACTGATCGTTGTCGGTGGCGTGATCAACTATCTTGACCGGAGTACGCTGTCAATCGGCAACACCACCATCGCCAAGGAGCTCAGCTTCTCTACCGTGGAGATGGGATTGTTGCTGTCGGCCTTCTCGTGGCCGTACGCGATCGCGAATCTTCCCGCCGGGTATTTGATCGACCGCTTTGGCGTGAAAAAGATGTTCATGTTCGCTATTATTTCCTGGTCGCTGGTTGCCGTTGGCACCTCTTTCCTGAGCACCTTCGCGGCACTCTACGTGGCACGGATGCTGCTAGGCATCTGCGAGTCGCCATTCTTCGCTTCCGGGCTCAAAGCATCTCAACTCTGGTTCGCAAAACAGGACCGCGCGCTGCCCGTCTCGGTCGTGAATACGGGGTCGCAGATTGGCAATGCAGTTGCGCCTCCGTTCCTCACCTTTCTCATGCTCACCTTCAGTTGGCGGAACATGTTCATGATCGTCGGCGTGTTAGGCATCGGCCTGGGGATCATCTGGTGGTTCATGTATCGTGACCCGCGTCCAGCGGAAGAGCGGGTAATCAAAGGGAACGAAGAACTCGATGCCGAACTAGCGGCCGATGCTCCCGTTGGAAGCAGCAACGCCAACTGGTTCTCCTTGCTGAAGCGCCCGAACACTTGGTTCATGATGTTGGGCGCCTTCGGTATCTTCTACACGGTGTGGGTCTACCTCACGTGGCTGCCGAGCTATCTGCAAACCAGCCGGGGCTTTAGCCTATCCAAAACGGGGTGGGTCGCCGCGCTGCCATTCTTGTGCGGCATCTGCGGCGTCGTGCTGGGCGGATGGATATCGTCTCGACTCGTGGCTCGCGGCTGGCCGACGATTCGTGCCAGAAAGCTACCAATCGTTGGCGGCGCAATCCTTGCCGCTGCCGCTGTGCTGCCCGTCGCCTATGTGGAGGACACTACGCTCAGCGTCCTGCTGCTGTGCATAGGATACTTTGCAGCGCAGATTCCGATTGGCTGCATCTGGACGCTTGCTTCGGATGTCGCGGAACGGCATTTGGTGGCATCGTTAGGGGCCATTCAGAATTTCGGAGGCTTCTTGGGTGCTGCGGTTGCCCCGATCGTGACTGGCGTGATTCTTCAGCAAACGGGCGGCAGCTTCAACTTGGTCTTCGTTGTCGCTGGACTGCTCCTGCTCGTCGGCGCGCTTTCCTACGGACTGTTCGTTAGAGATCGACGCCCCCAAACCGCTGGAGCGTGATGTGATTGACGGTGACGAAAAAATCAGTGACTGCGCGGGGGAGGCGCTCGTGGTCTTCGTGATCGGCATCGCCGGATCGGGGAAGTCCACCGTAGCAAAGGCGCTGGCTCGACATTTGACGGCCGTCTACCTCGACAAGGACACAGTTGTCACCCGCTTCACCGAGGAGTTGTTAATCCAAGCGGGTTACAGCCCCGGTGATCGCGAGTCGGATTTCTATAAACAGCACATCATGCCGCTCGAGTATCTAACGCTGCTCGATATCGGCAGCGAGAATATCCGCCAGGGAATGCCGGTGGTATTCGACGCGCCTTTCGGTGCCTATTTCAATGATGCGGAGTACGTTACGCGCACGGCCACGCAAGCCAATTGGCCGAAAGTTCGCCGGGTCGTACTGCGCGTGATCGTGGACAAAGAGCGCAATCGGCAGCAATTGCTCGCGAGGGGACTGTCGCGCGACGAGCGTAAGCTCGATCAGTGGGACGAATTCTGGGCGTCGCAACAACAAATGCACTGCCTATGGTCGGATGTAGAGCACTTTGAGCTCGAAAATCCTGATGACGCTGCGGTGGCGCAACTCGCCGAAAGATTGCTCGGCCATTGTCGTACGGGTCCGAGGTCTCCTGTGAAGACATCGTCAAGTCGACCGGCGTGCGGGTAGTAGTTTAAGCGACCCGCGCCCAAGCTACTTCACCAGAGCGGGTTGCTTCGGTGCGCTTCAAAGTCGCGCCGCATACCCGGCATTCGTAGTATTCGGTATTGAAGTCGACGATACGAACGTTGGCCGTCGTGGCGGACGTCTTTAGTGCAGGGTGCGGCTTTTCCGTCCAAGGCTCGTCGATCAAGACACGGCAAGCGAAGCACAGATCGTTCTTGGCCATTGTTGTTCCCCCCGGGCAACTGCCCACGAGAAACCCTGACGTATAGATCTTAGGGACCCGGCAGGCACTTCACATCACCCTTATTGGCTCGCCAGAACGGCGTAGGCGCCGCGCTAGGGAAACCCAGTACAAGAACCTGCGCTATGTGTCACTGCTGCCGTCGACAACTCTCGACATCAGCTACGCTACAAGGGCGGCGAGTGACGCGCCGCACGCCGGCGCAAGCGTGGCGAAGACGTTCGAGAAGTACGGCATTCTTTGAATCATCTAACGACCAGTGGCAGCACAACTGCTATGATTAGGCTGCCGGCGACGCGATTCTGCTCCTCGGGGCTCTTGCCGTAGTTGCCACAATTGATGGCAATAGCCAAATCGAGATCCGGCAACACAAACAGCCTTTGCCCGCCCCACCCGAATCCGCCGATCCAGTGTTGCGGCCTGGATTGTCCGGCTGGCACTACGTCGCCCATGTACCAGTGGTAGCCGTAGCTGCGGTAACGGTCGATCTCAACGGTCGATGTGCTGATCTTCTCTACCCATGCTGCGGGCACAAGCTGCCGGCTTTGCCAGGTGCCCCTGGCAAGGACGAGGTGACCGACTTTCAACATGTCTCGTGGCAGGAGTCGCAAACCTGACGCTGCATGGGGCTCGCCATCTTTGCCTTGTGCCCATTCAACGGGACCAAATCCCATTGGTTGAAAAAGCACTTGCTGCGCATATTCAACTAAGGGCATGTTGGTCCCGCGCGCGATCAGACGACCGAGCAATGCCGTCGCAGCGCCACAATAGGTCCATTTCACTCCCGGCTCGCCCGCAATGGGCTGGGAAAGGATGTACCGATACCGGTCAGGTGCCGCATTCATTGCGGTTTCACTGTTGCGCGGATCGCCGTACGGCACGCTCAATTCATCCCACTCGAGGCCCATGGTCATACTGAGGACGTGGGCGATGGTGAGCTTGTCACGGCCCGCCTGAGCGGCCAGGTCTGCGTATTCCGGGAACTGCACGTAGAGCTTGGCGTCCGGCGGCGGCACTTTGCCATCCGCAAGCGCGATGCCGTACAGCAAGCCCACCACGCCCTTCGTGACGGAGCGCAGGTCGTGGGGAACTGTGGGCGCGAAATCTACAACACCGAGCTGTTTGCCCGATCTGGTTTCATCTTCGCCCGACTGGTAGTGCTCGAAGATGACTTTGCCATGTTGCGCAACGAGCAATGCATGCAGGCCCGACAGGTTGTCGTGCGCGGTCACGAGCGCCAGGCGGCGCTCGAAGTCCGCCGCCGTGGCAGTTGCAGCAAAAACGCGTCGTGCCTGTGCGGTCATGAGGACGATGCCCGCGCCCAGAAGCATGCGGCGTTTGAGTCTCACGGAGAGTCTCGTTCGAGTTGGTCAAACGCTTTGATGCCACGAGGCTACGCCGCAGATTCACATCTAGGGTTGTCAGCGGTCACTGATCGACGACGGGTGCAGGAGGACATGCACGGGAAAGCTCGGCGTATCTCCCAGGATGAAGATTCCGGCTACGCTAGGCCGCGAGCTTATGTATTAGTTCCAGCAACTGGGAAGTCTCCGACGACTTGTCGAAAAACGCATCGGCGCCCAACTGAAAGCTACGATCACGATACTCAGCGCTTGCGTGGTTCGTAAGAACGATTTTTGTTGCCGAACTCTCGCCTGCGGTGGTTTGCAGCGCGCTCAGCACTTCAAAGCCGGTGCCAGCACGCAGTTGGATGTCGATGATGATGAGATCCGGTTGTGCGGTCGCGAGGCCCGCGATCGCGTCGTTCGCAGCTTCGCTATGGCCAACGACGATGCCCCCGGCAGCGACAACCGCGGCGTCAAGCCGATCACGTACTAGCGGCGAGTCTTCAACGATGAAAACTTGCAGTGGGGAGCGACTCATCGAGAAACTTTACTTCCCTTCAAGTGAGAAAAAGCTACGCTAATTGTGCGCGCAGCACCATCAGCGCCAGTCCGATCCGTGAGTAGGAAGGGTTCCTTGACTTTCCAAGCTCGGGCGATCAGCGGGCCACTTCGCGCATGTCCTACATCAAGATCAGACGAACGCCTATTCCACTGTGGCCGTCACGGGAGCACAGTGCGTGGCAGGTAGGGAAGAGAAAGCTACACAACTCGAGCGACAGCAACGGTGAATAGACTGGAGTTGACTGGCGACCTCGTCCCTACGCCTTTTACACCGAGGGCAAGGCGATACCAAAAACGATAAGACGATTGCTGCTTCGACCAGCTCCTTGCAGGGCTGGCAGAGGAAATGAATGGGCCGAGTACGGGCCCATTTTTGTTGTTACCGGCACCACCGACTGTGCGTTTGACCCGTAACGTGGCAACTATTTTTGCCCGACGTGCGCGTCTATTCGGCCAACGGTGTGATCACCAAGCAGACCGAAGCCGAATACGACTTGATGCGTGTGGTGTTCAAATCGAACTGAAGGAAAATCTTAATCCCCGGCAAGTCGAGGAACGCTAATGCTTAAGCGGATAATTGATCAAGAACCTCAAAATGTCGCCTCCGTTGATCAAGGGTGGCTAGATTTGCAGAGCATCGCGCAAGTTGAAGTGACTTCTGAGGACGCGGCCAACCCGATCGAGGCTGCGCTGGTACCCGGCGCCGGTTTGGGCTGGCGGGCCGCGCAACCCGGGGAACAAACGATTCGCTTATTGTTTGACGAATCGCGCAGCGTGAAGCGTATTCAACTATTGTTTCATGAAGATCAGCGAGCGCGTACGCAAGAGTTCGTGCTGCGCTGGTCGCCAGATGGGGGTCAATCTTACCGAGAGATTGTGCGTCAGCAATATAACTTCAGTCCGCTAGGTGTGACGCGCGAGTCTGAAGATTACGGGGTCGATCTCGCCGATGTGACGGCACTGGAACTGAGAATTGTTCCGGACATAAGCGGAGGGGATGCCCGGGCATCCGTTGCGCAGTTACGCATCGCGTTCCGCCCAAAAGAAGCGATTCGTTGACTGAAAGACGCTTTCCTACATGCGAATCAGCATGGCGCTGATTGCCACTACGGCATCAAAGGCCTAGGTTGAATTCGCTGTCCAATCACGCGAGGAAGCGGCCTTCGATCGACATCGGCCCTAGCCGTTAGGACTACCACCAAGGGCAGACCTGCCTGACCCAGCTTGGGGCTAAGCCCTCGGACGTTGTGCGCGCTTCCCCGCGCATTTTATCAGGAGGGAAAGATGCCAAGCAAATTGTTTGGGATGTTAGCTGCGAGCGGATTCGCGCTGGCCACGGTATCCGCATTCGCCGGACAGGTTACGCTGTTCGGGGACCAGGGCTTCCAGGGCCAAGTCGGGTCAGCGAACATCGCCGTGCCGGACCTCACCGTTTCCACGTTCGGCGCCGGCGCATCGTCGCTCATCGTTACCGACGGCACGTGGGAAGCCTGCACCGATATCTACTTCCGTGGCCGATGCGCAGCGCTTACGCCCGGCAACTACAGCGTTTTGAGCACGAACCTAAGCGGGCGGGTGTTATCGGTGCGACCGATCGGACCTGCGACCGCGGCAGCGCCGATCGTGGTAACGCCCGTGGCTGTCGCGCCCTCGGCCGCAGCAGTGGTCGTGAATCCCGCGCCGACGGCAGTGGTCGTGAATCCCGCGCCGACGGCGGTGGTGGTCAATCCAAGTCCTGCAGCAGTCGTTGTTCCAAGCCAGGCGATCATTCCTTACGAAGTGATCGTCCCCGCGCAGATTGGGGGCGCGTACCAGCGATACGGGGTCGCAGACCCGAAATGCCAGAAGTTTTCGGGTTTCGCGCTGCAACAATGCGTGCAAGGGGCGGACCGGGGCGATTGAATTAATGTTGAATGAGGAGCTTCGCTCTGAATCTCCCCGATCCTGCATCTCAGCCCCTAGTTGAACGGGCGCCAGTTGAAACGCATCGACTGTGCATCGATTGGAGTTACCGTAGAAAAGATATCCGCTCCGTTCACCGTGGTGATCTGCTTGTTGCGCGCGCCCTGGTAGCGCAGCATTGGCTTTACGGGCTGACGCATCGAACATGACGGCCGAGCCGTAGTTGGCGAGGTCGAATAGTGCGCCGCTGACGGCGCGCAGCCATGAGCGGAAAGCGGCCGGCGCCGCTTTTCCTTCCTTGACACCCTCTACGACCAGTTTGGCTATCTCTTCGCTCGCCCACGAGGGACGCAGATGAAATCGCGCAATACCATCGCGACCCGCGTACGCCTTCAGGGCACGCTTGAGTTCCGCACCGCCTTCGGGCCCCAAGGTACGCATGGCGCCTGGGACGGCCCGAATCGATACTGGTGAATGGATCCCCGGAACGCGCGTATAGCGCAAGGGCGATGCGTTCTCAGTCGGGCGGGATTCAGGCATGATGCCCCCAACAAGATGGAGTTCGACTGCGATTGCTCCGCTTCGTCGCGCGATAGACGTACGCGGATTGAAAAGCGACTCAAGCACTCTGCATCTTAAATCAATCGGATCTGAGCACTCTCCAACAAACCTGCACTAGACTTCGGTAAAGTTCACAAATAAAACGCCAATCCTGATCGGCCTACAAGTCGATCGCGATGTGTCGGCAACAACCGGAACGTCGAACCCTTCCGCTGCTCCGAAGCCTAGGTGGACTACTCCGTCCTTTCTTTGGTAGTGATTCTCTGCGCAACGGTCGCAGGGCTGAGTGTCGCTGCACAGCGCCTGCGCGTCGCAGCACCGATTCTCATGCTGGTGGCGGGCGTTGCCATTGCGTTTGTTCCTGGCATCCCTCAGGTTGCGCTCGATCCCGAACTCGTGCTCGTGCTGCTGCTGCCGCCTTTGCTGTATTCCTCAGGCGTCGGCATGAGTTGGCGTGGCTTTCGGTCGAATTTGCGCCCGATCCTGCTGCTCGCCGTCGGCTGCGTGCTGTTTACTGCAGGTGCGGTGGCCGCCGTGACGCACTACGTACTCGGGTTTTCGTGGGCGGTCGGTTTCGTTCTTGGCGCGATCGTATCGCCGCCCGATGCGGTGGCGCCGATGGCGATCCTGCGCTCGATGCTGCTGCCGCGGCGAGTGGTCACGGTGCTCGAAGGCGAAAGCCTCGTCAACGATGCGACCGCGCTCGTCACGCTCGCCTTTGCGATCAGCGCGGTGGCGAGTGGAACCTTTTCGATCGTTTCTGCCGCATCCGAGTTTGTGGTCGTAGTCGTCGGCGAAATCACGTTTGGCATCGCCGTGGGATGGGCGATGCTGCGCCTGCGTCACTTCGCGTCGGACGCCCGGGCCGAAGTGATGCTCGCGCTGATCACCCCCTTTCTCGCGTTTTGGCCCCCGCACGTGCTCGGTGGCTCGGGCGTCGTCGCCTGCGTTACTGCGGGTCTCTACGTTTCGTGGAATGGGCGGCGGATGATTCGGCCCGACACGCGGCTGCAGGGTTATTTCATCTGGGGCTTGCTTACGTGGGCGATCGAAGCACTCGTATTCCTCCTTACGGGGTTGCAGGCACGCTCAGTCGTGGTCGGCCTCGCGGGCGACGGACTGGATCGCGCGCTGATCGCTGCGGCAGCCGTTACGCTGACCGTCATCGTAGTTCGCTTCATCTGGGTTTATCCGGCAACCTACCTGCCGCGATTGCTCATGCCCACCGTCTGTGCCTCCGACCCGACGCCCGACTGGCGGATGCCTTTCCTGGTTTCCTTCACCGGATTGCGTGGCGCGGTCAGCCTGATCGGCGCGTTGTTGATCCCGACGTTCACTGCAGGCAAACCGTTTCCGGACCGTGATGTGGTGCTGTTCGCGACCTATGCGGTGATCGTGGTAACGATTGTCGGCCTCGGGCTGAGCCTGCGTACGGTAGTGCGCCTTCTCGGACTCTCCGAGGCTGGCGCCGACGAGTTTGCGGCCAATCGGCGCGACGAACGCGAGGTTCGCCTTGAAGCGCTCGATGCTGTACTCCAACGCCTCGATGGCGCGTCGGGGCAGTCGGCCGAAGCGCTGCGTCGAGCGTACGCCGATCGGCGTGCACGGATCGCTGAGCCGGAAGCCTCATCTTTGCCTCCGGACACGGTCGCCAGTTGCACACTCGAGCTACGCCTGATTGACGCCGAGCGTGAATCGATTGCGGTGTCGTACGAGCAAAATCGCATTACCGACGAGGCAAGGCGCCGCATCGAACGCGAGCTCGACCTCGAGGAAGCTCGCGTACGCCACGCGATGGCCCTGGCGCCGCGATAGGGCAGCAAATCACCGACGCAGAGCTCTTTGCGTCGGTGCTGTCATGGCCCAAGGAGCGACGCTTCAGGATCATCGGTGACGCCGTAAGGCATTTGCTCGAGGCGTTCTTTCTGGTCGCGTACCTGCTCGCGCAACTGGAGTGCTTCAACGCGGCTGTAGGCATGGCCCGCGGCGGTGCTCAGGTCTTGCAATAGAATATATTCCTCTTTGGTGAGGTCGTCGCCGGCACGATGTGCCCCGTACAGCGCGACAGCGGCGATGCCGCTAGCGCCGAACAGCGGTGCTGCGAGCACGGGTTGAGCGGCCCCTTCGGGCAGCGCGACGTTCGGGGAGATTGCATCGAGGCGAACCGGAGACCGCTTGCCGCCGAGCTTCCGCTCGAGCTCTTCTCCCGAGAAAGCGGCGCCGTCACGCTCGGAAGTCCAGCCGAAGGACTGAGCATGCCGGCGATAAATCCCCGCACCATCTCGTCGAAAGACGGCTGCCGAGGCGAGGTCGAGGCTCTTCGCAGGTTCCTCGATCAGACGGGTATCGATCGTGTCGAAGGTGTTCGCCTCACCCAACTCTGAGCGTACTTCTTCAAGCCGCCGTTCTGCCAGGTGAAGTCGTCGAAAGAAAATACGATCGCATCCTTCGTTCAAGCGCTCATGCAGCCATTCGAACGCAATCTTCATGAGCAGGATAGCGGCGAAATACAACAGGAATTGCATGGAGGGCACCGAATGCAGGAGGTCCTCGATCAGGATGCTCACGCCCGTGATGGCCGCGGCGATGATCAGCCACGTGAGGACGAGCGTTGTCCCTCGGCTAACGGCGAAACTTATGCTTATCACCCGATGTCGACGCACAGCGTGGAAAACCGCCAGAGGAACGAGGGCATTAACAAGGAACACCGAGAGCAACGTCGTTTCGGAGAGAGCCCCGCCGTCGCACAGCGACGAGGCGAGCCAGCTGTTGTTGGTGCAGAGCGGCTTCCAGACCGGGTCCCACCACGTCGTCGCCATGTTGCTGTCGGCGAAGATGAAAGCCGCGAGCCCGACGCGGCAGCCCCAATGGACCCAGCGCGTGCGCTGTTCGTCCTCGGGAGGCAGCTGCTTGCGGCGCATCCGCAGGATCAGCAGCACCCCAAGATCGACTAGGTAACCTGCGCCGTATGACCAGCGACTGAACCGTTCCGACGGGATGCCGAATCCCGCACCGAAGCCGAGCAGAGAAAGCAAGAGGATCGCAGCGGCTATAACGGGAAGGAACCCACGCTCGAGCAGGTGCCATCGCCCCTCGATTCTGTTGTTCGGAAAGCGAAGGGCGAACACGACAAACCCTGCATAACCGACAGCCTGCGCCGTTGCTTGAAGGCATTCCTGGATCAGGAGTGCTATCGGCCAACGCTGAAGCTCGGCGTAGAAGACGAAGAACTGCCCCGGGTTGAACCAGATGGCGTAGAGGAAGAAGCCCCAGGTCATCGCACTGGGCCGCTGCCAGACGAGGATCGCCGCGAGTCCAATGAAGAACAAACCCAGCGTCTGATTCAGGAACAGGACCACGCGGTTGGCGCGTGAGATCGGCTTTATGCGCGCGGCAAGAACGCGCTCGGTAGCCGTACCGCGCATGCAGGGGCTCGGCGCGACATATAGAGTCACCACCAGGCCCGGTCGGACATACGTGAGTCCGCCCATTCCGCCAAATACGGCGAGGCGATCGGCGAGCGGTGTCCGCGCGAAGTCGATGCAGTCACCCACGTGCACGTTTGCGCCGGCATCGCTCGCCGGAGAACCGTCCACGACGGTGATGACTCCGTCATTGTCGGCGAAAAAGCCAAGCGTGGCGTAGTCGCCAAAGACGCGCGCGAACTCTGGCGTGATGACCACGCATCCCCAGAGCGTGAGGGCGATCACCAAAACGCGACTGGCGACAAGCCTTCGATCAGAAGGTGAACCGGTCACAGAGCAGCCCGCGAGTTCCCATCGTCGTTATCCGTTCCACGCTCAGCGAAATCCTTGTCCTCGTGCAACTCCAGACACTGATGCTTGGCAATAAAACCTCGCTGGCCGAGCACCGGTCGTGAAACCTGGTCACAACTGCCGGGCTCAATCGCTGGCAGGTAAAATGGCGTTCTTTGACTCGTTCCAAACGATCGTAACACGTTGTACCGAGATGATCTGTCTGACCGGAGGAATCGGAAGTTGCTTCCTCCGTGTATTGCTTTGGACTGAAAGGGGACGTGACCTATATGCGCAGAAGAAACTTTATCGCTACCGGCTTGGCGGTCGCGGCGGGCATCGCAGGCGAAGGAATCAGAGGGATCATCTATGCGCAGCCAGCGAGCTCACCCGTTCCTCCGGCGTCTCCGCAAGGAAAGTGGATCAAGCTCGCGCCGCTGCCGCAGGGAACGGCAGAGTTGCTGGGCGTTGCGATCAACGGAAAGCTCTACGCTTCGCAAGGGCAACTGCCAGGGTTCAAGCCGGCCGGTCTCTTGTACGAATACGATCCGGCGAGCGACGCGTGGGCACCGAAAAAAGCGATGCCCCATCCGGTTCACCATGCGGCCGTCACGGCACTCAATGGAAAGATGTATATCTTCGGAGGATTCGATCTTCCAGCGGCTGGTCCGCCCGGCTGGAATCCGGTCGGCGATACTTGGGAATACGATCCCGCGACGGATAACTGGCGGGCACGTGCACCGGTGCCGACAGCCCGAGGTGGCGGCATCGCCGCCGTCGTAAACGGAAGGTGCTATGTCATCGGTGGTGCTGGACCGGTTCCGGACGCCAGCGCTCCGACGCTCCGTCCGAGACAGCCGCAACGCTCCCTGGGCACGGTGGAGGAGTACGATCCGGCGAGCAACACTTGGCGCGCGCGTGCCTCCATGCCGACGCCGTGCAATCACATGGGCGGCGAGTCCGTGGACGGAAAGATCTACGTTATCGGCGGACGGCTGAGCGGCGCTTTCATCATCGGCTACCCGGGAAACATCAACCTCGTACAGGCTTACGATCCCGCGTCGGACGCCTGGACGACAAAAGCACCCATGCCGACCGCGCGCAGCGGACTGAATACGGCGAGCTTGAATGGCATCATTTACGCCGCAGGCGGTGAAGTGCAGGATGAGAAATCTCTTGCAGCCTTCCGCGCGTTCGAGGCGTACCATCCGGCAAGCGATACATGGTGGTCGTTGCCTTCGATGCTCCTGCCACGGCACGAATGTGTCATGGCTGCCCTGGGCAATCGCATTCATGTCGCCGGTGGATCGGTGCAATCGGCGATTGTGCCGGCTCCTAAAGGACTGAGCTTCGAAACCGACGCTCACGAGGCATTCGAGGTCGCGTCGTAACGCAGAAGACGATTCAACTTCGCCGGGGATCTCGTCAATGACAAGGCTCACACTGGATCTCGCCCTTCGCGTCATCGAGGGCGCGTTTGCCAAGGCAGCCGAGCTTGAATGCGCGCCGCTGACGGTCGTCGTTCTCGACGCAGGGGGTCATGAAGTCGCCGTACAGCGGCAGGACCGCTCGGGGATTCTTCGCGTGGACATCGCGCGAGCCAAGGCCTGGGGTGCGCTGGGCATGGGCTACTCCAGTCGCGAGGTTGCCGAGCGCGCGCAAAAGGCTCCTGGGTTTTTCGGTGCCCTGGCCGCAGTGAGCTTCGGCCGGCTCGCGCCAGCAGCGGGCGGAGTTCTGCTCTTCGACGAGGAGAAAAACGTCGTCGGTGCCGTTGGCATCAGCGGCGACACCTCGGACCGGGATGAGGAGTGCGCGCTTGCCGGCGTGGCGCGAGTGGGTTTGCGCGCGCAGCCGTGAAGATGAGTCTGTTACGACACGGCGACGCGTGCCTAAACTGCTGATCTGCCCGTCGTTACAAACGCAGTAACCGCTCCGCCGTCTGCCCGATGATTAGCTCCCGCTCGTCAGCCGTGATTGCCTCGAGGCGCTCGATGTCCCCGAGGGGATCCGCAAGCCCCATGTCAAAGCAGTAGTCGCTGCCCAGAGTCACCCGGTCGGCGCCGACCAGGCGAATGAGCCAAGTGTTGATGTCGTCGTTGTGCCCGATCGTGTCATAGGTGAAGCGCCTGAGATAGGCGCTGGGCAACGACTTCATGTGAGAGAGCTCCGGGCGCACTTTAGTGCCGTGGTCCAATCGGCCGATGAGCCACGGGAAGGTGCCGCCTGCGTGCGGAAGATTGAACTCCAGCTTGGGGAACGCGTCGAGCACTCCTCCGAAGACCAGCGACGCCGCGGCGACACCGGTGTCGTACGGATTGCCGAGGAGGTTGCGCAGGTAATAGCTTGACGTGCGCTCGCGGCCAATGGTGTCGATTGGATGCAGGAAGATGGTCCATCCGAGTTCTTCCGCCTTCGCGTAGATGTCCCAGAAACGACGATCGTCGAGATT
Organism: Casimicrobiaceae bacterium; assembly: GCA_035262745.1. Taxonomy (GTDB): domain Bacteria; phylum Pseudomonadota; class Gammaproteobacteria; order Burkholderiales; family Casimicrobiaceae; genus PALSA-1003. Next base: position 167,460 of record DATFSE010000016.1, on the reverse strand, counting down.
GGTGCCATTGACGTGCGTCGCCAGGTAGAGCCCGCGCATCCCGGGCAATTTGGCCGCGCGCTCGAGCTCCTTGAGCGCGAGCTCTGGTGCCTGCATGGGCAACATCGCGAACCCGACAAAGCGCGAAGGGTGCTGGACATGCGCTGCACTGACCGAGTCGTTGTACGCCTGCGCCAGCGCAAGACCGAATCCCGGCGACGCCCAGTAGACCATCGGCGCAGTTAGAGACAGCGCGTGCACATCAACTCGCTGGCGCTCCATGCCGGCCAGTCGCAGCTCGAGATGGACGAACTCGTCGTCGAACGCATTGACGATTCGCGCCGTACGGATGGTGTAGCCCTTCGCCGTTCTTTCGAGCTTCGCGTCCTCGGCCGCTCCGTCGCGCTCGAAGAGCTTGAGCCAATCGACGGGATACCAGTGGGCGTGTATGTCGACAACGCGGCGCGCGGGCACCGGTCGCGCGGTGCCAGTGTGCGATGCGGAGGTGCCCGCGGTCATGATTGCATCCTAGGGAAAAAGCGTCCTCCGAACATCGATGCTGAAAACGTATGCCTCGGATGATCGGCAAGCATTGGTGGAGATCGCGACGCGCAGGTTATCATAGCCAAAAAGGATTCGCGAAGGAGGAGATCATGCGGGTGCTCCAATCCGCTTTGCAAAAGCGACGCGGGAGGCGCCGCCTTTGTTGCGTTTGCATCCTTCTCGGCGCGGCGATGCTCTCTATGGGCATCGCGGCGCAGACGGTGGAGCCCTACCCCAGTCGCCCTGTCAAGATGCTGGTGCCCTACGCCCCGGGGGGCGCCACGGACATCATCGCGCGCCATCTCTCACCGAAACTGCAGGAGTCACTCGATCAGCCTTTCGTCGTCGACAATCGCGCCGGTGCGTCGGGGAATATCGCGCTCGACATTGCGGCGAAGGCGCCACCTGACGGCTACACTCTGCTGGTCGGGAACGTCTCCACCAATGCCATCAACGAAAGCACCTTTGCCGGCGTATTGCAAACAAAGCCCTCGCGTGATCTCGTCGGTATCTCGAAGCTAGTAGAAATTCCGCATGTGTTGGTTGCGGCGACATCATTTCCTCCCAACACTGTTGCTGAGGTGATCGAATGGGCAAAGCGCAACCCGGGCAGGATCAACTACGCCTCGGCAGGCATCGGGACCTATCCGCACCTCGATATGTTGCGGTTTTCCAAAGCGGCTGGCATCGAATTGACGCATGTTCCCTATAAAGGCGGCGCCGCGCAGATGCTGCCGGCGTTGATAACAGGAGAAGTCCAGCTCTCATTCATCAATCTCGCGTCGACCATCGAACAAATCAAAGCCGGTCGCGTGAAGGCGATCGCAACGACCATGCCCACTCGGCTTGCCGAGCTGCCCTCGGTACCAACCATGGCCGAGCAGGGCTTCCCAGGCATCGGCACCAATGCCTGGCAGGGATTGTTCGCGCCCGCGGCCACGCCTAAGGCGATTCTCGACAAGCTTCACGACACCGTCGTCTCCATTCTGTCGCGGCCCGAGATGAAGGAATTGCTCGCGCGCCAGATGATGACGGTGGCAGTGTCGCCGTCCGCCGAGGCGTTCACCGAGGAGGTTCGCACCGAGACCCGTGCCTGGTCGGAAGTCGTGAGCGAGCACAAGGTCAAGATCGATTGACCGCAGCGTCCGTGGGCCAAGCCGACGGCATTGGCAACGCGCCTCATAGGCACTACCATGGGCTTCGAACCCGGCTCCGACAGGAGGACGCCATGGAAATCAAGCGCATCGACCACTATTCGATTCGCACCCTCGACGTCGAGGCGTCGCGGTGGTTTTATACCGAGGTGATCGGCCTCACTGTCGGGCCTCGCCCTGCGTTCAAGTTTCCCGGCTTGTGGCTCTACAACGGCAAGCCACCTGCCGACCTCGATCACGCTCAGGGCAACTACGGCATCGTGCACGTCATGGGAGTCGATCGGAACGACCCGCAGGGTCTCATCGACACCCTGGGCTACGTGGATCCCGAGACGCTCAAAGGCAGCACCGGCGCCCTCGACCATATCGCGCTTTCCGTCACGGGACGAGAGAGCATGGTCGAGCGATGCAAGCGCAGCAACGTGGATTATTTCGAGCGCAGCGTACCCACTCTCGGCCTGCATCAGATGTTTCTCAAAGATCCGAATGGCGTCATCATCGAGCTCAACTTTCCCGCCGCGGAAGCACCAAAGCAGCAGGACACGGCGACGACCGCCGCATTCCGCTGAGCGTTTGTTTGCGCTCCCCCAAGCCGGCTCTGCCGCGCCCGGCATCACCTACGAGCAAGCGCTCGCGCGCGTTCGCGCGCTGGTTCCCAGGCTCAAGGAGCGCGCTCCCGCCGCCGAAGCCTCACGCCGCATTCCCGATGCGACACTGCGCGAGCTTCATGAATCGGGTCTGATGCGGGTTCTGCAGCCGCGCCGTGTCGGCGGATCCGAGCTGCCGTGGGTTTCGCTGATCGATATCGGCTCGGAGCTCGCGGCGGCGTGCGGATCCACCGCATGGAATTGGGCCAACTACGCAGTGCATCACTGGATGCTTGCGTTGTGGCCGGTCGCGTGCCAGGACGAGATCTGGGGCGCCGATCCAGACGTGCTGATCGCCTCGTCGGTCGTGTTTCCGGCGGGCAAGGCGATGCGCGTGCCGGGTGGGTATCGGCTAAGCGGGTGCTGGCCGTTCTCGAGCGGTGTCGATTCGAGCGCGTGGAACATGCTCGGTGGCATCGTTCACGACGGCGACACCCCCGGTGAATACCGCATCTTTCTGCTGCCGCGAGAGGACTATCAGATCATCGACAACTGGCGAGTGCTCGGATTGTGCGCGACGGGCAGCAACGACGTCGAGACCAAGGACACGTTCGTTCCCGAATCGCGCACACTCGCCGTCGAGTCGACCCGGGGCGGAGCGAACCATCCCGGTGCGACCGTCAACACTGGCGCACTGTTTCGCATTCCGGTCTTCGCGACGTTCCCTTACATGCTGACCGGTATCGCTCTCGGCATCGCACAGGGTGCTTACGATTGCGCTATCGAGGGCATGCGTGGCCGCGTGGCCCGCTACTCTGGCAGGAGCCTAACCGACATGGCACCGATGCAGATCAGGATTGCCGAGGCGGCGGCCTGCATCGATACCGCGCGCACTGTGATGCGGTGCCACTGCGAAGCGGCACAGGCGCTGGCCGGGCGCGGCGAAGTTCCGGACATGGTGACCAAAGCGACGTGGCGCCGCGACGGCGCATTCACTGCAGGCTTGTGTGAGCGCGCAGTCGACGTGCTGTTCAAGTGTGCCGGCGGCGCGGCGCTCTTCGATCAACATCCCCTCGAGCGCGCCTTTCGCGACGTGCACGCGGCCACGGCGCATATCTCGATGATCTGGGAGCCGCAGGCGACGACATTCGGCCGTCTGGCGTTGGGGATGACTTCGGACAATCCGACGCTGTGAAGGCGCGTCCGCGCCACCATTCGATCGCGCCTATGCCCGGTGTCGCTACATCCCCAGGTACAGCTTGCGCACCAGCTCGTTGTCCGCGAGTTGGTCGCGGCTTCGACCCTCGTATTCCATCCGGCCGTGGACGATGACGTAACCGCGGTCGGCGATGCGGATCGCCTGGTGAAAGTTCTGCTCGGCCATCAGAATCGTAAGCTTGGCTCGTTCCTTGAGTTCTCGGATCTTGTCGATGGTATGGATGACCAGGAGCGGCGATAGTCCGACCGATGGCTCATCGATGAGGAGAATCCTCGGCGCAGTCATCAGCGCGCGAGCGAGCGTGAGCATTTGCTGCTCCCCGCCGCTCATGTTGCCCGCGAGCTGCTTGCGGCGCTGGGCGAGGACCGGAAACGTTTCGAAGCAGAATTCGAGGTTTCGTGCGAGCTGAGCGCGCGCCGCGCGCCGGTGCGCTCCGAGCAGCAGGTTCTCTTCGACGTCGAGGCGTGGAAACAGCCGCCGGCCTTCGGGTACGAGCGAAATGCCCAGCGCGACGATGTCCTCCGTTGCGAGGCCGCTCAAATCATGCTCGACGTCATCGATCGTAGCCGTGATGCGTCCAGCGCTTGGAGAAACGATCCCCATGATGCATTTCATGAGGGTGCTCTTTCCGTTGCCGTTGGTGCCGAGGAGCGCCACGGTTTCCGCGTCGCCCACCGAGAGCGAGATGCGGTGGAGCACCTGCACCGACCCGTAGCCGGCGCTCACCTCGTGGACTTGGATGCTATTGGCCAAGGTACGCCGTGACTACTTCCGCGTTATTGACCACTGTCTGCGGCTCGCCGTCCGCGATCTTGCGGCCGGCAACTAGCACGACGATACGGTCGGAAAACTTCATCACCGCGCGCATCACGTGCTCGATCATGATCACTGCTACTTGCTGGTCCTTGAGCTCGAGCAGCAAAGCGAGGATGTCGTCGGTTTCCGACGCCGACAGGCCCGCCATGGCTTCGTCGGAGATGAGCAGCGTGGGCTTGGTCGCGACAGCGCGGGCGAGCTCGAGCTTGCGCATGTCCACCTGGGTGAGCCCTCCGGACATTGCTTGCGCTTTGTCGCTCAGGCCCACTTGCTTGAGCACGCGCATCGCCTCGTCGACGATTCGAGCAGGAGGAAGCTTCTCGTGCAGCCGCGCCGCGTACTGCAGTGGAATGCGCAGATTGTCGAGCACCGACATGCTGGCGAAGGGCTTGGGGATCTGGAAACTGCGCGCGAGACCGAGGCGCACCCTGCGGTGCGGCGGCTGCCCGCCGAGATCATGCCCGCCAAAGCGGATACTGCCTTCTTCGTTGCGAAGGGTTCCCGAGAGGCAATTCACCAGGGTGCTTTTGCCCGAACCATTGGGTCCGATCAGCCCCAGGCGTTCTCCAGGCGAGACAGTGAGGTCGACGTGGTCGAGTGCGGTGAAGCCGCCGAAGCGCTTGGTGACGCCGGTGACTTTTAACAGCGGCTCGCTCATAGGCTGCGAGTCCGACTGCGGCTTCCCGAGCCCGCTCCGCTGCGCACGTGCCGAGGCGCGACGCTCCGCGGTCTCCCGCCGAAGCGCTTGGTGACGCCGGTGACTCTCAGCAGGGGTTCGCTCATGAGCCTTCCCTTCGGCGGAGTCGCCACGCATCGATCCAGCCCATGATGCCGTTCGGAGCCAGAGTGACGAACGCGACCAGCAGCACGCCGACGATCAGCAGATTCCACGCCGACGATACCGTGACCTGGACCACCTGCTGCACGCTGCCGAGGAGGACTGCTCCGACCAGCGGACCCAGCCAGCTCGTCATTCCGCCAATCAACGGCATGGCGATGCTGTTCACGGCGTAAGAGAGGTTGAACGCCGCACTCGGCTCGACGTAGGAGAGGTAATACGGAAAGGTCGTTCCTGCCATGCCCATCAGCGCGCCGCTGACGGTCGCCGAGAAGAGCTTGAGCCGCAGCGTCGGCACCCCGGCGCACTCTGCAGCGACCTCATCGTCGCGAATCGCGGCAAGCCCGCGACCAATGAACGAGGTTTGGATCGCCCGTGCCACGACGAGCGCAAAGGCGGTCATCAACACCATCGCCGTGTAGAGCAGATGCACATAGCGTGGCAGGCCGAAGGGAACGACACGTGGCTGCAGGATGTATGCGCCCCGCGCGCCGCCCACGTAGTCCCAGTTGAGCACGAAGGTATAGAGCACGACCGCAAGCGCCAGCGTGGCGATAGCGAAAAAGACTCCGCGCATGCGCAACGTGAGGTACCCAACCATCAGTCCAAGAAGACCTGCCACGACCGTTCCTGCCGCGATCATGAGCAGGAGCGGCGCCTGGACGAACTTGTAAAGGAAAACGCTGGTGTAGGCACCGACCGCAAAGAATGCGGCTGAGCCGAAATTGACGTAGCCGGTGTAGCCGCCGAGGATGTTCCAAGCCGTGGCGAGAATAATGAATTGGAGAACCGTATATGCAGCCGAGAAGAAATAGTCGTTGGATGCGAGCCGACTGGCGGCAATGACCGCAATTGCAATCAGGAACGCTATTACCGCGAACGTTCGATTTCTCATCGCCCGAGCAGTCCCGAGGGCTTGAACGCCAGAGCGGCCAGCAGAATGCCGAACGAGACCGCCGGTGCCCACGACGGGCCGAAAAACGTGGACGTGAACGATTCGGCCAGGCCGAGGATCAATGCTCCGAGCAGCGTCCCCCAGATGGAGCCCATTCCGCCGAGTACGCAGACGGCGAACACCAAGCCGATGTATTCGCGCCCGATCGCCGGCTGCACCGGCTGAATCACAATCAGCAGCGCACCTGCCACTCCGGCCGTTGCGATCGACAGCGCGAATGCGAATTCCTTGATTCGAATCGGATTGACGCCCATCAAACGCAGCGCCAGCTGGTCCTGCGCGACCGCCAGCACCGCGCGGCCGAAGAAGGTGCGTGAGAGATAGAGCTGCACTCCGACCACCATCGTCAGTGCGACGACAAAGGGCACGATAAGGCGCAGGGGAAAATCGACGGTACCAAAGTGCAACGTCGTCGACGAATAAGCGGTTTCGACCAGCCGGTAATCCACGCCAAAGACGAGCAGCAGAACAACTTCGGTGATGAACAGAATGCCGAAGAAGAAGGCAAGGCCGCGCAGAGATTCCTGGCCGCGCTTCTCGAAGCAGAGATAATAAATGCGGTAGATGAGCATCCCGAGCGCGAAAAACAGCGGCGACAGCACGATCGAGACGACGATCGGGTCGACGCCCATCCGCTCATTGACGATATAAGCGACGTACGAGCCGAGAATGATGAACGCAGGGTGGGCGATGTTCACCACGTCGAGCATCCCGAACGAAATCGAGACACCGACGCTCACCGCCGCGTAGAACCCGCCGAGCAGCAGCCCGGCGACGATGGCGTTGAGGACCAACGCCGTCGGGAATTCCATGATGAATTGTGCTCCTGAATTCCCGGCGGCAGTCTGGCGACTCTACTTCTTGTTGTCCTGGTACGGGGCCAGCACCGCGCCCGTCTTGTAATCGCTTGGGGCGAGTACCGTCACGTGGCCGGGCTTCATCCACTGTTCGAGGTCGTTGCCGCTGACGCCGTGGTATTGCACCGTCAGCATGCGCGGTATGGACCACTCGCCATTCTTGGCGAAGCGGACCTTGCCCACGAAGGTGTCGAACTCATAGGTGTGCATGTAATCGGCGAGCTTGGCCTGGTCGAGCCCGCCCGTGGCTTTGATCGCCTGCTCCAGCACCTGCATCATGGCGTAGGCGTATGGCGGCAGATAAAATCCGAGCGGATCGACTCCTTCCTTGACGGCTCGCCCCTGGTACTTGGCGAGGAACTGCTCCAGGAACGGAAACTTCGCCGAGACTTCAGGGGCGTAGGCCTCGTAGTTGACCATGCCGTTCAGCAGCGGTCCGAGCTGCGTCTTGAGTGCGGCGAATTGAGTTCCGACGAGACCGCCGCCGAACATCCGTGTCTTGAGGCCGACCTCGTTTACCGCGCGAACCATGCCCGCCGAATCGGGAGGATACGAGGCGAGAAACACCACATCCGGATTGGTCGCCTGAATCGCGCGCACGATCGGCGAAAAATCGACGGTGTTGGGGGGATAGCTCTTGTCGTAGACGACCTTCAGTCCGGTGCGCTTGGCCTGCGCGCGTGCGCCTTCCAAGGCGAGGGCTGGGTACTCGGCATCGGCGCCGACGAGCGCAACCGTCTGCGGCTTGGGATTGAGCGTCATCGCGACATCGAAAAAGCCTTGCGTCCATCCGATTGCCGGGTCCGGCCCCGCCGGCATGATCTGGAAGTAGCGGTCATAGTTGAACTTGGAGTTGACGTTCAGGCCGAACAGCGCCATGAACGTCATGTTCCGCTGCATCATGATCGGCATCGCCGGTGCGATGACGTTGGTGCCGTAGCCCGACACGACCAGGTCTACCTTGTCGACGTCGAGCAGCTTGTTGTAGATGCTGGGCACTGTCGACGGATTGGTCTGATCGTCGTAGTAGACCAGTTCCACCTTTCGGCCGAGCAGGCCGCCTCTTGCGTTTACATCCTCGGCCCAGATCTGCATCGAGATAAGCGCCGCCTTGCCGTTTCCGGCGAGCGGCCCAGTGAGGCTCATACCGAAGCCGATCTTCAGCGGCTGCTGCGCCTGCGCCGACATCGCGAGCACGGACATTGTCAGCCCTGCGAAAAACCAGACCCTGAGTTTTTTCATTGTCGTTTCCTCCTCCAATGCGTTGGCGATGCTTACACAGCGCTTTTAGGCCTGTCAATCGACCTATTCATGCGCGATTGAGACTCCGAGCGATGCTATTCGTCGAGCTGAAGGGCGTCCGACCGAGGGTCGAAGTCGAGCGCCTGCGCTTCATTGAGGGTTCACCGGCACTTGGGTCCTGAACCAGTCCAGGATCTGCTCGCCGGTCCAGTGCAAGACGCCCGGCTTGCCCAGGACGTAGCGATACAACTCTTCGAGATGCCGAATGCGATGCGGGACGCCCGAGACGTAGGGATGCACGCTGATCGCCATGACCCGGCGCGATGCGTTGCTCTCTTCGTACAGCCGATCGAACTGATCTCTTCCGCGGCGCAGCATCTCCTCGGCCTGATGGTGCTGTATGACCATCATGGCAATGTCGTTGATCTCGACGGTGTACGGCACGGAAACCAGCGGGCCGTGCGCCGTCGCGATGTAGACAGGCTGATCGTCCAGCACCCAGTCGGCAACGTACTCGATGCCTGCCTCGGCGAGATAGTCGATCGTCTCGTACGTCTCGGTCAGGCCCGGGCTCTCCCATCCGCGCGGGGGCTTGCCGACAAACGCTCGAATTGCTTCGATCGTATCGCGAATGGCTGCTCTTTGATCTTCGAGCTTGTGCATCGGCTGCTGCAGCCAGCCGTGGCCCATGAATTCCCAACCCGCGTCCTTGGCCGCCTGAGCAATGCGCGGGTAGTTCCGGCATACTGCGCCGTTGATTGCGAGCGTGGGTATCACCCCTAACTTCTGCATGCATTCGAACAGCCGCCAGAAGCCGACGCGCATGCCATATTCGTGCCATGCCCAGTTCGGCAGGTCGGGCAGTAACGGCTCTCCCATCGGCGGCGAAAGCACGGTGCGCGGCATCGGCCGCTCGATACCCCAGTCCTCGACGTTGACGATGGTCCAGACGACCATGCGAGCGTCGCCGGGAAGCTTGAGCACCGGCCGGTCTACGATCGCCGAGTAGGGGACGCGTTCGCGCGGCGTTCGCGGCGCGCTCATGATTTATTGTCATTCCCGCGTAAGCGGGAATCCAGCGTCGCGCGACGAAAGACGCTGGGTCCCCGCTTGCGCGGGGACGACGGCATGTGTAATTCGATGTCGTGCAGGACCAGATCGCTGTCGCGCGCGACTTCGTTTTCGATCAGCGCGCCGCAGCCCGGGCAGAAGAACTGGCGGAACACCGGTCGGTCGTCGATATATCGTCGGTAGTCGCCGATATTCGGGTTCGCTTCGGTGATTGCACAGTCGCGCCGCTTGCAGCGATCCTTGTAGTTGCCGCGCGCGGATCCGAGATCGGCCGCACAACGTGAACACGCAATATGCACGCCGTCTTTTTCGCGGCGCAGGTCGAGGCTGTCGGTCAAGCGGGAAAGCACGGTACCGCGCAGGCGCACGACGCTGCCGTCCGTGTTCCGGTTCGCAACGCGGCGGGCGCTGCGCAGCTTGCCTGTCGCGTCCGAGTCCACGGCCCCTTCGCTGGTAATCACAACGCCGTAGATTTCGCGCGCCGCGGAAAGCGAGACGCAGCGATCCTCGATCACGTCCGCGCGAACCTTGTCGGGATCGCGCTCGAGCGGATCGCCGAATCCGCCTGCGGCGGACCAGACAACGGCGTAGACATCAGAGGGTTCCTGCCGAAAGTTCTCCTGGCGCAATCCGAGGGTGACATCCTCCCCTTTCATCTCGGCGATGTCGTCGGGAATATGCCGTTCGGCGAAGCGCTCGAGAACGTCGCTGCCGCGCCTGAATTTGTAGGCGTTGGTTGCGGCGGGGTACCCACCCATAAGTCCCGGCGACGTGGGGATGGCATTGCCCGAGGACAGCGTGTCATGAGTAATCGCCTCGGCGCGGTGCGGAATGAAGCACGATTCGGCAGATAGCCCACCGCGATAACGTCCTGCGCCTCCCGAATCGACGACCTCCTTGCGGTAGAGAAAGAGGAGCGGAAACGTCTGTTCGGTGTGCTCGACGTTGGGCAGCTTGCAGATCGGCGTGCGCGACTGGCCGCCGGTCGAGATGCCGTCCCCGGTGGCGAATGCGCCGATCGCGCCGCCGATCGGATCGACAAGGATGTAGCCGTAGCGCTCGCCCCACTGATCGATTCCGCGGAAAATCGTCGCTGGCCACTGGCTGGTGCCACCGATGCACATGATGTCTTTTCTTAGCTCCGCATCGGAATGGATCATTTTCGAGAGCACGTTGTACGCCGGATAGAGCGATATCTCCATGGCCTGGATCGGTGCGGTCGAGACCGACGCTGGAAAATCCGCGCAGTTGAAGGTTCCAGGCGTCGGATCGAAGTCGATGTGGCGCAGCGCGCCGCCTATGCAGAAGTACTGGTCCCAGCAAAGGAGCTCGTTCACCGCGACCATGATGGAACCGCGCCACCCCGAATAAGTCGCATTCATCGCTCCATCCTGGGGAGCGGTCCCCTCGTTCTCGAACACCAGAGACGTTCCTTTCTTGCGCAAGGTGAGCATGACGCGATGCGTGCGCCGATCGCCGGGGCGGCAACACTCGACGTAGGAGCGCTCGCGCCACACGCCGTCGGGCAGGCGCTTAAGTTTGTTCAGAAACGCTGCCTCCGCGTTGTCGATGATGCGCTTCATCACGCCCTTGACGACATTGGGTCCATAGCGCCGGATCAGCGAGTGGACGCGGTCGCGTGCGGTGATATTGCCGGCGAGCTGGGCGCGAAAATCGAGCGCTACGGCTTCGGGCTTGCGCGAGGAGCGCAGGTACAGTTCCTCGATGTCACGCCGGATGACGTTACCTTCGACGATCTTCACCGGTGGAATGCAGATTCCCTCCTGGAACGCGTTCTCGGCCGAGCCGCAGAACGAAGAGGGAGTAATTCCGCCCAAGTCGTACTGGTGCAGACAATTGGTCACCCAACAGAACAGCTCGCCCTTCCAGAACACGGGGCAGATGAGCATCACGTCCTGCTGGTGCGCTGCACCGACCCAGGGGTCGTTGGCCAGAAACATGTCGCCGTCGCGGATCCCCGGGTTTTCGCTGCGGTATTCGAGCACCCATTTGACCTGCGTGTCGGTGACGCCGGACATGTACTGCATGTAGGGTCCGAAGTAGACGAACTCGCCATCCTCGGTGAGGATCGATGGGTTCAGATCGAGCGCGTACATGGCGACCGGAGAGCCGGAGAGTCGCTGGATGGTGGCGCCGTGCTCCTCATTCACGTGCCAGAGTGCATGGCGGATGACCTCGTAGGTGATCGGGTCGATGCGCCGGGCCTGCTTGCGGTGGAGCTTGAGCCGCGGCGAGATCGACAGCTTGCTCGGCGGCACGTAGCCGGTCTTCCTGCCGTCGAAGACGACGTTCCTCGCGTTGCTCACCTTGGGCATGATTGCCTCGTACAGTTCATTTGCTTCAAGCTCGCGAGCGAAATGTGATTTCGAAATTGCCCAACGCATCGACCTTGAGCGCGCGCCCGGGGTGCACGACCACTGTGGTATCGGTCGTTTCGACGACGGCCGGACCGGCAAGCCGATTGCCCGGCACCAGCAGAGCGCCGTCGTAGACGGAGGTCGCCACCGCGCGCCGTAAGTCGCTCCAGTAGACAGTGCGCTTGCCAAGACCCGCTTTGGGACCGATGCGTATGCGCGATCTCATGGCTTTGGCGAGGTGCGGGCGCGCGGTAACCGCGGACGCACGTAGGCGCAAAGTAACGATTTCGTGCCGCGCTTCGCTGTACGACGAGCCACGCCCATAGAGCTGCTCGTAGCGAGCCGAGAACCTGCGCTGCAGTGCTGTCTCGAACGAGTTCTTCAATCGTCTTTCAGGAAGCGGAACCTCGACCTCGTTGATCTGCCCGCGGTGACGCATGTCGAGCGAAAAGTGGAAACGGCGACGCCCTGGCGCGATACCGTCCCGCTCCATCTGCGCGTGCGCTTTCTTCTCCAGGGTCTCGAGGGCGCGATTCACCCGCGATGCGTCGAAAGGACTCGCCTGGATGTCGACCTGTTCGTAGACATGCAGGATGTCGGCGGACGCAGCACCAAAGGCGCACCACGAGGATGCAATGGCCTTTTGCGGGACGATCACCTTCTGTACCCCAAGCTCATAGGCGAACACCCCTGCGTGCACGGGTCCGGCGCCGCCGAAGGCGAAGAGCACGAAGTCGCGCGGGTCGAATCCCTTCTCGACGGTCATCTTGCGAATGATGTCGGACATCTTGAACTCGGCGATGTGGGCGATGCCGCTGGCCGCTTCCATGAGCGGGAGCTTGAGCGCGTCGGCGACCTCCTGTACTACCGCTTGAGCTTTCTCGCGGTCAAGCTTGATTCGTCCGCCGAGAAAATTATCCGGGTTGATCATGCCGAGTACGACGTCGGCATCGGTGACGGTCGCCGTGGTCCCACCCTTGCCGTAGCAGGCGGGACCCGGGTCGGCACCTGCCGACTCGGGCCCGACCTGCAGTGTCCTCGAGCTGTAATCCACTCGCGAGAGCGAACCACCTCCCGAGCCTATGGCATGGATATCGACCTTGGGCAGGAAGTATTCATATTGCGCCACGTTGGAAACGAACGAATATGTGGGCTCGCCCCCGAAAATGATGCCGACGTCGAACGAAGTCCCGCCCATGTCGGTAGTGATGATGTTCGGGCAGCCCATGAGGCGACTCAGATATTGCGTGCCTGTAACGCCCGACACCGGGCCTGAGTCCAAGGTCAACAGCGGCGACTCCATCGCTTTGTCGACCGAGATCGAACCACCCGCACACTGTGTGATCTGCAGCGGCTGCAGGTAGCCTGAGGTTTTCAGACGGCGGTCGAGATTCCCCAGATACGCCGCCATCACCGGCCCTATGTAGGCGTTGAGCGCAGTGGCCGTAATGCGCTCGTATTCCCCCCATTTGGGCGCAAGGTCGACCGAGCAGGATACGAACACTTCCGGTGCAAGCTTCCGGATCATCTCCTTCACCCGCAGCTCGTGGTGCGGATACTTGAACGACCAGAGAAAGCACACGCCGATTGCCTGGACTCCCTGGTCGACGAGACGCCGTATTGCCTGCTCGGCTTCGGACTCGTTGAGGTGAACGACAACGTCGCCAAAGCAATCGACGCGCTCCGAAACACCTTCGATGAGCCGCTTGGGCACGATCGGCTCGGGTTTGCTGCTTTCGGGGAAGTGCACCACCTTGCGTATGTCGCGTGCGGTCACGCCTCGCGATCCGCGCATGATGTGGATCGCATCCTCGTGCCCGCGCGTCGTGATGAGACCGACCCGGGCGCCCTTTCTCTGCAGGAGCGCGTTGGTGCCCACCGTTGTTCCGTGCGTGAGCACCGCCACGCTGCGGCAGAACTCTTCGAGGGACAAACCCAGTCGCTCAGCCGCAAGAGCCATCGCCGCAAGCATTCCTTCGGCAAAGTTCTCGGGCGTCGACGGACACTTGGTCGCCGTGATGCGGCCGCGACGGTCGAGCACTACGCAGTCGGTGAAGGTTCCTCCGATGTCGACGCCGACAAGCAGGCTCCGTCCCGGCGGAGGACGGGGCCCATGTTTGTCTTTGTGACGTGTTCGTGTCATGAGTTTGGATCGCGGCCTCGGCCGGGATGACGCATCTGTTACCAATCGCCGGCACGTTCGTGCCCGCTCTTGAACGGATGCGTCACTTCGCGAACTCGAATGCATCGTGCTCGTCGGTATGCACCTGCACTCCCGTCCCTGCTGACTGCACGTCCCCGCTGACCATGTGTAGGCGGTTGCCGACGACCGCACCGGCCAACCCGTGACGCGACACCGGCATCGACGGCAGAACGGTCCATGTATTGCCGGCGGGATCGTACGCCTCCAACGCACGGAAGGTATACATCCGTTGGGCGTCCTGGCCCTCACCGCCGGTCACGTAGATGCGCCCCTCGTAGACTCCCGACGCCATCGCGCTGCGCGCCGAGGGCATCCGGGCACGAGCGCTACCCCAGGTGTCAGATATGGGATCGTATTCCTCGACGACATCGATGTTGCTGCTGCCGGAGCTGATGAACGCCGTGCCGGTGCGGCCGCCGACCACATAGATCTTGCCGTTGACGGCGCCGGCGGTGGCGTGATTGCGCGGTGTCGGCATCGATGTCCGCGCTCGCCAGGCGTTGGTTGCGGGATCGTATTCCTCGACCGTGGCTACCGAGATGTGCGGACGAGCCGGATGCACGGCCGTTTCCTTGGACCCGGATGGCAGTGTCGCACCGCCGATGACGTAGATCTTGTCTCCGGCAACGACCGCCACTGGTGAGCCGCGCTTGGTCGGCATCGGCGCCAGCGCTTTCCAGCTGTCCGTCGCCGGGTCGTACTCCCAGGCGTTGTCGATGGGAACCCACACCGCCGGTCCCGAACTTGGATACACGAAGCCGCCGAAGGCGTAAATCTTGCCGCGGTACTCGGTGAACGCCACGTGGTGCGAGAGCAGCGGCATCGGCTTCTTCTTGGCCCACTTGTCGCTCGCCGGATCGTATTCGTAGACCATGCCGATCGGCTTCCATCCTGGCGCGAGCCCGCAGAAGACGTACATCTTGCCGCCCGCGGCGGCGCCGAGGAGCTCTTCGGCGGGCTCCGGAAACGGCGCGAGCTTGGTCCACTTGCCTTGAGCGTCGACACTGGCAGGAAGACACAAGCCGAGCGCCGCCACGGCGAGCAGCGAACGCGTCCAACGCCTGAGATCGATCATCGTCACCTCCTTGGCTTGATCTTGAGCAGGCGCGCCGCATTGCCACCCTCGATCAGCGCCCGCTCATCGCGGTTGAGCCGCGGGACGCTGGCGATGAAGCCGAGCGGATCATCGACACCCATGTCGTACGGGTAGTCGGTGCCGAGCAGCACGCGGTCGGCTCCGTATTGATCGACCATCTGCCGCAGCATCGCCGGATCGAATGCGAGCGTGTCGAAGTACATTTTTTTGAGATACGCCGACGGCGGCTTCTTGATCACCGTCCGGCAATCGGCGCGGGCGCGATGGGCGTGGTCCATGCGTGCCCAATAGTGTGCGAGGTAGCCGCCCGCATGCGGGAGAACGATCTTCAGACGCGGATTGCGTTGCAGCACGCCATCGAAAATGAGATGACTCGCCGCGATCGTCGTCTCCATGGGATTGCCGATGACATTGTTGAAGTAATGGTCGACCAGGCGCTCCCCTTGGGTGAAGCCGATCGGGTGCATGAATATGATCACGTCGAGCTCCTGCACCTTGGCGAAGAACCTCTCGAGACCAAGCCGTGGATCGGTGAGATCCTTGCCGTTCACGCTCGGATTGATCTCGATCCCGCGCAAGCCGAGCTCCTTGACACAGCGCGTAAGCTCGGCCACGGCGAGATCGGCGTGTTGCAAAGGAACGGTCCCGAGCGCGACGAACCGCTCCGGCCAGGCGGCGACGATTTCTGCAAGGCGATCATTCACCGAGCGTGCGAGCTCCGCGCCCAGCTCTGGATCGGTCCAGTAGTAGGTTTGGTTGGGAGCGGGCGATACAGCCTGTACGTCGATGCCCATGCGGTCCATGTCCTTGAGACGCGTCTCGATGTCCGAGAGCTTGGGACCCCTGTCGCGCATCTGCCTGACATTGACCTCGCGCGTCATCTCATTGGAGAACTGAACCAGCGGATCGTATTGCGCCGGATTCAGGTCGGAGACCCTGGCGGCGACACCCGAATTCAAATAGTGGCAATGGATGTCGACGCGAACGCTCTTTCCCTTGCGATCACGCACGGTCGCGGTCGACGCGCCGCTCGCGCTCCTGGTTGGATGCGAGCGCCGGCGCGGCGAGGCGGCGCGATTGGTCCGAGCATCGTTATGGTGGGATGTTGCGCAGGAGAACATCACGATCGCGTTCCTCCAACGAGCTAGACTCGTCTTAAGACACTCCAAGGTGCTGGCTGATCAAGGCATGGTCATTGCGAACATCGGGGGCAGCGCCGGCGAAAACGACGCGCCCGGTGTTGAGCAGCACTACGTCGTCGGCGAGAGCGAACGCCAGATTCACGTTCTGCTCGACAAGCAGGATCGATTGGCCTTCCTGCTTGAGCCGCGCGATGGTGCGCCCAAGCTCGGCGACGATAACCGGCGCGAGGCCCTCCGAGGGCTCGTCCATCAGTAGGACCCGCGGATTGCCCATCAGGGCGCGAGCGATGGCGAGCATCTGTTGCTCGCCGCCTGAAAGGGATCCGGCCTCGTACCGCTGGCGCGCTGCAAGCGGCGGGAAAAGCCCGAAGAGGCGATCGATCGTCCACACCTGTGCCGCATCGCGCCGCGCCTGTCGCGCGACGAGCAGATGTTCTCGAACCGTGAGACTGGGAAAGACGCGCCTGCCTTGCGGCACGAAGCCGACGCCCTTGCGCGAAATCGCCTCCGGGCTCAGGCGCGTGATCGATTCGCCGCTCAAGCGTATGTCGCCGTTGCGCGGTGGCACAAATCCGACGATTGCATTCATGCAGGTGGTCTTTCCCGCGCCGTTGCGTCCCAGGAGAGCGAGCACGCGGCCCGGGTTGAGCGCAAAGGAAACGCCATGCAAAACGTGGCTTTCACCGTAGAGCGCGTCCACGCTCGAGAGCGAGAGCGCCGCCGTTACCGGCTCGGCTGCCTCCGCGGGCGACGGCTCATGTGCCAAGGTAGACCTCCCGCGTTCTTGGATCGGCAACCACCTCACCTCGCGTGCCTTCGACGATCACGTTGCCATAGTGAAGAACGGTAACTCGCTCGGCGAGATCGAGCGCGGTGTCCATATCATGCTCGATCATGACCACCGTAACGTCGCGCGGAATGGCTTGGATGAGCGCCTTGACTGCCGACCGCTCCTCACGCGACAGTCCTGCCAGCGGTTCGTCGAGCAGCAGAAGACGTGGGCGCTGCGCCAGTGCCATCGCGATTTCGACTCGCCTTTTTTCGCCGTAGGAGACTTGCGCGAGCGGCAGCGCCGCGCGTTGCTCGAGCCCGACCTGTCCCAGGACGCGGCGTGCTCGGTCGTATAAACCGGCTTGGCTGGCGAGGGGGCGGAAGGCATCCCAGCGCGACTTCGACAGACCAAGGAGAGAGAGCACGACGTTGTGCTCGAGTGAGTCCTTGGCGAAAAGCGTGATGATCTGGTAGGTGCGTGCCAGGCCGCGATGCGCGCGCTCATGCGCCTTCAACCGCGAGACCTCCTCGCCGAACAGGCGGATTGCGCCCGCGTCCGCTCGCAAATCGCCGGTGATGAGATTGAACAGCGTAGTCTTGCCCGCACCGTTGGGCCCGATAATGAGACGCCGCTCGCCCGCCGGGACGTTGAGCGAGATGTTGTTGGTCGCCGGGAGCCCTCCGAACGCCTTTCGCAGGCCTTCGAGCTGCAGCGCAAGCGTCATTTTCTCCCCAAACGCGCCCACCACCGGCGCACACCCGGGACGACGCCGTCCGGCATGAAAATGACGATCAATACGAAAACCAACCCGAGGAGCATGTTCCAGCGTTCCAGATACGCGGAGACGTAGTTCTTGAGGATCAGAACGATCGCAGCGCCAACGACTGGCCCGGCCAGCGTTCCGGCTCCACCGGCGATTACGCCCAACAGCGCTTCCGCCGACGAGGTAAGAGACAGCGTCGTCGGATGGATGTACTTGTGATAGTAGACAAAGAGAAGCCCGGCGACGGCGCCCCAGAACCCGGAATAGACGAAAGTGATCCAGCGCACGCGCCAGACGTTGTGACCGAGCGCGGCCATGCGGCGCGATTCGTCACGAGTGCCGCGCAGCGCGGCCCCAAACGGCGAGGCGACGAACCTGGCAATCAACCAGAACGCGACCGTCGCGACAGCGAGCGCGAAGTAGTAAAACGCCGCCGGCTTGTCGAGGCTCAAGCCGAACGGAGCGGGGCGCGTAAGGCCGGACAGGCCGTTGTCTCCGTTGGTCACTGCGGACCAGCGATAAGCCGTTCCCCAGAGCACCTGCGACAGGGCGAGCGTGATCATGAGGAAGCCGAGACCGCTTGCGTGCAACGCGATCCAGCCGAAGATGCCGGCGATCACGGTGGTCAGCAGGAGAGCGAGCGGTGCGGTGGCGGAATGCCCGAGACCCATACGCAGATAGAGCCATGCCGACGTATAAGCAGCCAGACCGACCCACGCAGCGTGACCCAGGGAAACGAGGCCGCCGTAGCCGACGAGGAGATTCAAGCTTGCCGCAAATATCGCGGCGATGAATATCTGGCTGGCCAGGTTGACGTAGAAGTCACCAGCGAGCAGCGGGAAAACGACGAGCATCAGGACGAAAAAAATCCAGGCGAGCCACTTCACGTACGCTGCCTTCCAAACAGCCCTCGCGGGCGGAAAGCAATTACCGCGATCATGGGCAGGAAGAGGATGACGTACGCGAGATCGGGCAGGAGCGCCGAGCCGAAAGTATAGATGAACGCAATAATGAAACTTCCGACGAATGCCCCGAGAAGGCTGCCGACTCCGCCGAGAATCACCACGATCAGCGCGAGCGGCAGCATGTCCGCGTCGAGCCCCGGATAGGCGGACATGATGGGTCCGGCGATGACGCCACCCGCACCGGCGAGCGCGGCGCCGAGGCAGAACACGAATGAGAACAGCTTGGAAACTGGGATGCCGACAGCACGCGCCATGGGCATGTCGTCGACGCCGGCGCGGATCATCGCGCCCAGCCGCGTCCGATCCATGAGCAGGTGCAATGCGATAGCAGTGACAACCGCGATGCCGAGCACGACCAGCCGATACGCGGGAAAAGCGATGCTGCCCAGGATGAGCGGCCGTTGCAGCGACGGCGGCGGAGCCAGCGGGATCGGATCGCCACCCCAGATCATGAGGCAAAGATCGGCGATGATGAACGAGACGCCGAGCGTCACGAGCACCTGTCCCAGCGGGTTTCCAGTGAGCGGCCTTAAGATCAGGCGCTCGAACAACCCGCCGAACACTGCGACGGCGAGCCCACCGAGCAGCGCGGCAAGCCACAGGTTGGGAACGATCTTCAATACGGTGACGCCCAGGTAGGCCCCCAGCATGAACAGCGAGCCGTGGGTGAGATTGGCGATGCGCATGAGTCCGAAGATCAGCGAGAACCCTGCCGCCAGCAGAAACAGCAGACCGCCCAGCGCAAGGCTGTTCAGCGTCTGAATGATCCAGAACTGCATGGCTGTCAGGGAAGTGGCGCGAACGTTTCGTCCCCGTCCCCGATTCAAGCACTCGGGGGCAGGCGTAAGCGGGGACCCAGTGGCATTGCGGAAAAACACTGGATTCCCTCCCCGCTTTCGCGAGGATTAAAGGCGGCGGGAATGGCGACGGCGGTCACGGCTCCAGATTCTTTGCCGGCGGCCAGTCGCGCGAGTACACCGGATTCTTCAGGAACTCCTTCTCGTCATACGTCCAGAACTGGCTTACGTTCGGGTAGGTATAGATGACCGTATTCACGAGGCGTCCTTCCTTGCGCTCGACTTTACGGATGTAGACGTTGCCAACGATGTTGCCGTATACGTCGAATGCTACCGGCCCGCGCGCCGTTTCCACCTTGACTCCGCGCAGCGCTTTCATGAAAGCGTGTTTGTCCTCGATCTTGCCGTTGACCGCCTGCAGCGCAGCTTCGAGGACGGCGCCTTCGACGTACGTCGCCGCCGCGTAGAAGCCAGGGTCGTATTTCCATTCGTTGCGGAAAGCCGCGGCGAATTTCTTGTTGATCGGATTATCGATCTCGGCCGAGTACCAGCAGGCGGTAATGACGCCGAGCACCTCGTCGCCCATGTTGCGCAGCACCGCCTCGTCGAACGCGGTCATTCCACCGACCACGGCGAGCTTGCCCTTGAGGCCGTATTCGTTGAACTGCTTGTACCAGCGGAAGCCGTTCGATCCGGCGAATCCCAGGAAGATGGCATCGATGTTGGTCTTGAGCTGGGCGAGGTAGGTCGCGTAGTCGGGAACCGTCAGCGGCGGGAACATCTTCTGCACGATCTTGCCGCCCTCGTCCTCGAACACGCGCTGGAAGCCGGCGCACATCTCATGCCCGTAGGCGATGTCGTCGGCAATCGTCGCCATGCGCTTGTACTTGAGCTGCTTGTAGCAATAGTCCGCGAGCGCCTGCGCGCTTTGCGAAGAAGTCGACGTGCCGCGGACGAACCAGGGGTTGGGAGTGCGCTGCGTCAGGTCTTCCGCGGCTGCGACCGAGAGCGTCGGGAGCTGTTGCTGCAGGATGTAGTCGTTGGAGGCGAGCGCTTCCGCGGTGGCGAGAGGTCCGATCATGACCTGGATCTTGTCGCGCTCGACCAGTTCCTGCAGCTTGGTTCGCGCTTGCGCCGGGACGCCAGCGCTGTCGCCGACGAACAGCTCGACCTTGCGGCCGGCCAGGGTGTTGTTGCGTTCGCGCAGGAACTGCGTCAGCGCGCGCTCCATGTCGATGCCGCCGGAGGCAAGCGGGCCCGTCTTTACCGTCATGAGCCCGATCCGGATAGGCTCGGTCTGGGCGCGTGCCAAGCGCGGGATGCCGAGCGCGGTAACGGCGAGGCCGCTGCTCGCCGCCATGACGAATCGTCTGCGCGTGAAAGTCATTGGGCATTCCTCCTAAGAGTCTGCTGCTGGGGCCTGTTAACACGCCCTAATGACCCGGCGCCTTCGGCGCATCGGGCTGCTTGAGCGGTTGCGATCGATCGAAGGCGTCGATTTTCATGCATTCCTGGAAGATGCGCACAACCGTAGGCACGCTTGTAGTCGCGACATTGAAATACCCGGCGGCGAACACCTGCCCCGCCAGGCAGATGTCGGCAAGCGTCGGCGTGTCGCCGTGACAGAAGCGGCCTGTCTCGCGCTCCTTGGAAAGATGCGCTTCCAGTGTTTCGAGCCCGAGCAAGGTCCAGTGCTGCAGCCAGCGGTTGCGGGCGGGCTCGTCGAGATGCATCTCGCGCTCGAGATAGCTGCGAATGCGCGGCACGATCAGCGGGTGGGCATCGCAGGCGACGGTGAGTGCCAGCCCGCGCACGCGCGCCCGGCCGCGAGGGTCACTTGGCAGGAGCGGCGGGTCGGGATGAGTCTCCTCCAGATATTCCAGAATCGACATGGACTGAAAGAGCGGAGGTCCTCCGTCGATCACCAGAGCCGGCACCACCGACTGTGGATTGACTACCTTGTAATCGCTGGCGTGCTGCGCGCCATGCAACAAATCCACCGAGACCTCCTCGGCCTTGATCCCTTTGAGCGCAAGCGCCGCGCGTACCCGATAGCTCGCGAGCGAGCGCCAGAATCCGTAGAGTTTCATCGTCAGTCCTCAAGTAGGTCAGCGTCTCGCCGGGATCACCGGTACGAGCACGTAAGGCGTCCGCGTGGGGCCGAAGTGCAGCGTTGTCCCGCCGGCGAAAATGGTGGGAGGACGATCGCGCGAATCGTCGTGCAGGAACGGGCCGCAGCCGCGCAGCTCGTTCTTGAAGTTCGATAGCCGCGCCCCGGTCGACTTGCCCCATTCGTAGTCGCGACCGCGCACCGTCAGCGCGATCCGGTGACCAGGCGGCACCACGATCGATGTCGGCCACAGCTCGACGTCCAGCGCGACCACCTCACCCGGTGTGAGCGGCTGCGCTTCATCGTGCGCGTGATACGGCCGATACTCGGTCGAGAGCGCGGCATCGAGCTTGCGGTGCGAAGCGCGGAGCCAGCCTTGTGCGATCGGCGTGTGCGGATCGATCGCGCCCATGAACACGATTTCGCGCATGTCCGGGGAGAACACGCGAAACACGGCGAAGATATCGACATCGGCAGTGGACGAGGATACGAAAAGGCGAACCGCGAGCGGCCCGGTGATCTCGGTCTCGCTTGCCAGCGGCGCGCTCAGGAACGTCACACCGTCGCCTTGGGCGTCGAACGTAACGGTCGCTGCTGCCGTTGCCGCTTCGCGTCCGAGCTGATGCCTGGTCGGATCGAGGTAGAAGCGCGTCCATTCGGTTCTCACGATCGGCCACTCGTCCTCGTGACGCTCGACAAAACGATCGATGTGGCGCACCTGGAGCTGGACCCGCGGCTGCCTCGCCCAGCCGTTGTCTTCGCCCTTGAGGAAGTAGTCGAAAAAGCGCTTCTGCAATTGCACGCCGTAATCGGTATAGAAATGCGTCCAATGCTCGAGGCCGTGCGCTTCCAGCCACTTTTGCTTCGACTTGGCGCGCACGAAGCCCTCGAAGTTGCCGCGCGGATGCAGGCCCTGTCCGCCCCAATTGGCGGCGGAAAGAAATGGTACGGTAACCCTCTCCCACACCGGCGAGCGAGCGCGATGATACTCGTCGTCCAGGGGATGCGCTCGTATCTGTGCACCTAGATCGCAGCGATTGCGACCAAGATCATCTTCAGAGAGCGTCTGATCGCCGCACACGAGCTGCCCAGTGACACGGCTTTTCGGTCCGCGCTCGCCGCGACCGTATTGCACCGTCTTCACCTGCATGTCGTACCAGTTCTCCCAGAAAGTGCAGAGAATGCCACCGTGGTGCGTCATGTCGCGATACCAGTCCGCGGCGCCCTCCCAGATGCACATCGCGGCCAGATGCGGAGGCTGCAGCGAGGCAACATGCCACTGGTTGATGCCGTAGTACGAAACGCCGTTGAGACCGATCTTCCCGTTCGACCATGATTGCGCGCCGGCCCACTCGATGCAGTCGTGCAGATCGCGTGTCTCGCGTGGCGAGAAATGATCGACGAACCCTGGCGAACGGCCCGTGCCACGAGAGTCGACACGTACGCAGACATACCCATCCGGCACCCATTTCTCGGGATCGACCACTTCCCAATTTTGGTAGCGATTGCTCGATCCCTGCGCAACATCCGGATGCTCAGCGATCATCCGCTGCCATGCGCTCGGATAACCTTCCTGAAAGGCGAGCCCCTTGGCATAGGGGCCGTAGCTCAACAGCACCGGGTGGCGACCCTCCCCGGCAGGACGGAAGACATCGGCACGCAGAGTGACACCGTCGTCCATCGCGACTGGCATGTCCCAATCTACGCGCATTCCGTCCGGCGTCGGCGACCGCATGGATCCTCCTGAAGGAGCTGTGGCAATGTGCCACCCCCAAGCGCTGCTGCGATTCATTCTGGTTATGGCGCCAATTTGACGCCTGGGGCTGGGACGTGTCAACGTAAGCGCGAGCCATAACGCAAACGGTGGAGGTGGCATTGAAAATCGGTATCGCGGGAACCGGCCGCATGGGTGCAGCGATGGCGACCCGCCTGCTTGCGTGCTCCCATTCCGTGAGCGTCTGGAACCGCAGTCTGCAAAAGACCGAAGCACTGGTGCGGGCGGGCGCCACGGTGACCGCGACGCCACAGGAGCTTTCGACCAATGCCGAAGTTGTCATCACCATGCTTACCGACGCGCCGGCGATCGACGCTACGTATCGCGCTGCCCAGGGACTCCTTGCCGGCGCGATTCGCGGCAAGCTCTTCATCGACATGAGCACGGTTCGTCCCGAAATCGAAAAGGCGCTGGCCGAGAGCGTAAGGGCAAGAGGCGCCGCGCTCATCGAATGTCCCGTCGGCGGAACGGTCGGCCCCGCGAAGGAAGGCAAGCTCTTCGGTTTCGTCGGTGGCGAGGCTGCCCATGTGGAACGCGCCCGCCCGTTGCTCAATGACTTGTGCCGTCGCGTCGAACACGTCGGTGCGATCGGCGCAGGCGCGAGCGTGAAGCTCGCCATCAACCTTCCGTTGCTCGTTTACTACCAGGCGCTCGGTGAAGCCCTCTCGCTGTGCCGGAACGTCGACATCGATCCGGTGCGGCTTATCGACATCTTTGCCGACACTTCGGGCGGGCCGAACATGCTGAAAGTGAGAGGCGCCGCAATCGCCGCGACATTGAAGGGCAAAGAAACCACGCCGGTCACTTTCGACGTGAACCTGATTCGCAAGGATCTGCGTACGATGCTTGATGAAGCTCAAGGCTTGAGTGTTCGCCTCCCGCTGACTGCGCAGGCCCTCGAGCGTTACGACGAGGCGGCGCGCAACGGCCTTGGCGCCAGCGATGCCACCATGCTACCGGCGTACTGGGTGCAGCACGGCCACGCGTAAAGGCGTACCCGGCCTTATTCTTCGGCCTTGATACCGGCTTCCTTGATGAGTTTGGCGTACTTGGTTTTTTCCGACTTGATATAGGCACCGAGCTGCTCCGGGCTGCCGCTCACCGCATCGACGCCAAGCGAGGCGAACTTTTCCTTGATTTCGGATTGCTGCATCACCTTGACCAGATCGTCATGGAATTTCTCAGCAATCGCCCTGGGCGTCCCGACGGGCAAAAGGATTCCCCACCAGTTCACCGCGACCAGCCCCGGGACACCGGATTCGACACAGGTCGGGATGTCCGGCGCAAGCGGACTACGCTCGGCGCCGGTGGTAGCAAGTGCACGCAGCTTGCCAGCGCGAATATGCTGCATCACAGGCAAGGCGTCGGAGAACACCATGTCCACGTGTCCGGCCAGCAGATCGTTGACCGAGAGAATGCCGCCCTTGTAGGGAATGTGCACGATGTCCACGTTGGCCAGGCTCTTGAGCATCTCGCCGCTCATGTGAGCGATGCTGCCCGAGCCCCCGGAACCGAAATTGAGCTTCCCAGGGTTTGCTTTGGCATAAGCAATAAGCTCGCCCAGCGTCTTGGCGGGAGAGCTCGGATTGACGACGAGGATGTTGGCACCGGTCGCGATCAACGATATCGGGACGAAGTCACGCTCGACGTCATAGGGCACCTTCGACAGGATCGGATTGATCACGGCCGGGCCCAGATTCGCGATGACAAAGCTCGTGCCGTCTGCAGCTTGGTGACTCGCGTATTCCATGCCAATCGACCCTGCGGCGCCGGCTTTGTTTTCGACAATGACGGGTTGACCCCACAGCTCGGCAAGCTTCTCCGCCAGAATCCGCGCCATGAGGTCTGAACTCCCCGCGGGAGGATATGTGACGATGAGCTTGACCGGCTTGGACGGATAGGTCTGCGCAAGCGCGCTGCTCGCAGACAAGGTGACCGACAAGACGACGCCCAGAAACAGCGATCGAGCGATGCGCATGGTTTCCTCCTTGCCTTTCCAAAAGCGCGAGGCCATTTGTTGGCATTTTGTGGGAAACTGACCGAAATGAACACTCGTGATTTGCACCCAGCCCGCGACCGGGCGCTGTCGTTCAACATGCGCCTGATCGCCCATCACGATCTCTCCGGCTTCGGCGGTATCGGCGAAGGGATGGCGATGCAGCTTGCACGGGACGGGCGTCGCATCTTGTGGCTGGCGCACGAGTCGGCGCCGAAGAATTTCACCGGGGTCGATGTGACGGATCCAGCGACACCTCGAGTCGTGGTTCAGACCGAGCTGCCGCACGCCAAGGTGCGCTCGAATTCGCTCGACGTTGTGGGCGACATGATGGCTGTCGCCTATCAGGTTCAGACGCCCGGAGCGACCCCAGCGGGTTTCGAATTATTCGACATCGCAACGCCGGAAAAGCCCAGGCTCATCACTCATTTCGACGCGTCAGGCCCATATTCGCGCGGCGTCCATGCGCTGTGGTTCGTCGACGGCGAGTTCGTCCATATGGCGAGCGGCGCGGCGGACTTCCAGCCCAGGCATCCTTTCGACGACCAGTTCTACCGCATCATCGACGTCCGCAAGCCGACTGCGCCGGCAGAAGTCGGACGTTGGTGGTTGCCCGGCACGCGGGAAGGTGACGACGCGCCGCCGCCGCAACGCCTCGATCTGAAATTCGATGCCGGGTTTCGCGCCCATAACACCAACGTGTTTCCCCAGCGCCCCGACCGCGCCTACGTAGGATATATCGACGGCGGAGCGTTGATTATCGACATCGCCGATAAGGCGCGCCCCAAGCTCGTCGGCCGCTGGCAGAATTCGCCTCCGTTCAACGGCTTCACGCACACGGTGCTGCCGCTCTTCGATCGCAACCTGATCATCGTCAGCGACGAATGCATCAAGGACGACGGTTTCGACTGGCCCAAGCTGGTGTGGGTGCTGGACTCACGAGCAGAAAACAATCCGGTGCCGATCAGCACGCTGCCCCCTGCGCCGCACAGCACCTTTGCACGCCGCGGCGGGCGTTTCGGTGCGCACAATCTGCACGAGAACCTTCCCGTACCGACTTCGTGGCGCTCAGACCAGATGGTCATCGGAACCTTCTTCAACGCGGGACTGCGCGCGTACGACATCAGCGATCCGTATCGGCCGGAGGAGGTCGCGTATTACGTGCCGGCTGTGCCGGCCTTGTCGCGCGCGGGCGCGATCCAGTTGAACGACGTCTTCGTGGATGATCGACGCATCGTTTACACCGTCGACCGCTTTATCGGCGGTCTCTACATCCTCGAGATGACGCTCTGACATCCAGCTTGACTCATCGCACGTCACCGGTGTCCGATGCCTTGGCGAGCCGGCTGCCGGTCACGGTCATCACCGGATTTCTCGGCAGCGGCAAGACAACTCTGTTGCGCCGACTGCTGCGGCATCCCGGGATGCATCGGGCAGCGGTGATCATCAACGAGTTCGGCGACGTGGCCATCGATCACGAGCTTGTCGCCGCGTCGTCCGAGCAGATGACTCTGCTCGGCAACGGCTGCCTGTGCTGCACCCTGCGCACCGACCTGCAGGAGACGCTGCGCGAGCTGTTCGTCAAACGGCGAGCCGGCGAAGTGATCGACTTCGATCGCGTGTTCATCGAGACGTCCGGCCTCGCCGACCCCGTTCCCGTGCTGCACACCCTGCGAACGGATGGGTTGCTTGGAGCGCAATACAGGCTCGACGGCGTCGTCACCCTCGTGGACGCGGCGAACGGCATGGGCCAGCTCGACGCGATGCCGGAAGCGGCAAGGCAGGCGGCGGTGGCGGACCGTCTGGTGGTCACCAAAACCGACATTGCCGATACCGAGACGGTCGCCCGAGTGCGGCAGCGGCTAGAGGCGCTGAATCCATTCGCGCTATGCACGACCGCCGTCGACGGCGAAATCGATCCGACCCTGCTCTCGAACATCGGTCCGCAAGCTGTGACCGCGCACGGCGAGGAGTTGAATCGGTGGCTTACTCCGGTTGGCTCGAGTGCGAAGCTTCCGAAAGTGCCGGGCATGCCATCAGCGGCAGCGCCAGAATTCGTCGCGCACGATGCGGCGATCCGCTCGTTCTGCTTATGGTTCGATACGCCTTTCAAGTTGGAAGGCCTGAACGCGGTATTGCAGGCGCTCGCTCAACTGCGGGGACCGGACTTGCTGCGAGTCAAGGGTATTGCGCACGTGGAGGGAGAGGCGGGCCCTGTCGTTCTGCAGGGAGCGCAGCACATTTTCCATCCGCCGGTGACGCTCGAGGCGAGTCACGACACCGACCCTCGTTCGCGCATCGTATTCATCGTGCGCAACATTACTCGCGAATCGATCGAAAGGCTGTTCGCTGCGGTGGAAGCGCTCGGAGCAACGCCGTCCGAGTAGTCTTCGAGCACGCAACACTCCTGGGGGAATAAGCATGCCAACACGAGAGGCGATCGGCGTTATCGGACTCGGCATCATGGGTTCCGCGATGGCAGCCAATATCATCGCGGCCGGATTTGCGGTGTTGGGCTACGACGTGCTGGCGGCGCGCCGCGCGGGTCTGGCCAAAGCAGGCGGACGCGCAACGCGCAGCGCGCGCGATGTGGCGAAGCGCGCCGCGGTCGTGATCACGTCGCTGCCGACGGCGCAGGCACTGCACGATGTCGCCGCCGAACTTGCGGTCGCGGGGACGCGGGGCCAAGTCGTCGTCGAAACCAGCACTCTGCCGATCGGCGTCAAGGAGGAGGCGCGTGCGCTCCTCGCCAAGCGCGGTGTCATCCTGCTCGATTGCCCCTTGAGCGGCACCGGAGCGCAAGCGAGGGTCAAGGATCTGGTGGTCTATGCGAGCGGTGTGCGCAGCGCGTATCAAAAAAGCGTGCCGGTGTTGGAAGCGTTCGCGAGAGCGCACTATTTCCTGGGGCCATTCGGCGCCGGGTCGAAGATGAAGTTCGTGGCGAATCTGCTGGTGGCGATTCACAACGTTTCGACCGCCGAGGCGCTGGTGCTCGGCATGAAAGCCGGCCTCGATCCGGCCACGATGGTCAGGACATTGGGCGACGGCGCAGGTTCGTCACGTATGCTGCAGGTGCGCGGACCGATGATGGTCAGCGGCGATTACAGAGCCGCCGCTATGAAAGTGGGAGTCTGGCAAAAGGACATGAAGATCATCGGCGAGTTTGCGCGCGAGCTCGATTGCCCGACTCCTTTGTTCGCGGCCACCACCGCGGTTTACAACGCAGCGATGGCGCTCGGGTTCGAGGATGCGGACACCGCGTCCGTCTGCGCGGTCCTGGAGAACTGGGCGACGATTCGCCGCCGCGCTTGACCACCGGATCGTTCGCTGCTCAGACGAGCTTGCCGACGCGCGCCTCGAGCAGCGACCAGGCTTTTGCTCCGTAAATCTCCTTCCAACGGGCATAAAAACCGCCCAGCGGCTTGCGAAATCCGCTGGTGTCGGCCTCGTTGACGATCATCCCCTTGCTGCGCAGTGTGTCGAGTGCCTCGGCGTTGAGCTTGGCAATATCCTTGCGCTGTGCAAGCGCGGCGGCGTCGGCGTGCTTGTCTACGATCGCCTGAATGTCGGCGGGAAGCGCTTTCCAGGCTTCAGCGTTGGCAGTCAGCGTGAAGCCCGACCACCAGTGGCCCGTGAGGCTCAAGTAAGTCTGCACCTCGTAGAGCTTCAGCAGCAGGATCAGTCCCAGCGGATCGGTCTGGCCGTCCACCGTGCGGTCCTTGCAGACCTGGTAGAGCTGACTCAGCGTGAACGTCATCGGATTGGCACCGAGCGTTTCAAAAAAATCGACCGTCATTTTCTGCACCGGGGTGCGGATCTTCATCCCGATCAGATCGTCGACGGTGCGGATCGGCTTGGTGCTGGTCGTGAGGTGGTGAAACCCGTTGTCGAATCCGCGTCGGAACGCGTAGATGCCTTTGGCCATCATTTCGCCCCGGATGTATTCACCAAGATCGCCATCGAGTGCGGCGAACACTTCTTCGGGATTGCGGAATATGAACGGTAAGCCCGGCATTTCGGTCACCGGCACCAGCGGCCCGAACACGTTGCCGGCCATGTACATTTCCATCTCGTTCTTTTGCAGCATCGCCAGCATCACGTTGTCGGATCCGAGCTTGCCAGCCGGATAGATTTCGATTTGCATTCGGCCGCCGGTCTCGGCCTGGACCCCGTCAGCCATCTGCTTCAGGCGGATGTAGTTCGGGCTGTACTCCGGTTGGCTCATGCCAAGCCGGTAGCGAATGTCCGCCGCCTTCGCATGTGTGCTCGCAAGCATCGCCCCAGCGCCGCCGATCAGAAAACGGCGGCGAGAGAACTTGGTCGGACCGTCGGACGATTCCTGCATGGAATTCCCCCTTTCACCGGGTCTGTTGCGACGCTGATCGGCGCGGTTGCGTTTTCAGGGTGTTTTCTTCAACCCGATTTGCTGCATCAGCGTCGATAGCTCGGCATCTTCCTTGGCGATGAGCGGGCCGAACTTTGCGGCGGGCAGATAAGCTGGGCGGACGCCGAGCTGCTCGCAGGCTCGCGTGAATTCCGGCGCGTCGACTGACTTGCGTATCGCCGCTTCGAGCGCGGCGATTATCGGCGCCGGCGTGCCATGAGGTACCGCGACCCCACGCCATGCTTCGACCGACACGTTCACGCCCTGCTCGAGCGCGGTGGGCACGTCCGGCAGCGCCGGATCGCGTTGCGGGATCAGCGCGGCAAGCAGCCGGACCGTTCCCGCGTTCACGTAGGTCGAAAGAGCGCCGGGTAGCTGGACTACCGCATCGATGTGTCCACCGATCAGGCTTGGCACGACCTGTGCCGCGGCGTACGGCACGTCGACGATGTCGACGCCTGCGGCCTTGAACAGAGCCACTGACGAGATGTGCGTGTGGCTGCCGATGCCCGAGTTGCCAACGGTCAGCGTGTGGGGGTGGGCCCTTGCCTCGGCAAGAAAGTCGGGGAGCGTTTTCCACGGAGCCTCCGCGCGCACCGCCAGCACTGGAGATTCGACCAGCACGCGCGCAACCGGGTCGAACGCCTGGAAGTTGAACGGCAACAGCCCGGAGTAGTAGGTGGTCGAGATCGAGTTGGAGTTCCACACGAGCGAATAACCATCGGGCTTCTGGCTTGCGACGTGCTTGTAGCCGATCGCCCCTCCGGCCCCCGGGCGATTCACGACGATCACGTTTCCCGGCAGGTGCTTGGACATGCCTTCGGCAAGCACCCGTGCCGTAACGTCCGCCGATGAGCCGGCCGGGAACAGCACCGTCAGCTCGACAGCGCCCTTTTGCGGAAACGGCGGCTCCGCCGCCGTGGCGGGGAGCGCGACGAGACTCGCAACAAGAATCGCCAGCAGCAGCTTCACTCGCCTTCCTCGGCGAGTATCTCGGCGACGGCGACGCGCCGCCCTTCGCGAGCAGACCGGATGCCGGCCCGGATCACCGCGAGCGATGCTGTGGCACGCTCGCCGTCCATTTCCGGTCGACCTGTCCCGCCCACCGCCCGAGCAAACTCCTCGAGCTCGTCTACGAGTGCGTCGACTTTCGGCACTGCGACGGATTCCGAGCGGTCCATTCCGCGCTTCAAGAACCGCAGGCCCTGGTGCAGATCGTAGTAGGCGCTGGCTTCCTTGCCGTAGACATTCATCACGTAGTACTCGGACGCAGAGGCATAGCTCGCGTTGATCGTCGAGAGCGCGCCGTTCTCGTGCTCCAGCACGAGGCTCGCGACGTCGGGATTATCGCCAGGCAGCACGAGTTGAGCGACCATGGCGCTCACCGTTTTCACCGGGCCGATCAGGTATTCCAGGACGTCGGTATAGTGAATGCCGATCTGAAGCATTACGCCGCCGGGCATACCCTCGGCGGAGTAGCGCCACGAGCTAAGATCGATCTTGCCAAGGCGGTCGCGGCTGATGTTCGCCTCTGCGTTGACAACCTTTCCAAACGCGCCCGCCTCGATCTGTTGCCGAATCCATCGGAACTGACTTTCGCGACGACGCTGATAGCCGATCGCGAGCACCACGCCCGCTTCGCGGCACGCCGTCGCGATTGCTCGTCCGTCAGCGATGGAGTTGGCGATCGGCTTGTCCAGAAATACGTGCTTGCCCGCACGCGCCGCGGAAAGCGTCGTTTCGAGATGCACGTTGTTCGGCGTCGTGTTGATGATCGCCTCGATCGAGTCGTCGCTCAGAATCACCTCGTAGCGCGATGCAGAGCGGCAGCCGTACTTGTCGGCGAACGCCTTGCGCTTCTGGTCCGAACGCGAGTAGCAAGCTGCGATCCTCAACTTGCCCGAACGCTTGATTGCATCTGCAAGCACGTCCGACCACCAGCCCATGCCGATGCATGCGACGCTGAGCGGATCTTGAACCGTGCTCACTTTGCGCCGATCGACTCAACGGCTGCCCGCGCGACGCGCTCATCGAACTCGAAATTGCCGCCGCTGACGCCTACGCCGCCGATGCATTCACCGTCGACGAGGATGGGGCAACCGCCTTCCATGGCGGTCCACCGGTCCACGCCGGCGGCAAGCGCGAGCCCGATCGCATGCACCGTATCGAGCGGCTGCGCCTGCGCGCCGTGTGCCGAGGTCGGCCGCTTGTTCGACGCTGCACAGACAGCCTTTGTAGTGGCCGACTGCACCGTGTGGAAGCGCCCGCCGTCCATGCGCTCGACCAGGATCACGTGACCGCCCGCGTCGACGACCGCGACCGCAATGGCGATCCCCGCGTTCTCGGCCAGCGAGGTCGCAGTCGCCATTATTTTCTTTGCACCCGCGAGCGTGAGCCGCTTGCTGTCCGCGAGATACATGATGGGGCCTCCGGAAGTAGCCGTCAGCGCGGCGCCGCGTCGCCGCCCTCGACGATCACGTTCTCCACGATTCCCGCACCGCCGCGACGGAAGGCGGCGGCCTCGCGATAGGCTTGAGACTCGAAGCAGGTGATCGCGGCCTCCATGGTGGGAAACTCGATCACGATAAAGCGGTGAAAGGTTTGCGGCCCTTCCATGATCTTGTATCGCCCGCCGCGCGCGAGCACCTTGCCGCCGTGCTGCGCGATGATGGCGGGAACTAGGTCAGTGTACTTCTTGTATTCGACGGGATCGTTGATCTTCGCGCGGGCTATCCAATAGGCGGGCATGACGGGCTCCGGCATCTCAAGCGTAGATCTCGGGATTCCAGCAATTGGCGGGCTGCCGCCCTTCCACCACCGCGGCGATGTTGTCGACGACCACATGCGCCATCGACTCGCGTAGCTCGGCGACAGCGCTGCCCAGGTGGGGGGTCAGTACGACGTTGGGCATGTCGAGCAACGCCTTCTCGACCTGCGGCTCGCGTTCGAACACATCGAGCGCGGCTCCTGCGATGCGCTTCTCGCGGAGCGCCTCGACCAGCGCCCGTTCGTCGACGATGGGCCCTCGCGCGGTGTTGACGAGAAATGCATTCGGCTTCATGAGCTTGAGTTCACGCTGGCCGAGGAGGTGGATTGTCTCGGGCTTGAGCGGGGCGTGCACGGAGACGAAATCGGAATCGGCGAGCAACCGATCCAGCGGGACATAATCAAGCCCAAGCTCGCGCTCCACGATCTCAAGCATTCGCCGCGGGCCCCAGTACAGCGTTCGCATCGAGAAGCCGTGGGCACGGCGCGCCACCGCGCGCCCGATCCGGCCGCCGCCGCCGATGAGTCCAATGGTCTTTCCCCACACGCCTGCGCCCATCAGATGCATGGACTGAGCGCCAGGGAAGATGCCGGCGCGCACGAGCCGGTCGCCCTCGACCACGCGGCGTGCAACCGCGAGCACGAGCGCGAAGTGCAAATCGGCGGTTGCCTCCGTGACGACCGGTGGAATCACGGTCACCGGGATGCTTCGCGCGGTGGCCGCAGTAACATCGATGTCAGACGGCGTGATCTTCATCGTGGCGATCATGCGCAAGGTCGGGTTGGCTGCAATCAGCTCGGCGCCCACCCGATCCGGCAGAAGGCAGAACAAAATGTCATGGCCCTGCACGGCAGCGCCAAGCTCGTCCTCGGTCATGATATGCACCGCGTCGCGATTCCATTCGACTTCGCCGAGAGCTTTCAGACGCTCGAGCGCGCTCGGCGGAATCGGTTGGGTAATGAATATGCGCGGCCGAGGCATCAAGAGACTCTCGGCATCCAGCGAACCACTCCCGCGACACCGTCCACCGCGATCTGCACGCCGTCTGGAATTCGTTGCGTGGCCTCGAGCACGCCGAGGACGGCCGGGATCCCGCGCTCGCGCGCGAGCGATGCAAGATGCGATGTGCTCCCACCCAATTCTGCTACCACGCCGGCAACTCGCGGAAGCACCTGGCTCAGCGAAGGCCCCGCGACCTTGGTGACCAGGATGTCGCCGGGCCCGACCCGCGAGAGCTCGCATTCGCAATTCACAACCACGGCGCGTCCGGAGCCCCAACCCACGCCGGCCGGATGCCCATTGAGTCCGGGATGACGCAGCCAGATCTCGTCGGGGATCGCAACGGGTTCCACGCTCAGCGGCCGTGCTTGGAGCAACTTGAACCCGGCATCGTCGAGCGCCCATTCCATCTCGATCGGCATACCCATGACGTTCTCCGCCTTGCGCATGAGCGTACCGAGCTCAACCGCCTGCGTCGCACTGAGGCAAGGCTCGGCGTGAGGCGCGCGCTGCATCGACCGTGCTCCGTGAGCGCATCCCACTCGATGGGGGACGTGACCTGCCGTTGTGTCGCGAAGCACACCACTGCCCGAGAGAATGAAGCGGTCCGGCACCACTTCGCCCTGCGCGATCGCCGCTCCCAGTCCCCTTGTGGCAGTGAGAAGCATGTCGCCATCCGCCGTGCGGCTCAATCCGCCGCCGGCAGCGTGCGCTGCGATGAGCGGTTGCACCAGAATGGCCATCGCTGTGTCCGCCGGACTTGCGTCGTGCGTGGCCATGTAGCGCAGCACGCGGGTCGACCACAACGCGGCCCAGCAAGAGCGCGCCGCGGTGACGAATTCATCTTCGCTCTCGAGCCCGAGGTAACTCTCGAACTGCCCCGCAAAGCTCGATCCTAGGCGATCCTCGACCAGCGCCGAGGAACGCACGACGATGGGCGCGGCGATTGTCGCCACAAGGCCTCGTCGTGCTTGCAGCAGAGCTTCGAGCACGTCGTCCAAGATCGGTGTATCGAGCAGACCGAGTCGCATTGCCAGCGCGGCCCGACGCGCTTCGCCAGGCTCACAGGAATTCACACGGCGAGTATGGACGATGAGCCCGGCAGCCGCGATTTGCAGGCGGTACGCTTCGGCATCGACGCAGAAACCTTCGGGGATGGGCAAGCCAGCGTGCCCGAGACGCGCTACGTTGGCGGCCTTCGGCCCGAAGCGCTGCGGGTCGCGCGCTTCAGGAGCGGAAAGGGAAACAATGAGCTGTCGAGACACGGCTCTACCTAATCGTCATTCCCGCGAAGGCGGGAATCGAGTGTCGTGTAACGAACGACGATGGTGCCCGCTGGAGCCTCCCTCCGAACGCTTGAATCGGGCGCGGGGACGACAAGGACGTTACGCCTTTCCATAACTCGAATAACCCGGCATCGGGTCGACGACCGTGATCTGCTCGACCGGGAAGTTGGAAACGATCTCGATGCGGTCCTTGTGAACGATCAGCATTTCCTCGATGCGCACGCCCCATTCATGGGTCTTGCCGTGCTGGGTCTCGAGCGCGAACACCATCCCCTCCTTGATCTCCACCGCGTGGTCGAGCGACCAGATGCGCGAGATCACTGGCGGATCGTATTGCGCCAGACCGAGGCCGTGACCCCACAGATTGGCCGCGGCCTGATCCTCTTCCTCGTAGCCCCAGGCTTCCTTCGCCGAGGGCCATTTGAGCGCGATCTCGCGCGTGGTCGTGCCGACCTTCACCGCCTTGATCGAGTCGTAGAGCCACTTGAGCGCGGTCGCGTAGTAGTCATTCTGCTCCTGTGTGGGTTCCTTACCTACGCAGTAGGTGCGGTAGTAGCACGATTTGTAGCCGTTCCAGGTGAGCGCCGCCAGGTCCATGAAAACGATGTCGCCCGGCTTGATGATCCGGTCGGAAAAGTTCCGCCAATTGGGCCAGGTGTTGAGACCCGAGGAAACGATCACGTCTTCGACGTCCTCCATGCCGGGAATCGAATAGAGGAATTCCATGATGTGCGCGGTCACCTTGTTTTCGGTGAGGCCGGGCTTCAGGAATTTCATGCATTCCCAGTGCGCCGCGTCGCCGATCGCCCCCACCATGCGCATGCACTCCTGCTCATCCACGTTCTTGATGGCGCGGGCCTCCATCATCGGCGTCATGCCGTCGGCCCATTCGATTTTTGCCTCCTTGAAGACTTGAATGATGTTGATGTCGACGAAATCGACGCCCAGTTTGGCCCCCAGGACGCCGCTCTTTTTCATTTCCTTCGCAATGGCGTTGGTGAACTTGTTGACCTGCTGCAGCGAGGCAGGCCCCGCTGCGCCCTTGATCCAGGCGTACGACCAGCGGATGTTCTCCTTGGGGATCCACGGCGAGTGACGGGCGATGTGCGCCCCGAGATCGCCTTGCTCGAACAGCACCGGCGGGTCGTCGCCGCACAGCAGCGCATAACGCAGGCCGGGCTTGAGCCGGTTCCAGCCGGGCGTGAGCGTGCCGGTCACGTAGCGAACGTTCTCGTCGTACATCAGCAGCATCGCGCCCAGCCCGTGCGCTTTCATCCGTTCCCGCGCGCGGTCCAACCGATAGTTGCGCAACCGGTCCCAGTTGATCCGCTGCTGCCAATCCAATCCGACCATACCGAAATTTGCCATCGCGGTTCCCTCAATATGCGCTTCAATCGATCGTTGCTCCGGACTCCTTCGCCACCTTACCCCAGCGCGCGGTTTCGGCGCTGACGAACGACGCGAAATCCTCCGGGGTCTTGCTCGTCACAACGTCCACGCCACCTGCCGCGAAGCGTTGCTTTACCTCCGGCGAGTTCAGGGTCGCAAGCAGGGCCGAATGCAATTTGTCGACGATGGGCCGCGACGTTCCAGCGGGCACGAATACACCTTGCCAGGAGCTGCTCACCATGTCGGGGTAGCCGGCTTCGATCATGGTCGGCACCTGGGGCAGAGCGTCGATCCGCTTGGTGGTCGAGATTCCGAGCGCCTTGAGCCTGCCTGCCTGGATGAAACTGATCGCCGACGACAGCGTCACGAACATGACCTGCGTCTCGCCGCCGAGCATCCCGGTTACCGCTGGTCCGGCGCCTCCCTTGTAAGGAATGTGGACGATCTTAAGCCCGGCGACCTTCATGAACTGTTCCATCTCCAGACGGTTGAGAGTGCTCGAGCCTGGCGAGGCGAAGTTGAGCTCGCCCGGCTTCGACTTCGCGTGCGTCACCAGTTCCGCGACGGTATTGGCCGGGACCCCCGGGTTGGCGATGAGGATGCTCGGTACCTCCGCAACCTCGGTGATCGAAATGAAGTCCTTCAGCGGGTTGACCGCGAGGTTGGGAAAGATCGCCGGATTGATCGCAATGGTGCCGATGTTGCCAAGGTAGATCGTGTAGCCATCGGCGGATGACTTGGCGGCCGCCTCCATGCCGATGTTGCCGGATGCGCCGGCGCGGTTTTCGATGACGATCGACTGCCCCAGCAGTTCGCCAAGCCTGGGCGAGATGATTCGTGCCACGAAGTCAGAGGCTCCACCGGGTGCGAACGGAACGATCATCTTCACCGGCCGATTCGGGTAGTCGGCCTGGCCGGGCGCAAGCGTGGCCCACAGTGCGACCGCGATCGCGACGACCACATGCGAGATCAACCTGCTCATCACTCCTCTTCGCGGCTGCTATTCTGCAGCTCGCAGTCCCGACGACATGGCTTCATCGCTCGCGCGGATGGGCAGCGCGATCGCACGCTTGAGCCGTGCCGACAAGTCGAATGCCTTGGTCAACATCAGCCGGTGGTGTGCTTCCGCCGCCGTGGCATGTTGCGTCGGCAGGTGCATCGCCAGGCGATTGAGCCACTGTTCCGTTTCCTCCCTCATAGGGCCGCGCAACTCGCCCAGCGCAATGTCACCGGGAGGGTAGCTGCCAAGAAAATCGACACGCCGGCTCGCATCGGGGCTGTAGCCTTCGCCCTGGGCCGCAGTGGTTGCGAGAACGATGTCGCGGTGCGTGTCATCGATGGTGAGCACGCCTTCCGTGCCGACGATGCCGACGTCGAGACTGTACACGGCGCCCGGCCACACGACGGGGAGCGCCCACGATATGGAAGCGTGATAGAGGCTCCCGTCCTCGAAGGTGATGACCCCGGCCGTGGCATCGATGCCCTTGCACAAGGGGCCGAGCGCCTTGTCGATCGATCTGGCATAGATCTCGACCGGACGCTTGGCCTCCATCAGCCACATGACGATATCGAGCGCGTGGGTGCCGGAAATGACCATGGGCGAGATCGACGCCGGGTCGTTGGTGCGCTCATAGTTGTCGATGGCGACGAGCCGGTTCATGAACGCGCGCGAAGTCACCAGGGTCACATCGCCGAGCTGTCCGGTACGCACTTTTTCCTTCGCGGCGAGCCAGCGACGGCGGAATCGCTGCGTGTAACCGACGACTGCATCGACGCCCGACTTCTCGATGATCTTGAGGACGCGCTCCGACTCCGCCAGCTCGGTCGCCAGCGGCTTTTCGATGAGAAGCGAGACTCTGTGCTCAACCGCGGCAAGCACAGGCTCGACATGCAGGTGCTCGTCGGTCGCGATGATCGCCGCAGTTACTTCCGAGCGTGCGAGAAGCTCGCGGTAATCCGCGGTGACGAAATCGGCGCCGACCTTTTCGGCGACGTGCTTTGCGCGGTCCGGCTTGATATCCGCGACCCCGAGGAAATCGACTTGAGGGTGTCGCGCCGCGACCTCGCCGCGGAACAGACCGACTCGGCCGGCGCCGATGATGGCGAGCCCAATGCGGTCGGGAGTCTTTTTTGCCATCAGGCAGTTTCAGGCGACTGCACGGCCCTCGCTTTTGCGCCGTCCTGCACGTGAAGCCGGTTCTCGGCGAGCTCCAGCGAGCGGGAGTGTTACCGGCATGTTGGTTTCCGCCGACTGGTCGGCCGCGATATAGAGCGCCATGACCATGCGTGCGTGCTCGGGCGTCACCAGCACCGGCCTGTCCAGCGCAACGGCCTCCAGGAAATGGATGGTTTCGGCTGCCATTGGACCTGCGTAGGTGTGCTCGACCGCTTCGCCCGGCATGGTCGACATCGGCAGCACCATCCCTTTGCTCATGGTGTTGAGCACGACGTCGCGATGGCTGTCATCGACCATCACAGCGCCCTCAGTCCCGACGAATTCGATCCATGTCGTCGAGAAATTGGGATAGCCCGGCGGCAAGGTCCAGCCGGCGCCGATCACAAACGTTACCCCGCTGTCCATGGTGACGGTGATCCACTGCGTGTCTGGAATCGCTGCGCCGCTCGCCTCGCGCATCACGCCGAAATTCACCTGCGAGTACACACGGACGGGTTTTGCCGGCTCGAGACACCACAGCACGAAATCCAGATCGTGCGTCGCCTCCATCGCGGCGGGCGAGAGCTTGATACGCCCGCTGATCTTTTTGCCGAGGCTGCGGGTGATGTGCCGACTCACCAGTGCACTAACCGGCCGGCCAATCGTGCCGTCACGGATCGACTTCCGGACATAGGCGAACTTGGGATTGAACCTCTGCGAATAGCCGATGGTGAACTTGAGCTTGCGCTCGCGAGCGGTCGCGATGAGCTCGTCGGCCTCGCCGAGGTCCAAGGCGATCGGCTTTTCCAGGAACACGTGCTTGCCGGCTGCGAGGCAGTCTCGCGCCATAGGGTAGTGCGTGGTCTCCGGCGTTGCCGAGATGTAGATCGCTTCGATCTCTGCTCTGCCGAGCAGCTGACGGTAATCGCTGGTCGCGGTTTCGGCGCCGCTCGTCTTGGCCACTTCAGCCAGTCGCTCGGGCCGGATCTCGGCCAGGTGCAGGCTCTTGACCAGCGGGTGCGAGGCACACGTCTGCGCGCGTATCCCACCGCACCAGCCGGTGCCGATGATGCCGACCCCGATCCGCCTCATGCGTTTCTCCTGGCGACGCCGCGATGCGTTCTCGGGCTATTAGAACACCTCGCTGTGCAGGTCGCCAATCGCGATTTGCTATGCTGGACATGCTGATTCGGCATGTGTAGGGTCTTCGCGGTGGGTGCAGGGGCAAGGTCGCGCAGGGGCGGAAGGCCAGACAGGGTTGACCGCACATGCCGGTTTGTTATCGTTTGGCAGCAACGCTCAGTCGCCGCGAAAACATGGAACTGCGCAGCATCCAGTACTTCGTGCAAGTCGCCGACGAGGGAAGTATCACGCGTACGGCGGACAAGATCGGCATCGCGCAGCCTGCGCTGACGCGTCACATCAAGCAACTCGAAGCGGAGCTTGGCACCCAACTGTTGATGCGTCTTCCGCGAGGCGTACGGCTGACTACATCCGGCCGTGACTTCCTCGATCATGCTCGCGCTATCATGCTCGAGGTTGCGCGGGCCAGCGAGCACGTTCGCAGCAAGGCACAGTCACCGCGAGGAAGGGTGGTGATGGGCACTTCGCCGACGCTCGCGCCGCTGCTGCTGCCGCGCTGCATCGCGCGAGCGCGGCAGCAATGCCCTACGGTCACGTTGAAAGTCGTCGAGGGCTTCAGCCCCCAGCTGCTCGACGCGCTTCTCACCGGACGACTCGACCTTGCGGTGATGACCAATCCGCCGCGCACGGCGGCGCTAGCGCTGACTCCGCTGTGCTCCGAACCACTGGTGGTGATCTCCCCACCTGGCGCGCGCGGGACGCGGCAGGCATTTTCTCTTGCCGAGCTTTCGAGCACCCAGTTCATCCTGACGGTAGGGTTAAGGACGCTGGCGGAACAGCAGCTTGCGGGGGTCGGCGTGAGCCTCAAGGTCGAGGCCGAAATCGATTCGGTGGAAGCGATTCGCCGGCTCTTGGTCTCCGGCGTCGGAATGACCATCATGCCGGTTTCCGCATTCTACGAGGAGCTCCGT
The DNA here is from genome assembly GCA_035262745.1 of Casimicrobiaceae bacterium. Classification (GTDB taxonomy): domain Bacteria; phylum Pseudomonadota; class Gammaproteobacteria; order Burkholderiales; family Casimicrobiaceae; genus PALSA-1003. Next base: position 127,169 of record DATFSE010000016.1, on the reverse strand, counting down.
GCCGGACAGGTGGTCGCGCATCCGATCGAAGACGCCAATCTGCATCGGATACTTATTCTCGCCCGGCCCATCGCCGAAGCGCGCTCCGCGGCAATCAACGAGATCGAACACATCGTTCGCGGCGAGATGGCGGATTTGCTCCAGGCAGGTTTTTTCAGAATGCCCGCAGTTGAGCGAATCGGACCCGCTCGGCGGACGAGCGTGGCGCCGGCAAGAAAACCAGTGCGCCGTGTGCGCCCGCCGAAATCGCGCGCAAAGAGCTGAAGCTTTGCAATGAGCGATTCACTATACAAAGGAGGAGCAATGTTGCGTCAATGGTTCGCCTTTGCAGCCGTGGCTGCCGTCTTGATGATGGTGCTCTGTTCGGAGCCGGTCTTCGCGCAAGGGGAATCGCTGCGGCTTGGCTTTCTGACGGTGCGCACAGGGGCGCTCGCGGCGGGCGGGCGGCAGATGGAGGAAGGTATCCAGCTCTTTCTCAAGGAGCGCAACTACACGATTGCGGGGAGAAAGGTCGAGCTTTTCATCGCCGACACGGGTGGAAACCCTACCGGCGCGAAGACGAAGACGCAGGAATTGATCGAGCACAACAAGGTGCACGTGATCATAGGTCCGCTGGCGACCTTCGAGGCATTGGCCATCGACGACTACATCAAGGAGGCGAAGGTACCGCTCATTACGCCGACTTCGGCGGCCCAGAACGATCTCGCACAGCAGAAGCGAAATGATTTCGTCATTCATGCGGTGGGCACGGCGGCGCAGCCGATGCACGCTCTGGGCGAGTACGCGGCGAAAAAGCTGGGCTACAAGCGCGTGGTTACGATCGCCGACGATTTCACCTACGGCCACGAGGGGGAGGCCGGGTTCCAGCACAGCTTCGAGGACAACGGCGGCAAGGTCGTTCAGAAACTGTGGTCCCCGCTGAACGCCGTCGACTACGGCTCCTATGTGGGGCAGATCAAGCCGAACGTGGACGCCGTATACGCGGGGTTCGCGGGCGTCAACGGATTGCGCTTCCTGCGCCAGTTCAACGAATACGGCTTGAAATCAAAGATCGCGGTGCTCGGGAATCCGACGTGCGTCGACGAAGGTGTGCTCAAGAACATGGGGGACGAGGCGCTAGGTGTCGTCTCGGCAAGCTGGTACACAGCGACGATCGACACGCCGGACAACAAGCGTTTCGTACAGGCCGTGCTCGACGAATACAAGGTCGTCCCCGGGTTTTACACTGCGAGCACCTATACGGCCGCGCTGTTTCTCGAGGAGGCTCTGAAGACGATCAACGGCAAGTTCGAAGACAGCTCGGGCTTCGTGCGCGCGCTGCACAACGTTCACCTCACCCGGGGACCCATGGGGCCAATCCGAGTCGACGAATACGGCAAGCCGATCCTGAACATCTACATCCGCAAGGTGGAGCGCAAGGACGGCGTGCTGGTCAACAGCATCATGGAGACGTACCCCGAGGTCGGGCAATTCTGGAAATACGATCCGAAGCAGTTCATGTCTAGCCCACCATACTCGCGCGACTATCCGGCGTCGAAGTACCTCGAATAGCCGGGGGCTGTTGAATTACAGCGCGTATGGCGACAATTTCGATTGCTGGCGTGGCGGTCGAATACCGTCAGGAAGGCCGTGGCCCCGATTTATTGCTCGTGCACTCGCTGCTCACAGAGATGAGCGTGTTCGATCTTGTCGTACCGCTCTTGACGCAGCGGCACCGCGTCACGCGTGTCAACCTGCCGGGCTTCGGCGCGTCGGCTCCTGTCGCGCTGAACACCGTGGGCGAGCACGCCGACCACGTGGCTCGTGCAATGGATGCGCTTTCGCTGCCGCCGACGGTCGATGTGTTCGGCAACGGATTCGGCGCATTTGTCGCGCTGGAACTGGCGATCCGGCACGGGGCTCGCATCGGCCGATTGATGGTGGCCGATACCGCGCCGGGTTTTCCAGAGGCAGCCAAAGCTCCTTTTCGAGGTATGGCCGAAAAGGTTCGAGCGAGTGGCGTCGGCGCCATTCTCGATACGGCGATCGGCCGCATGTTTCCTGCAACGTTCCAGGCGGCTCACCCTGAAGTCGTGACGGCGCGCAAGGCCGCGCTCGCATCGGCAGACGCGGCCTGTTTTGCCCGTGCCTGCCTGGCGCTGGCGGCGCTCGACCTGCGGCCGCGACTGGCTGGCATTCGCAACCCCACGCTGGTGATGTGCGGCACGCTCGATCAAACAACGCCGCCGGCGCTGGCACGCGAAGTCGCGCGCGGCATTCCGGGTGCGATCTATAGCGAAATCGAGGGATCGGGACATTGCCCGATGCTCGAGCAGCCGGAAGCGCTGGTATCGAAAATCGAGTCGTTCATCTCTGAGTCCGGTCCGCGAAATGGCTGAAACGTTCAGTATTCGAGTCAACGGTCGCGACTTCGAAGTCCGCGCCGAGGCGAACACGCCGCTGCTGTACATTCTCCGCAACGACCTGAAGCTCAAGGGGACGCGCTTCGGCTGCGGCGACGGCCAATGCGGCGCGTGCAACGTGCTCTTCGATGGCAACCCGGTGCAATCGTGCCACACGCCGCTGTGGTCGGTGCCCGGGCACGATATCACCACCATCGAGGGGATCGGCGGCGAATCGGGGCTGCACCCGGTGCAGCAAGCGTTCATCGACGAGCAGGCGATTCAGTGCGGATACTGCATCGACGGCATCATCATCTCCGCGGTGGCGCTGCTTCGACGTGAAAGGAATCCCACCGATGCGCAGATCTGCGCCGCCCTCAATCGCAACCTCTGCCGTTGCGGTACGCACGTCAGAATTCTGCGGGCGATCCGCCGGGCAGGACGCGCCATGCGAGAGGCGACCAGAGCATGACATTGCCGCTGCCGCAGAGTCTCAAGACCACGCCTCGCCTGGAGCGCTGGGTGCGCTTCAACGCTGACCGCACGGTTACCGTGTTCAGCGGCAAGGTCGAGCTCGGTCAGGGCATCGAAACGGCCATTGCGCAAATCGCTGCCCACGAGCTGGACGTGCCGCTCGAGCGATTGTCTTTAGTCGCAGGCGACACGACCGAATCGCCGGATGAGTGGTATACCGCGGGCAGCCAGTCGATCGAAGTCGGGGGCATGGCGATGCGTCTCGCCTGCGCGGAGGTGAGAAGACTGTTCCTGGAAGCTGCAGCGCGTGAGCTCGAAGTGAACATCGCAGAACTCACCGTCCGCGACGGAACCATCGAGGTAGCGGGGACGGATCTTCGCACGAGCTACTGGGACCTCGCAGCCCACGTCGACCTCGCCCGTGATGCGAGTGGCGCGGCGGCACCCAAGGCGCCGTGGCAGCACGGGATCGTCGGCAAGAGCGCGCCCAGGCGCGACCTTCGCGCCAAGGTCACCGGCGCGGCGTTCGTGCACGACCTCGAGCTGCCCGGGATGGTGTTCGGCCGCGTGCTGCGGCCACCTTCGTACAGCGCAAGGCTCACGGCTTTCGACGCGGATGCCGTCCGGGCGCTGCCTGGCGTCGTCGTAGTGGTAGTAAGCGGAGAGTTCATCGGTATTTGTGCCGAGCGTGAGGAGCAGGTCGCGAGCGCACTCGACGCTGCTCGGCGTACAGCTTCGTGGGAAGAGGAGTCTCGGCTGCCCTCGAGCACCGAAGTGCCGGAGTTTCTGCCCGCGCTGCCGAGCGTGTGCTCGCTCGTGCATCGGCAGAGCGAAACTTCGATGGCTCCTGGTGTGCGGCGCCTCGAGGCAACCTACTCCAAGCCGTACATCGCTCACGCTTCCATTGGTCCGTCCTGCGCACTGGCGCTCTTTGATCGCGGCAAGTTCACGGTCTGGTCGCACACCCAGGGCAGCCATCATCTGCGCGCTCAGCTCGCCCAGGTCCTCGGTGTTGCCTCGAGCGATGTCGAGGTGATCCATAAGGATGGCGCGGGCTGCTACGGGCACAACGGTGCAGACGATGTTGCCCTCGACGCCGCATTGCTGGCCCGCGCCTGCGCACGCCCGGTCCTGGTTCAATGGACACGCGAGGATGAGCTTGCCTGGTCTCCCTACGGCTCGGCGATGGTGGTGCGAGTCGCGGCTTCGCTCGACGCGAAGGACCGGATCATCGACTGGCAGCACGAGATCTGGAGCCACACTCACATCAAACGGCCCGGATGGGCGGAGGGCGTGAATCTGCTCGCCGCGTGGCACCTGAATCCGCCCGTTCCGGTGCCTCCTGCGAAGGACGTTCCGCAACCGGCCGGCGGCGCCGACAGGAACTCGATCCCGCTTTACGATTTTCCGGCACAGGAGATCGCCTACAACTTCATCGCCGATATGCCGCTCCGGGTCTCGGCGTTGCGCTCGCTCGGAGCGTTCGCCAATGTCTTCGCGATCGAATCGTTCATGGACGAATTGGCCGCAGCCATCGACAGCGACCCGATCGAGTTCAGGCTCCGGCATCTGAAGGATGCACGCGCGCGAGAAGTGATCGAAGCGGCGGCGAACGCGGTCCGATGGACGACACGCGAAAGGGGCAATGGCACGCGCGGCCGCGGCCTCGGGTTCGCGCGCTACAAGAACCGCAGCGCTTACTGCGCGGTGATCGCCGAGGTGGAAGTCGGCGAGACCCTGCGCGTCAAGCGCGTCGTCGCTGCGGTCGACGCCGGTGAGGTAATCAATCCCGACGGGCTCGCCAACCAGATCGAGGGAGGGATCGTCCAGGCGGTCAGCTGGACGCTCAAAGAGCAGGTTCTCTGGGATCGCAGCCGGGTGCTGTCGCGTTCGTGGGAAACCTATCCGATTCTGCGCTTCGATGAGACGCCGGAGATCGAGGTGTTGATCATGCCTCGAGCTGCGGACCCTCCCCTGGGCAGCGGTGAGTGCGCTGCGGGACCCACGGCTGCGGCGGTGGCCAACGCCCTGTTCAACGCCGTGGGTGTTCGCGCCCGGCATCTGCCGCTTACCCCAGACAGGATCGCGCGCGCGATGGAGTAGGGTTTGCTTTTCATAAAGGAGGTGGTCGTAATGCCTATTCCCGACGACTGCAGCGTGAACGATCTTGCGACAGCTCTCTATCGCCGCCTGACGGCGCACCCGCCCGATTGGACAGATGAAAGTGCAACCGATCCGGGTGTCGTCCTGGTGCAGCTGTTTGCGTTCTTGTGCGAGACACTGCTGTATCGATCAAACGTGCTGCCGGAGCACGCAAGAGCGCGTATTGTGCGGCTCGCGCAGAAGGCATTGTCTATCCCAGCAGGTAAGAACGCACCGCAGGCCGCATCACTTACACGGCCGAGATACTTCCCTGGTCAACTACTTTCCGCGGAGGACTTTGAGGCCGAGCAGCTCTACACCCGAGAGCGGATGCGGCGCCACAATCGCGAATTGCATGGCTTTGGTATCGTGCGGGGCCTCGGCGTCTCCGTTGAGCCAGGCGACATGGAACAAGGTGGTCGCGTCGTGCTCGGACCGGGATTCGCCATCGCGCCCGATGGTGAGGAAATCACGGTCCCCGACGGCGCCACGCAACCCCTCCCGCTGGAAGGCTGCACGCTATTTGTGACGCTCGGATACTCCGAGCGACCAGCGCGCCCGGTTCCAGTTGGTGTCGGGACCGACACCGTTTTCACACGAGTTGAGGAATCGTTCGCGCTTGCCGTGGAGGAAAAGGTACCGGCAGACAAGGTCATCCTTGCGCGGCTCATCCACGTGGGCGCGTGTTGGTGCGTAGACCAGTCATTCGACGCGTTACGAGTCGGATGCGTGACCTAGGCACTCTCGTCCTTCGGGAATTAGTCAATAGCCAACCCGCAGCGAGGCACACCTGAACTCCCTTAACATCGTTTGACAGCGTCGCTACGCCCCACCGATCTATTGATTCGGGTCGTCCAGGTGCGCAGAGGTCACTTGCTCGCCATAAACCCAACCGCGGTTCGGTCCGAAGCTCACGTCACACCAGCTGTAGTCGGGAAGACACCTGTTTAGGTCGACCGCTGTACCCCGGTTAATCTGGCCAACGACGGGGTAGTAGTCGCCGGGGCCAGCGAGAACCTGGGCATCGGTAATGGCGTAGGCAGGCGCGGCCGCGGCGACCAACGGGACCGCATACAATGCAGTAGCGGCAGTTCCCGTAATCACGGTGGCGCGCAAGATGACCATCAATTGTCTCCATCGCAGAACCGATGCGGCGTAGTCTTTCATTTGGGCTGCTCGTGGGCTCAGACGACGAGCCAATCTAGACGTCAGCGCGTCGCGATGGAATCGGCGCCACACTGATTCGCTTGTAAGAACCCTGCCTACGGCCTCTTCGCCGCCGGTGCCCCAGCCGTGCCGGTGCCGAACGCTTGTTGCCGGGACGCTCGCCGGATGGATTTGCCTTCCGGAATATGTTGGAATACCATTCCATCTTTGAGCGATGTATTGTCTTGGCGGCACAACTTGCCTAAGCGACGAGATGGGAGGCGACACGAGTCCAGTAATCGAAGCGACGCGACAGCGCCATTCCTGATTACCCGATAGGAGCGGGAAGCAAGTGTCGGTCACTAGGTCACCCAAGCGCGGCGGCGGCATCGCAAGCCCGGATGATTGGCAGGCGCCGCCTTCGGCGGAAACCTTTCAAGCCACGCCCGGAAGTTCGAAGCGCTTTCGATTGCTTCGCCGCGTCGCCTGGAACCTCCTTCCGCCATTGACCTTCGTCGGCATGGTAGGGCTGTGGTGGGGCGCCGTCGTTGTGTTCAAGATCCCGGCTTACCTGCTCCCAGGACCGGGCGCTGTCTTTTCGCGCCTGGTTAGCGACGGAGGCATGCTATGGAGCCACTCCCAAGTAACTCTCGTCGAGATCCTGCTGGGCTTCGGTCTCACCATCGTCACGGCGATCCCGCTGGGCCTCCTCATCGCGCTTTCGGCCCTCGCCAAGCAGGTCGTCTATCCGCCCATCATGCTCATGCAACTGGTGCCGAAGATCGCCGTGGCGCCCTTGTTCCTGGTTTGGCTCGGCTTCGGGCTGGAATCGAAGGTCCTGCTTACCATCCTGATGACCTTCTTCCCGCTTTTGCTCGCGAGTATCAGCGGCTTCATGATCCTCGACGATCGGCTGCTCTTCCTCACCAAATCGATGGGCGCGTCGCGTTGGGATACTTTCCGCTACCTCCGCTTTCCCGCCGCGTTGCCCGTCATTTTCTCGGGCATCAAGACCTCCGCGACCATTGCGGCCACCGCGGCAATCGTGGCGGAGTTCGTTGGCGCGAACAAGGGCCTGGGCTACGTGCTGCTGCGGGGAACTAGCACGATGGATATCGAGCTGGTGTTCGCGGTGCTCGTCGTTCTGACCATCGTCGGGATCGCGATCAACTATCTGGTCGAATTCAGCGAGTGGGCGATGACGCCCTGGCAGCGAGCCAAGTACAACTGAAGCAGACGGGCGGAGGTTTGGGTGTCGTACGGAAGAAGTACATAACCGGGAATCGGATGGGGGATATCCCAACTCAACGAGGAGGTCACATGCGTCAAGCGTTTTCGAAATCGCTCACCGTTTGCATATTGGCCGCCGCGCTCCTGGCGGCCCCGAGAGCAGGGGCGGCCGGCACGCCGGTCACATTCCAGTTGAACTGGATGGCAGGAGGTCCCAACGCCGGCTTCGCCGCTGCTGTCGCCGAGGGTTACTACAACGACGCCGGACTCGATGTCACGCTTGTGCAGGGCAACGGGTCAGGTAACACGGCCCAGCTCGTCGCCAACGGCCGCGCTCAGCTCGCCTACGCCGATGCAGTTGCCGTGATGCAGCTGATTGCCAAAGGTGCGCCGATGAAAGTCGTTTCGACGATCTATCAATCGAACCCGAACGCCGTCATGTCGCTCAAGAAAACCGGAATCAAATCGGTGAAGGATCTTGCCGGGAAGAAGGTCGGCGTTCCTTCGGGTTCGTCGCAGACCACGATGCTTCCGCTTCTGCTTAAGGCCAACAGCCTCAAGGAATCGGACGTCAACATGATCGACATGCCGGTCGCCTCGATGGTGCCGGCGCTCCTGCAAGGTCAGGTCGACGCGGTACTCGGTTCGATCGACGCATACCAGATCCAGGCCGAGTCGCAAGGAGCGCAGCTCGACGTGTATCGCTTCGCCGACTATGGTGTTCCAACGGTGAGCACGTCGATCTTCGCCAGCAACGACTACCTCAAGAGCAACCCGGAGGTCGTGAAGAAATTCATTGCTGCGAGCCTCAAGGGCTGGAGCTTTGCGCTCGACCATCCCGACCAGGCGATCAAGGACCTCAAGAAGGTCTTCCCGGAGGTCAACGAAAAGCTGGCGACAGCAGAGCTGGCGGCGATCACCCCGCTGTTCTGCAGCGGCGGCGCGAAGTACATCGGCAAAGCCGAGGATCCGTTGTGGGCGAAGTCGCAGGACCTTCTATCCGAGGTAAAGCTTCTGCCTGCGGGGCAGGACCCGAAGTCGTACTACAGCAACGACTACCTCCCGCCTGCAACGTCGATGCGCGCATGCAAATCCTGATTGCGTGATTCGCCAAACGTCAGGGCCAGCGATGGGCAACGAACGCAAGCTCGGCTACACCTATAGTGATCTGCACGTCGGGCTGGCGTTCCGGAGCCCTGGGCGGACCATCACCGATGCCGATCTCGTGGCCTTCGCCGGCCTCACCGGCGATTATTCGGAGTTGCACACCAGCGACGTCTACGCCAGGAACAGCCAGTTCGGGCGCCGCGTCGCGCACGGGATGCTCGGCCTCGCCTATGCGCACGGGCTGATGTGGGCCCGCACCGGCGAGCTTCGTGAAACCGCGGTTGCCTTCCTGGGTATCAGCGACTGGAAGTTCGTCGGTCCGATATTCGTCGGTGATACGATTTTTGTCGACTATCGCATCGCCGAGCTTCGCGACAGCAAGTCGAAGCCTACCCAGGCAATTGCAACCTTCGATGTCGAACTGGTCAATCAGGATGGCCAGGTCGTGCAGCGCGGACGCAAGGCCTTGCTCGTTTCCAAGGTGCCTCTCAAAGCCATCGAGGCTTCGAACGCGCCGGTAGCACGGAGCGACTGATCGAACATGCTGCAACGGGAAAACGCGGTGATCACGCAACCCAAAGGGGGAGTTCCCATCCGCATCGAGCGGGTGACGAAGATCTTTGGCGAAGACACGGACACCTCATTTCGTGCGCTAAAGGAAATCACCGCCGACATCGAGGCCGGCGAATTCGTGTCCGTGGTAGGGCCGTCGGGGTGCGGCAAGAGCACCTTGATGCTGATGGTTGCCGGACTGCTCAAGCGCAGTCGCGGTGACATCGCGATTGCGGGAGAGTCGGTGGTGAAGCCCGTGACCGATGTCGGCATAGCATTCCAGGATCACTTGCTGCTCGACTTCCGGACGGCTTTGAGCAACGTGACGTTGCATGCGGACATTCGCAAGCTGCCCAAAAAACAAATCGAGGCACGGGCGAAGGAATTGTTCGCGCAGCTTCGCCTGACGCAGGCGATGGACAAGTACCCCCGGCAACTGTCCGGTGGAATGCGCCAGCGCGTTTCACTTATACGCACCCTTGTCCACGATCCGTCGCTCTTGTTGATGGACGAGCCCTTCGGTGCGCTCGATGCGCTGACGCGATTGCAGGTTCGAACTGATCTCGAAGCGCTATGGCTGCGCCGCCGGCCGACGGTGCTCTTCATCACCCACAGCGTGGAGGAGGCCGTGGGACTGTCGGATCGCATCCTGGTCATGAGTCCGAGCCCAGGCGAAGTGGTGGAGGAAATTCGCATCGAAATTCCGAGACCGAGACCGATCGTGCTGGGCGACGTTCCGGAGTTTGCCGCATACGTGGATCGCATTCACCGGCACTTCGAGCGACTTGGCGTTCTCCACGGGGCCGAAACGGCTGTGCATTGAAGTTACAAGGACGATGACCGTGAGCGCCGATATTGTTCTCGACAGTGAGAATAAGACCACGCCAGCGTCAGCTGCCAACCTTGATGGCTCCGGTGACACCGCTCTGCTCGGCCAGGCAGCGGTTCTGATCTGGAACGATGTTGCGCCGGAAGGTCGCGAGCCGTTTTATCGTTGGCACGACAAGGAACACATGCCGGAGCGCCTGGCGCTTCCCGGGTTCCGCCGCGGGCGTCGATTCAGCAAGCCGGGGCACTCACCGGAATGGCTGACCATGTACGAAGCTGTCGACGTTTCGGCTCTGGTTTCGCCTGAATACCTTGCGAGACTCAATGCTCCCACGGCGGCGACCGCGGCCGCACTGAAGCATTTTCGCAACACCTCGCGGGCCGTGTGCCGCGTCATGTACTCGATCGGGTCGAGCATGGGCGGCCACATGCTTGCTATCCGACTGAACGTGCCGCAGGAACAAGGCGAGGCAATGAGTCGCTACCTTTGCGATGACGTATTTCCACGCGCCATCGCAAGCACCGGCATCGTCGCTTGCCATCTGTATCAAGCCGATCGGTCGGCCAGCTATGTCAATACCGCGGAATCGAGCACCCGACAGTTCGATGTTCCAGCATGCGTAATCTTGTGTGAAGCGAGCACGGCCGCTGCGGCGGGCAAGGTGCAGGACACCTTGGATAGAAGCGAATTTACCCGGCTCGGCGTCGAGGTGAGAAACGACGCCGCCGTATACACCCTCGAGGTATGCAGGCTTTCATCTGCGGCGCGCCCATGAGGGACACGCCGTTACACACAAGGAAACGTACATGAGACTTGTCAGGCATGGAGCTAAAGGCGGAGAGCGGCCCGGAATCATCGATCCACAAGGCAGCGTCCGCGATCTAACTAACGTTTGCGGTGATTTCGGTCCGGCATTCTTTGCCGGCGACGAATTGAAAGAACTGCGGCAGGTGGAGATCGCGGCGCTTCCTGTTGTGCCGAAGGGCGCCCGGCTCGGTCCTTGTGTTGCGCAGCCGGGGAACTTTATCGCCATCGGTTTGAATTACGTGCAGCACGCACGCGAGACAAATGCACGGATTCCGACTGATCCGATCCTTTTCAACAAGGCACCGTCCTGCATATCCGGTCCGTTCGATCCCGTTGTACTGCCGAAGCAGTCGGCCAAAACCGACTGGGAAGTCGAGCTCGCGCTGGTGATCGGAAAGGAAGCGCACTATGTCGACGAGGCAAGCGCCCTGGAGTATGTCGCGGGCTATTGCGTCTGCAACGACGTATCGGAACGCGAGTTCCAGCTCGAGCGAAGCGGCCAGTGGGTGAAAGGCAAGATGGCCCCGACCTTCGGACCGCTCGGTCCATGGCTGGTAACCCCGGACGAAATCAAGGACGTGCAGAAACTGCAGCTCTGGCTGGAGCTCAACGGCAAACGGATTCAGGACTCGTCGACAAGCGACATGATCTTCTCGGTGGCGAAGATCGTCTCCGACAGCAGTCAATACGTCGTGCTTCAACCTGGCGATGTCATCACCACGGGGACGCCGCCCGGCGTGGGGTTAGGAATGAAGCCGCCGCAGTTCCTGAAGTCCGGCGATGTCATGCGGCTTGGCGTCGAAGGTCTCGGCGTCCAGGAGCAGCGCGTCGTTCGCTGGGAAGATCTGTAGAGTTATGGAAAAGATCAGCGCAGACGACGCGGCGCGCCTCGTGCAGGACGGCGATGCGATTTTGATCAGCGGATCGGGCGGCGGGCATTCGGTGCCTGAGACGCTGCTGGCTGCCGTAGAACGGCGCTTCCTCGCCGAACGTAAGCCAATGGGCATTACGTCCGTCAGCGTCGTGGGTGTTGGCGATCGTGCCAGCCTGGGCGCTACACACCTCGCACATGAAGGACTGCTCAAACGTGCGATCACCAGCGCGCTGGTGGACTCACCCGGTCTGGTTCGCCTCGCCGCGGAGGACAAAATCGAGGCCTACACACTGCCGCAGGGTGTGCTGTCGCAGCTCATGCGCGACATGGCGGCTGGTCGGCCGGGGTTGCTGACCAAGACCGGTCTCCGTACCTTCGTCGATCCGCGCCAGCAAGGCGCGCGGCAGAGTCCGCGCACGCCGCCCGATTTCGTCGAAGTGGTCAACCTTGCGGACGAGGAGTGGCTGTTTTTCAGACCTGTGCCGGTCAATGTAGCGTTCCTGCGCGGAACAACGGCCGACGAGGACGGCAACGTGACGATGGAAGAGGAGGCGGTACTCGGCGAGATGCTGGCGATGGCCCAGGCGACGCGTCGCGCTGGCGGTATCGTCGTCGTCCAGGTCAAGCGCATGGCGCGGCGCGACACATTGCCGCCCAAGGAGGTCAGGATCCCCGGCATCCTCGTCGATTTCGTGGTCGTCGATCCCGAGCAGCGCCAGACGTACGCGACTTACTACGATCCCAGCTACTCGGGCGAGCTGCGCATACCTGTCGAGGACATTAAGCCGCTGCCGTTCGGGCCGCGCAAGGTAATCGTGCGCCGAGCGGCGATGGAGTTGTTTCCGGGCGCAATCTGCAATCTGGGCGCCGGCGTATCGACAGGACTGTCCACGATTGCGGCCGAGGAAGGCCTGCTCGAGGCCGTGTATCTCACCAACGAGCAGGGCATCATCGGCGGCGCGCCGATCAGCGGCCGCGATTCCGGTGGCGGCCAGAACTTCGCGGCGATGATCGAGCAGCCCGCGCAATTCGACTTCTACGACGGCGGCGGCTTGGACCTCGCGTTTCTGTCCTTCGCGGAGGTCGATGCCGAGGGAAACGTCAACGTCAGTCGTTTCGGCGACAAGATCATCGGGGTCGGCGGCTTTATCAACATCAGCCAGAACGCCAGATGCGTCGTCTTCGGCGGAACGCTGACCGCGGGTGACCTCGACATCGGCTGGGAGAACGGCGCGACGGTGATTCGCAGAGAAGGGCGGCACAGGAAGTTCGTGGCCAAACTGGAGCAGATCTGCTACAGCGCGGATATCGGGCGCGCCAAAGATCAACTCGCTTTGTTCGTGACGGAGCGCGCCGTATTTAGGATCGGGCCCGATGGACTGGAACTGATAGAAATCGCGCCGGGACTCGATGCCGAGCGCGACGTCATTGCGCACATGGGCTTCCGACCGCGCGTCGCCCCCGAACTGCAGGTGATGGACGCGCGCATCTTCAGCACCGGACGCATGGGCCTGGCCGCGCATGTCCACGCCAAGCCACATCGCCACCGCTCACCCCGCGTCGCAGCGTGGTACGAGGCTCGCAAGGCGTCGGAACTATGAGTCACGCACTGAAAATTACCGGCGCCACGCGCTTGTACGCCATCATCGGCGATCCGATTGCGCAAGTGCGTTCGCCGGAGAGTTTTTCCGAGCGCTTCGCGGCGACGGGCATCGATGCCATTCTCGTCCCGGCTCATGTTCCAGCTCGCTCCTTCGACACGATCGTGCCGGCTCTGCTCGAGCTGGGCAATCTCGATGGCGTTTTGGTCACGATTCCTTTCAAGGCCCGCATGGTTGCGTTCGCACAGCGACTGGGCGTGACGGCAAAGACGGTCGGCGCGGTGAACGCATTGCGTCGCGAAGCGGATGGATCGTGGACAGGCGACATGTTCGACGGCATCGGCTTCGTTCGAGGGGCCGAGCTCAAGGGTGAGCGCATTCGCGATCGCCGCGTGGCGCTTTTTGGCGCAGGGGGCGCCGGCAGCGCGATCGCCTGTGCGCTGGCCGACGCTCGCGTGAAATCGATCGACATCATCGACACGGATGCAACCAAGGCGAGCGTCCTGGTCGACAAGCTCAAGCGAGCCTTTCCCGAGTGTGCGTCGACCGCGTCGAACCTCGTGCCCCACAACGTCGACATGATTGTGAACGCTTCACCGGTGGGCATGCGACCGGACGATGGTCTTCCAGCGGACGTCGGACCGCTCGACCCCTCCACGCTGGTGGGCGATGTGGTGATCACCCCGACACCAACGGCCATCATCCGGCATGCGATGCGGTTCGGCTGCCACTGGGTCGACGGTCGCGACATGCACGGTGGCCAGATCGACGCTATCACAGCGTTTTTTGCCTCGGCCTCAGGAGCTGCGGACGTCGACTGCGTCTCCCCATCGAGCTGATCGTCCACGCGCACCCGACCATGTCGCACGTACCCGCCGAACGTTGCCTCGCCATCATCGAGCTTCTCGCCGATGGCGCAGACGCCATGCCGCTCGGTGAGATCGCGCAGCGCCTCACGCTTCCAAAGAGCGGCGCGCATCGTTTGCTGGCGACGCTGGTCGATCTAGGCTGGGCCGAAAAGGATCCCGAGACCAGCTTTTATCGCCTGAGCATGCGGCTCGCGGTTCTCGGACAGCAGTTCTACGTTGCGACCGGCATTCCCGACATCTGTCAGCCGATCCTCGATCGATTCGCGCAGCAGTGCCGCGAGTTCGCGCGGCTGGCCGTGGTCGACGGCCACTCGCTGGTGTGGGTTGCGCACGCGCAGGGCGCATCGGGTGGTCTGGTGTATCAACCATCCCTCATGTCGAACACGGTTCCGCTGTTCGCGACCGCGAGTGGCAAGGCCTGGCTGGCGACTTTGTCCACGGACCAGGCGATGCATTACGTCATGAAAAACGGCGGCTTGAAGGACGCCGATCGCTATGGGCCCAATGTCGTTCGTTCGATCGAGGCCCTGCTGCGAGAACTGAAGGCGACCGCTCGTCGCGGTTACGGACTCGCGTTTAGCGAGGCGGAGTTCGGGGTCAGCGCGGTCGCCGCCGCTATTCGCGCCGGTGATGCAGGTCCGGCGCTGGGGACCGTGAGCATCGCGGGGCCGAGCGCACGCATGACGGAGAAACGAGCGCAGGACCTGGCGCCAGTAGTACTGCGCACTGCGGCAGAGCTGTCGAATCTATGGCCGCTACGGGTGGGTGCCGCCAGGAAGGGCTGGCGGCACGAGAACCAGCAGCGCGGGGGCCGTCGAAAGGCGGTTGCGTAGCCTAGTAACCGGCCAGCAGCTGTGGATCGAGAGTAAACAGCTCCTCGGCGCGGCCGACCCCGCGTAAGGCATAGCGGCCCACGGAGACAAGCTTCGAGTGTTCGGGCTCGGGCGTCGCTGCGGCAAACTCCGACGACAGAACGACGGGGCGATCGACCGACCTGCACATTGCCGCGATGCGGCTCGCTTCGTTGACGGCAGGTCCGACGACCGTGAAGTCGAGCCGATCCTCACTGCCGATGTTGCCGTAGAACACCTCGCCGATATGCAGCCCAAGGTAGACGGATGTGACCGCATGGTTGCCGGCGGCGCGGCGCTCGTTCACTGCTTTGACGGCGGCTCTAGCGCTTGCTTCGGCACGCAGCGCGCAGCGGCACGCTTGCGCGGCATCGTCGGCCCGAAAAATCGCCAGCACGCCGTCGCCGATGAGTTTAAGCACTTCGCCGCCTTCGCTGCGAATGCCGCCGATCACGGCCGCGGCGTAATCGTTGAGCAGTGGGATGATCTCGCCGGGCGACGCCGTGTCGGTGATCTTGGTGTAGCCGCGCAAGTCCGAGTACCAGATTACCGCGTTGATGCGGTCGGCAACACCGCGGGAGATACGGCCGCTCAGAACGCGCTCGCCGGCATCGTGTCCCAGATACACCTCGACCAGCGTCCGCGCGATGCGCGCAAGCGATACGCATTTGACGGCAAGCGCAAGCAGCGGAACGAGTCGTCGCAGCGCAGCGAGATCCGTCTCGCTAAAACCGTTTGGGCTCGACGTGACCCAGGATGAGTACACGCAGTCCATCTCGCCGATGATGCTTGTCGCACCAAAGCGATGGATGAAGGCTACGTAGTCCGTCTGTCCCTCGGCACTCAACTCGCGAAGGACCGCGAAGTCCTGCGTGTCGCCCTTTCCGATCCTGCGGCGTAGCTCGCTGGCTCCGGTTTGTATCAGACGGTAGAACGTGCTGTTCTGCCAATTGGTCCCGGCGTCGCCGACGGTGGAAGACCCATATTCGACGACCGCCGGTTGCTCGACGCTATCGGCTCGCCAACGAAAAACGTGCCCTTCGTGGGTCGGATGCAGCGTGTCGATGATAAGCGCGGCACGCGAGAGTGCGATGCCTGCGGCGTGGCAGCGGTCACAGAAGCCGTTCAGCGACTCGGTTTCCGATGCGCCGGCAAGCCCCGCCTCAATGAGCCAGCTTTCGATGCGGTTCAGTGCATCCACGCTCGTCTGCAGTGCACAGGGCCCGAACCGCCAGCGGGACGATTCGACCCGGGCACCGTGCGCCTCAGTGTCGTATCAAGCTTTCAAATGTTCGGCGCTGATCGGCAGGCTGCGCACGCGCTTGCCGGTTGCCACGAACAGGGCATTGGCTACCGCGGGCGCGACGACAGGCGTTCCCGGCTCGCCGACGCCGGACGGCTTCTCGTTCGACGGCACGATATGAACTTCGATCGTCGGCATTTCATCGATACGGAGCGGTACGTAGTCTTGAAAGTTCGACTGCTCGATGATGCCGTCCTTCAGGGTGATAGCCCCGTGGAGCGCCGCCGAGAGGCCGTAGCCGATGCCGCCTTCCATCTGCGCACGTATAACGTCGGGATTGACCGCGACGCCGCAATCGACCGCGCACACGATGCGGTCGACGCTGAACGACCCATCGGGTTTAACGGTGACCTCGGCCACCTGCGCCACGAAGGTGTTGAACGATTCGTGCACCGCGATCCCGCGGCCGCGACGCTCGCCTGCCGCACCCTTGGGCAACGGCTTGGTCCAGGCGGCTTTCTGTGCGGCAAGCTCCAGCACGCCTCGGTGACGCGGATGCTTATCCAGCAGCGCCCTCCGCAGCGTAAACGGATCCTTGCCGGCCGCGACTGCCAGCTCATCGATGAAGACTTCGGTCGCGTATCCGTTATGCGTCGCGCCCACCGATCGCCACCATTGCACGGGTACAGGAAGCTTCGGCGAATGCAGATCGACGGCGAGGTTGGGAATGGCGTAGGGCAGTGTCTTCGCGCCTTCCACCGAGGTTCCGTCGACGCCTTCCTTCACCAGCATCGACTCGAACGCGGTGCCAGTGAGGATCGATTGACCGACGATGCGATGCTGCCAGGCGACGATATTGCCTTGCGCATCCAGGCCGGCTTTGAGCGTGTGATAGTAGGCCGGACGGTAGTAGCCTGCGCGCATGTCGTCTTCGCGGGCCCACACCAGCTTCACCGGCGCGCGGCCGTTGATCGCCTTGACGATGTTCGCGGTCTCGACCAGATAATCGGACTGCGGGTTGGCGCGGCGTCCGAAGCTGCCGCCGGCATACAGCATGTTGAGCCGCACCTGCTCGGGTTTCAGTCCGAGCACACGTGCCACCATCATTTGATCCACGGTCTGGAATTGCTCACCGTTCCACACCTCACAGCCGTTGCCATCGAGGCGCATGACGCAGTTCATCGGTTCCATCGTCGCATGCGCGAGGTACGGAAACTCGAATTCGGCCTGGACTGTCTTTGCCGCGGCGGCGAGCGCACTCTCGGAGTCGCCATCCTTGCGCGCCGGCGATCCCGGCGTTTCGGCGAGCTTGCGATATTGAGCCAGGATGTCGGCCGAGCTCAGCTTGAACGCATCCGTCTCGTCCCATTCCACGACGAGCACGTCGCGGCCTCGCCTCGCCGACCAGAAATCCTGTGCCAGCACAGCCACGCCTGAAGGGATCTGCACAACATCGGCGACGCGTGGCATCGCCTTCGCCTTCGCGGCGTCGAAAGACTTGACCTTCGCGCCGAAGCGAGGTGGATGCATGACCACCGCGGTCAGCATTCCCGGCAGCTTGACGTCCTGCGTATATTGGGCAGTGCCGTTGGTCTTGACGCGACTGTCGGTACGCGGCACACGCTTGCCCATGTATACGAAGTCTTTCGCTTCCTTGAGGTTCACATCAGCCGGGACCTGGAGCTTCGATGCCGACTCCGCAAGCTCGCCAAACGTCGCCTTGCGTGCCGAGCCCTTGTGCAGCACCACCCCTTTTGAAACCGTGATGCTGTCCGCCGGGACATTCCACCGCTGAGCGGCAGCGGAAACAAGCATAGCCCGTGCCGCCGCACCGGCCTTGCGTAGCT
The DNA here is from genome assembly GCA_035262745.1 of Casimicrobiaceae bacterium. Classification (GTDB taxonomy): domain Bacteria; phylum Pseudomonadota; class Gammaproteobacteria; order Burkholderiales; family Casimicrobiaceae; genus PALSA-1003. Next base: position 109,216 of record DATFSE010000016.1, on the reverse strand, counting down.
GCTCGAACGAATTCGCGACGGCAGTGCTTCCTCCGGTTCCCTGCGCCTCGCCCCAGAACAAGTTGTTGTAGCGCTTGGCGTCGGCGGGCGCGGGCTCGACCCGGATCTGCGACCAGTCGGCATCGAGCTCCTCGGCGACCAACGTGGGCAACCCGGTAAACGTTCCTTGACCCATCTCGATATGCTTCACCACAACGGTGACGGTGTTGTCGGCGCTGACGCGTACAAATGCATTGGGCTCGAGCGCCGCTTGGGCCACGACTTCGCCGCCGGCACGGCCTGGACCGGCGGCCTGCGCCAGCGCCTTAGGCGCGATGATGACACCCAGCGTGAGGCCGGCGCCGGCCTTGAGAAAGTTCCGGCGCGAACGGCCGGATCGAAGATTGAATATCGCATTCATCGCGGGCCTCCTCATGCGACCTTCGACGCTGCGTCCTTGATCGCAGCGCGGATGCGAACGTAGGTTACGCAACGGCAGACGTTCCCGCCCATCGCAGCATCGATATCTTTGTCGGTGGGCCGTTTCTTCTCGCGCAACAGAGCGGTGGCGGCCATGATCTGGCCCGACTGGCAATAGCCGCATTGAACGACGTCGAGCCTGTTCCAGGCGTCCTGAACCGCTTTGGACACACGGTCCGCCTGACTCGTCGACAGGCCCTCGATGGTGGTGATCTTCTTGCCCGCCACTGCGGAGACCGGTGTGACGCACGAGCGCGTCGGTTGCCCGTCCAGATGGACCGTGCACGCGCCGCACAGCGCCATGCCACAGCCGAACTTGGTTCCGGTCAGATCGAGATAGTCGCGCAATACCCACAATAGCGGCGTGTCGGGTTCGGCATCGACCGAGACGGTCTTGCCGTTGAGGTCCAGGATAACCATGGGGAACTCGGACTGGTGAGCAGAATCGACCAACAATATAGCAGCAACGGCGGGACGCATACCGACAGGTTGCCTCGAGTTTCTTCTTCAGTCGCAGCTCCCTTCGATCTTGACAAGCTGTGACGAAAGAATACGCTGATCGGCTCGCGCGCATTTCGAAGCGATGGAGGTATCTATGGATATTCCCAACGCGTCCCCGCAGCTCTACAACGAAGACCTCGCCCCGGCCAAGGAACGCAGGTGGGGCGCTTTCTCGATCTTCAACGTGTGGACCTCGGACGTGCACAGTCTGTGGGGTTACTACCTTGCGGCGAGTCTGTTCTTGCTGTGCGGCAGCTTCTTCAATTTCATCATCGCGATCGGTGTCGGGTCGCTCGTCATCTTCTTCCTAATGAACCTGGTCGGGTACGCGGGCGCCAAGACCGGCGTTCCGTATCCGGTGCTGGCGCGCGCGTCATTCGGCATCTGGGGCGCCAACGTTCCGGCGCTGGTGCGCGCCATTGTGGCGTGCTTCTGGTATGGCGCGCAGACCGCGGCTGCCTCGGGCGCCATTGTGGCGCTGCTGATCCGCAGCGACAGCTTCATGGCGTTTCACAAGTCGACGCACTTTCTCGGCCACTCGGGCCTGGAGGTGATCTGCTTCGTCGTCGTCTGGGCGCTGCAGCTTCTGATCATCCAGCGCGGGATGGAGACGGTGCGCAGGTTCAACGACTGGGCGGGCCCGGCCGTGTGGGTAATGATGCTGATTCTCTCCATCGGCCTGGTCGTAAAGGCCGGAGGGTTTTCCTTCAGCCATACGATTCCCATGGACGTGCTGTTGGACAAGACCAAGGACGCGGGCGTCCCCGGCCAGCCCGGCACTTTCGGTTCGCTGGCCGCCGTTGCTGCGACCTGGGTCACCTACTTCGCAGCGCTTTACCTCAACTTCTGCGACTTCTCACGCTTCGCTCGGGACAAGCAGGCGGTCCGCGTGGGCAATCTATGGGGACTTCCGGTCAACCTTATCCTGTTCACTCTGGTGGCCGGCGTTACCACGCTAGCCGCGTTCCAGGTTTACAACGAGGTACTGCTACATCCTGATCAGATCTCGGCCAAATTCGAAAGCTGGTTCCTCGCTCTGCTGGCGGCACTGACGTTTGCCGTGGCCACGCTCGGAATCAACGTCGTTGCCAACTTCGTCTCGCCGGCGTTCGATTTCGCCAACGTGTTCCCGAAACTCATCAGCTTCAAGCGCGGCGGCTACATCGCGGCGCTGATTGCTCTGGTGCTGTATCCGATCGCCCCGTGGGAAGGCAACGCGGCGACCTTTGTCAACGCGATCGGCGCAACCATGGGACCGCTGTTCGGGATCATCTTGGTCGACTATTACCTGATTCGCAAAGGTGAGCTGAACGTCGCGGCGCTTTATCACGAGCACGGCGAATTCCGCTTTCAGGCCGGCTGGCATGTGCCGGCCTTCATTGCGGCAGGCGTCGGTACGGTGTTCTCGAGCATTCTGCCCGGCTTTACGACATGGCTGCCCTCCTGGTGGGCGGTCTACGGCTGGTTCATCGGTGTGGCGATCGGAGGCGTGACGTATTACGCGCTGTTGCTCGCTGTACCCGAGGAGCGTTCGCAGCGGGCAACGTAGCGCGCTGCGTCAAATACATCTCAGAAGGGACCGAGTCGGTTCTTACTTCGCCGGATTGATCCGCGCATTGGGACCAGGGGCGAACGGTGGCTGCGTTGTTCTTAGCTACGGCGAGAGCGTCGCTTGACATACAGAGTGTCGGCTACCTGGTGCCACGGCCGGACTTCGAGGGCGCGGTGCACAGCGTCCATGCGCGGGCATGCAACATTGCGTGTGGCGAGGTTTTGTTGACGCTGCTGACGCCCGGCGCGCCAGAAGGTCCCACCGCCCTCGTCCTGCGAGGCGGCTTTGCACTTGACCTGCGCCGCTGCTTCCGGCCGGGCGATCAAGTGATCTGTCGCGGTGGGCGGCTGCGCTCGAGCGCGGTCGACGGTGATCTGAGTCACGCCATCGTCTGGAAGCCGTCGCCGCTGCCGGATAGGACGGCAGCCGCCCAAATCGACACCAATCTGAGCGCCGCCCGTGCGAGAATCGCGTCGATGCGCGACGGGAGGAGCATTTTGCATCGAGAGGCGCACGCCGTCTGCCGGACGCTCGAAGAGGCATGTCGAGATTGCGACATCGAGCCCGCCGAGCGCAAGGCGATACGGTTGATCGGCTGGGGCGAGGGCCTGACGCCCGCGGGCGATGATTTCCTCGTTGGCTTGATGAGCGGGTTGGGCGCACTGGCGGACAACTCGCCGGTCCGCAGGGATTTTCTTAAGCATTTCAGTGGGTCGATCGTCGCGCAACTTGCGCGCACGACACTCATCGCTGCTCATTACCTGCGTCTCGGCGCGCAGGGACACTTTGCCGCGAACGTCCACCGGTTGCGCAGCGCATTGCTGTCGGCGAATGACATTGCCGTTGTGCGGCAATGCGTGGACGATGCATTGACCCTGGGCGCCACCTCCGGATCCGATCTGGTCACCGGCATGGTCTGCGGCATTGCCGCGTGGAATCATCCGCAGTCATCCCGTTTCAGTGCCTCATGACCGAGACTCGGTTCAAAATCTTCGCCAACTTGTACAAGGACTCCGTAGCCTTGATGCAGATCGGCGCGACGCTGCGCAAGCGCCCCGGCATCGTCGAGGCCTCGTGCGTCATGGCGACGCCGGCGAATCTGGAGCAGTTGCGGACTGCGAATCTGTCAGTTGCGGCCGAGGTCGGGCCTTCTGACCTTCTGGTCGTCGTACGCGGCGAGCCCGAAGCCTGTGATGAAACGATCGAAGCGGTGCAGGCGATGCTGCAGACCTCGCACGCGCCGGAGCACGGTCAGCACGATTTTTCCCTGCCTGCGACCAGTCTCGCCATGGGGCTCGAGGATGCCGAAAAAGCCGACCTTGCATTGATCTCGGTGCCCGGCGACTACGCCGCAGCCGAAGCGATGAAGGCGCTGTCGCTCGGCCTTCACGTCATGCTGTTTTCGGACAATGTGAGCATCGAGGAGGAGCGCGCGATCAAGTCCTATGCCTTAGACAAGGGACTGCTGGTGATGGGCCCGGACTGCGGCACCGCCATCATCAACGGCATTCCGCTGGGCTTTGCGAACGTCGTGCAACGAGGAGACATCGGACTGGTCGCGGCATCGGGCACCGGATTGCAGGAGGTAACCTGTCGCATCCACAACCTAGGTGCAGGTGTGAGCCAGGCCATCGGCACCGGCGGTCGCGACCTTCACGATGAAGTCGGCGGCCTTACCATGCTGCAGGGAGTGCGGGCGCTGGCGGACGATCCGCAGACACGCGTCATCGTGCTGATCTCCAAGCCTCCATCGCCGGCGATCGCCGCGAAGATCGTCGAGCTCGTTGCCGGTTCGCGCAAGCCAGCGATCGTGCACTTCCTGGGGGCCACCCCCGATGTAACGGGTCGCGCCGGGCTTCATGCCGCCGAATCGCTGGCAGGTGCAGCAGATGCCGCGGTTGCCTTGTCCAGGCACGATGCCATTTCCCCCGTCTCAAGTGCGGTAGCAACGGGCAGCTCGCGGCTTGAGAATGAAACAAACCTCAATGCGTTGGCGCCGACTCAGCGCATGGTCCGCGGACTGTTCACCGGCGGCACCTTCTGCTACGAGACTCAGCTTGCATTCCTGAAACGCAGCTTACCGTGCCGATCCAACGTGCCTGTGCACGGCGCATTGCCGCTCGACGGAAAGGACGGGACGCACGTGTTCATCGACCTGGGCGATGACGAATATACCCGCGGGCGGCCCCATCCGATGATCGACCCTTCGCTGCGCAACGCTGCGGTGCTCGCAGCAGCGGACGATCCGACGGTTGCGCTCATCCTGTTCGATGTCGTACTCGGCTACGGAGCCCATTCCGATCCGACTGAAGAGCTTGCGCAAGCGTTGCGAGACGCGAAAGCCAAAGCCCTTGCGCAGCGGCGCAGCCTGGTGATGATCGGACACGTGTGTGGCACGGAGGGCGATCCGCAGAACAAGGCGCTTCAGATCACGAGACTCGCCGCTGCGGGTGTGCACCTCGCCGAGAGCAACATCCATGCTGCAACTCTGGCTGCGGATATGGCTCTGCGTCGGGCGAAACTGTAGACTCGAGATGAAGACGCTTTTCAAGGACAGCCTCAAAGTTCTCAACGTCGGTCTTGCCCGATTTCGTGATGACATCGTCGCGGCGGGCGGCGAATGCGTCGCGATCGAGTGGCAGCCGCCGGCCCAAGGTGACCGGGGCGCAGCGTGGGCACTGGCCCGTAGCTTCGGCGACGCTGCGATCGAGGAGGCGAACGGAGTTGCCTTCGCGCGCTTCCTCGCGGCGCACCCCGTGCTCATCGGCATCGGCGTTGCGCGCGAAGTCATTCCGGCGATGGCCGCATCGCGCCGGCTGATTCTTCATGCCGGCCCGCCCATTGCCTGGCAAGCGATGTGCGGCCCGATGCGCGGCGCCGTGCTCGGGGCGGTCGTTCTCGAGGGCTGGGCCGATTCGATCGAGGGCGCGAGCCGTCTCGTCGATTCAGGCAAGGTCGCTCTCGAGCCATGTCATCATCACGGTGCCGTAGGACCCATGGCGGGGATCATCAGTCCGTCGATGCCGCTGTGGGTCGTCGAGAACACCGCCGCGGGAAACCGCGCCTACAGCAATTTCAATGAAGGCCTCGGCAAGGTTCTCCGCTTTGGCGCCAACAATGGCGAAGTCATCGAGCGCTTGCACTGGATCGCGCGCGAGCTCGCTCCGGCCCTGCGCGTGGCGCTCGAGAAGCTGGGAGGCATCGAGCTCAAAGCCTTGATGGCACAGGCGCTGAACATGGGGGACGAAGTGCACAATCGCAACGCGGCGGCGACGTCGTTGCTTTTCAAGCAGCTCGCGCCGGCGTTGCTAGAGAGCGGCGTGGAGCGCGAGCGGGCGGCAAAGGCGCTTGCGTTCATTGCCGGGAACGATCACTTCTTCCTCAATCTGTCGATGGCGGCGTGCAAGGCGATGCTCGATGCCGGCGCCGGCGTGCCGATGAGCTCGATGGTCACCGCGATGTCGCGCAACGGAGTCAACTTCGGCATCCGCCTCTCCGGCACCGGGGACCGATGGTTCGAGGCGCCCGCCAATCCCGTCGAAGGCCTGTACTTCCCTGGCTATTCGCGAGCCGACGCGGCCGCGGACCTGGGCGACTCCTCGATCACCGAGACGGCGGGCGTGGGGGGCTTTGCGATGGCGGCGGCGCCGGCGATCGTGAGGTTTGTCGGCGGCACGGCGGCTGATGCGACACATCACAGCCTGCGCATGCGCGCTATCACTCTCGGTACCAATCCATCGTTTACGCTGCCCACGCTCGATTTCGCCGCGGTCGCTGCCGGGATTGATGCGCGCAAGGTAGTGGACCGCGGCATCCTGCCGGTGATCAACAGCGGCATCGCCCATCGAGAGCCCGGCGTCGGCCAGATCGGCGCCGGCGTGACCACTGCGCCCATGGCGTGCTTCGTCGCTGCGGTAAAGTCGCTATCCGAGTCGATTCGATCGGTGCCGAGGCAATGAGCGGAGCGATTGCAGTCGTGGCCGTTGGCGGCAATGCGCTCATCCGCGACGATAAGCACACGGCGCTGGACGATCAATACGCTGCGGTGTGTGCGACGGCGGAGCACGTCGGCGACATGATCGCCGCCGGCTGGAACGTGGTACTTACCCATGGTAACGGGCCTCAGGTCGGCTTTATCCTGCGTCGCTCCGAGATCGCCGACGGTCAGGTGCCCACCGTGCCGGTGCGCTATGCCGTCGGAGACACTCAGGGCGCAATCGGCTTCATGTTTCAGAATGCGCTCGGCAATGTCCTGCGCAAACGCGGGATCGAGCGCAGCGTCGTCACGCTGGTGACCCAAGCGGTAGTCGATTGCAACGATCCCGCCTTCGCCCATCCCGACAAACCTATTGGATCGTTCATGAGCGAAGAGGTGGCGCAGCAGTTCGCACGCGAGCTCGGGTGGAGCATCATGCGCGATTCCAATCGCGGATGGCGCCGTGCGATTGCGTCGCCGCGGCCGTTGCGCATCGTCGAGACGCCGATCATCTCCAAGCTGGTGCGCGACGGAATCGTCGTGATCGCCTGCGGCGGCGGAGGCATCGCGGTGGAGCAAACGGCAACCAGTCTGGATGGCGTCGAAGCGGTAATCGACAAGGATCGCGCTTCGGCGCTGCTGGCGATCGACTTAGAAGCGGATCTGTTCATGATCCCGACGGGCGTGGAGAAGGTCGCCATCCGCTTCGGCCAACCGGATCAGCTGTGGCTGGGCCGGATCAGCGTCGAGGAAGCAGAACGCTACGCTGCCGAAGGGCATTTCGGCGAGGGCAGCATGCGGCCGAAGATCGAGGCGTTGCTCGCGTTCGTCAAGTCGCGACCCGGCTGCCGGGGCCTGATCACCCACCCGGAGAGCATCGCCCGCGCGTTGCGCGGCGAAACTGGCACCTGGATCGAGGGCTGAGGAAAGCGCGCAACGCACCATGAACACCACGATACTTGCGGTCAACGGCACTCTGATGCGTGCGCTCGAGCTCAACTCCAACTTGATCGATGCCGGCGCACGCTTCGTGCGCGAGGACCAAACCGACGCGTGCTATCGCATATGGTCGATCGGCGATCGCCATCCTGCGATGTTGCGAACGCCGGGAGAGGGCGCGCACGTTGCGCTCGAGTTGTGGGAAGTTCCCGTCGAGGGCTTGGCGGGGATTCTGCTCGCAGAGCCGCCAGGACTCGCTATCGGCAAGGTCGTCCTGCGCGACGGCTCAATCGTGCTCGGCGTTCTCGGCGAGCCTTTCCTGTGCGACGGCCAGATCGAGATCACTGAATTCGGTGGATGGCGCGCCTACGTTGCGTCGAAGCGATAGAGTCGCGCTGCATAACCTACGGAGGAACAGGATGACTACTGCGACGCAAGCGACTCCGCGACTCTGGGTCATCGGCGACTTGAACGGTTTCTTTGGGCTTTTCACCAACGTGCTGCTCAACGTCATCGTGCTCACGGGTCTATGCCTTGGCGTCGTTCAATTGCCGGCCGATACGGTGTTCGGCCGCATCCTGCCCGCGCTCGGCATCGCGCTGCCGCTGGGTAACCTCTTCTACGCCTACCTCGCGTGGCAGCTCGCCAAAAAGGAGGGCCGCAGCGACGTCACCGCCATGCCCTACGGTCCCAGTGTGCCGCACATGTTCATCGTGGTCTTCCTGATCATGCTGCCGACTTATCTCACCACCAAGAACCCGGTCGTCGCCTGGCACGCGGGGCTGGCGTGGTGCTTCATCATCGGCGTGATCGTGCTGCTCGGCGCCTTCGTCGGTCCTGCTATTCGCGCCATCACTCCGCGCGCGGCTATGTTGGGTACGCTGGCCGGCATCTCCATCGCGTTCATCTCGATGCGTCCAGCGTTTCAGATGTGGGAAGTGCCATGGATTGGACTGGTGTGCTTCGCGATCGTACTGGTCGCATGGACCGCGAACATCCGGCTGCCCGGCGGCGTTCCCGGAGGGCTCGCCGCAGTGATTGTCGGATCGATCATCGGTTGGGCGGTATCGCTCGCGGGCTTTAGCGACTACATGCAGCCCGCTGCGGTGATCAAGTCCCTCGAGCAGTTCGGATTGCACGTGCCTCTGTTCTCGAACGACGTATGGGACGGACTGGCGCAAGTGGCGCCGCTGCTGGTCACCGCGATTCCCCTCGGGATCTACAACTTCACCGAGGCGATGAACAACGTGGAGAGCGCTTCGGCCGCTGGGGACAATTACAACCTGCGCAAGATCCTGCTCGCCGACGGCCTGGGAGCGATCGTCGGCTCGATGCTCGGCAGCCCGTTCCCTCCCGCGGTATACATCGGGCATCCGGGATGGAAGGCGGTCGGCGGTCGCATCGGCTATTCGCTGGCGACGGGGATCGCCATTGCCGTCGTCTGCTTCCTGGGACTCACCGCGCTGTTGCTGGCGCTGATTCCGCTGGTGGCGATCCTTCCCATCCTGCTCTATATCGGGCTGGTGATTGGAGCGCAGGCGTTCCAGACAACGCCGCGGAGCCACGCGCCGGCAGTGGTTCTCGCCATTATTCCCAACATCGCCGAGTGGGCGAAGACGCAAATCGACGGCGCGCTCGCGGCGGCCGGCACCTCGGTAGCGCAGGTCGGCGCCGGCAAGCTTGCCGCCACCGGCGTCCTGTACCACGGGCTCGAGTCGCTAGGAGGAGGGTCGGTGCTCGCGGGGCTCGTCCTGGGCGCGATCGCCGCCTTTATCATCGACGGAAAATTGCGCACCGCGGCGGCGTGGGCCTTCGCTGGCGCCATTCTCGCCTTCGTCGGACTCATCCACGGCGCCCAGCTAGGATGGGCGGTGTCGCCGCTGGTGGCATTGGGCTACGCCATGTTCGGCGCTACATGTTTCGCGCTGGCATCGGGGGCGACGCGAACGAGCAGCGCGAGCGCGCCCGATGCCACTGAGCGTGAGCGGGCAACGGAGTTGCGATGAACCTGAAAAGCATGCACGCCGAGCCTTACGAGTTCGAGTTTCATCCGGAGGCGACCGCGCTCGTCATCATCGATATGCAGCGCGATTTCGTCGAGCCTGGCGGCTTCGGCGAAGCGCTGGGTAACGACGTGACGCCGCTGCAGGCGGTCATCGCGCCGTGCCGGCGCGTGCTCGATGCGGCGCGCGAGCGTGGCATGATGGTCATTCACACTCGCGAAGGCCACAGCCCGGACCTCGCAGACTGCCCGCCGACCAAGATCGTGCGCGGCCGCAGCGAAAAGCGCATCGGCGACCCGGGCCCGATGGGACGCATCCTGGTTCGCGGCGAGCGCGGTCACGACATCGTGCCGGAGCTCTACCCGAAGCCGGGCGAAGTCGTCGTTGACAAGCCCGGCAAGGGCGCATTCCATGCGACGCATCTCGACTTGATCCTGCACAACCGCGGGGTCAAGTCGCTCATCGTCTGCGGAGTCACGACCGAGGTGTGCGTCAACACGACCGTGCGCGAGGCGAACGACCGCGGCTACGAATGCGTCGTCCTGTCGGATTGCGTCGGTTCGTACTTCCCCGAGTTCCAGCGCGCAGCACTGGAGATGATCAAGGCCCAGGGAGGCATCTTCGGCTGGGTGTCCGATTCGAAGCGAGCGCTGCAGGCGTTAGCGAGATGAAACTGGAGGACACGTTCGCCGGCGCTGCGCGCTCACGCAGGTCTGGACGGCGTTCAGCGGCGCGACGGCCTCATCGCTCTCACTCGATGACGAGCACCTTATCGCCGACCTCGATGCCGAGCAGGCGGGCCGTGCCGGCTCGATCGGCGGCGAGCTCCACGAGTCCGATGCTGTTCTCGTACCAGAAGGCACCGCCGGCGGGAGCCTCGGCGAACACCCGAGCATAAGAGAGGCGCTGTTCCCGTACGACGATCGCGTCCGTGCGCGCCACCGAGGCTGCGCGAATGCCGGTGAGCGCGTTGCCGTAGTGATCGATGTAGATGACCTCCGCGAGATCGTCCGGCCCGAACTTGACGCTTAACGCTTCCACCTCCTGAATCCTGTCGTCGGAAAGATTGTTCTCGGCGATGATCGCGGCGACAGGCGCGAAGAGATCACGCGCGTGGAACGACGCCGACAGTCCCTGCGGGCGCCAGACAATGCGCCATGCCCGACTTTTGGCAGCGCGAGCGCTCACCACCGACAGCAGTCCGTTGTCCGGCCCCACATACCATTTATCGTCCGCCTGCAAAATCACCGCGTCGCGCGCGGTGCCGACACCCGGGTCTACCACCGCGAGAAAGACCGCACCGGCCGGGAATCGGCTTTGGAGCGCGGCAAGAAGATGAGCTCCTGCGCGTACCTTGAATGGCGGGACGCTATGAAGCAGGTCGACAATGATGCTGTTCGGGGATAGCTCCTTCAGCAGCGCGGCCTTGATCTGGCCTACGTAGATGTCATCGGCGCCGAAGTCGGTGAACAGAACGATGATGGGCGAGGCCATTCGTTCTATTTTGCACGATTCCTCGCACTCGATCGTCCTGCGTCATGCCGTGCGGTCGCTCAGCTCGGAAGCTTCATCACAATGGATTGCCGTGCCGCAGGCACCCTCAGGCGGTTGTTGCGGCCTCAGCCCGATGTGCGCGCTTTGCCGGCTGGTACTTGCCGGGCTCGGCGCGAAAGCCGATGGATAGTCGGTTCCAGCCATTGATCGCCACAATGGCAAGGGTCAGGTCCGCCAGCTCCTGCTCCGAGAAGTGCTCGCGCGCCTCGTCGAATACGTCGTCGGGCGCGTGGGTATCGGAGATCAGCGTAAGGGACTCGGTCCAGGCCAGCGCCGCGCGCTCGCGTGCGGAGTAGAACGGCGCCTCGCGCCAGGCGTCGAGGACGTACAACCGCTGTTCGGTTTCGCCCATGGCGCGTGCGTCCTTGGAATGCATGTCGAGGCAGTACGCGCAGCCGTTAATCTGCGAGGCGCGCATCTTCACGAGGTGGAGCAGCGAGGCCTCGAGACCGCACTTGGCAAGATAGGCTTCGAAGTCAAGCATGGTCTTGAGTGCGTTAGGGGCAATCTTGGTGAAGTTCAAACGGGATTGCATAGCGATGATCCTTTCGGGGGAAATGGTCAACGGACGACCAATCCATTCAAGACCCTGCTCGGTCCGATGATTTTCGATGAAGCATCGAGCAGCGTCTGTGATCGGACTCCGTCCGTTTGGACAGTTGCGGGCGCCTGAAGGTCGGTCGCTTCGAGTGCATGGAGCCGATCCTGGCCGGTGGGCGGGCCCGGGTCCTTGGCCGTAGTGGGGCGCGTTGGCATTTCTTGACTATTCGAATGCCATGCCGCGCGACGATTGCGACTACATCTACCGCGTGCTACCACCGAGCTGGTGGCGGCCGCGCGAAGCCTCGGGATCAGCCTCGCCGTCGAGGGGCTCGCGCCGAACCTACAGCGGAACGAGCGGCCCTTATTCTATCGAGTGGATACGGTGTGAACGGGCGCGAAGCATTGCGCCGAGCTTAGCGACGGTCGAGCATGTATTTTCCGAAGAGTCGCCTAACTTGACCTTGGGCCCAATACTGCGACAGCCTTTATCTCGACAACCAGTCCCGGCACACCACCAAGCGATGCAACGCCAACTGCGGTCCAAGCCGGAAAGTCTTTGGTGATATAACGATCCTTCACCTGCATGAAGAGAGCAAGCTCGCGCATATCTGTGTGGAACGAGGTGAGATCAACGATGTCGGCCATTGTGGCGCCCGCTTCCTCGAGGACTCTCCTTACATTCTCAAATGCCTGCGTGATCTGAGCTTCGCTGCCCTCTACTATGCGCATGTCCGCGTCGCGACCAATCTGTCCGGATACATAGATTGTGTGACCAACTGCAACTGCTGGAGAATAGTGAATCTTCTCGTAGATGGTCTCCATGCCCTTGGGCACAATGGTTACGCGGTCACTCATGTTGTTTCCTCGCCGGCATTAGCCCAGCTCAGCTCTTCAGGGAACCTGCCTGACCGCTCGGACTGGCCAGCATATTCGGCACCATCCCCTCATTGATCACAGATGCCGTCATGAGACTGAATCAACGGAAAAATCTGGAACTGTGAGCTTAGCGACGGTCGAGCATGAATTTTCCGAAGAAGCTGGCGAGTTCATCGTGCGCGTCCAGCGGAAGTACGTTCGAAACGTACTGATCGGGACGCACGATAACCATCGCGCCCTTCGCACGGTCGATGCCGCGCAAAACGAAGATGTCCGGGCCATCCTTGAGATCGGGGCAGTAGGCCTTCTCATAGTCGATGATCCCAAAGCGTCCCTTGCGCGGCAGCAGCATCGACGGCAGCTCTTCGACCTTGAGATCGCGGTGCCCTTGCTGAAACACCGCGCGAAAGTCGATGACGCTGTCGATGTCCGCCCCCTTCGGAGTGTACCGGCGGACCGGGGACTTCGAAGACTCGGCGAGGAAATCTGCGAGCGCGCGCAGTCGCTCAGCGTTCGCGTCGGCAAACGCGTAAACGCGCCAGGCGGCATCGGCACGGGCAGCGTGACCGAGTTGCACCGGCTTGGCGTCGGCAAGGCGCACTACGAGTGCCGAGTGGAAACGCATGCCGATCGTGAATCCCTTGGCAAGATTCTGGTGAGTTGAAGAAGCCGTGAGAACCGTTTCAGGCGGGTATTGCGTCGCGACGCCAGCCGTGTACCGCCCCGACTTGACGAAGTACGCCTGAAGCTCTGCCGGATCGACGCCTCCGAGCTCTGGCCGCTTCGGATCCTTCGGTGGCGACGCCATTATTTTCGACCACTCTTTGTCGAAGTCGATCAGATGTTGCGCAATCGCATGGCGCTCTACGTTATAAGTCCGCAACAGCTCGGGACCGGCACGGCCTTCAAGAACGGAAACGAGCTTCCAGCCGAGGTTGAACGTGTCCTGCATCGACACGTTCATCCCCTGGCCGGCCTTTGCGCTGTGGGTATGACAGGCGTCGCCGGCGATGAAGACGTGCGGCAGGCGGGATCCGGCCTGCTCGGCCGGGACGTCGTCAAAGCGATCGGTGACGCGTTGGCCAACCTGGTACACCGCGAACCACGCCACGCTTCTCACGTCGAGCGTGTACGGACGTAGCACCCGTTGCGCGGTCGCGATGACCATCTCCTGGGTGTTTTCACGGAAGGCTTCACGGTTGTTCGGGTCGATTTCGCCAAGGTCGACGTACAGCCGCACCAGATAACCGCCTTCGCGCGGAATAAGGAGAATATTGCCCTCGTCGGCGGACTGAATAGCGGCCTTGAGCCGGATGTCCGGGAAGTCGGTGACGGCGAGCATGTCCACGACGCCCCAGGCGTGGTTGGCGAAGTCGCCGCGCGGCTCGGCGCCGATCGACTGCCGCACCAGGCTGCGCGCGCCGTCGCAGCCAACAACATATTTTGCGCGGATTGAAGTCTCCGAGCCCTTATCCACGTCGCGCAACGTGACGAGTACTGGATAGTCGCCCTTGGAGTCGACCTCGAGGCGCACGAACTCGAGACCGTAGTTGGGCTCGAGTCGCGTCGGCGACTTCCGCATATAGTCGAGCAGGTACTCCTGCATACGAGCCTGGTTCACGATGACGTGCGGGAACTCCGACAGACCGTCCTCGGTGTCCTGAACGCGACCAGTGCGCACGATCCGGGAGCGCTCCTGCTGCGACGGGCGCCAGAAAACGGTCTCGTTCACCCAATAGCCTTCACGGATGAGCTTTGCGCCCATCCCAAAGGCTTCGAACATTTCCACCGTGCGACACGCGACACCGTCGGCCTGGCCCAGTTGGAGCGGGCCGTTGCGACGCTCGACGATTCGGGTACTGATGGCGGGGAAGGACGCGAGCTGCGCCGCAAGCACGATGCCGGCGGGACCGCTGCCGACGATCAGGACGTCGACGGTGGCAGGAAGATCCGGTGTTCGCTTCTCGGCGCCGGGGGCTGCCGCAAGAATATCGGGGTCGCCAGGGTTGTAGCCATTCAGATAGAACTGCATATCTCCTCCTCTTCCGCGAAAGCAATGCCTCCCCGGTTGCCTTGCAGCGTTCCGGCGAGCATTTGGTCGATAGGTCTAGGCTCGAGCCGGAGGTCGTGCCAGCAAGATGGAAAACGGTGGGTGGTGATGAATGATCCAATCGGCGACGCTCGACTGGAACACGTTGCCGGCGCCGCGGTGGTGCTGGTGCCCGAGAACGAGTAGATCGACATCGAGCTCCTGCGCCCGCTGCAGAATCGCCCTCGCGACGTCATGCGTGGTCGCGCTGACGATCTCCCCGTGCGCCTCTATACCGGCGGCGGACAGTCGGTCGACGAGCGCCTGCACCGCATTTCGGTCTGCGCTCTCGACATCGTCGTCAGCGGAGCGGACGCCAAGGCCGGCGCCGCCCGTAATATCGCCGGGCACGATGTGCCCGCGCGCCACATGAAGCACATGCACGGTCGCGCCCGTCAGGCGTCCGATCTGCTCCGTCCGGGTCTGGGCCGACCTGTTCTCTTCACTGGGCGTCGCGTCAATCGCTACCAGAATTCGGTTATACATGGCGCTCCCTCCAGTTTCATGTCGTTCGCGCAGGTCGGGCCACCATCCTGCTTGGCGCAGCCTTCAGCGTCGGTTCGATGGCGGTCGAATGCAGCTCGAGCGATCCTCGGGCAGCCGGCACCAGCAGCGTCAGCAGTACACCAAGCACACCGATCCCCGCCAGAACGTAAAAGATGGCGTCGAGAGCCACCCCTGCACCGATCAAAAAACCGCCAAGCAACGGCCCACCAACGCCACCCAAGCGCCCGAAACCGGCGCACCAGGCCACCCCGGCACCGCGCACGTTCGTCCGATAGTAGTTTGCAACGAAGCCGTAAATCAGCGTTTGGGTGCCGCTGGTGCCGAGCCCAACAATCGCCACGACGGCCAACAGCACACCAAGCGGTACCTTGAGCGTGAGCAGCGCGATCGAGATCGCTCCAATGAGAAAGCATGTCGCGACCACTGGCTTTGGCCCGAACCTATCCGCAACACGCGAGCCTGCCAGCGCGCCGATCACCGCGCCGCCATTCAACACCAGCAAGAACGACAGCGACCCTTTCGCGTTGAATCCGGCGCGCAGCATCAACTCAGGCAACCACGTGTTGAGCGAGTAGACGAGCACCAGCCCGGTGGCGCTCATCAGACCGAGCAGAAGCGTGGGGATCGCATAGATCTTGCTGAACAAACCCGCGAACCCCGCCTTGCCCTCACCGACGGGTGCCGCGCTGCCGCCCGCGGAAGGCAGGATCTCGGGCACCTCGACACCGGTTCGCCGCGAGATGGCGCGAGCCTCGTCGAACCGGCCGCGCGCGGCCAGCCACGCCACGGATTCGGGCATCTTGAAGTACGCCAGTGGCAGCAGCGTGACCAGAGGCAACGCGCCGATCCAAAACTCACCGCGCCAGCCGATTTCCTGCAGCAATAGGATCGCAAGCCCAGCCGCCAACAGGCTTCCCAGCGGCACGCCCGAATACGTAATCGCGTTGCACAGGTTCTTGCGCCCCTTTGGCGCGAATTCCGACACGAGCGCTCCGGTGGTGGCCACCAATGCGCCGACACCGAGGCCGGTGATGAAGCGCATCAGCCCGAACAGCGCAGTGGTGGTCGTCATGGCGGTGATACCCATTCCTAGGGAGAACCAGGCGTACGCGAACAGCATTACTTTGCGGCGTCCCAGAATGTCCCCAACGCTTCCCGCAAGCAATGCCCCAACGAGCACGCCGACCAGCGCGTAGCTCCCAAGCGCTCCGGCCGTCGCTGGTGTCACGGTCCCGATTTGCGATGAGTCGCGTAGAAACGTCGAAACAACAGTACCGTAGACGACGAGATCATAGCCGTCGAAGATCAGACCGACCGTAGCAAGGGCGACGACCCAGATTACCGTGCTTCGGCGGCGGGCATCGAGACCGGATTCCGTTGTGGGCGTCATCGACAACCTCCCTTTGTTGAGTACGGTCTGAGAAGCGATTCCAACATTCAAGAATGGAGTCGTCTCGCGTCGCGTGTCACCTATCTAAAGTTTGCAGTCCCGCGTGCCTGGCCCTCCTACGCCTTGTGAAGAAAATCACGCTTCTCCAGGCACCAGGACGCTACAACCCCTGCCACCAGACCCCAGAACGCGGCCCCAATGTTCAGTAGTGGCAGGTCGGCCACAGTGACGAGGAAACTGACGAGCGCCCCGAGCGAGAAGCGTTCCCTGAACGAAGCAAGAAAAGCTGCCTGCAGCACGCGGAGCATAGCGAGGCCCGCGAGGACCATGATGAACGACTTCGGAGCATTGAGCATCAGGCGGGTGAACGCCGGCGCCAGCAGCCCAAAGGCAACGGCGAGCAGCCCGGTGAATATGCCGGCGGTGTAGTGTCGCGCGCGTTCGCCGGAAGCTGTGATGATGGCGTTGGTTGGCCCCGTGAGACAGGTGCTCACTGCCCCGACAACTGCGCTCGCAATCGCGCCGATGCCGCAGGCCACGGTCACCGTGTCGATCGGTGGCTCGTGACCCGCCGCCTTGACGACCGCAAAGCCCTGTCCGTTTTGCACGACCAGCACGGTTATTGCCAGCGGGATGACGAGTTCGATCATCGCGGGCAACGACCACGCCGGTGCGTGTACGACCGGGCGTACCAATTCGAAGGCGCCAAGCGCGGTCGTGTCGAATTTCCCCAGTACGACGGTAGCGATCGCTCCGACAAGCAATGCGCCAATGAGTGGCGGCATGCGCCGACCGAGAGCAGGTCGTGCATTCAGCAGCAGGAACGCAAGGACCATAGGCCCGGCAATGGCAATTTCCGAGTGGAGCGCGCGCACCAAATCAAGCCCGAAGCGCAAAAACACGCCAGCGACCATGCCCATGACGATCGGCATCGGGACGGCCTGCATCGCGCGCTTTACCCACCCGGTCGCTCCCAGCACGAGCATAAGCAGGCCAGTCGCGTAAAACGCGCCGATGACCTCGGCAAAGGTCAAGTGTCCGAGGGCCGGCCCCACCAGGACCGTGCCTGGAATGGTCCAGAAAAAGGCGAGCGGCTGTCGGTACAACCAGCAGAACAGGATCGTGATAAGGCCGTTGATGAAGAACACGCCGAAAATCCAGGATGCCAGCTCCGCTTCGGTCAATCCTCCACGCGTCCCGACCGACAGAATGATGGCTACCGGCGCTGTCGCAGCGAAGACAAAGCCGATGAAGCCGTTGGCAGCGTAGGTCGGGCCGAAGTCGGCGAGAACCTCCCGCCAGGCAGGGAGAGGCAGGCCGGGCCGCTCGAGGTGTAAGAACACTCTGATCGAGGAGGTGTCACGCCGCGCTGCGCATCGCGCGAGTCGCGCTCGAGATTGCGGCGTTTTGGCCGATCGCTTTGGCTATTCGCCCTTATGAACGATGCCCCGGCTCTTGAGTCGATAGACCATCTGCGGGCGTGTAATGCCGAGCAGTCTCGCGGCTGCCGACAAGTTGCCGTGAGCACGTTCTACGGCCTTCTTGAGCAGCATCGACTCGATGTCGTCGAGCGAAACCTTGGGCGAGTCATCGCCTTGCCCGAGCAACAAGCTGCTCACGCGCTTGGATACGCGATCGACATCACGGTCGGACAAAGGGCCAACAAATTGCTGCGGGTCGAAAGCAACGAGCTTACCCTCGCTGTCGAGCTCAAACTTCTTGTCGCCGAATTTTTCGCCGCTTGTGAACAAGTGTGCGGAGTCTATTGCGCCGCCCTCCGCAGCGAGAATGACGCCGCGTTCTATGACGTTTGCCAGCTCGCGAACGTTTCCCGGCCAGTCGTAGGAGAGCATCGCGTCAACCGCGCGTTGCGTGAATCCGCTCAGCCGACGCCCGTGCATGCGATTGAATTTCGCGAGGAAGTGCGTCATCAGCAACGGGATGTCCTCGCGTCGTTCGCGTAACGGCGCGATCCGGATAGGGAACACATTCAATCGGAAAAACAGATCCTCGCGGAAATGCCCCGCTTCGACTTCCTCGCGAAGGTGAACATTGGTCGCGGCGATCACGCGCACATCGATGCCGCGGCTCACGGAATCTCCGAGCCGCTCGATCTCCCCTTCTTGAAGGACCCGAAGCAGTTTGCCCTGCGCACTTGGGCTTAGCGTCCCGATCTCATCGAGGAACAACGTCCCCCCATTGGCTCGTTCGAATCGGCCCGCTCGGCTGTGAGTCGCTCCCGTGTACGCTCCGCGCTCAGCGCCGAACAATTCCGACTCGACAAGATCCTCCGGCAGGGCAGCACAGTTGAGGGCAACGAACGGTCTTCCCGCGCGAGGGCTCATGTTATGCAGGGTGCGCGCGAACACTTCCTTGCCGACCCCGCTTTCTCCCAGAAAGAGAACCGTCGCTTGTGTCGGTGCAACTTGTCGCACCATGTGCAGCGTCGAGTTGAAACTCGGCGAGATGCCAACCAGGACCTCGTCGTGCGAGGCGGCGTCGCTTGGGAGCGGAATGGCTCGCGCAGTCAGCGCCGGATTTGGCGACGCGCCCTGCGACGTTTCGAATCGCAGGAAGCGCAGGTCATTCGCTGCCTCTTCACCCCATTCTTCGACCAGCTTGCCAACGATTCGACAGGCAGGTTGACCCATGGCCTGACATTCGACCTCCCGATATAGAACGGGTCGGCCCATGAACTCCGTCGAAAAGCCGGACGCGTAGCCGGTTTGCATCCAGCACGCCGGCTCCGCTCCGATCTGGAAGTGGCGAATGTGCTCCGCATCCTCGACCGGGGTAGTCCAGATGAACTCGCCATAGTGCTTGCCACGCTCGACGTCGAAGTCCAGACGAACCGCCTCGGACAGCCCGATGCCCTCAAGACAATGCAGCTGTGGACCGACCACGAACATTTCCTTGAGCGACATCTTCGACCGCACTTTGCGGGCGATCTGGGCGTCATGAGTGCCCGCGTGGTAGCCCATTCGAGTCATGAAGCCACGCGTCACCTCGACCCCTAGAGTTTCGATCATTTCCCGGCGCATCGCGCCCAGTGCCATCGCGTTGATGAGGAGCATCCGATGGTCATCCAACCAGATGCACCCGTCGCTCATGGAGAAGCGCAGCCGCGCAATCAAGTCGGCCATGTCCGGAAACCGCACTTTGTCGAAGTCCATCTTGTCGGGAGGCACGACCGGCAGATGGTTGTTGGGGAGCGTTGGCGGCCGGGAAGCGCGACTCATACTGGGCTCTCGCTACACGTGAACCCCTCGAGGCTCATGTCTGCCTTCATTCATCGTATTCAAAACCAAGCGAAAGCAGCACACGTCATGCCAACGGCGATCTTTGGGAGAGCTTTTTGAACGGTGCGAGAGGCGATGTTTCATTGAGCACAGCGGTTCAATTGATGGAAGGACCTGATCGCTATCCACCAATTGCTTCATTCATCTGCTTTTCACGACTGCGCGATTCTACCATTTGATCAAAAGCGTGATGCTCCGGCACAGCGCCGGGGTTCGTCACTCCTGGATTCGAAGCCCATGCACGAGGGTAGGTTCGGGCGTTGGCACGATACGTGCGATGCGAAGCTCCACTTCAGCAAAATTGACGATTTGCTCAATCGCCAAGATCCCATCATTGCATGACGGTAATTCGGGGGGAAGTAGTGGGCACTCAGGTCTTGACGACAGGACCCCAGGTGATCTGTCGGCGTCCTGCGCGAGAACGCCGCGGATTGCGGTCGCAGAGCCGCCGGCCTAATCCCCGCAGCGGCTTAATGGTCTTACGGCTTCATACATCCGCGCCACGCGATTGAACGCTGGCGGTTCGATTCATTCAGACCTTCCCGAAGCAATAGTCGGATCAGGAAAGGAGATCAGCGTGATTCAGATTCATCATGGCAACGGAAATGGCGCCGCCAAGCTCGAAGCGATGCTTCATGAAGATCCGGTCAAGCACATCTATCGACTCGATCGATCCGCCTTCACTGATGAACAGCTTTTCGAGCTCGAGCTGAAATATATATTCGAGGGCAACTGGGTCTATCTCGCACACGAAAGCCAGATTCCGAACGTTAACGACTTTTTCACCGTCTATATCGGCCGCCAGCCAGTTGTCATCACGCGAAGCAAGGACGGCAATCTCAACGCGCTCGCCAATACCTGCACGCACCGCGGCGCTGTGCTGTGTCGCTTCAAGAGGGGGAACCGGTCCAGCTTCACTTGTCCTTTCCACGGCTGGACGTTCAGCAACAAGGGGAAGTTGTTGAAAGTGAAGGACCAGTCACCCGACGCCGGGTATCCACCCAGCTTCAACTGCGAGGGCAGCCACGACCTCGTCAAGCTGGGCGCCTTCGAGAACTACCGCGGGTTTCTGTTCGGCAGCGTCAATCCGAACGTCGTGCCGCTCAAAGAACACCTGGGTGAGGCCGCCAAGATCATCGACATGATCGTCGATCAGGCCCCGAACGGCCTGGAGGTGCTGCGCGGCGCATCAACTTACACCTTCGATGGGAACTGGAAACTGCAGGCGGAAAACGGCGCCGACGGCTACCACGTCTCCGCCGTGCACTGGAACTACGCCGCCACTACCGCACGCCGCAGTGCCGACGGCAAGGTCGATACAGTCAAGGCGATGAACGCCGGAGCATGGGCGAAGCAGGGAGGGGGTTCGTACTCATTCAAGAACGGCCACATGCTGTTGTGGACCAACTGGTCAAACCCCGAAGACCGGCCGCTGTACTCCAAGCGCGCAGAGTGGGTCGAGAAATTCGGCGAGGCAAAGGCCGACTGGATGCTGCGCAAGTCGCGCAATCTCTGCCTCTATCCCAACGTGTATCTGATGGACCAGTTCAGCTCGCAGATCCGCGTCGTGCGTCCGATCGCGGTCAACAAGAGCGAAGCAACAATCTACTGCATCGGACCTAAGGGTGAGCCGTCGGAAGCGCGCGACCGCCGCCTTCGTCAATACGAGGACTTTTTCAACGCGACCGGCATGGCCACCCCCGACGATCTCGAGGAATTCCGCTCCTGTCAGCACGGCTTCGAGGCCCGTGCTGTCAAGTGGAACGACATGTCCCGTGGTTCGGTGCATTGGGTCGAGGGTCCGGACGAGAACGCCAATCTGATCGGGCTGAAGCCCGAGCTGTCCGGCGTCAAGACGGAAGACGAAGGTCTTTACACAGTTCAGCACAAGTACTGGCTGGAAACGATGAAGAAGGCCTACGTCGCCGAGCAATCGAATGGAGGGATGTGATGCTTTCGTACGATGCAATTCAAGCGTTTCTGTTCCAGGAAGCCCGCGCGCAGTCGGAGAAGCGCTGGGCCGACTGGCTCGCGTGCTATGCCGACGACGCGAGCTTCTACATGCCTTCGTGGGACGACGATGACAAGGTGACGACGGACCCGCACAACGAGGTCTCGCTCATCTACTACCCCAACAAACAGGGGCTTGAAGACCGGGTGTTCCGTATCGAGACCGATCGTTCGAGCGCTTCGACGCCGGACACGCGGTACAACCGCGCGATCACCAACGTCGAGATACTGACGCAGGACGACAACTCAGTGGAAGTGTGCTTCAACTGGACGACGCATAGCTTCCGTTACGACATCGTCGACATCTACTTCGGGACTTCGCGCTACAAGATCGACACCAGCGGACCGAAACCGCTCATCAAGAGCAAGTATGTCGTACTCAAAAACGACTACATCCATCACATGCTTGACGTGTATCACATCTAGGGCGGGGCGCGTCGAAACGAACCCTGCAGTTCATTCTCACAAAAGGATTCTTTCATGGCCTACAACATCGCCCTGCAGTTCGAAGACGGCTTCACCCGGATGATCAGTTGCGATGCCAACGAACTGGTCGCCGATGCAGCCTACCGCGCCAAGATCAATATCCCGCTCGACTGCCGGGACGGAGCCTGCGGCACCTGCAAAAGTCATTGCGAAAGCGGCAAGTACACCTTGGGCGTCTATATCGAGGATGCGCTGACCGAAGATGAGGCGGCCAACGGCTATGTCCTCACTTGCCAGATGCGGCCGACATCGGACTGCGTGATCAAGGTCCCCGCTTCCTCGGCGGCATGCAAGGCCGAGGTCAGCACCTTCGGCGGCCGGCTTTCGGCGATCTCCCGCGACTCGAAGACCACTGTGTCGTTTTCGCTGAAGTCGGACCAACCGGTGTCCTTTCTGCCAGGGCAATACGTCAATCTTCAGGTACCTGGCACCAAGGAAACCCGCTCGTATTCCTTCAGCTCGGCGCCGAACGGCGCGGAGCTTTCCTTTCTGATCCGCGACGTTCCCGACGGCCTCATGAGCACGTATATGCGGAGCAAAGCGAATCCCGACGATTTCCTGACGTTCAGCGGACCGTATGGCAGCTTCTACCTGCGCCCGACCATCCGCCCGATCCTGATGCTGGCCGGAGGAACGGGGCTGGCTCCCTTCCTTTCGATGCTGCTATGGCTCAAGGACAACCCGACGGATCAGCCCATCAAGCTCGCTTACGGCGTCAATACTACTGAGGACCTAGTTGAGATTCCCAAGCTTGAGGAACTCAAGAAATCGATCCAGAACTTCGATTACTTCACCTGCGTGGTCGATGCCAAGAGTGGACACCTGCGCTGCGGCTACGTCACGGACCATCTCCTCGCCGACGATCTGCGCAGCGGCGATGTCGACGTCTACGTCTGCGGTCCGCCGCCCATGGTGGAAGGCGTGCGCAAGTGGATGGCCGGCTTGGGCGTCAAGCCAAAAAACTTCCTGTTCGAGAAATTTTCCTCGGCTAACGAGGCAGCCGCGGCCGCAGCATGAATCGCCCACGCCGTTTCGAGGGGAAGGTCGTCATCGTCACCGGAGCCGCTCAAGGCATCGGGCGTGGCGTTGCGCTCGGCGTGGCGGCCGAGGGCGGGTCGGTGCTTGCGGTCGACCGCTCGGAGATCGTTCGCGAAGTCGTGGACGAGGTCAAGAAGGCTGGGGGTGTCGCAGCCGCGTTCGAAGCCGACCTCGAGACCTTCGCCGGCGCGCAGGGCATGGTCGATGCGGCATTGAAACAGTTCAAGCGCGTGGACGTGCTCATCAATAACGTCGGCGGCACGATCTGGACCAAACCTTACGAGCACTACGAAGAAAAGCAGATCGAGGCGGAGATTCGACGCTCGCTGTTTCCGACCCTCTGGTGCTGTCGCGCGGTGCTGCCGTTCATGGTCGAGCAGAAGAAGGGCGTGATCGTTAACGTTTCATCGATAGCGACACGAAGCATCAACCGGGTTCCGTACGCGGCGGCGAAGGGAGGCGTCAATGCGCTGACCGCGTCGATCGCGATGGAGCAAGCCAAAAACGGCATTCGCATCAACGCCACTGCGCCCGGGGGCACCGAGGCCCCGCCGCGCAAAGTTCCCCGTAACACGGAGGAACAGACGCGACAGGATGAGATTTGGTACCGCGAGATCGTCGACCAGACCAACGAATCCAGCGTTATGCACCGTTACGGCACGATCGAGGAACAGGTAGCGCCGATCCTGTTCTTCGCCTCCGATGAATCGTCCTATATCACCGGGTCGGTGCTGCCAGTAGGCGGCGGCGATCTAGGCTGACCACCGGACCACCCGCTTCAACACCGATCAGGGAGGCAAGAGTGCTGCAGCTCGATATCCATAAGATTGGCGACGAAGCCAAGTTCAGCCGCTTTCGCGGCGTCCCACGGACCCAGAACGCGGCGATACGTGTCCCGAAGGTGGGACCAACCCTAAAGCGCTACGTCGGTGTGCTGAGCGCCGTCGTCGTGCTGACCGCGAGCGTCGCCCACGGTCAGCCGGCCGGAGTGGTTGCGCAGTACGGCAGCTCGATCGACAGCCAGATCGCCAGCAATTATGCGAGTGTGGACGCGCTGTACAAGGATATTCACGCCAATCCCGAGCTGGCATTCCAGGAAGTCAACACGGCGAAAAAACTTGCAAAGGCGCTGCGCGACCTGGGATTCGAAGTGACCGAGGGTGTGGGCAAGACAGGCGTGGTCGGGATTTTTCGCAATGGTGCGGGACGGACGGTGCTAGTTAGGACAGAGCTCGACGCACTCCCAATGGAGGAAAAGACCGGTTTGCCGTATGCGAGCAAAGTGAAGACGATCTACGACGGCAAGGAGACACCGGTCGCCCACAGCTGCGGTCATGACTTGCACATGGCCGCTTGGGTCGGCACGGCGAAGACGCTCATCGCATTGAAGGGGGAGTGGAAGGGCACGCTGATGTTCGTGGCCCAGCCCGCAGAGGAGGTCACGAGCGGTGCGAAGCTGATGCTGCAGGACGGCCTGTTCACGCGCTTCCCCAGGCCCGATGTCGCGCTGGCGTTGCACGACTGGCCGATGGCATACGGCGAGATCGGGCTGAACAGCGGACCGTTCACCTCCAATTCGGATGCGGTCGAGATCACATTCAAGGGTCGCGGCGCGCACGGCTCCGCCCCGGATAAATCGATCGACCCGATCGTCGTGGCTGCGCGCTTCATCGTCGACGTGCAAAGCGTGATCAGCCGGGAAAAGGACCCGTTCCAGTTCGGCGTCTTCAGCGTCGGCTCCATCAACGGAGGCACTACAGGCAACATTATTCCCGACACCGTCGAGCTGCGCGGAACGATCCGCTCCTACGAGCCTGCCGTGCGGAAGAAAATCGCGGACGGAATTCAGCGCACCGCTAAGGCAGCCGCCGCGATGGCGGGCGCACCCGAACCCGAGGTGAAGATTGCCTCCGGCGGCGACGCCGTCGTGAACAACGCCGCGTTGGTCGAGCGCACGGAGGCGGTGTTCAAGGCGGCGTTCGATCCCGGCAAGGTCAAGCGCATGCCGCCGATCACGCCGAGCGAGGACTTTTCCGAATACGGCTCCTCGGGCGTGCCGCAGTTGTTCTTTTTGGTGGGTGTCTATGATCCGAAGGACGTTGAAGCATCGAGGCAGCCCGGCGGCAGGCCGCTGCCGATCAATCATTCCCCGTATTTCGCACCGGTCCCGGAGCCTTCGATCAAAACCGCGGTAAAGGCGATGAGCCTCGCGGTCCTGACCGCGCTTCAGTCCTGAGGCGCGGCCTCGGCCGATACGCATGGTGGCGCAATTTGAGATCACGATCGAGAACACCGGTGAGAGCTTTCGCTGCCGCGAAGACGAGCACGTGCTTGGAGCGATGGAAAAGGCGCTGTGCAAGGGCATCCCGGTCGGTTGCCGCAATGGGGGTTGTGGTGCATGCAAGGTAGAGGTTAGGGAAGGACGCTACGCGAAGCGAAAGATGAATCGCGCGGTGGTGAGCTTGGAAGAGGAGGCGCGCGGTGTGGCGCTGGCTTGCAAGATTTATCCGCAAAGCGACATGAAGGTCAAAGCGATTGGCGCCATGGCGGAGGCCATGGTTGCCGGGAAGACGTCGTTTATTTCCGGGTCGACGACGACTGCACAGGTTTCTCGACCCGACAAGGAGGTATGACATGGCACTGACCGGTGTTCTGCGCCCAGGGCACGTCGCGATCCGCGTACTCGAGATGGGACCGGCGCTTAAGCACTACACCCAGGTTCTGGGCCTCGCTGAGATGGCGCGCGACGGCAAAGGCCGGGTTTTTTTGAAGGCTTGGGATGAGCACGATCACCACAGCGTGGTCCTGCGCGAGGCCGACGAAGCCGGCATGGACTACATGGGCTGGAAGGTCGATTCGCCGGCGACGCTCAAGAAGCTCGCCGCGGATATCGAGAAATCGGGGTTGTGTACGGACCTGCAGTGGATTCCCGCGGGCGAGCACCCGGAAACCGGCGAGCGCTTTCGCTTCACCATTCCAACCGGGCACCTGATGGAGTTGTACGCCGAGAAGAAGGTCGTTGGCAACAACTGCGGCAACGACGGACCGGACATCAACCCGGACCCGTGGCCGGAGGGACTCAAAGGTTGCGCGCCGTCACGCTTCGATCACTGCCTGCTCTACGGGGATGATTTCGACGGAACGCTGAAGCTGTTTACCGAAGTGCTGGGCTTCGGCATCGCCGAGCAGGTGATGGCCGGTCCGGACAAGAAGTTGATGATCGGCGCTTTCTTAAGCTGCTCGAACAAGGCTCACGACGTGGCGTTCATCCGCCAGCCGGTGAAGGGCAAGTTTCACCACGCTTCATTCGCCCTCGGAACCTGGGAACAGGTGCTGCGGGCAGCCGACATTCTGTCGCGCACCCGAACCTCGATCGACATTGGTCCGACCCGTCACGGCATCACGCGCGGAGAGACGGTGTACTTTTTCGACCCGTCGGGGAATCGCAACGAGGTGTTCGCTGGAGGCTATATCTACTATCCCGACAAGCCGCGAATCACCTGGTACGACGAGACGCTCGGTCCGGGGATCTTCTACCACGACCGCAAGCTGAACGAACGCTTCCTCTCGGTGTTCACCTAATGAAGATCGAGTCACCACAGAGTGTCGTGCATTGGGAAGCGGCCGTCGCCGCGGTGACGGCAGCGGTGCGCTGGGCCGAAGACGGAGGTCTTCGGGTGAACGTCGCCGTCGTCGATGCGGGCGGCAACCTGGCAGCGTTTCTGCGTATGCCGGGGGGCTTCCTGCATTCGATCGACGTCGCGATCGACAAGGCCTACACCGCGGCGGGATTCGGCCTTCCGACGTCTGTCTGGACAGAAGCTCTTGCTTCCCATTCACCTGCCGTGCGGGACGGCCTTCCAAGGCGGCCGAGAATGGTGTGCTTCGGCGGGGGTCTTCCGATACGTTACGAGGGCCGCCTCATCGGCGGCATCGGCGTGTCCGGCGGCTCGGAAGAGCAAGATGACGCGTGCGCGCGGGCCGGACTCGTCGCGATCGGCCTGCGTTGACGCGTTTATTGCGGTGACTACCCCGTCGACCGTGATGATCATTTGACAGGGCCGGCCCGATCGCATGGCCGAGTTTGAATCAATGTCCCGGTTGCTACGCCGACCATCGCGGACGATTCGGGACTTGGTGTAAACGTAGAAAGGAGAACGAGAGATGGCGAAATTTGTAATGTTGGGAAATTGGACCGAGAAGGGCACTCAAAACGTGAATGAAACCCTCAAACGTGCCCGTGGCGTGCGTGAACTCTTCGCAAGCATGGGTGTAAACGCGCGGGAGTTCTTCTGGACGTTGGGACAATACGACGTCGTGCTGACATTTGATGCACCCGATGACGAGACCATGATGAGAGCAACGCTGGCTGTTGTGAAACAGGGATACCTTAAGACAACGACCCTGCGCGCTCTGGGCGAACAAGAAATGGAGCGCGTGCTGGCGGAGCTGAAGTGAGGGCCAGACATTGCTTGCTCCCACGCGATCTACGGATGTCGGAAATCACATGGAATGGACCGCAACCTCGTTAGTGTCCACTGTTTCGGCAAGGGCCGCCGAGACTAAAGGCCAATCCCGCAGAGTCGGACCGCTGCCGGAGCGACTGACCAGGATCGAGCTGGAAATTCTGGGGTTGCTTAACCTCGGTCTGACCAATCGTGAGATTGCCGATAGCCTTAGCATGACGGTGGGCACGATCAAGTGGTACATGAACCAGATCTTTGGCAAGCTCCAGGTGCGGAACCGGATTGAAGCGCTTGCACGTGCTCGCGATAGGTCAGCGGTAAGCTCGACCGAAGCCGTGCCGTATCCTATCCCGATGGGAACACCGCCCAAGAAAATTGAACTCGACATCCTGAGCTTGCTTAACGACGGACTCACCAATCGAGAAATCGCGAGCAACCTTGCGCTGACTATTGGCACTACCCGCTGGCGCATCAGTCAGATTTTCGGAAAGCTGCGGGCACGAAACCGTATCGAGGCTCTTGCGCGAGCGCGTCAGTTCGAATGGCTTTAGGAGAATCGTAAGAGCGGGTCTAGCGCCATCAAGTTGATCGACGTGATCAAGCAGCCGCTCAAGGCGCTGGTTCTGATTTTCCTCTGGGGCGCATTGCTCGAGGATACGATCATCTTCGTTCTGTCATGGGTTGCGCCGGACCTCTGGTTCCGTTTGTTCCACAATGCATCACCCGCCAGCCTCGATGTGACGTTCCTGCGTCGTACCGGTGGCCAGTGGGCGGCGTTCGCGCTCGCGCAGGCGATCGCGCTCTGGCGCTGGAGGAAGCAACCAGTGTGGCTGGCCGTCGTCGCCGGCGTGCGATTTTCCGATCTGTTCACCGACGTGTCGTACATTCTGGCTGCGCCGTCATTAACGACCCTTGGCTGGATGCTGCTCGTACCGCCGCCGTTTCTCAATCTCGTCGGCGTTATCATCCTGCTTCAGGGCTATCGACAGGCGACCGCGGCGGGTGGCGGTGCAACCTGACGGTAGCTGCCAAGGTTCGGTTGCTTGGCAGCTAATCGTGCAGCGCCTGTAATCCGTGAGCCTCGAGGATCTCTCGCGTCGATTGGCTGCCTCCGACGGCACTATTAAGAACGGGCTTTTCGCCCGCCCCGGTAAGGAGTGCCGTGCCCGAACATTCACGGCACGACGCGCTCATCCAGCGGTTGCCGGCGTCGATCAACTCTGCGTCGAATCGACACGTTTCGTACTCAAGGAGCAATGCGGCGTGCTTGGCGAGCCAGTCGAATAGAGTGCTGCTCGAAACTGCCATCGTCACATATCGCGCCACATCTGCCGTTCCTCCCAGGTAACGCGTCGCAACCTGCTCGACAACCTGCCACATATCGCGCGCACCGAAGGCCGATCGTATCTCGGGATCGGAGAGGATCGTGCCCAGGTAACGGACTTGTTGCTGCAATGCTTCAGCTGCAAAGTTGGCCACGCCATAGCCGTGCAGCGTCAAATTGACCGCAAGATCATGGCCCGCATCGATCGTTGATCCCTGGGCTCCGGCCGATACAACCGCAGCGATGAATCGAATCCACAGGTCGTTGAATTGACTGTTCGCGCTCACGGATACATCACCGCCCGGCATACCTAATGTCCGCGCGTAGATGTTGCGCCGATCCTTATCTGAAAGGCGCAGCTGAGCTTCCTGCCAGCCGGACCGAAGCAGGGCAGCGGCATTGCCGCACCCAAGCGGAAGCTGTCCCAGTGCTAAGAGCGCAACGAGTCGATCCACTACCTGGAAGATCATGAGCTCATCGAGCATCGCAGCGAAGTACAGTGCGCCAATCGCTTTGATGTTTTCCGAAGCAACTCCGCTTTGGATTGCTTCGATATCGGCAAGGTCAACGAGGTAGCGCAGACGCTGTCGCAACGTCGGATCGGGCGGTACTCTGGTTGACGACGCGAGCACGACAAGGCCAGGAAAGCTCTCGATTCGGCGGAGAAGGTAGCCGAATTCGCTGTTGACGTAACGATCGTGGCTGTCCTTGACCTCGCTACGCTTTCCAAAGAGACAATCTGCCTCGTCGAAGAACAGGATTGCGTCACGTTGCTCAGCAGCCTTGAAGGCACGTTCCAGATTCTTCTCGGTTTCCGCGATGTATTTGAAAATCACGGCGTTGAGATCGACGCGATAGGCCTCGCGATCGGCCAACTGCTGAATGATGGTCAAGATGGCGCCCGCACCCGGCCCGACGATCAGTGCACCCACGCCCGACGTAAGTTGCTGCTTGGCATGAGCAGCAATGTCTTCCATCAGCGGAAGCAGACCGATTTGCACGCCGGAGAGTTTACGCTTTCAGGCGTAGCCTCGTAACCTCGCGACAGCCCGCATACCGTAGCTGCCGTCTTCGTCTCCGGACCAGTGCAGCGGCCGCAAGCCGTGCTGGACGTAGGCGTGGAGCGACGAAAACTGCCATTTTCGCGGCGACCTTACCAAGCCGTGGCGCACGGGATCTGCATGGATGTAATCGATGTGTTTCTGCAGCTCCGCGTCATCGCGCAGGGGCTGTTCCTGGAGGCTCGGGCGCACTGCGCTTCCGCCGCCAATCCGCGCCAACAAGGCCCGGAGCAGACTCCACCGCACGGCACCCGCGTTGTCGCCGGCGGGCAGCGCGAGAATGAAGTGCAGATGATCTGGCAGGATCACGCCGGCCGTCAGAGAAAATGGATGCCGCTCGCGACACGCGCGGAACGCCAGCCGCAACAGATCGACATTGTCGGTGAATGCGGTCGAGCACTCTTCTTCCAGCGCGGCAGTGATGAAGTGCTGGGTCGCTCCCTGTTCGATTTTGTCCATGGCGGAACTTTGCCATGGCGCAGCATCCCAAAACATCCACCATTTGGACGATGCAAATGGGTGCTAGTCGTACCGCGTCGTTCGAGCATGGCATCGAACTACGGAAACTTTATGGCGGCTATCGCTTGACAGTGGGCGAACAGGTCCCGCCAATCAACTCCTGTCCAGGTCGCGCATGGTCGCTGCGATCGCCGAAAGGGTTCTGCTGTGCGTATCCGGATCGGTTGAAAGCAAGAGGTCTTTGATCCGCGGATCGGGTTGATTGAAGTGCAATGGATTTCCACTGAGATCGGTGCTGCACCCGCCGGCTTCACGCACGATGAGATCGACGGCAGCCAGATCCCACTCCCACGCATCGAGCTTGCGACCATCCACTGCTACTCCAACGATGGCGTCAACCTGATTGTCAGGCGGAATGAAAGATCGTGAGCCGAGACCGTTGGTCGGGCGTACCACCGTTGCGTTGGGGCCGATGGCCCTGGCAACGCGTTCTAGCAACGGGAAATTAGCTGGAGCGCCTAGCCATCCCCGGCTACCCAAGCGCGGTGAGTCACCCGGACCTCGAAACAAAAGCGGCTGTGCGGCGCCGCTTCCGCGACTGATTTGAGCGCCGCCGCCCGCGACTGCGCTCAGCAAGAGACCGGTAATGGGTTGCAGGGTCGCAGCGACAACAGGACGGCTGTCCACCACCAGTGCGATGTATACGTCGAAATCTTCGCTGCGTCGAACAAATGCGGCTGTCCCATCGATCGGGTCGACGATCCAGCAGCGACTGCTTTTCAGTCGTTGCTGGTTGTCGACGCCTTCCTCGGTCAGGATCGCGTCGGTGGGGAAAGCGGCGCCGATGACGCTGCGGATAATGCGGTCGGATGCAAGATCGGCTTCCGTCACCGGCGACCCGTCAGCTTTCTTGCTGACTCGGGCCGTTCCGAACATCTCCATGATCGTGGCGCCCGCACGCTGCACAGCAGCAATTACGACCGCTAGTTCGTGCGCATAGCTAGGCATTTGACCGTCGAGCATCGGCCGAACGGAGCACCGCTATCTTCCCAACGGCAGCGTTATAGCCCATGCTTCTTTCCCGGTAACCTTCCGGTATTTTGCTAAGCTGCCTTCCATTGCTAGGCTACTTCGATACGGGCAGTTAGCAAAGTGGCTCAAGCCCGAAAAACAGAAACCTGCAGGAGGAGTTCAGTGACCTGGTTTGATCATCATCACCGAAGTAAGGAGCTCGCGGCTGCGGCTGATTCTTTGGCCCATCGTGGAGACGAAGCTTCGGCGCGACTGCTGTTTGCGCAAGCTGCTCAGGAGGCGGAACATGCGCTGGCACAAGTCTCGCCAGATAAGCAGGTAACGCTGGCAGCGATCGCAATGTCGGCGGTTACGTGGTGGCGAAGAGCGAATCGATCGGATGAAGCAGCGCGGGTCGCGCGACTCATTCGCGGCGCGCCGGACCTCTTTCCGATTACCGTACCACCGCTGGACGGCGCGACGCCTCCCGCGATCGCCAAACGAGTATAACGGGCGCGCCCGGCCTGCTACAGAGCGGTCTGAGGCGCATGTCCAGCTCGCCGGAACTTTCGCAACGCAACAACGTCAGCCCGGTAGGCGACGGGAAGACATGAAAAAGAGCAAGAACGACGCTTCGCACAAAGGGGAGTCACCATCTCGGTTGATCGATTCGAGGATCAAAGAGCTGGGTGACTGGCGCGGCGAGATGCTCTCCCGGATTCGTTCGCTGATCAAACAAGCCGTCCCCGCGGTCACCGAAGAGTGGAAGTGGAGAGGCGTTCCGGTGTGGTATCACGACGGAATGATCTGCACGGGCGAGACCTACAAGAGCGTGGTCAAGGTGACATTCGCCAAGGGTGCTCAGCTTAAGGATCCTGCGAAGCTATTCAACTCCAGCCTCGAAGGCAACGTCAGGCGCGCCATCGATCTGCACGAGGGCGACAAGGTCAACGACTCCGCCTTCAAGGCTCTCGTTCGCGAGGCAGTGGCGTTGAACAAGTCGGTGAGCTGAACAAGTCGGCGAGCCGACGCTAGCTGTGGCCCTCAACGCCCTGGGCGGCCATACACCAGCGTCATCGCCCGCTCGGCGCTTCCTAGCGCATTGCGTACTCGAGCTACCGTTGCGCTGAAGAGCCTCTCCAGCCGCAGTGCCTGATGCATGCCTTGCGAGGCGCGTGCGCGCTCCACAGCATTCATCGTGCCAAAGACTTCGCTGGTTCGCTTGCGATTCATTAGCTGCTCCTTGTCTTTGAGGGGGCGGTCATGCTTTGCCCGGACAGTGACGAAGATAGGGATCGTGCGGCGGTTACGCAAATCGTATTTTCCAATCCCCGCAATCACTTTGGTGGATGTCCTGGCGGAAGGAAAAAAACGCGCATACTCGCATTGAGCGTCGGGGTCCTTCGAGGCCACCAACTTTCGTTGGGTGTGGATCAAGCGCAGCATCCTCTGGTCACAACGGAACGTCTGGGGAGTCACTCCATGCCAAGATACCGCTTCCTCCTCGCCATATGTTTGGCGTCGCTGGCCATGATTCCTGCGTGGGTCCGGGCGGAAGATGCCGGTGTGCAGTTCTCCGACACGCTCCAGCAGCGCTTGCTTGGGTGCTCCGGGTGTCACGGCGATCAGGGTGAAGGCCGCAGGGAAACCGAATATTACCCGCGCATAGCGGGCAAGCCCGCAATGTACCTGTATCGCCAGCTGGCGAATTTTCGCGACGGGAAGCGCAGCTATCCGCAGATGGTCTACATGACCCGCTATCTCTCCGACGAGTATCTGCTGGAGATCGCGACTTATTACTCCAAGCTCAAGCCCGGTTTTCCGACGCCGATCCGGACCTCCGCGAGCAAGGAAGCTCTAGCGCGAGGAGAGACGTTGGTGCGCCAGGGTGATCAGGCCGCGGGTATCCCGGCATGCGCGGCCTGCCATGGCATGCCGCTCACCGGAATGCAACCAGGAATTCCGGGAATCATCGGACTCTATCCGGACTACATCAGTGCGCAAATCGGTGCATGGCAGCGAGGCGCACGCCATGCAACCGAACCCGATTGCATGGCCAAGATTGCCGCCAAGCTCAATGGCGCAGATATTTCGGCGGTCGCAAACTACCTCGCCCAGCAGCCCGGAACGCCAACGACGGTTGCCGATCCGGAGGGAAGCCGAAAGCTGCCCATCGCTTGCGGCAGCCAAGGAAAGTGAGTGAATGACATGACAGTCAAGCTCGCGTTCGCGTCGCTGGTGCTTGTCGGCGCGATGGCATTGAGCGGCGTTGTCGGCGTGCCGGGCGCGCACGCACAGCCGGCAAAGGCGACGCAGCCTACGGCAGAGACTGCGCAAGCCAACGCAGCACGCCTGCCCGCGCAAACGGACGGCGAATATTACGCGCGCATGGGCGACTGCGTAGCGTGTCACACGGCGCGCGGAGGCGAGGCGTTCGCGGGTGGCTTGGAGATGCCGACTCCGTTTGGAACGCTGTACACGCCGAACATCACCCCCGACCCCGAAACCGGCATCGGCAAGTGGACCGCCGACGATTTTTGGCATGCACTGCACGAGGGACGGTCGCGCGATGGATCGCTGCTGTATCCGGCGTTTCCTTATCCCAGCTATACCAGGGTCACACGCGCTGACAGCGATGCAATCTACGGCTATTTAATGACGCTCAAGCCGGTGCACAAGCGCAACACCCCGCATCGGATGGCGTTCCCGTACAACCAGCGCAAGCTGCTCACGGCGTGGCGGGCTCTTTACTTCGAGCCGGGCGAATTCACGCCACGCCCGAACGAATCGGCTGAGTGGAACCGCGGTGCGTATCTTATCCAGGGTCTGGGACATTGCGATGCCTGCCATACGACCCGCAACATGCTCGGCGCGACGGTCAAGGAAAAAGAATTCGGCGGAGGACTGATTCCGCTGCAGGACTGGTACGCGCCGTCGCTGACCTCCAACCGCGAAGCGGGGCTCGGTCAGTGGGAAATCGCGGACGTGGTGGACTTGCTTCGCAATGGCAACTCCAAGCGTGGTGCGGTGTTCGGTCCCATGGCCCAGGTGGTCCATGACAGCCTTCAATACATCACCGAGGCCGACACACGGGCCATGGCGGTCTATTTGAAATCGCTGGCTCAAGCGGCTGCGACCGAGGAGCTGTCGCAAATCCGTCCTACCGAAGCGCAAAGTAAAGCCGCGTACGAAGCGGGCGCCAAGCTCTACGACACTCACTGCAAGTCGTGTCACGGCGTCAATGGGGTAGGGGTCCCTTCCGCCTATCCACCGCTCGAGAACAATCAGGCGATCAATATGCAATTCGCCGCGAATCCCATTCGCATGGTGCTGTTCGGCGGGTTCCCTCCAGCGACGCGCGGCAATCCGAGACCCTTCGGCATGCCGCCGTTCGCCTATGTACTGAATGATCAGGAAGTCGCTGAAGTCGTCACCTACATCCGACAGTCCTGGGGCAATCGGGGCAACGCCATCAACGCCGCCGACGTCGACAGGTACCGGAAGGTCCCTGTGGATTAGGTCGAGATGACCTTCAGTCGCGCTTACGCGACTTGAACCTGGGGTCCAGAGCGACCAGGCAAAGTTCGGTGAACAGCATCTGAGCGGCGACTTGCGCAGTATTGGTCGTCGCATCGTATTGCGGGGCGACCTCGACCACGTCACCACCGATGATGTGCGCTCCGGCGATGCCGCGCAGAATCGTCAGTGCTTCGCGCGGCGTCAAACCCCCGACCTCAGGCGTTCCGGTGCCTGGTGCAAAGCCAGGGTCGATCCCATCGATGTCAAAGGTGATGTAAGTCGGCCCATCGCCGATTACTTGCCGGACTTGTTCCACGACCGCGGCGATGCCCATCTCAGCCACTTCCTCGACGTGCAAGACGGTCATCCCGCTTTCAAACGAAAACTCCCACAGGAACTCCGCGCCGCCATGGATTCCGATCTGGATCGACCGTTCCGGGTCCAGAACCCCATCGAGCACGGCTTGGCGGAACGGGCCGCCATGGTGAAACTTGGATCCCTCGAAGATGCCCCCGGTATCGCAGTGCGCGTCGATGTGAACCATGCCCACCGGCGCATCTTTTCCCAGCGCCTTGAGGATCGGATAGGTGATCGAATGATCGCCGCCCACCGCGAGCGGAACCACCCTGGCCGCGTGTAGCGTTTCGAAAAATGCCTCGATGTCGGCATGGCACCCTTCGAGACTGAAGCGACTCTTCATCGGCACGTCGCCGACGTCGGCTGCGCGCAGGTGTGACAATGGCGCGATCTTCAGCGCGTGCTCATACGGACCGATTCGCTCGACGGCGCGCACCGCGCGCGGGCCGAGCCGCGCGCCGGCGCGATTGGTCACACCGAGGTCCATCGGCACGCCGACCACGGCCACGTCCAAGCCCGCGAAGCTCGAAGCTGGCGCCTCCGGCATATACGGCAGGCGCAGAAATGTCGCTGCACCAACAAACGGCCACTGACGCTGATCGTCCTTGGAGAAGATCTGCGCTGCGACCGCGGCAAACGGCGGGTGAAAAATCTCACCGCCCTTTGCTCCGGCATATTTCCGCCTGAGAGCCTCGAGCTTGTCGGTGTTCATTGGGTCCCTCCACTGCGCGCTGCCTCGCATTGTAACGGCGGTTACCGGCCGGTCGGGCCCAGCCGGAGAGCGGCGCGCTAGAGGCGGGAGTTTGCGATTACGATCTTGTTCGGCGGCGGGTGCCGTCACATCGCCATCGACACCGTGATTCCGATGATCTCGGTGCCCGGGTTGGTTGTTTGGTTGAAAGCTTTGCCGTTCGAAAAATGATGGTAAGCCGCGCCAACCCGCAGATCATTGTTGAAGCGATATTCGAGATCGATGCCGAAACGCCCCAGCACGGCCGGACTGCCGAGATCCTTTCCATCGCCTTTGCTGTAGCCGCCAATCGCAAAACTTGGCGTGATTGCCAAATGCTCGCCCCAAAAAGTCGGAACCCGAATTCCCCCGTATCCATAGGCGCTGTGATCTGATGTGACACCGCCACCGATAAACGGACGGAGCTTCCACCAAAGCTCCTGGCCGAATCGATATTCGAGCTCGAAAGCCGTTGCTGGATCTGTGTTCTTGACGGCATCGAAGCGGCCGACCTCGAGCGCGAGGTGGCTGGATTCTTGCTCATCGGGCGTTGCAATCGCGTAAGCGACCAGCACCCCGGTGGCGATTGCAAGAGCTTGAACTTCGGGATCGGCATCCACCGCGGTCGCCTGGGCAGCGAGGGCCACGACGGCAATGGAATAGCTGACAAGGCGTTGCATCGGCATCGGCTTCAGCGCCGCCGGCTGACCGAATCAGATCGAGCAAACACCACACCCAATAAAAGCAGAATGGTATGGAGCATCTTCGTGACTTCTAAACATCGGCCTCGTACGAAAGTCCGAACCGGGTGCAATAACGCTTAAAACGGTGTGCTTCAACCGATGCGAATGCCAATTCGCGAACTGGATGCGCCTTTCGGCGGGGATATCGTGATCGGCTGCTGGCTAATTGCTCCATTCGGCCGCGGGCTTCCGACAGCAACGGGCAATTAATCCGCTCATAAATCTTCTCCACTGCGCTCCTCGGTTCCGACACTAGTTCCGAGTACTTCAGATCGATAAACCTGTCCTGCAATTCTGGATGCCGGTCACGAAAGTGGATGAAGCGTTCGGTCGCGTCCGCCAGCGCCCGCGCTTCGCACAACGTGATGTCGTCGCCGTTTTGCGGCCAGGCGTAGAGGTCGTGCAGGACACGCTTTAATTGTGTGATCGAGCGAAGCACTTCCATGGGATTACGATGCGTCTGGACGATCACCGCGTCCGGGAAGACTTTGAAAAGCTCTTCCAATCCGTAGACATGATCGGGTGATTTCAAAATCCATCGCTTCCGGGAACCGGATGCTTGAAGATATTGCAGAAAGCGCTTCTCACAGGTATACGCCGGCATCAGATCCGCGGATCGCAAAAAGCTTCGGTAGTCCGGCACGTCGCAAGTCGAGACGAATTCTTCGGACAAAAAAGTGTGGCTATGAATGGCGACACATTCCTGCGGCGTGCACGCTCGGACCGGGTAAACCGAATCGGCCTCAGGAGCGATGCGGCGAAACCACCAGAGGGAAGCCTCAGTTTTGCGCAACCGGCGATCTTTGCCACCGCGCTTCTCCGGCACAGGAAACATAACCTCCCAAACAAGCGGAGCGCGGTTAGCGGGATCTTGCGCTAGCAACTCGTGCAGGAAAGTGGAGCCAGTGCGTGGCATCCCCACAACAAAGATTGGCTGGCGAATGGGAGAGTTGTCGATCGCTTCACGCTTCTGTTTCCATGCCTCGGCAAGGCGCAAGCGGTTTTCGAGCAATTGACGCAGATGCCCGCCCATTAAGAATCTGCCGATGGGGTGTAAATCCGCCTGCGTTTCAAGACTCTGAACCAATGCGCGCAAAGCTGGTTTTACGGGCGGGTCTCCAAAGTCCTCCAAACGAGCGCGTTTTTGTGCCTGTTCGCAAAGACGTTCCTCGTTCAACGGCAACTGCCGTTGACCCAGCGTCTTCCCAATACGTCGCCAGCGTGTGCCCATGATCAATGAATCGCGCGTCAGCAGATCTTGCTACGTCTCCTCGGTTTCATTCGTAACCGGCCTTGGTCACCCTTGATTGCGGATATGACCGCACGACAGGAAGGTCGTGCATTTCACGCTTGCCGGGTATTGGTGGACGCCTGCAGTAACGGCAGCCACGATGACCTGTTTAAGATCGTTCAGGTCATCGAGCAGGGTACAATCCTAAGAACACATTTCGTAATTGTAGTAGAGCCGAACAACGGTCGCCAGAGCCGCGATGATGCGCATTCGGTCCAGAACGATAGCGGTGCTTTGGATCATGCTTGCCACCGGGACGCTGCTCGCCGGATGGGCAACGCTTGCCAGTCCACAAACCGACGAAGATCCCGCCGTGCGACAGCTGCGCTCATTCTATGATGTACTACTGGACACGATGAAGCAAGCCGACAAACTTGGCATCAAGGGTCGATATGACAAGTTGACTCCTGTAATTCGCGCGACATTCGACCTTCCGGCGATGACTCGGATCGCCGTCGGTCCGAGCTGGAGCTCCATTGGAGCCGAGCAGCAATCCCAGTTGCTCGAAAGCTTCACGCGAATGACCATCGCCACCTACGCCAACCGGTTCGACGGATTCTCAGGGCAACGCTTCGAAGTCGAACCTGGGAGTGAAGCGCGCGCGACGGGGCGGGTCGTACACAGCAAGCTCGTCCCATCAAGCGGGGAACCCGTTGCTCTCAACTATCTCATGCGCGAATCCGGAGGCAGTTGGAAGATCGTTGACGTTTATCTCAAGGGGACGATCAGCGAGTTGGCGACCCGCCGCACCGAGTTCACCGCCATTCTCAAGGAAGGCGGCCCATCGGCGCTGATCTCCAGCCTTCGCCAGCAGGGCGACAAGATGATGCAAGGCCCAGCGAAGGCCGATGCCAATGCCCGCTGACAAATCTTGAATCTGTCAAGCACGGGCAGGTGTCGCGCTGGCTGGTTCCTAGTGTTCCTGTTCGAGGCCGTCGCCCGATGTCCCCGGATCGGTCAACTCCTCGGGCTGTGGCGGCAGGCTTTTTCCCTCCCGAAGCTGCGCCTCGCGTCTTTGCCGTGTGATACTTTTCATATGGGAATAGTAGTCGATCGCGCTTGCCTTGATCTCGTCCAGGGTTTCGATATTCCGCGACCTGAGATCCATAGCGTTGACCGTGCCGACGGTGAAGCCGATCACAAGTCCAGCATGACTGTGAAGCAAGGGGCCGGGCGGCGTCGTAAACAGGTCCACACCGAGACCGACGGCATCGCGAAGATTCGACGGGCCGAAGAACAACAGTACGAGATAGGGTCCGTCGCCGAATCCCCAGGCGTACAGCGTCTGACCGAAATCGCCCGACTGCTTCGCCAGCCCGCGTTCGCTTGCAGGGTCGAACAGACCCGCGATCCCCAGGGTCGAGTTCATGGCGAAGCGAGCCAGCGTCGTAGCCGCAGCGTCGCCACGTCCCTGGAGCAAGTCGTTGGCGAAAATCCTCGGCTCCTCGAGATTGTCGATCGCCGATCGAATGCGGTCACGGGCATACGCCGGAACAACGTCACGATACGCTTGCGCCAGCGGCTTGATGACTGCCTCGTCCAGCTTGGTGTTGATGTCGAACACCGCCCGATTGAGAGGCTCCAGCGGGTCATCCGCCGACACGCGTTCGCCGCTCATGGTGGCGCAACCCGCGAGTGCCAGGACTGCGACCAGCGCAGCGACGCTGCGACAGCGATTAGGGGAGGCGCGTGCCTCGAGCCGGATTTGCAATATTCAGTAGCGTTGTTTTGAATCGCCGCGGACTTAGGTTAACAAGCTTCTCCAGAGACGGGAAGGCGAGCATCAACTGCTGATCGTGGACACGCTCGGCGAGTCGACGGCATGGGCCGCCCTTGGCCTTGCGGCGCTTGGGTGCTTCTACGCCATTGCTGCGGCCGTAGTCGTGCGACGCTTTGGCGCTGTTCCCAGGCGCTACGCCGACGCGGCGGCTGGCGTTACGATCCTCAAGCCGCTTTCGGGATCGAGCCCTGCACTCTACGACGATCTCGCGTCTTTTTGTGACCAGGATTTTCGCGGTTCGCTGCAAATCCTCTTCGGAGTTCAGGACGCAACCGATGCAGCAACAGCTGTCGTGCGCCGACTCATCAGCGCGCGGCCTGGAGTTGATCTCGAACTCGTCGTGCATGCTCCGATTCGCGGAGCAAACCCCAAAGTTGCGAACCTCACGGGGCTCGAGCGTCACATCCGCCACCCTGTCGTAATCCTTGCGGACGCCGACATCCGCGTCTCAGGGGACTACGTCCGGGAAATCGTAGATACGTTGAATGAACCCGGCGTTGGTGCAGCGACCTGCCTCTACCGGGGAGCCGACCGTGCAGGCATTTGGGCACGTCTGTGCAGCATGGGCATCGACTACCACTTTCTACCCAATGTTCTTATGGGACTGAAACTCGGGCTCGCACGACCGTGCTTTGGCTCGACGATCGCGCTGCGCCGCGAGACTCTCCAGGCGATCGGCGGGTTTCAGGCGTTCAGGGACTGCCTCGCCGACGACTACACGATGGGAGCAGCGATACGGGCGAAGGGCATGAGGGTAGCGATTCCAAAGCTGATCGTGACGCACTCGTGTTACGAAAAGACCGTGGTCGACCTGTTTGGTCATGAGCTGCGCTGGGCGAGGACCATACGCGCAGTGGATCCCAGCGGTTATGCGGGTCTCATGATCACGCAGCCGTTGCCGTTCGCATTGCTTGGTGCAGCGTTGAACGGCTTCAGCGTCATCGCCATCGCCATCGTCGCGGCAGCCATCGCGTCCCGTCTTGTATTGCAGTGCCAAGTTGATCATACTTTGAATGTGCCGCCGGACAGATGGTGGCTCATGCCGCTGCGTGACCTGCTTGCCTTTGGCATCTACGTTGCTGGCTTCTTTGTCAACGTGGTCCGTTGGGGTGGACGGCGTTACCGAGTTCGCCCGGATGGAACCCTGACCGCACTCGGAGAACCCAACACGTGATGCGTACTCTTTTCCTCCAAGCACCGTCCTTCGAGGGCTTCGACGGCGGAGCGGGATCACGCTACCAGGCTCGGCGTGAAATCCGCTCGTTCTGGTATCCCACCTGGCTCGCGCAGCCGGCAGCGCTGGTCGAGGGCAGCAAGTTGATCGACGCGCCTCCACACGGGCTCAAGCTCGCCGATATTGCGCCGCGAGCGCGAGACTATGACCTGGTCGTCCTGCACACCTCGAGTCCATCTTTCGCCTCGGACGTCAAGGCGATCGAGGCCATGAAGTCGGTCAATGCGGACCTCAAGGCGGGAATGATCGGCGCCAAGGTTGCAGTCGATCCGTCCGGCAGCCTGAGCGCATCGAGAGCCATCGACTTCGTCACCGGTAACGAGTTCGACTTTACCGTCAAGGAAGTGGCCGAGGGACACGAGTGGAAGGGAATCGCCGGTCTTTCCTATCGCGATTCCGCGGGCCGAATCGTGCACAATCCGGCGCGCCCCATCCTGGAAAACATGGACGAGCTGCCGTTCGTCACCACGGTCTACAAGCGCGACCTCGATGTCGACAAGTATTTCATCGGCTATCTGAAGCATCCGTATATCTCGCTGTACACCGGACGCGGCTGCAAATCGCGCTGCACGTTCTGCCTGTGGCCGCAGACCGTCGGCGGGCACCGCTACCGCACGCGCAGCGTCGGTCACGTTGTCGAAGAAATCGCCTGGGCGCAAAAAGCCTTCCCACAAGTGAAAGAGTTTTTCTTCGACGACGACACGTTCACCGACGATCTGCCGCGCGCAGAGGCGATCGCCAAAGAGCTCGGCAAACTGGGCGTGACTTGGTCGTGCAATGCCAAGGCGAACGTTCCGCGCACGACCCTCGAGGTGCTGCGCGACAACGGGCTGCGCCTGCTGCTCGTCGGCTACGAGACTGGTAACCAGCAGATCCTGTACAACATCAAGAAGGGCATGCGCGTAGAGTTCGCTCGCCGCTTTACCAAGGATTGCCACGACCTCGGTATTACCATCCACGGAACGTTTATCCTCGGTCTGCCGGGCGAGACCAAGGAGACCATCGAAGAGACGATCCGCTTCGCCACCGAGATCAATCCCCACACGATTCAGGTGTCGCTGGCGGCGCCTTACCCCGGCACGTCCCTTTACCGGCAAGCATTGGAGAAGGGCTGGCTGGATAATTCCAACGCCGAGCTGGTCGACGCCCACGGTGTGCAGATCGCGCCGCTCTCCTATCCGCATCTCAGCCACACCGAGATCTTCGACGCGGTCGAAACCTTCTACAAGCGATTCTACTTTCGCAGCGGCAAGATCGCCTCGATCGTCGGCGAAATGGTCCGGAGTCCGGAAATGATGAGACGCCGGCTGCGCGAAGGCATCGAGTTCTTTCACTTTCTCCGTGAGCGGCGAGAGGCAGTGCACTGAAAGCACTGATCGTCACTGCCGACGATTTCGGACACGCACCCGAGGTCAATCAGGCTGTCGAGCGCGCGCATAAGAGCGGCATTCTCACGGCCGCCAGCCTGATGGTAAGCGGCGAAGCGGCGAACGATGCTGTGGCACTGGCGCATCGGCTGCCCGGGTTGAAAGTCGGCCTGCATCTCGTGCTGGTCGATGGCAAGCCGACGCTCCCCCCGGAGCGCATACCCGATCTCGTCGATGGAGGAGGGCGCCTTCGAAACGATCTGATCAGGATGGGCATCGATGCATTCCTTCGACCCGGCGTGCGGGCGCAGCTCGCCGCGGAAATCGAGGCGCAGTTCGCTGCGTTTGGCGCGACTGGCCTCAAGCTCGACCACGTCAACGCCCACCATCACTTTCATTTGCATCCTGCCGTATGCAACGAAATGCTCGACGTTGGCCGGCGCTACGGAATGGGTGCGGTGCGCGTACCGCGTGAACCTTCGCGCGTGGTCGGTGGCGATCACTCCGCGGGTCGGCCCAATCGGAGCGAGTTGGTAATGACACCGTGGGTGGCCCTGCTCGACAAACGCTGCCGCCGTCGCGGACTCACTGTTGCCGACCAGGTTTTCGGACTCGCCTGGTCGGGCGCCATGACCGAAGCGCGCGTGACTCATTTGTTGCAAGACCTGCCGGATGGACTGACTGAAATCTACTGCCACCCGGCCACGTCTGACGTTTTCTTCGGTGCGGCCGCGGGCTATCGCTACGCCGACGAGTTGGCCGCCCTGACCTCGACCGCTGCCCGCAGGCTGGCGAGTTCGAGTAATATCCGCGCCGGCGGTTACGCTGACTTTGACAGACGATGAGGCTTGTCCCGCTCCTATTGGCCATCGCAGGACTGGCGCTGGCGATCGTGCTTTTCGCGCAGCAAGACGTGAGCGCGATCATCGCGGCGTTGGTCGGAGCGGGTCCTGGGCTGGTGCTGGCGGCCTTGTTTCATGTACTGCCTATGATCGCCAACGCGCGCGCTTGGCAGCGACTGATTTCGGATCCTCGTCCCGGCATTCGCTTGATGAGCGCCGCGACATGGATTCGCGAGTCGGTCAATGGCTTGTTGCCGGTGGCGCGCGTCGGGGGAGAAATCGTTGCCTACCGCGTCGTGCGTGGGCATGTTAAGGAGCGTGGCGAAGCGGCAGCCAGCCTGATCGCCGATATGGGCATATCGGTCTTGAGCCAGGCGAGTTTTGGCCTCTTTGGCCTCGCATTGCTGCTTGAGCTTGGCGCCACCGCGCACGCCGCTGGTCAGCTTATTGCAGGGTTGGCGGCGATGATTCCCCTTGGTGTTGGCTTCGCCCTGGCGCTGCGCTCCGGCACGCTTGGTGCGATCACGCGTTTTCTCGACCGTCTTTTCGCCGGCCGACTGGCACAGGTGCAAGCCCATTCGCAGCGCATCGATCAGGCACTGCGAGCGCTGTATGGCCGGCAACGCGATGTGAGTGCATGTTTCCTTTGGCAGCTTGCCGGATGGACGCTGGGTGCCGGTGAGATCTGGCTCGCCCTCTACTTCCTCGGTCAGCCGCGCAGTGGACTGGAAGCCCTGATCATCGAGGCGCTGATTCAGGCCGTCAGCAGCGCAGCCTTTCTGGTGCCTGCAGCGATCGGAGTGCAGGAAGGTGCGTTCGTTCTGATCGGTGCCGGACTGGGAATCGACGCTTCGACCGCTCTGGCTCTGGCGGCCGCGCGGCGACTGAGAGATTTGGTGGTCTTCTTCCCCGGCTTGATCGCCTGGCAATGGACTGAAGCTTCGCTTCGACATG
The DNA here is from genome assembly GCA_035262745.1 of Casimicrobiaceae bacterium. Lineage (GTDB taxonomy): Bacteria > Pseudomonadota > Gammaproteobacteria > Burkholderiales > Casimicrobiaceae > PALSA-1003. The sequence goes on along the minus strand of DATFSE010000016.1, from coordinate 64,856 downwards.
CAAGACTTGGGCGGGCATTGCGCGGGTCGTCAAAGCCCTAGGAACCTCTGAGGAAGCCCCACGTGAGTCGCGTTTCGGGCGCGCGCGGCTTCTTCATAGGTTCTCTAGGCTCATCCGGACCGGAGACGCACTCGATTTCCCAGGAGAGCGGGCAGAAAGACTAGCGCTGAGACCAGGGTACAGGCGAGCGACAGGGCGAGGAGCTCGCCCATGCTCGAGGTACCCGGGTGATGCGATAGCCACAGGCTGCCGAACGCCGTTGCCGTCGTGAAAGCGCTGAAGATCACCGCTCGCGCCAGGCTCGATTGCAGAAGATCGCGCTTTCCCTGACGCGCCGCCATGACAAAATAGATGTTGAACGCCACGCCGATGCCCAGCATCAGCGGTAGTGCGATGATGTTCTCGAAGTTGAGCGGCAGGCCGATGGCGGCACAGATGCCCAACGTTGCAAGCGACGAAAGCGCGAGGGGCAGTAGCGTCAGCAGTACGTCCACAACGCTGCGCAATGCGACGCCCAAGATCAGTACGATAGCCAGCAGTGCCCACAATCCTGCCTGCCCGAAAGCGCGCAGGATGGTTTGGCTCGAATCCTGGATGGAGACCGGCGCGCCTGTGGCATCCGGGGCGATCGTGCGCACGGCAGTCACGAAACGCCGCAGCACTGCATTGTCGTTGCTGTCACCCTTGGGAAATACCTCGATGCGCGCGCGTCCATCGGCAGCGATCCAGTCGCGCCTGAGCCCATCGGGCAGAGTGGCGAGTGTCACGGGCTGAGCTTTCATTGCCGTGCGCAGTTGCTTGAGAGTCAGGTCGAGACCAGGGATCAGCATCCTGCGCACGCGCTCCCGCTGTGCCGCATCGCCGGCAGCAATAGAGCGCAGTGCGCTGGCCAGTCGCGAGGCGGCGAGCGCGAGCTGGGTCTTGGGGAGCGCATTGGCTGCCTCTTCGAGCGATTGCGCGGCGTGCAACATGGCGTCCGAAGTTTGTTCGTCCGTGGGTGGCGGTTTGGTCTGGCCGGGTTCGAGCGCCGGCGCAAGCAAGAGGCTCGCATCCCCGATCAGAGCGAGTTTCTCGTCCTGTTGCTTGGGCACGTAGCTCGCGAGCGTGACGGCGCGGGCGACGTCCGGGAGCTGCTCGATGCGTTGCGCCAACATCGTGGCTTCATCGAGCGACGGAGCGAGCACCTCCACGGTGTTCGGAGACGTGTCCGGGTCGCGCATCAAGTCCAGCAAAGTTGCCACGGACTCCGCGTCCACGCTCCGCAGGTGCAGCGGATTGAAATCGAATCGAAGGCGCGGCAACAACGCGACGCTCGTAGCAGCGATAACGGCGGCAAGCACCAAGACCCACCGCCGATGTTCGATCAAGAATCGATCGGCGGGCGCCAGCGCGGCGTAACCGACGGGCTCCGGCTCGCCCGATGGACGCAACACGGCGATCAGCGCCGGCAGCAAGCTGAGAGTGACGGCCAACGCTACGATTATTCCCGTTCCGGCAATCACACCAAGCTCGGACACTCCCCGGTATTCGGTAGGCAGGAAGGCGTAGAAACCTGCGGCGATAGAGGCGGCGGCAAGCGCGAGCGGTGCGCCCATGTAGCGGGCAGCATGGCGCAAGGCAAGATGCAGATCGTCGTTTGAGTGGCGCTCGCTGCGGTAGGAAACACACAACTGGATGCCGAAGTCGACTCCGAGACCGATGAAAAGCACGGCAAACGCCACCGAAATGAGATTGAGCATGCCATAGAGCCACAGGCCGAACGCTGCCGTGACGATCAGCCCCACGGCCAAGCTCAGCATGATGGCGAAAATGAGACGCCACGAGTGCAGCGCGATCCACAGCAACGCCAGCACCGCGAGCAGCATGATGGAAACGTTGAGCAGTGCGCCGTCGGCGATCGTGGCGAACTCCTCATTGGCCAGAGGCACCGGGCCGGTGAGCCGAACACGCAGACCAGGATCGGAGTCCAGCCCGAGCGCCTGCGCCGCGCTCCTGATCGCGTCGGTTGCAGTCTTGCCAGGCTGCAGCGCGCGATAGTCGAGCACCGGTTGAGCCAGGATGAACCGGCGCAGCTCGCGCGGATCGGCCTTACCGGCGATCAGCTCATGCCACGAGAAATTAGGCGTCTGGCCGCTGAGGACGCCCTCGAATGCAGTGGCCAGCATGGTCAACGGCTGAGCTAGGTCGCCCGCTCGGCCCGGCTCGGTCTTGAGCCCCGCGCTAATCTGAGACAACGCATCCATCAGTCCGCGCAGGCTGGGATCGGCGGCGAGCGTACCGAGCAAAGGTTGTGCAGCGATGAGCGATCGGGCTGTCCGTTCGACTTCGGGCAGCGGTTGCAGCAGCAAGCCGGCCTGGTCGAAAAAAGGCCCGCCGTCCGGACGCCACACCTGGTGAAAGATATCCGTTTGACTCGCAAGGCTGTGAGCCAGTGATGCGGTTGCCTGTTCGGCGATCTCTGGAGTCGGGGCATCGATGACGATCGCAATCAGATCTGAACGGTGCGGGAAAGCTTGATCGAAGGAACGCTGGTGCTGGCGCCACGCGACGTCTGCGGCAATCAGGCTTGCGGTATCGGTGTTGATCGCCATGTGTCGGGCAACATAGACGAAGGCTGCCGCTGAGATTGCGGCCGCCGCTGCGATCACGATGGCCGGATGGCGCGCGCAGGCGGCCACCGTTCGCTCGGCCAATGAAGTCATACCCTGGTCCCGAGGGCGAGAGGTGCGGACATCACTATGCGGCTGATTCACGCTTCGCGGTACAAGACGAGCAACAGACCGATCAATACAAAGCACGCCGGCCATACCCATCTAGCCCAACTTCCCTCCTGCGCCGGCGCTTCGACCTCCAGCCATCGTGCCCAACCTGCGGTGATTCCGAGCACGGCAATCGGCAGGTGCGTCATTTCGATCAGCATTTCCTGCTTCACGTTGCCAAGTGAATGCGAATGGGTCAATAACAGCGTACCGCCCAGCGCAACCAGCACAGGAAACACGCGGCGCAGAGACGGCTGGGCGATGCGCCCCGTGCTGACTCCCCGCTCGAAGAGCGCGAAGCCGACGATGATCAGTTCGAAAAGGCGATGCTGCGCAACCTCGGGGTCTCGGAGGCTCTCGATCAAGCCGATGCGTCCCAGCGGCCATACCTCGGGATCTGCCCGAAAGAACAGAAATACCGCGAGCAGCAGGAAGAGCAGTGGCCAGTGCCGTGCCCAGCGAACACGTCCGCTTCGCCTGGCCAAGGCAGCGAGTCCCATCAGCGCAACCAACAACCCTGCCCAATGATGGTTGTACTCCGACCAGGCGACGTCCTCGGCGTTTCGCGGCGGGAGCTCGCCGCCTCCTGGCACGAACGCCTTGGGCCGCGTCATTCGCGTCGAGAGTGCCTGCGCATCGAGACGTGCCTGGAGCGCAGGAATGGCGAGGCCCGCATGCTCGGGACTCTCCAGACGCGGCCACCGCGGGGTGAGCCTGCCGGCGATATCGGAAGCGGTCAGTCGATTGTCAACGAGGTCGACAGCCGGAGGTAGCGATGTGATGGATGCCGCAGCCATGAGAACTGCAAATCCCAGCCCCATTTCGACTTCAATGAAGCGTCGAGTCCGGCGCTGGGCTTCGCTGTCGATCATGAAGCGGCGCACCGCACGAAAGTTCGCAAGCCCGAGCAACAGCAGCATGCCGAACAAAATGCTTTTGGTCACCGCCGTCGCCCCATATGCCGTGCCGTAGGCGCCGTCGAGGGAGCCGATGTAGACCGCCGCAAAAACGACGGCGCCTGCGGCAATCAGCGCCACCCCCGCGATCGCGAGCTCCGAATAGCGCATTCCTATCGCGCGCGCCTTCCACGCCGCATCCGTCCGACCCAGCGCAAGCCACAAGGATGGAAGCCCTCCGAGCCACAAGGCTGCTCCTAGTTCGTGCATCGCGGTCGCGGTGATCAGCAGGCCCGAGCTTCCCAGCCGTGCAACGGCGTGACTGGTTCCGACGGCACCGCCGAGCACCATCGCTGCACCGGCACCCATTGCGGTGCGAATCCATGCGCCCCCGCGCGTGAGCATCATGGTTGCAGCGATGAGCATCGTCCCCAAAACCTTCACCGCGCCAGCGAAGACAAACCCCGCGCCTGAAATCTCACCCACGGTAGTGTCCAGCGACGAAAACAAGACCGCGGCGTTCAGCGCTGTCGACGCAATCACCAGCACAGTCACAGCAAGCGCCGCGGCAACGATGAGGCGCCGGCCGCCGTCAAGTGTCCGACGACTGTTCAAGTTCTCCGATTCGGGCGGTACAGCGATCCAAAGCGTGTAGGAGACGCTGCCGATCAGGACGGTCTGGGCCACGAGCTCGAGTCCGTGCAGAACGACGCTCAGGTAGCCAAAAATGTCGAACAGCGCGGTCACGGCTTCGGTGGCAAGGGCCCCACGGAGAATCCGATCTCTCCGCGCGTGATGTGACCATCGAGCGAAAGGACCTGCCAATCGAGCTTCCATCGTCCAACCGTCATCACGGTTGCGTGGCCAGCGACCACGTTGGGAGAGGTCTGTGCGGCGAGTGCGACTGGTGTTTCGGTTCCATCCGGGCCTCGCAGGCGCAATCGTGATCGCTGCGCATCGATCCGGCTGTTGAAATCAAGCTGAAGCTCGAGTTCTCCCGGCGGCACGGTGGAGTTCACGCCCGGACGAGCGCTCACTATGATTGCGTGCGCGTCGGCAACGCCGGGCACGATTGCGACGCAAATGAAGAACCCCAAAACAGCGCCGATTGCCCGACCGGTTTGTCTCGCTATCCGACTTGTCGAGCGAATGGAAAGGTTCAGCACGCGCTCGGCGACAACCCTGAAAGCATCATTGGAATGACTCGCACGCGACTCGACTTGCGGTATCCTGTCGACAACTGCGCTTGTTCTCTCGTGACGAATGATGGATCATGCAATGAAACAACGGCCGCTCCGAGCTCGCCATGCGGACCGTGCTGAAAAATCCAATGTGCCGCCTCCCGCACGTATTGCAGAGATGCGCGTAATCCTCGCACAGCCACGCGGGTTTTGCGCGGGCGTCATCCGCGCCATCGACATTGTTGAACAGTCGCTGGCTACCTATGGCGCTCCCGTCTATGTGCGGCACGAGATTGTTCACAACCGCCACGTCGTGGAAGGCCTTCGCCAGCGGGGCGCGCGCTTCGTAGAGAGCCTTTCCGACGTGCCCTCCGCGGCGATTGCGATCTTCAGCGCGCATGGCGTGTCGCGACGCGTTGAGGAAGAGGCACGAGCGCGGGGCTTGCGAGTTCTCGACGCAACCTGTCCCCTGGTCGCCAAGGTGCACAGCCAGGGGCGCCGCTACGTTGCCCAGGGACGCACGGTGATTCTGGTCGGACACGCGGGTCACCCGGAGGTCGAGGGGACGATGGGACAGATACCCGGCGGCGCGCTGCTGGTCCAGTCGGAGCGCGATGTCGATGCCCTCCGACTCGCACCGGACACTCCGCTGGCGTACATCACCCAGACGACGCTCAGCGTAGACGATACGCGCGCGGTCATCGCGGCGCTCAAGCGTCGGTTCACCGACATCATCGGACCTGATATCAACGACATCTGCTACGCGACCCAGAACCGACAATCGGCGGTACGCGAGCTTGCCAAGATCGCTGGTGTGCTTCTCGTCGTGGGGGCGAAGAACAGCTCAAACTCCAATCGTTTGCGTGAAATCGGCGCGGAGGCCGGTGTGCCAAGCTACTTGCTTGCCGATGGCAGCGAACTGCAGCCCTCATGGGTCCGCCATTCCTCCGTAGTCGGGATCACGGCCGGCGCGTCGGCACCCGAAGCGTTGGTCGACGATGTCATCGCCGCCTTGGGTCGACTGGGTTCAGTCGAAGTATCGGTTCTCCCGGGGATCCAGGAGAAGGTCGAGTTCCGGCTCCCTGCAGAATTGCTCCGCGCGAAACCCGCCGCGGTCAATCGGCTCTAACAGGCTGCAACCAACCCGAAGCGCATCGTGGCGATCCCATTCCGGCAAAAACTCAAGGTCGGCTCGTACATCGTTCGCCAGCAACTGGCAGGGAGGCGGCGCTATCCGCTGGTGCTGATGCTGGAGCCGCTGTTTCGCTGCAACCTCGCCTGTGCAGGCTGCGGCAAGATCGATTATCCGGTCGAGATACTCGATCAACGGCTCTCCGTGGCCGATTGCCTGGCGGCGGTCGAGGAGTGCGGCGCCCCAGTGGTGTCAATCGCCGGCGGCGAGCCGCTGCTGCACAAGGAGATCGACGCCATCGTCGACGGAATCGTGGCGCGTCGGAGATACGTGTACCTCTGCACAAATGCGCTGCTGATGCAGAAAAGGCTGGGGCTGTTCCGCCCGAGTCCCTATTTCGTCTGGTCGGTGCACCTCGATGGCGATCGCGACATGCATGACCGCTCGGTCTGCGAAAAAGGCGTGTACGACCGGGCGGTGGCGGCGATTCGCGCGGCGAAAGACCGGGGGTTTCGGGTCAACATCAACTGCACGTTGTTCAATGATGCCGACTCGGCCCAAGTCGCGCGATTTTTCGACGGCGTGCGCGACCTTGGTGTCGACGGCATCACGGTATCTCCCGGGTATGCCTATGAGCGCGCACCCGATCAGATGCACTTTCTTACGCGGGCTCGCACCAAGCAGCTTTTCCGGGACATCTTCCGTCTCGGCCGGGGAGGGCGTGGCTGGGTCTTCAGCCAATCTGGCCTTTTTCTGGACTTTCTCGCCGGCAATCAGGAATATCGTTGCACGCCGTGGGGCAACCCGACGCGCAATGTTTTTGGCTGGCAGCGTCCGTGCTATCTGTTGGGCGAGGGCTATGCGCAAAGCTTTCGCGCACTGATGGAAGAGACCGATTGGGATGCTTACGGCACGGGCAATTACGAAAAGTGCGCCAACTGCATGGTGCACAGCGGCTACGAGGCCACGGCGGTGCAGGATGCAGTGCGCCACCCGTGGAAAGCGCTTGGAATCAGCTTCCGCGGTGTACGCACCGAGGGTCCCATGGCGGAAGAGATTCCCCTCGCGAATCAGCGGCCGGCAGAGTACGTCTTCTCACGACAAGTCGAGCAGAGCCTCACGCAGATTCGGAAAGCCGAGACCAGGGCCAAGCAAACGACGTCCGCGTAGCAGTGCGCGGAATGCAGTGCGCGCATCGATCGCTGTTCTGGCGAGCGAAGGAATTTGCCGGGGATCGCGTGCCAGTGCGCGGGCCACGCCAGCCCGCCTTATCGTTCCATCGGGCGACAACGCCGACACCGCCACGGACGGCAGGCCTTGTTCGACGCCGTCGCAGACGACTCGGAACGCCGCGAAGGGCAGCTTATGCGCCCCTGCGACCGCGGCTGCGATATGCGACTCGGTATCGACTGCCGAGGCGAGAGTGGCTCGGTGCAGCGCGCGTTTGCCCGCGGCCTCCATGACTGGTGCGTCGCAGCCCACGACATCACCCGTCATAGCCCCAGGGAGCCGCTCGGCAAGCACGCGAGTCCATGCCTGATCGCAGGGAAAGCGCCCATCCGCCGTCACGATGGCTAGGGCTACGAGCCAGTCTCCGGCGGCAATCGTGTCGACCAGGCCACCAGCGATACCGAAGCTGATGACGCCCTGCGCACCGAGACGCACCTCCCGCTCGAGCGCTTGAGCGAGTCGCCTGGCATCGCCGCCGCCGGCAACGGCGCGAACGCCAGGCCCGCCGGCGATGCGCGCCTCCTTGGCGAGGCCAGTGACGGCAACTACCGCAGCCTTTGTTTCGGCTTCGACGCTCACATGCCGAATCGCAGCCCGCGCTCGCTCGTCTGCGTCAGGCAATAGTAGCGAGCGAGCGCCCACAGCGGGAAGAATTTGGGGTAGCCGTGATAGCGCAAATAGAAGACGCGAGGGAAGCCAGTGGCAGTGAACTCCGGTTCGCTCCAGAAGCCGTCGGAACGCTGGTTTCGAAGCAGATAGTCGACGCCGCGAGCGACCACTGGGTTGCGCACCTCGTGTGCTGCCATTAGTCCCAGTAGCGCCCACGCTGTCTGCGAAGCGGTGCTGGCGGCGCGTTGATGGGCGTGATGATCGAGTGCATAGCTCTCGCCGGGCTCGCCCCACCCTCCATCGTCGTTCTGGCAGGAAACGAGCCAGTCGACGGCGCGGCGAACTTCGCTTGATTGCGAATCTACGTCCGCTGCATTCAATGCGCACAGCGCCGACCAGGTTCCGTAGATGTAATTGATACCCCACCGGCCGTAGAAGCTGCCGTCATCCTGTTGATCGCGTCGCAAGAACTCGAGTGCTCTTGCCAACGGCGTTGCATCTGCCGCTTCGCCCAGCTGAGCGATCATGCTCACGCAACGAGCGGTGACGTCTGCAGTGGGCGGATCGAGCAGCGCACCGTGGTCGGCAAACGGAATGTGATTCAGGTACTCGGTAACATTGTCGGCGTCGAATGCACCCCAGCCGCCATTGGCGCTTTGCAGGCCGAGCACCCATTCGCGGCCGCGAGCGATGGCGTCGCGAAAGTCCGGCTCATTGCGAGCTTGCCGAGTCCGTACGAATCGATCCATCGCCATCACGACCACCGCGGTGTCATCGAGGTCTGGATAATGGGGATTGGCGTACTGGAATGCCCAACCTCCCGGACGCAAACCCGGTCGCTGTTCCGCCCAATCGCCGAGCGTGTCGAGCACCTGCCGTTGCGCGAGCCACTCGAGACCGCGACGCACCGCTGCGCGCGCGCGACGACCATCCGCCTCCAGCAGCGAAAGGCATGCGAGCACCGTGTCCCACACCGGCGACACGCAGGGCTGGCAATAAGCCTGGTGTCGAGAGACGATCAGCAATCTGTCGATGGCCTTACGCGCCGTCACGACCTGCGGGTCATCGCGCGCGTAGCCCAGTGCGTCAAACATCATTACGCTGTTGGCCATGGCGGGGAAAATAGCACCCAGGCCGTTCTCGCTGTTGAGGCGCTCGGTGACGAAGGAAACCGCTCGATTGATGGCCCGCCGTCGAATTGCATGCGGAACGACGTGCTCCAGCACGTGCAGCGCGGCATCAATCGCAGCGAAAAGCACGAATCGCGAGCGTGATTGATGCGACGCCCTGATCCAACGTCGGGCGCGACGACTTCCCGGCGGAAACAACTCCCCGATGCCCACGCCTCTCGGGTTGCGCGCTCGCGGCCGTAGGGCTTGCAGCACCAGCAGAGGAACGAGGACCGTGCGGCTCCAATAGGAGATGCGCGACAGATGGAATGGCGCCCAGCGCGGCAGAAATACGATCTCCACCGGCATGGTCGGCACAGCACTCCACGGGATCGCTTCGAAAAGCGCTAGGAGAATGCGCGTGAAAACGTTGGTCCTGCCTGCTCCCCCGTGAGCAAGGATCGCCTGGCGCGCGCGCCGCATATGCTCCGCGTCGGGTGAATCGCCAATCATCTTGAGGGCGAAGTACGCTTTTACGCTTGCGCTCAAGTTGAACTTGCCGCCATAAAAAAGCGGCCAACCACCGTGGCTCCCCTGAGTGCCGCGCAGATACACCGCGATCTTTGATTCGATTTCCGGATTGCATTCGCCCAGGAAGTGCTGCAGCAGGACATATTCGGCTGGAATCGTGGCGTCCGCTTCCAGCTCGAACACCCAGTGCCCGTCGGCGCGCTGCTGCTCGAGGAGAGCCGTGGTGGCTGCCTCGATGGAACGCTCGAGGCTCGATTGCGGAGATTCGGAGGGACGGAGACGCGCCACACTTTGGCGGCGCGGCAAGACTGGCGATGAAAGTCCGCGCATCAATGCCTTTCGCTGGACGAGCTCGCAAAAAGGCCGTCCACTAGCAAGATCCACAATAACCGTGTGCGGCCGATGCTGATGGCACGGCGCGGGGGCGTCCATCCGCGCGCAGCGAGACGCTCGAGTATGTTTCGATAGACACTTGCCATGAGTCGTGGCGTGCGGACGCGATATGCCGGTTGAGCAGCCATGACCTCTCGTGCGGAGGCAAAGTGGCCTCTTGCCGATGCGACGAGCCCTGCGCAAACCACACCCAGAGCAGGATGGGCGAGAACGACGCTCGGCTCTGTCTCGCTGATGCCAGCGGCCATGAGCAGCTCTCGCGGAAGATAGAGCCGGCCCTTCCAAGCATCCTCGTCGAGGTCGCGCAGAATATTGGTCAGTTGCAACGCACGCCCCAAATGGAACGCAAGTGCGGTTCCTTCCGGCTGCGGCATGCCGAATACTCTGACGGACAGCCTCCCGACCGCGCAGGCAACGCGATCGCAGTACAGCTCGAGCGTAGCCAAGGCAGGAGCACGAATGTCGTCACGAGCGTCCATCTCCATGCCGTCGATGATCGACACAAAGTCTTCGCGCTCCAGGGCGAACGCCACGATCGGCGCAAGCAGCGGTTCCACTCGGCGCGTGGCCGTCCCGCCAAACAAGGCGTTGATGTCATTCCGCCACGTTTCCAGCTCCGCCAGGCGCTCCTGCGGTGTACCGCGACCATCGGCGACATCGTCGACCGCGCGACAGAAGCGATAGATTTCGAACATGGCTTTTCGCTGCGCCGGCGGGAGGATGCGCATGGCGGCATAGAACGAGCTGCGCGCGACCACGGCCTCGGCCTCGGCCGTGAGCGCGTCGCTCACTTCGTCCCGCGCTGGATCAGTGACCGTGACCGGCGCTCTCATGTTTCGAAGCCTCGCGGGTAGGTACGTCCTTTCCATTGACCACTCCTGCCGCGCGCATGCTGCCAGGCGGACTCGAGCGTGAAGACGAGGTAAACGCCCGCGACCGCGGGCAGCAGCAATGCCCACCAAGCCGACAGACCATAAAAACGCAGCGTTGGTTGCATTGCCAGCGCCATCGCTGTCCATGCCAGCGCGGCGAGCAGGAGCGGAACCCCCCTCGAAAACAGCACCACGACGGGCGGTGCCAGGAAAATCGCGGCCATCGCCACGATCGTGACCATGAGCCACCACGGCGAATATCGCAGCTGTGCGTAGGCGCAGCGGCGCACCATGTGACCAACGTCTTCAAGGCTCGGATAGGGGCGAACGCTCCGTACGCGGTCGCTCAAGCCCAGCCAGATTGCGCCGTGTGGCTTTAGCAATCGAGCGAGGGCGCAATCGTCGATAAGCTCGCGTCGGATCACTTGGATACTGCCTGCGGACTCGAGTGTTGCGGCGTGCACGAGCATGCAGCCGCCGGCGGCAGCCGCCGTGCTGCGGTCTCGACGATTCACCCATGCGAAGGGATAAAGCATTTGAAAGAAAAACACAAACGCTGGCACCAGCAACCGCTCGGCCCAGCTCGAACAGCGCAACCTGGCCATGACTGACGTTAACACGAGTCGATCGCGAACAGTACGCTCCATGAGAGCAGTAAGGGTATCTTCAGCGAACCGTATGTCGGCATCGGCGAGAAGCCAGTAGTCCGCGCGTTCAGCGAGCGTCTGGGCATGGCGGATGCCTTGGTGTACCGCCCACAGCTTTCCGGTCCAGCCGTCCGGCATGCTCGGCGCCGCGAGCACGGTGACGCGCCGAACTGATGCTGCCTTTGCGGCCGTTGCTCGAACCAGGTCCGCTGTGTGGTCGCTGCTATGGTCATCGACGACGACAACTTCAAGGTCGCCGCGGTAGTCTTGCTTCAGTAGCGCCAGGACTGTTTCGCCGATGAGCGCGGCCTCATCGCGCGCAGGCACGATCACCACCACCCGCGGCCAGGCGCCTTCTCGAGGCGAAAGGGTTGCCGCAGGGCTCCTGAGTTGCTGCGCACGCCAAAAACTGCCACGCAGCGTAAGCAGATAAAGCCAGAGCGCGCTCGAGAGCGCAGCAACGGACAGCGCGGTCATTGCAGATATCCGTTTGCGAAGAACCATTCGACGGCGTCACGCAGTGCACTCTTGTAGGGGCGGGCACCAAACCCGAGTTCCCGCCCGGCTTTTTGGCTGGTGAAGAACATGCGATGCCGCGACATGCGCAAGCCGTCGAGCGTGAGCAATGGCTCCCTGTCCGTTGCCCTTGCAATGATTTGTGCGCCGACGGCCAGAGGATAGAGAGGTCCGCGAGGAAGCTTGAGACGCGGCGGGCGCCGGCCGACCAGTAGCGCGATGTCGCTGAGCATCTGCGCGAGCATCACGTTGTCGCCTCCCAGGATATAGCGCTCTCCAGGCGTGCCTCGCTCCAGTGCCGCCACATGGCCGGAGGCCACGTCATCGACGTGAACCAGATTGAGACCGGTGTCCACAAATCCCGGCATCCGGCCGGCTGCCGCCTCGATGATTATCCGCCCCGTGGGCGTCGGCCGGATATCTCTAGGACCTATGGGTGTCGACGGATTGACAATCATCACCGGGAGTCCGTCCTGCGCCACCAATTCATCCACCAGCCGCTCGGCAATGACCTTGCTTCGCTTGTAAGTGCCGACCGCGTCGATCTCCGACAAACTCATCGATTCGTCCGCCGCCTCACCTGCAGGCTGCAAAGCAAGAGTCGCGACGCTGCTCGTATACACGATACGCTCGACGCCGGCCGTCCGCGCAGCATTCATCACTGTGCGTGTGCCTTCGACGTTGGTCCGCATGATGGCGTCGGGGTCGCGAGCCCACAGACGATAGTCGGCGGCTGCGTGCGCAAGGTAACAGATGCCGCTCATCGCACGCTTCACGGCGCCCGCGTTGCAGATGTCGCCTTCGACGCATTCGATGTCGAGCCCCTGGAGGTTTTGACGCGGGCTCGTGGAACGAATTAACGCTCGAACGGGGTAGCCCGAGGAAAGAAACGCACGCACGATCGCCGATCCGATGAAGCCGCTCGCGCCAGTCACCAGCACACGTCCGCGCTTGCTCATCAAAGTCAGGGATTCTGGGTTGTGTGCAAGGACGCTGACAGCGATCCGTCAGTCAATGATAAAGCTTCGGGTGTATGGTTCATTACGACCAAGTTGATTTCATTTCCGCCCTTGCATTGCTTGTCTATGAATCGAGCGTCCATCTCGACCGATGCGCTGTTAGCCGTAATCAACAGAGAGCTTGGCACGCTGAAAGAATGCCCTGGACTGCAGGTCGTATCCATCGAAGTTCTGACGGTCCCGGACAAGTACGGTTGTAACTGGCGGATCGGATCGTTTGCCGGTGGCTGGCCTTTGGAGCCGTGCCGAAGCCTGGTCGCGGTTGCAATCTGGGCGCTGCAATGGCGGTATAACGTTGTCGCCTGAAGTTTAACAACGTCTGCGCGTGGCGTTTTCCCCGAGCCTGGAGAGTCGCGCGCATCGCAATGACGGCGGCATGCACCACCGGCCCGCAGGCTTGAACCGGACTGGGCACGGCGGTGTAGACTGGAAGCCCACGTGGCGAGCCGGCGACCACGAGGCGATAACCTCAATACCGGTCACCATCGATCGAGGAGACCATCGTGAACCGTTATGTTCGCATTGGCGCGCTTGCGACCGCGCTGGGAATGTTGATGGCGCTGGTCACAGGCGCCGCCCAATCGCAGCAAGTGGTGAAGATCGGCTTCGCTTCCCCACTCACGGGGCCGCAGGCCAACTACGGCAAGGACAACCAGAACGGGGCCCAGCTGGCGATCGACGAGCTCAACGCCCAAAATCCCAGCATCGGCGGCAAGCCCGTGAAGTTCCAGCTCCAGGCCGAGGACGACCAGGCCGACCCCAAACAGGGGCCTCTCATCGCCCAGAAGCTGGTCGATGCCAAGGTCGCAGGCGTTGTTGGCCACTTCAATTCCGGCGTAACCATTCCCGCATCGCGCGTCTACGACGAAGCCGGCATTCCCGAGCTTTCGGTATCGACCAACGTCAAGTACACGCACCAGGGCTTCAAGACGGCTTTCCGACTGATGGCGGATGACGACAAGCAAGGCACGGCCCTCGGCGACTACGCCGTCAAGACGCTCAAGTTCAAGCGGCTCGCCGTCGTCGACGACGCGACGGCGTATGGGCAGGGGCTGGCGGACGCTTTCGAAGCGGCGGTGAAGGCCTCAGGAGGCCAGGTGGTCAAGCGCGAGCACACCAACGACAAGGCCATCGACTTCAACGCTCTGCTCACATCGATCAAGGCGGTCAAGCCCGACGCGATCTTTTTCGGGGGCTATGACGCCCAGGCGGGACCGATGGCCAGGCAGATGAAGCTGCTCGGGATCAACGCTCCGTTGATGGGCGGCGAAACGATCAATTCCGCCAAGTTCATCGAGCTGGCGGGCCCGGCGGCAGAAGGCAGCATCGCGTCGACTCCCGGAGCGGCGCTGGAATCGCGCCCGGGAGGGAAGGCATTCGCCGCGAAATACAAGGCCCGCTTCAACTCCGATGTCGGCCTGTACACGCCGTACTTCTACGACGGAGTCATGGTGATCGCAGCCGCGATGAAGGCCGCCAACTCGACCGAGCCCGCAAAGTACCTGCCTGCCCTGGCCAAGATCAAGTACCCGGGGGTGACTGCAGACATCGAGTTCGACAAGAACGGCGATCTGACCAAGGGATTGCTTACGATTTTCGAAGTCAAGAACGGCAAGTGGGAAGTAGTGAGCAAATGACCCATTCCCGCACGCAGGTCGTGATCGTTGGCGCCGGGCCCTCGGGACTGCTGCTCGGACAGCTGTTGCACAAAGCCGGCATTGACGCGCTCATCCTCGAGCGCGTCACCGGCGATTATGTGCTCGGCCGCATCCGCGCCGGCATTCTCGAGCAGGTGTGCATCGACTTGATGGACGAGGTCGGCGTCGGCGAGCGAATGCACCGCGAGGGCCTGGTGCACGGCGGCTTCGAGATGCTCTTCGGCGGCAAGCGCTACCGCGTCGACATGAACAAGTTGACCGGCGGCAAGAACGTGATGGTATACGGCCAGACCGAGCTCACTCGCGATTTAATGGACGCGCGCAAATCGGCCGGAATGCCGACCGTGTATCAGGCGCAGAACGTGGCGGTTCACGGCTTCGACGGCCACAAGCCCCGCGTGACCTACCAGAAGGACGGCACGACGCACGAGATCGACTGCGACTTCATCGCCGGGTGCGACGGGTTCCACGGCGTGTGCCGCGCGAACGCGCCGCGCAGCGCCATCACCGAATACGAAAAGGTCTATCCCTTCGGCTGGCTCGGACTGCTCTCCGACACGCCGCCGGTTTCGGACGAGCTCATTTACATCAACAGCCCGCGCGGGTTCGCGCTGTGCTCGCAGCGCAGCCGAACGCGCAGCCGCTATTATCTGCAGGTGCCCTTGACCGACAATGTCGATGAGTGGAGCGATGACGCATTCTGGCAGGAGCTGCGCTTTCGACTCGACGACGAGGGGCGTGAGCGCCTGGTCACCGGGCCTTCGCTGGAAAAGAGCATCGCCCCGTTGCGCAGCTTCGTCACCGAGCCGATGCGCTTCGGACGCATGTTCCTGGCAGGCGATGCCGGCCACATCGTACCGCCGACCGGCGCCAAGGGCCTCAACCTCGCCGCCACCGATGTGAAATATCTGGCGAGCGCGCTCACCGAGTACTACACGGAGAAATCGCAGGCCGGCATCGACGGCTACTCGCAACGATGCCTGCGGCGCATCTGGAGAGCCGAGCGCTTCTCGTGGTGGTTCACCACGCTGATGCACCGCTTTGCCGACGACGGCCCGATCGTCGCCAAGTTTCAGGAAGCGGAGCTCGACTATCTGCTCAATTCCGAGTCCGGTGCGCGCACCATCGCCGAAAATTACGTGGGCCTGCCACTCGATTTCGCCGAGTAGGAGGGACCAGCGCGGGCTTCGGATGAAGAATCCGCATAGTGCGTAGTAATCATTATCGATGCGCCATTCGCCGGTGATTCGATGGCGCTCACCAATGCATCCGGTTCAGGTGACATCATGATCGTCGGGCCGCTCCGATCTCGGGTCCAGGTATCGCCTGGCCAAGGGTATGAAAGCGATCGCCGAGACCACCAGGTAGAAGATCCAGCCCGATATGCGCTCCGGAGACAGCCACTCAGCGATGGCATTGAGCACAGTGCTCTCTGCCTGGCCAAGACCGACGAACAGCGCCATCCATAATATCCCGGCGCCCAGAAGTACCGAGAAGGTGATCAGGAATGCCATTGCCGCAATGTATACGGGTTGACCGCTAGCAGCCGGCTTGTCAGTCTTCCGAAAGGTTTTCCGCTGCGCTCGGCATGAGGCCTCTGTCATGGCGGGAAGATCGCGGCGAAGAAGCGGCGCGAATAATCTTGCGCGGTGCGCCGCACGCACTAGAATGATTCCTCCTTGAGGCCGCTTCGCCGCGGCCGTCCCATATGCGGTGCCAGAGGCTGACAATCGCAGCACGCTTCGGCGCTCGCCGATTGCGGAAGGATTCCTGATGAAGCAGAGCCTGCGCGAATCTCTTCTCGGCAAAGCTCTCGATCCTTTCAGCGGCGACACTCGCAAGCATGTAGCACTGATCGCCTTTCTCGCCTGGATCGGACTAGGAGCAGACGGCCTCTCTTCGGCCTGTTATGGTCCGGAAGAGGCGTTTCTGGCGCTCGGCACGCACACTCCATTGAGCCTTTATCTCGCCGCGCTCACGGCGGTGACAGTGTTCGTGATCGCCGTTGCTTACAACCAGGTGATCGAGTTGTTTCCTTCGGGCGGTGGCGGGTACAAGGTCGCAACGCGTCTACTTGGCGAGCACGCCGGATTGGTCTCAGGCAGCGCACTGGTTGTCGATTATGTGTTGACCATCGGCATTTCGGTTGCAAGCGGAGTGGATGCTCTCTTCTCGCTCCTTCCGCCTGCCTTAGCAGTCGTGAAGCTCGGCCTCGAAGTTGCCCTCACGGTTTTGCTGGTTTATCTCAACCTGCGAGGAATGAAGGAATCCATCAAGATCCTGCTGCCGATCTTCATCGGATTCGTGCTCACTCACACCGCATTGATCTTCTACGGTGTCTTTGCACATGGCGATCAGCTGCCGTCGATGATCGGCAATACCATCGCCGAAACTGGCCAGATGACCCGCGACCTGGGCTGGGTCGCCGTGGCAGCACTGCTGCTTCGCGCCTACTCGCTCGGCGGCGGCACGTATACCGGAATCGAGGCCGTGTCGAACAATGTCCAATCGTTGGTCGAGCCCCGTGTAAGGACCGGTAAGTGGACCATGTTCTACATGGCATTGTCGCTCGCCTTCACGGCTGCGGGCATCATCATGCTGTACTTGCTGTGGGACGCACATCACGTCGAAGGACGCACGCTCAATGCAGTAACCTTCGAATCGATCATCGCGAGCTTCGGCTGGGCGCAGCCGGCGCTCAACCAGGGAGCTCTGATCGTCGTTCTCGCGCTCGAAGCAGGTCTCTTGCTCGTCGCGGCGAATACCGGCTTTCTCGGCGGCCCGGCAGTGCTTGCCAACATGGCCGTCGATTCATGGATGCCGCACCAGTTTCGGAACTTGTCGAGTCGGCTGGTCACTCAGAACGGTGTCATCCTGATGGGAGGCGCAGCGGTCGCGGTCCTTCTGATCACCGGGGGCAGCGTGTCGGTGCTGGTGGTCCTTTACAGCATCAACGTGTTCCTGACTTTCACCCTTTCGCTGGCCGGGCTCGTTCGATACTGGTGGAGCCATCGCCGCGAAGGCAATTGGCTGATCCGTTTGCTGCTCTCATTGCTCGGGCTGCTGGTGTGCGGAGGCATTCTCGTCGTAACAACGGTCGAGAAGTTCACTGAAGGGGGCTGGATCACGCTCATCATCACCGGACTCGTCGTCGCGATCGGTATGGCCATCCGCCACCACTACAACAGCGTGGCGGTGCGCCTGGACCGTGCCGAAGCCGCGTACGAAGCGCCATCCGGTCATTTTGCAGCAAAGCCAAGGCTTGTTCCCGAACGTCCGACGGCGGCGTTTATCATCGGACGCAATCGCTGCGGGCTTATACACGCATCGCGCACAGTCCTCGGCATGTGGCCCGGCTTCTACAAGAATTTTCTGGTGGTCAGTGCGCAGCCGGTGGATGTGCGAAGTTATGGCGGCGAGCGCGCACTGGAGAAGCTCAAGGCCGATCGGCTCAAGGACATGGAGTTCTACATGGAGCTTGCCAGGAGCCACGGCATCGCTTCCAAGTACTACCTCGGATTCGGCGTCGACGGCGTCGAAGAATTAGTCAAGCTATGCCGCCAGGCGCGGGCGGAATTCCCCAACGTCATCTTCTTCGCCTCGCAACTGGTGTTCGCGCACGAGACGTGGGTGACACGCTTGCTGCACAATCAGATCGTCTACGCCATGCAGCGCCGGCTGCAGTTGGACGGAATGCAAATGGTGATCCTTCCCATGGAGGCCGCGGAGCCTGGCCATATGCGATCTGTCTTGCGGGAGGATGGCAGTGTCGGCAAGTCCATGGTTGGCGCGGAATGATCGGAGGTTCCTGACCATCAATCCGCTCGACGATGCCGCAGGCTAGTCGCGGCTCGCTGCGATTCACATCGGGTCGCGACGCCGGCGTAGCCAGATCGCTGCGCCGATCAATGCCGCCGCGACCACAAGTCCGATCCACACGCTGGGACTGGTCAGGAATTTCATCGGATCGGGAATCGGATTCATGATTTGCGCCAGCTGCTCGTGGGACATGCGAGGATGGGCGCCGGTGCCATTCGGTGCCATTCCGCTCGCCTGGACTTTGATCACGAACGCGTGCGCAAAGCCGTGGAACAGGCGGCCCGTGATCATCGATCCGATATATGACGTGTGAAACAAGATCCGTTCGGCGACACTGATGACCAGCGGCGGCAGCACGGCCCACAGCAGCGTCGCGCGCTCGGCCCACGCCGAAACCAGGAGCAGCCAGCCGTAGATCGGCGCGTACCATAGCGCCAGCGTGACCAGACCATAAAGCAGTATCAGCGAATTCTCGAATGCGGGCACCTCGTTCCACAACGGGACCGGGCTCGACCCGCTCGACAGCAGAACTACGCTGCTGAGCGCCAGCATGATCAAATGCATGACCATGACGATGGCTAAGGCGAGCAGCGGCATTAAGACCAGCGGTATGGTGGCTTTGGACAGCACCGTCGTGAGGTCGGACACCGGCAGCGATTTCCAGAACAGGATGCTGCGATCGCGGCGCTCGCTGTGCAGCGCTTCGAGACAATAGAACCACGCGACCAGCACGCTGACCAGAATGATCATGATCGCCGATGCGTCGTATGGAGCGGCGAGCATGATGTGCTGGTGCGAGGAGTCGAGCCCTGGCAGCTTGCTAATCGTGCCCGGAAGGTAGGCGAGGCTGAAGAGAAAGGCGATCAGCACCACGCCGGCCACGATCAGGGGCGCAAGGTAGATCGAACGGTTCTCCCACAATTCGCGTCGAATCGACCAATACGCGAGGCGGGTCGCAGCCACGGGCGTACTTGCCCTTCCTGCCGGTGGAGATTCGGGCACAGTCATCGATTGAGTGTTCATGGGGTCGCTCCTTGTGCGCCGACCTGATTGCCCATCACGGCGATGAACAGGTCGGCAATGCTTGTCGTACGCACTTCGCCGAGCGCCGCGAGCTGGTTGCGATCGGCACGATCGAACAGCAGGATGCTGCGACCGAAGACCTGGCGCTCATGAATCGGTTTCAAGGCCCGCGCCGCGGCAACGCGCTCGGGATTCACCATCACTTCCAGATATCTCGATTCCAAGTCTTCCATTGTGCAAGCGAGCACGATCCGGCCACGGTCGATGAACATGATGTCGGTGATGACGTGCTGAATTTCCTCGGCATGGTGCGTCGTCATGACGATCGTTCGACTGTGGTCGAAGTAATCGCTCAGCAGCGAGTCGTAGAACTGTTTGCGATAGAGGATGTCGAGCCCGAGGGTCGGCTCGTCCAGCACAAGTAATTTGGCATCGATGGCCATGACCAGCGCGAGATGCAACTGGGTCACCATGCCCTTGGATAATTCCTTGACCTTGCTCGAGCGCTTGATGGTGGTTTCGGCCAGAAATGCTTCCGCCTTGGCGCGATCGAAGCGCGGATGAACCCCCGCGACGTAGTCGAGCGCTTGCGAGACCCGCAACCAGCGGGGAAGCACCGCCACGTCGGCGATAAAGCAGACATCGAGCATGAGCTGATCGCGCTCAGTCCACGGATTGCGACCAAGTACCGTGAGCTCGCCCTCATACGGGGTCAGGCCGAGGATTGCCTTGAGCGCAGTGGTCTTGCCTGCGCCGTTCGGACCGATGAGCCCGAGAATGCGGCCCTCTTCGACGGTAAGATCGATACCGTCCAGGGCGACGGTGCTGCCGAACGCCTTCCGCAAACCGCGTGCTTGAATGCATGGCATGGCTCAGCGCTCCTTTGCGGGTCTGTTGCCGGAAGCGGCGTTCAAAAGATCCTCCGCCTCGAGACCGAGGCGTTGAATGGTCGCGCGGACCTTGGGCCACTCCTCGGCAAGAAATCGCTGGCGTTCACCCTGCAGCAGAAGGTCGCGTGCGCCGGCGTTGATGAACATGCCGAGACCGCGTCGCTTCTCGACGAGTTGCTCGTCGACCAGCTGCTGATAGGCTTTGAGGACGGTTAGCGGGTTGATCCGATACTCCGCCGACACGGTGCGAACCGACGGTAGGGGATCGCCTTCGTTCAGCACGCCGTCGAGGATCATGGCAACGACGCGGTCGCGAAGCTGTCGGTAAATAGGCTGGCTATCGTTCCAGTCGCCATCCATCACTATTTCCGAAAATGATGTGCATTCATGCGCTTACTGCTGTTTTTGGCTTGAAGTGCCAATCGGTGAACTGGTGTTATGGTTAACTATAACACAGGATCAGTCATAAGGCAACCCCCTTCGGGCTCGACGGCATGCCCGACTAACGACGCGGCATCCGGGCAAGCGACGGTCGCGCTCAACACCTTTAAGAAGCTATTTGCCTGAGGCTCCGGCTGCGGTAGCACGTCTGAACCGGGCTTTGTACTATCCTGCGAACGGGAGTCGCCGAGGACGAATAACAAGGCGACAGCGATGTCGTTGTTGAGGGCATAACAATGCGACAGCGATGTCGAACGCGAACAATAGGAGGAACCCACATGGATGCACGTTTGGCGATACGGTCCGCAGTAGCCGTCGGCTTCGTTGCCTTTGCGTTGATGCTCGTCGCGGCTTCAAAGGCGATGGCGCAGGAAGTCACGCTGGAAGTATGGAGTCACGAGGCCGACGAGCCGGCCAAGGTCGCATTTCGTGAGCTTGCCGCGAGGACACTGGAAAAGAAGCATCCGGGGACCAAGGTCAAGATCACGTGGTACGAAAAGAATCCTTTGTTCGCCGCGCTCAAGACCGCGCTGCCGGCGGGCAAGGGGCCTGACGTTTTTTATCTCGAGCCCGATCAGACCGAGTACATCACGGCCGGATACATCGTTCCGTTGGATGACTTGGTCAACTGGAACAACATCGAGCCTTGGGCGCGCAAGGTGTGGACGCACAACGGCAAGACCTGGGGGATCCCGCAGGAGGCCTATACCGTCGAGCTGTACTACAACAAGGACATGCTGAAGCAGCTCGGCGTCACGCTACCTGCGAGCGGACAGCTCACTCAGTCGCAATTTCTCGATCTGGTGAAAAAAGCTCGCGCAGCAGGCATGACGCCCGTTGCGCAGGGCGTGGGCGACCGTCCATACCCTGGTGCGTACATCACCGTCGAGGCGCTGCTGCGCAAGCTCGGACCTGACGACTATCAAAAGCTGTTCACTGGCAAGCTCTCCTTCGCCGATCCGCGCGTGGTCGAGGTATTGAAATGGGTCAAGGAGCTGGTCGACGCCGGTGCTTATCCCAAGAACTTCATGACCCTCAAGCTCGGCGAGTCGCACTACTATTTCTACAGCAAACCCGGTGCGTTGATGCTGCCGATGGGAAGCTTCTATACTGGTCGTGCCTTCGTGCCTGAAGACAAGGGCGGGCAGCCAGTGAATTTCCCGCTCGGCATCATGCAGTTTCCGGCGATGGACGGTGGTGCCTGCAACGAATGCAAGACCTCGACCGTCGGCGCGAGCTTTGCCATCAACGCGGCGAGCAAGCAGAAGCAGCTTGCTGCCGAATTCCTCGACACCATGTCGACGCCGGACATGGGCAAGATGTGGATCGAGACGGTTTACCTCCAGACCGGAATCAAGGCCGATGTGAAAAACTTCTCGGGTCCCCACGCCGCGTATTTCATCGAGTTGATGGATCGGCAGAAGGGCTCGAAGTACTTCATCGGCCAGCCGCGCGACATGGTGACAGGCGAATGTAAGGACGCGTTCGCACAGGTGCTCAATTCCGGATTTCCTGGGGGACTGCTGACGGTCGACCAGACTGTCCAGGCGATGAACAAGGCGTGCTACAAAGGTTAGCCGGAGAGTCGCGCATCGCTGCACGGTCGGACATCGACGCCAGGCGAGCCGGGTTAGCGATTCTCGCGGCTTTCTTGGCGCCGGCGTTGCTTGTCTACGCCGGGTTCACCATCTATCCGGTGCTGCGCACCTTCTACAACGCATTCCACGCGATCAAGCCGCAGGCCGTTGTCGAGTTCGTCGGCTTCGGCAACTTCACCGCGCTGCTTTTCGCCGACAGCGTGTTCTGGAAGGCGGTGACCAACACCACCCTGTTCACGATCGTTGCCACCATCGTCGACGTTGTGGGCGGACTGCTGCTGGCGTTATGTCTGTTCGCGCGGGCTCCTCTGGCGCCATTGCTGCGCGTCGTGTGGTTTACTCCGGTGCTGATGTCCTATGTCGTCGTGGGAATCCTCTGGGTGTGGATCTTCGACTACGACTGGGGGCTCGCCAACAGCACGCTGCGCTGGCTGGGTTTGGGCGCGCTGGAGCAATCGTGGCTTGGACAACCTTCGACCGCGCTGTGGTCGGTCCTTGTGGCCCACGAATGGAAATGGCTCGGATTCAACATGATCATCTTCCTGGCGGCCCTTCATGCCCTGCCAGCCGAAGTGCTGGGCGCGGCGGAGCTCGACAACTGCGGCTGGTTCGCCAAGCTCGTCTACATCATCGTGCCGATGCTGCGCGTGACCATTGCTAACCTGCTCGTGCTGTCGTTCATCGGCAAGATGATGGTGTTCGACCTGATCTGGGTGATGACCGGCGGCGGCCCGCTGTGGTCGACGGAAACCGTGTCGACGTACGTTTACAAGCGCGCCTTCGAGTGGAACACCTTCGATCTGGGGTATCCATCGGCTATCGCCGTGCTTTGGTTCGTCATCATTCTCGCCTTCGTCCTGGTCATCACCCGGCTCGCGCGGCGTCGCGAGCGTATCGAGTTCTAGCATGGCAGGTGGGACCATGTGGGAGAACAAGTCCGCCTTGCAGAAGCTGCGCCGCATCCCGCTCCTGCTGTTCGTCCTGGTCTATACCCTGGTGACCGGAGGCCCGCTGCTCTGGGTCGCGGCGATGTCGTTGCGCACGACCACCGAGATCTTCAAGAATCCCTACGGCTGGCCGTCTCCTGCGCATTGGGAGAAGTTTGCCGAGGCGTGGACCAAGTCGAACTACCACAGTTATTTCTGGAACAGCGCGATCGTCGTGGTGGTCGCTGTGGTGCTGGTCACCGTCATAGGCGCTATGGCTGCGCACTGCCTCGCGCGCTACAACTTCCGCGGCAACAGGGTGGTGCGGTTCCTGATCCTCTCCGGGCTCATCCTGCCGCCCCAGCTCCTGATCCTGGCGCTGTTCCAGATTCTGCTGGAAATCAACCTCTACAACACCTTGAGCGGGCTCATTCTCGTCTACGTTGCTACACACGTCGCCGTCACCGTCTACATCTTGGAAGGATTCTTCGCCCAGATTCCCCAGGATCTGTTCGATGCGGCGCGCATGGACGGCTATTCGGACTTTGAGATTTTCTGGCGAGTAACCATGCCGATCGGAGCGCCGGCGATCTTTACCGCGGTGACCCTCAATTTCATCGTGTTGTGGAACGAGTTCCTGTTCGCTGTGGTGCTGCTCACCGACGACGACAAGCGAACGCTGCCGTTGGGGATCATGCACTTTACCGGCAGCCATCAGCTCGACGTCGGGATGGCCGCCACCGGGCTGATGATCGCCATCGTTCCGATCATCGCCATCTACGCTTTGTTTTCCGAGACGATGATCAAGGGCATGACAGCCGGGGCAGTACGCTAAGGACACGCAAAGCTCGATACCCGACCGCATCCACACGTGGCCACCGTCACCGTCGATAAACTCTCCAAGCGCTACCCGGGCGCCGCGTCGCCCGCGGTGCACGAGGTGAGCTTCACGGTCGCGGATCGCGAATTCATGGTGCTGCTCGGTCCTTCGGGTTGCGGCAAATCGACTGTGTTGCGCATGATTGCCGGGCTCGAGCCGGTCAGCTCCGGCACGGTGTCGATCGACGGTCGCGTCGTCAATCAGGTGCCGGCCAAGTCGCGCGACATCGCCATGGTGTTCCAGTCCTACGCGTTGTACCCGCACATGAGCGTGTACGACAATCTCGCTTTCGGATTGCGCCGACGCGATGTCGATCGCGCCGAGATCGCGCGGCGCGTCAACGCCGCGGCGCAGAAGCTGAAGCTCACCGAGCTGCTGCAACGCAAGCCCTTTGCCCTCTCCGGCGGTCAGCGCCAGCGCGTGGCGCTGGGCCGCGCGATGGTGCGCAATCCGAAGGTGTTCCTGTTCGACGAGCCGCTGTCCAACCTCGACGCCGCGCTACGGGTGAGCACGCGCAACGAGCTCGTCAGGCAGCAGCGGGCGATCGGCACCACATCGATCTACGTCACTCACGACCAGATCGAAGCGATGAGCATGGGCGACCGCGTGTGCATCCTGAACGATGGCAGGATCGTCCAGATCGGAGCACCGCTCGAGGTCTACCGCAACCCCGCCGACCTGTTCGTGGCGCGGTTCCTTGGCAATCCTCCGATGAACTTGCTCCCGGGCCGCCTCGACGCGGCCGACGGCCGCGTGGTCATGCGCGTGGGCGGGCACGCGCTCGCCCTGCAAACACATGCGGCAGTACTCGATCGCTATGTCGGTCGCGACGTCATCATCGGCATAAGGCCGGAAGACTTGTACGCGCCTGCACCGTCGAACGGCGCGACCCACATCGCGCGCGTGCCGGCGCGCGTGACCGATGTCGAGCCGCTCGGCGCTGAAACCTTGGTCGTACTGGTGCTCGACGAATGCAATGAAGAGGCTATCGCGCGCATCGGCCGTGACACCAGCCTGCGCCGCGACGATCGCGTCGACATCGGCCTCGACACCGCCGCCATTCAGCTCTTCGATCCCGCGACGACCAGGGCGATTGTCTAGGCCGTCAATGCTCGAAGGCAAAATCGTGAACAACGCAGACCGCCTCGTCGATTGCCACGCTCACATCATCGACCCGGAGCGATTCCCTTTTCCGATCGGACCGGGCTACAAGCCGCGCAGCGACGAACGGGGGACCAGCGAGGAGTATTGCGCCGTTCTCGATCGCCACGGAATCAGCTGCGGCGTGCTCATCCAGTTAAGTGGCTACGGCACGGACAACGAAGCCAATCTGGCCACCGTCAAGGCGCATCCCGGACGGTTCAAGGCGATCATCCAGATCGATTCGGGAGCGAGCGACAAGCAATTCGAGGATCTGGCGGCGGGCGGCGCTGTCGGCGTGCGCTTCAACCTCGTGTCCTATGCTGCCGATATGCTATCTCGCCCCGACGCACCGCGACTGCTGCAGCGCCTCAAGAGAATGCAATGGTTCGCGCAGATCTATGCCGGCGATGCGCAGTGGCCGGATACCGCGGCGGTATTGAGAGCGAGCGGCGTTCGGGTGCTGGTCGATCACCTGGGAGTAGTTGACATCACCGGCGGCACGCGTCAAAAAGGATTCCAGACGGTCCTCGCGCTGGGCCGAGAGGGCAATGCGATTATCAAGCTTTCCTCGCTGTTCCGCGTCTCACGCATGCTCGAGGGCTTCGACGACCTGGATCCCTTCGTCGACGAATTGCTGCGCGCATTCGGCGTCGATAACTGCGTCTGGGGCTCGGACTGGCCGTGTATCAACGTACCTCGGCATCCCGAGTACAGCGCCCTCATGACGCCGCTCGAGCGCTGGTTTCCCGATCACGCCGACCGCCAGCGCGTGCTCGCGCGCAATCCGCAGCGCCTGTTCGGATTCGGGGCTTAGAGCGATGGCGCCGAAGTCGAGAGCCAGACCATTGCGGGTCGTGCTCGCCGGCGCCGGGATGATCAGCTGGTACCACCTCACAGCCTGGCGAAATCTGGGCGACCGCGTGCAACTGGTCGCGGTTTGCGACCCCGATCGTGCCAAGGCGGCGGAGCGCGCTCGCGAGTTCTCCATTCCAGGGGTTTATAGCGATGCGGAGGCGATGTTTTCTGCCGAATCCTTCGACGCGCTCGATGTGGCTTCTCCGCGTCGGACGCATGCAACGTGGGTCGAGGCGGCGGCAGCACGTGGAATCGATGTGCTGTGCCAGAAGCCGATGACGCCGACGCTGACAGAGTCCGAGGGGCTGGTCCTTCGGGTCGAAGGCAAATCGCGCTTGATGGTGCATGAGAACTGGCGATTTCGTCCGTGGTTTCGAGAGCTCAAGCGCTGGATCGACGCCGGGGACCTGGGAGAAGTGCTGCTTGGGCGCATGGCGCTTATGAGTTCTGGGATGCTGCCGGATGAGAGCGGTCGCCGGCCTTCGTTCGAGCGCCAGCCGTTCATGCAGCATGAAGAGCGGCTCATGATCGCGGAAGTGCTCATCCACCATCTCGATGTCATGCGTTACCTGTGCGGCGAGCTTCGCGTCGTGGCCGCGCGCACGACGCATACGCTTGCCGACGTCGAAGGAGAGACGCTCGCAGGCATTTTCCTGGAAACGGCATCGGGCGCACCGGTCGAGGTGATCGGCACCATGGCGGCGCCCGGGTATCCGGCGCGTCCGCCGGACCGCATGGAGATCGTCGGCACCATGGCAAGCGCGATCTTTGCCGATTTCGAGCTGCGGCTGGTTGGCGCGACCACACGAAGCCGGAAGTACGACCCCGCTGCCGGGTATCAGTCGAGCTTCGACGGGGTGATCGCCCATTTTGTCGATTGCCTCGACAGCGGGGCGCCTTTCGAAACCGGCCCGGCCGACAATCTCGCCACGCTGCGTCTGGTCGAGGATGCCTATACTGCAGCCGGCGCTGCCGCGGAGCTGAAGCATCATGGCGACCATTGACACGAGAACATCACGCTCGAGCCGGTTGATCGGACAACCCAAGCTGGCGCTCGACACGCCGGCACTCTTGGTCGACCTCGACGTGATGGCGTCGAACATCGCCTACATCGCCAGGACTTGCCGCGAGAACGGCGTGAGCTGGCGTCCGCACACCAAGGCGCATAAGACGCCGGAAATCGCACATATGCAGCTCGCCGCGGGCGCAATCGGCATTACCTGCGCGAAATTGGGCGAGGCCGAAGTGATGGCGCGCGCGGGAATTCGTAATATTCTCATCGCCAACCAGATCATCGGGGAGACGAAGGTGCAGCGGCTGATCGAGCTTGTCGGTACGGCCGACCCGATCTGCGCCGTCGACAGCGTCGAAAACATCGACGCGCTGGCACGCGAAGCGCGCGATCGCGGCAAACGTCTCAAGGTAGCGATCGAAGTCGACATCGGCATGCGGCGTGCAGGCGTTCTCCCTGGCGCGCCGGTGGTTGCGCTCGCGGGCGAGATCGCGCGTCGCGACGGCCTGGTTTTTCAAGGCGTCGTCGGCTGGGAGAGCCACGCCACGCGCATGAAAGATCCGGTCGAAAAGGAACGCACCATCGTGGAAGCGATCGGCCTGCTTACTGCGAGTGCCGACGCGTGCAGGAAGGCGGGCTACCCCGTCGAGCTGGTGAGCTGCGGAGGCACGGGAACTTTTCCCCATTGCACGCTCCAGCCCGGCGTGACCGAGGTCCAGGTCGGCGGAGCGATATTCAGCGACATGCACTACAGGACGCACTATCACGTCGACTTCGCATTCGCGCTTACGATTCTCTCCACGGTCACCAGTCGTTCCACGCCGACGCGGATCGTGGTCGATGCGGGAAAAAAAACCATGAGCGGCGATGCGGCGATGCCGGAGCCGATCGGGCTGGCGCCTGTGAAAGAGATTCGCCTGTCGGCCGAGCACGCAACCATCGAGCTTGAGCGCCCGAGCGCGACGCCCAAGGTTGGAGATCGACTGGAGTTCGTCGTCGGCTATTCCGACACGACGGTACACCTGCACGAAGAGCTGGTCGGCATCCGCGATGGACGCGTCGAGGTCGTATGGCCGGTCGCTGCCCGCGGCAAGCTCAAATAACAATCGGCTCTTCGCCTAGCCCGGTCCGAAGCCCTTCACGCAAAGCTGCGTGTGCTCGACATCCGGCGTGCTCTCGAAGCAGTGCCCGACCAGCCCGCGCCACGCCTTGAAGTCCTCCGACTGCCGGAAATCGACGGTGTGGTTCTCGAGCGTCTCCCATTTGATCATGAGACGATAGCGGCCCGGCCTCTCGATCGAACGCTGCAGCTCCATGGCTCGGCAACCTTTGGCTCGCATGAATATCTCGGCCGCGCGGGCGACGTTGGCTTCGAATTCCGCTTCCATGCCGGGCTTGATGTCGATTTGGGCGATTTCAAGGATCATAAGTAGACCTTAACAATTAAGGTGCTGCGAATGATTGGGTAAGCACAAACGCTTCCGCCATCGGTCGGGAGTATTGATGGTATCGTATCAGTGGCCTTGACGCCGGGGTCCGCTCGGTACTCGGCCACCACCGGTCTCTTCCCTGGTCGAGGTGTTCAGATGAGTGCAAATACCGCTCGTACGGTCGCCGAGTGGATCACCGAATTCATAGTTGCGCGGGGCGTTGATCGCGTTTATGGGTTGCAGGGTGGCCACATCCAGCCAATCTGGGATCACCTGGTTCAGCGCAACGTCCGCATCTTTGATGTTCGCGACGAAGGCGCCGGAGTGCACATGGCGCACTGCCACGCCGTGCTGACCGGCCAGGTCGGCATCGCGTTCGCGACTGCGGGGCCGGGCGTCACCAATTGTGTGACTGCGATCGCCAACGCACAACTCGAACGCGTGCCGGTGATACTGATCGGAGGCTGCGCGCCGGTGCCACAGGACGATCTCGGTCCTCTCCAAGGCATCGATCATGTGTCAATTATGAAGCCAGTGACACGCTCCGCGCGCACGCTGCGCACCGCCGACAACCTGCTGCGCGATCTCGACAAGGCATGGTCGATCGCAATGGGCGACGGTAACCCGCCGGGACCGGTTTACATCGAGATTCCAACCGATGTGCTGCGCGAAACCGTTCCCGCAGGGGTGGTCCTTGAGGAATACCTGACTCCGAAGGCGCCGCGCCGCATACCGCCCGACCCGGCGGAAATCGGTGGCGCGGCTACCGTGATCGCTGCCGCGAGGCGGCCGCTGGTGATCTCGGGGCGTGGGGCGCTGAACTGCGCCTCGGAGCTCGTGCGCTTTCTCGATGGCACCGGCGCGCTTTACCTGGACACGCAGGAGAGTCGCGGTCTCGTTCCCAGCTCGCACGCGTCGTTCGTGGGCGCGGTTCGTGCCCGCGCGATGAAGGAAGCCGACCTGGTAATTACGATTGGTCGCAAGCTCGACTACCAGACGGGGTATGGCTCGCCAGCGGTTTTCCCGAGTGCGCGCTGGCTTCGCATCGCGGACAATGCCGAGGAGTTGCGCGAGAACCGGCGGGGCGTTGTCGAGCTTTTTGCGCATCCAGGCCTTGCGCTCGCGGCGCTGGCCGGCGCGTTGGCGAAAGGCGGTGCCGTCGACACCGGGTGGACGAAGGGGCTGCGCGACGAGCATCTACGTCGTTCGTCGAAGTACGCCGATGGCCTCGCCAGCGCGCCTCCGGGCAACGACGGCCACATGCACCCCAATCGCATATTCGGCGCTCTGCGACGGGTGCTGAAAGCGGACGCCATCACCATCGCCGACGGGGGAGACATTCTGAGCTTCGCACGATTGGGTCTCGAGGCGCCGAGCACGTATCTCGATGCGGGTACGTTCGGCTGCTTGGGCGTGGGCACGCCGTACGGTGTGGCCGCAGCGCTGTTGAATCCCGAACGGCAGGTGGTGGTGATCAGCGGCGACGGAGCGTTTGGTATCAACGCGATGGAGATCGACAGCGCGAAGCGGCACAGCGCGAAGGTGGTGTTCATTATCGCCAACAACGCGGCGTGGAACATCGAGCGGCTGGATCAGCAGATGAACTACGGAGGACGTGTCGCCGGCACCACCTTGGCTTGGAGCGACTACGCGGGCATGGCGCGCGCATTCGGACTTCATGCGGAGCGCGTCACCGATCCCGCCCGCCTCGCAGCCGCGCTGGAAGAAGCGTTCGCCAAGGCACCCTCACTCCTCGACGTCGTGGTCACGCAGGACGCACTGTCCTCCGACGCGGGCAAGGGACTGGGCTGGGTTCCTGACTACCAGGCGCTGACCGCCTGGGACGACGCGGAGAAAGCTCGCCGCGCATGAGAGGCATGCTTAATCTCGGTGAGATCGTCGCCGCGCACGCGCGCCTGCTACCGGAGAAAGTCGGAGCGCGTGACTCGCGTCGCTCGCTCACTTTTGCGCAATGGAACGCGCGCGCGTGCCGGCTCGCGAACGCGTTGCTCGGGCTCGAACTCGCGAAGGGTGACCGCGTCGCAGTGCTCGCGTACAACCGCGTCGAGTGGATGGAGTTCTACGTTGCGCTCGCCAAGGCAGGCCTGGTCGCGGTGCCGATCAACTTCCGTCTGGTCACACCCGAGATCAAGTACATCCTAGAGCATTGCGCGGCGCGAGCCTTCATCGTTCAGGACGAACTCGTGCCTCAGGTCGAGGCATTGCGCGGCACACTGCCGATCGCGGACAAGGCGTGGATCCACATGGGCGGATCGCCGCCGTCGGGCTGGACCGACTACGAAGCACTGATTGCCGGCGCGCCAGGCACCGAGCCCCACATGGCGGTGAGCCCGACCGATACCTGGGCGCTGATGTATACGTCGGGCACGACCGGCCGGCCGAAGGGTGCAATCCGCAACCACCAGGGTAGCGCCGTGATGTCGCTGGTGACGGCGCTCGACATGGGCCTTACACGCGATGATACGGCACTCCTCGTGATGCCGATGTGCCACGCGAACTCGCTAAACTTCGCGTGCACGTTCACCTATCTCGGCGCGACCGTAGTCGTCGACGACCGAAAGAGCTTCGATCCGGAGGCGCTCCTGGCGACCATCGCCTCGCAGCATGTCACGTTCACGTCGCTCGTGCCCACGCACTACATCGTAACGCTTGCATTACCCGAGAAGGTCAAGAAGAGCTACGACGTCAGCCGCATCCGCAAGCTGATGATCTCATCGGCGCCGGCGCGCAAGGACACCAAGCTCGCGATCCTCGAATACTTCGCCAACTCGCAGCTCTTCGAGCTTTACGGCTCGAGCGAAGCGGGTTGGGTGACGCTGCTGCGCCCGGACGATCAGATCGATCATCTGGGCTCGGTCGGACGCGAGTGGACCGGCTCTGGGCCCGTAAAGATACTGGACCCGCAGGGCAATGAAGTGCCCGACGGCGAGGTTGGCGAGCTCTTTTCGGCCACGCCGTACGCGTTCGACGGTTATCTCAACGACCCAGTTAAAACGGCGGAGTCGCTGCGCGGCGATGGCTATTGCAGCGTCGGCGACATGGCGCGCCGCGACGAGCATGGTTTCATCTACCTGGTCGACCGCAAGAGCAACATGATCATCAGCGGCGGCGAGAACATTTACCCGAGCGAGATCGAGAACATCCTCGGCCGCTATCCCGGCGTCAAGGACGTCGCGGTCGTCGGTGTGCCGCATGAGAAATGGGGTGAATCAGTCCACGCAGTGATCGTCCTGCACGAGGGGGAGCACGCGAACGAAAAGGACGTGCTCGACTGGTGTCGCGACAAGATGGCCGGATACAAACGCCCGCGCGGAGTATCGTTCTTCGCGGAGGCCGAGATCCCGCGGACGGCGACCGGCAAGATCCAGCATCGCGTGTTGCGCGAGAAACTAATCGGCGTTCGGTCGTGACCTGTGCCGGTTAGCTCGCCGACTCGTGGCGCTGCCGGCAGGTAAGCAATACTTCGTCGCCGTCGCGCTTCCACCAGTTGTTGGCGGAAAGGATCTCGACCTCGTGCATGCCGCGATAGCCGGCAGCTTCCATCCACGAGCGAATGAGCTTGAGATCGACCACGCCATCGCCCATCATGGCTCGATCGTTCAAGAGATCGGTGGTGGGGACGAGCCAGTCGCAGATGTGATACGCATACAGCCGGTCGCGTGCACCGGCGCGTTCAATCTGTGATTTGAGCTGTGGGTCCCACCAGACATGATAGACATCGACCGCGATGCCGAGGCCATCCTTGCCCTTGGGCGAGAGCTCGTCGCACAGGTCGTTGGCCTGTGCCACCGTATTGACGCAGGCGCGATCAGCGGCATACATCGGGTGCAACGGCTCGATAGCGAGCGGCATGCCGGCGCCGCGTGCGTATTCCAGCAACTCGCCCACGCCGTCGCGAACCATCTCCCGGGCACCGGCAAGATCCTTGGACACGATTTCGCCGCGGCGATCCTTAGGCAATCCACCGACCACGAGGACGAGACAGCGAGCGCCCAATTCGAGCGCTTCGTCGACCGCGCGGCGGTTGTCGTCGAGTGCAGCGCGGCGGCCCTCGCGATCGGGCGCCGGGAACATGCCCCCGCGGCAGAGACCGGAAACGGTGAGTCCAGCATCGCGAATGCGCAGCGCCGTTTCCTTCAGTCCCGCCGCTGACACCTGATCGCGCCATGGCGAAATGCCGCGGATGCCGTGGCGCACCAGCGCGTCGATGATCTGCGGCATCTTCCATTGCGCGCGGACGGTGGCTGTGTTGATCGACAGCAGCGCCGGATCAGGTGAATTCACAATTGTTCTTCAGGGGCGCGTCATTATGCCAAAAGTCGTTCAACGATCGGTCCTCGATCGAGTAACCGCGAAAAGACTGCTCGGCTCCACCACCAATTCGCGGACTTTGTCAGACAGAGACTGTCAGCGCATGGCAGTCACCTGCCGCAAACCAACCCGACGGCGATCAAGGAGGGGCACCCCGTTAGCCAACGTTCGAAAAGCCGGCGTCGCGCAGTGGCTTGACCGGAGACAAAACTACAAAGGAATGAATGGCGTGTGAATCGCAGGGCCTTTCTTCGAGTCGAACCATTGATCTGGAATCCGAATCGAATCTTTGAGAACACTACTCGAGGAGACCGATCATGAGACGCCGCAAGGTGTCACAGCTTGTTTACATTGCTGCCGCGCTTCTTGGGGCCGCAATCTTGACGAATGCGCAGGCGGAAGACGCCTACTCCCGATTGCAAATTCCACTCGCCACTCGGAGCGACGCAGGGCCAGCAATGGCCACGCTCATCGAGACTGGACAGGGCACGCGCCTGATCGTATCGCTCGGTCGAACGCCCGAAGGCCTTTCCAATCCCAATATCATCGCAGAAGTGCGCGAAGGCAGATGTGTCGGACCGATAGGGCCCGCCGTCTTCCGCACCGTTACAAAGGTCGATGACTCGTCGCCTTCCACTGGAGGCTCCGCTGTCGCTCTCGACCACAATTTGGGCGGGACTGTGGGTATGCCGCTATCCGCCCTCCGCGCACAGCCTTACGCCATTGCGCTTGAAACCGGTCCGGAAGCTCAAAACCAGGTGATCGCGTGCGGAAACATCGGTTGAAAGGATATGATTATGGACACTAGTTTTTTCCGGACTTGGTGGCCGCCAGTTCTCAGTGTGCTGCGGATCGTGACGGCGTTCTTGTTTATGATGCATGGTTCGGCGAAGCTTTTCCACGTACCGCATCAGCCTATGTTCGATAATCTGCACTTGATATCGCTGCTTGGGCTCCAAGGGGTCATCGAATTGGTGGGAGGATTCCTGCTTCTCATCGGGTTGTTCACGCGTCCGGTAGCGTTTATCCTGGCCGGCGACATGGCAGTGGCGTACTTCATGTCCCATGCGCCCAAAGGGTGGCTGCCCATCGTCAATGGCGGGGATCTTGCCGTGTTGTTCTGCTTCGTGTTTCTGTACCTGTGGGCGGCGGGTCCTGGTCCCTGGAGCATCGACGCGCGACTGCGGAGAATGGCGTGAGCGATTCGCAAACAAAAACGACCGGACCCGATCTCAAGCTCGGTGTCCCGACCAGCGACCTTGCCGACGGGCAGATGGTCGCCGGTCATGTAGGCGAGGAAGGCGTCCTGCTTGCGCGGCGCGGCAATGAATTTTTCGCAATCGGCAGCACCTGCTCGCACTACGGCGGACCGCTGGCCGAAGGCCTCATGGTCGGAGACACCGTGCGCTGTCCGTGGCATCACGCGTGCTTCAGCCTGCGCACCGGAGAGCCGCTGCATGCGCCGGCGCTGAGCTCGGTTGCCTGTTGGTCGGTCGGGCAGCGTAATGGCAAGGTATTTGTTCTCGGCAGGAAAGACGTCTCCGTGTCGCAAGGGCGGGCGACGCGCCGGGATCTGCCCGGACGGATAGTCATCGTCGGCGGCGGCGCGGCCGGCTTCGCCGCGGCGGAAATGCTCCGTCGCGAAAAATTCGACGGCGGCATCGTCATGCTGAGCAACGATCCGGCTGCGCCCGTGGATCGGCCCAATCTTTCCAAGGACTATCTCGCCGGGAACGCACCGGAAGACTGGATTCCTCTGCGACCGGATGATTTTTACGCAGAGAACGCGATCGATCTCCGGCTCGGGGCAAATGTGAGGACAATCGACGTTGCTGCGCGCGCGGTGGTTACCGACGACGGCAGCAGGGTACCCTACGATCGACTGCTCCTCGCAACAGGCGCCGAACCGATTCGCTTGCCGCTGCCGGGGATGGAGTTACCTCACGTATTCACTCTGCGCTCGCTCGCCGATTCGCGGGCCATTATCGAGCGCGCCAAGACCGCCCGGCGTGCGGTGGTGCTCGGCGCCAGCTTCATCGGCCTCGAAGTGGCTGCATCGCTGCGCGCGCGCAACATCGAAGTTCACGTGGTCGCGCCGGAAAAGCGACCGATGGAGCGCATCCTCGGCCGAGAGATGGGCGACTTCGTGCGTAACTTGCACGAGGAGCACGGCGTCATCTTCCACCTGGAGGACACCGCCGATGCGATCGACAATAGGCAATTGAAGCTTCGCAGTGGCGGCACGCTCCAAGCTGATCTGGTCGTGGTTGGTGTGGGCGTGCGGCCCCGGCTCGACCTGGCGCAGAACGCGGGGCTCAAACTCGATCGCGGTGTCCTCGTCGATGCATACCTGGAAAGCAGCGTGCCGGGGATCTTCGCCGCGGGCGATATTGCGCGCTGGCCCGATGCGCATAGCGGGGAGGCGATCCGCGTGGAGCATTGGGTGGTTGCCGAGCGTCAGGGACAGACCGCCGCACGCAACATGCTCGGATACCAGGAAAAATTCGCCGCCGTACCGTTCTTCTGGAGCCAGCACTACGACGTGCCGATCAATTATGTCGGTCACGCCGAATCCTGGGACGAGCTGTCCATCGACGGCGAAGTGGCAGCGAGAGACTGTGTCGTGCGCTACAAACGCGGCGGTCGCGTGCTCGCGGTTGCTTCGATTTATCGCGACGTCGAAAGCCTGACGGCCGAAGCAACCATGGAGCGTGAAGCTGCTTAGAGTCGCGTTCGGGCCATCATTGCCTGGAAGCCAGCGCGCTTAAGACTCTGTCGAGAGCGAGATAGTCGACCGGCTTGACCAGGTGATGGTTGAAGCCTGCTGCTTCAGAAGCACGGATGTCCGCTTGCTGTCCGTAACCGGTGACCGCCACGAGCACCACGTCCCTTCCCCAGGCCTGATCGCGAATGTGCCGACAGGCGTCGTAGCCGCTTAACTTCGGCAGCCCGATATCGAGGAGCACGAGGTCGGGGCGGAGGCGTTCAGCGGCCTCCAGCGCTTCCATGCCGTCATGAGCCATGTGCGCATGGTGGCCAAGCATCTGCAGCAGGACCGCAAGGGATTGAGCGCCGTCGCGATTGTCGTCGACGATCAAAACACGGCGAGGCGCATTGTTCTTCGGTTCGACGGCACCGACCTCCTGTTGCTTCGGAGTTGCCTGGGAGATTGGCAGACGAATGACGAACTCGCTTCCCTGACCGCGCCCAGCGCTGTGGACCTCGATCGTCCCGCCGTGCATCTCCACGACGCTCTTCACCAGCGTCAAGCCGATGCCCAATCCGCCGGCCGTGCGCTCGCGCGACGTATCGAGCTGGGCGAAGAGCTCGAAGATGCGCTCCAACTGGTCGCGGTCGATGCCGATACCGCTGTCGTGCACACGGATGATCGCCTGCTCGTTCTGGCGCTCTAGCTTTAGCACGATGGAGCCTCCGCGATCCATGAATTTGCAGGCGTTGCTGAGCAGATTGCCCACAACCTGAATCAGCCTGGCGAGGTCCCCGTCGACATAAACGGATTGGGTCGGCAGAACGACCTCCAGCTTGTGCTGCATGCTGTCAATGGTCGAACGAACGCTTTCGACGGCCGCGTTCACAGCGTCCGAAAGATCGATCGTCTCCCTGCGAAGCTCGATCTTGCCACGGCTGACGCGACTCACATCGAGCAGGTCGTCTACCATTCGGACCATCTGATCGACCTGACGCTCCAACATCTGCAACGTGGGCTGCATTACCTCGTCGTCGCCATTCGAGTGCTGCAGGATCTGCACTCCGTTGTGAATCGGAGCGAGTGGATTACGAAGCTCGTGGGCGAGCATGGCAAGGAATTCGTCCTTGTGGCGATCGGCGGTGCGGACGGCCTCCTCCGCCTGCGATCGCTCGATAAAGTCCGCGGCCATTCGAGCAAGCAGGTCGAGCCAGCGCAGCGCACGTTCGTCGGGTCGATGCGACTGGCGAAAATGGTTGCTGAGCATCCCCAGCAACCGGCCACCGCGACTGACCAGCGGCGTCGATTGGATGGCGCGAATGCCATCCTCGAGCACGATTTCCATGCTCACCGGGTCGTTCAGGTCGTTCAGCAGGGTGACATCTTCGACAATGACACGATCGATCCTCTGCGCCGCCGCGTCGCACGTCGCAACCCAGCCCAGGTCGGCGAAGTGTTCGACCAGGCGGTTGCCCAGCCCCTGGTGGACGACGATGCGAAGGCGACCCGTCGCCGGGTCATAGAGTTGAATATTTCCCTTGTCCGTACCCGTGAGATCGGCCGCTGCAGAGAGGATCTCGCTCAACAGCGACTTCAGGTCTCCGGCCTGGACGAGTGTCGTGCTCAGTGCCTGCAGTCGAGTCATCGCCCGCAGATCGTCGGCCATTTGCAGTTCGGCTTGCCGGTGCTCGTTGGCGACGTTGATGAGAGCGTCTTCGATTTGCTTTCGCTCGGTGATATCGGTGATCGCCCCAATCCAGCCTCGGATGGTGCCGCGAGAATCGACATCGGGCACGTAAATCACACGCATGTAGCGGGGAGCCTTCCCGGCATAGGGAATCTCGGTCTCGAAATCCACTCGCTCGCCCGCTAGAGCCCGTTCGAAATATGGACGGATCGCTGCGACGGCCTCCGCACCGAGAACATCCACGATCAGCTGCCCGATGATCCGTTCGGCGGGCCTGCCGATGAAATCCGCACAGGCTTTGTTGACGAAGACGTAGCGCAAATCACGGCTGCACTGCGCGATCATGGTCGCGACATGATCGGTAATGTGCTGAAGCTGTTGCTCCTTGGCCTGCAACGCGTGGTCGGCGTCGGCGCGCTCGATGAAGCTGACTGCCTGATGCGCCAGGAGATCCAGCAGGCGAAGCTCGCGATCATCGGGTCGATGCGGTTGTCGAAAGTGGGTCGAGAACACACCAATCAGCGATGCCGAGCGAGCTATCAAGGGCGTGGACTGAACCGCCGTGACTCCCGCGGCCAGCACGACGTCTCGCGCCGGCGAGCCGGCGAAGACCGGACTGGTCGAGACATCTTCGACAATCACTCGCTCGCCGCGGAGCAACGCGGCACCGCAGGCCGCGTTACCTTCACGCACGGAGTCGAAGAATTCGAGAAAGGGCTTTTCAAAACCGCGCTGGGCGACGATCTTCAGGACGCCCTGGTCGAGCAGCTGGACATTGCCCATGTCCGCCCCCGTAATCTCGATCGCGGCATCGAGGACGTCGTGCAACAGCGACGACGAATCGGCGTCTGCCATGTGGCGCTACCTCTTCGCGAGGTACTTTTTCAAGTTCTGCGACGGTTTGCGTCGGCTGAGCAAAGCGTCCGCTGGCGATTGCGGAAACAAACCATCATATGCCCGACGCCCGCACCGGGCTAGGTCGTATCGCTCGCATCGATAGCGAAGCCTTCGTGTAGGACACCGTCCGACAAACAAACGGCATACTCGGGGCCGTTCCTGCGCCGCAACTGTTGTGAGTCCACGAGCTCAAATCTTGCGGGACAGGAGGAGTCAACATGAAACGCAAAACACTGCGCTTCGGCAAAGGTTTCAATGTAGTGCTGGGCAACACGCATTCGCAGGCTGCGCAGATGGTGCTGGGGCCCGAGAAGTCCGAGGGCGATGCATCGAACCGGCACGCCGGCGCTGATCAATGGGTGTACGTAGTCAGCGGCAGTGGAGTTGCAACCGTCAACGGGCAACGCTACCCGCTACGGCCGGCAACGCTGTTGCTGATCGAGCACGGTGATCGGCACCAAATACGCAATACGGCGAGACGGCCGCTCAAGACACTGAACTTCTACGTGCCGCCTGCATATAAGGCAAACGGGAATGAGTTGCCGGCCGGCAAGCCCGGCTAAGAGTCGGAACGCGTGGGTGAAATCCCGCGCCGAGACGACTTAGTCAATCGCTGGTTTAAGTGTGGCGTCTAGTCAATCGGCCACGGCGCCGACTTGGGCAGTGTCAGTCGCGCTTCGATGGGGAATTTGCTCGGCGCGGCATCGAGCGCTCGCCACCAGGGCGTCACCCGCTCAGCGTGGTCCGGTTCGACGGGCTCTCCCAGGCGCGGCATGACGAGTCGCGCTCCACGCTTCGGCGCGAGCGATAGCAATGTTTCGGCCGGCTGGTCCCATGCATGCATCGCCAGCGCGAAGGTTCCCCAATGCACTGGGAGAAACGCGCCGCCGCCGAGAAGCTCCAGCGCTTCCAGCGCGTTCTCGGGGCCGAGATGAATATGGCCCCACGAGGGATGGAATGCGCCGACCTCCAACATCACCAGATCGAAAGGACCGAGCCGATCCCGAATGGTCGCGTACTCGGTAGTCAAACCGGTGTCGCCGCTGAAGAACACGGTGTGCTTCTGCGAGCGGACCACCATCGACGACCACAGCGTCGCGTTCCTGTCGTTGAGCCTGCGGCCGGAGAAATGCTGCGATGGTGCTGCGGTCACCGTCAAATCGGCGCCGGGCAGCGTGTGCGACTCCCACCAGTCGAGCTCGGTGATCCGATCCGGCGCCACGCCCCATGCTTCGAGATGAGAGCCGACGCCGAGTGAGGTCACGAACGGGACATCGAGGCGCGCGAGCTCGCGGATAGTGATGTAGTCCAGGTGATCGTAGTGATCGTGCGAGATGACCACGAGATCGAGCGGCGGCAATTCCCCCAAAGCAATCGGCACCGGCTGAAAGCGCTTGGGACCGATGAGCTGCGAAGGCGATGCGCGCAATCCCCAGACAGGATCCGTCAGCACGCGAAGACCGTCGATCTCGATCAGCACCGTGGAATGTCCGAGCCAAGTGGCGCGCAATCCGGACCCAGGCCGCTTCCGCCATGTTTCGATTGGGTTAAGCGACGGCAATGGTCCTTGGGGTACGCGGCGATCACCGCCGCACAAGAACTCGCTCGCCGTCGGCGAGCTGGCGCTCGGATCGATGAGTCTCGGCAGCACCGGGTGGATATTGCGAAACGACTCGCCAGCCCACCGGGGTGAGGCTTTGATGCGTTCGAGACGCAAGCCATTGGGCTTCTTGCCGAATGCTTTCATGGCCACCTTGGGGTTCTCGCTACGTTGTAAAAACTCAGATAGGGTCGATCTTGCCCGACGCAATCCCCCACAAGGAATAATCGACAAGGCGGAATGGGTCGAGCCCGAGCGCCAAACTTGGGCGCAAACCGCACTAATTGTGTTGCGCTGGAGTGCCCAGGTCGCTCGAAACGAGAGCGCACAACTCGGTGCGAAGCCTCGATGCACGCTCGCCGCCGAAGGCCCCTTCAAATTGATTTTGCGCCTCTTTCCACAGCTTTGCCGCAGCGCGAAGCCGTTCCACGCCGGCCTTGGTGAGGTGCAACTCCTTGCGGCGCCGGTCTCGTGCGCTGTCCTCGATGCGGATGAGACCGTCGCGCTCCAACGGCAACATGGTGCGGCCCAGTGTGGTGCGATCCATGACCAGCTCACGGGCAAGAGCATTGATGGTCATGGGCCCGAACCCTTTCAACTTGGCCAGGATCGAAAACTGTGTGGTGCGCAGTCCTACTGCCGCGAGGTGCTGGTCATAGAACTGAGTGACATGACGCGCGGCCTGCCGCAAAGCCAGGCAGTTGCAGGAATGGGGGAGCATCGAAGCGTCGGTGGGCATGGGGTCTCCGGGGGGCTTGACAATAGGCGTATATGCGCTCATATTACGCGTATATGCGCATATGTCAACCGGGTCCGAGGGGCAACCATGATCCAGGGAATCGCAGTGACGAGTAATTACGACTCGAGCAAGCCGGGCGGCGAGTCGAGCTGGCTCGCGAGCTATCCGTCGCATCTCACCCAGACATGGGACCTTCCCTCCGGTGACTTGGTGCAGGTCCGTCCGATGAGGCACGACGACGGGCCGCTGGAGGAAGCATTCGTGCGCGGACTGTCGCGGGAAACTGGCTATAGGCGAATGTTGAGAGGTGGTGTGAAAGTGACGCCCGAGTGGGTCGACTCGATGACGCACATTGACTATCACCGCCACATGGCCTTCGCCATCACCACCGCCGTGGAGGGCTTCGGACAGTTTATCGGTGTCGGACGCTATGTGGCCGATCCTGATATGCAACGCGCGGAGTTTGCGCTGGTCCTCGCCGACGATTGGCAGGGCAAGGGACTTGGACGCAGGCTCCTCGGAACCCTGATCGAGCACGCGCGGAGCGCTGGCATACGGGAGATGGTCGGCGTCGTGCTCGCCAGAAACACGCCAATGCTCGAGCTGGCCCGTTCGATGGGATTCTCCGTGAGCGCAGTACCCGAAGACACGAGCATCGTGAACATCAGCCTCCCGCTGCAGACAAACATTCAACCATCTTCATAGAAAGTCATTCCATGTCTACGAGAGAAACTCTACTGGTTCAGCCCGTTCGCACTGCGATCGGAACCTTTAACGGCACGCTGAAGGGCACGCCGGCCACCGAGCTGGGTGCTGCAGTGATTCGCGAGACGCTGCGACGCTCCAAGATCGATCCCGGTCTGATTGGCAGCGTGGTCATGGGCAACGTCATTCAGGCGGGCAACCGCATGAATCCCGCCCGGCAGGCGGCGATCGGCGGGGGATTGCCTGTTTCCGTGCCGGCGATGACGGTCAATCGCGTTTGCGGCTCGGGCGCTCAGGCGATTGCCTCGGCGGCACAGGAGGTCTCGCTCGGGCTCATCGATGCGGCCATCGCCGGCGGCATGGAAAACATGGACCGCGCACCCTATCTGCTGCCCAGCGGACGCTGGGGTCAGCGCATGGGCGATACGGAAATCTACGACAGCATGCTGCGCGACGGCCTCAACGACGCTTTTTCCGGCGAGCACTCCGGCTGGCACACCGAAGACCTGGTTGCACGGAACAAGATCACGCGCGAAGACCAGGATCGCTGGGCCGAACGCTCGCAAAAGCGCTTCGCTGCGGCGCAGAGCGCGGGACACTTCGCCGCGGAAATCGTCGGAGTCGAGATCCCTGGTCGAAAAGGTCCGACAGTGTTTGCCAGCGACGAGGCGAATCGCCCGGACACCACGCTGGAGGGGCTCGCCAAGCTCAAGCCCGCATTTCGCAAGGATGGCACGATCACCGCGGGCAACGCGCCCGGACTCAACAGCGGCGCCGCGGCGGTCATCGTCGTCGATCGATCTTTCGCCGACAGACACGGACTGGAGCCGATGGCGCGGCTCGCGGCCTTCGGGGTCGCAGCGGTCGAGCCAGGCATGTTCGGCATCGGACCGGTACCGGCGGTCAAGCAGGCGCTGGCACGGGCGCATTGGAACTTGCGCGATATCGACCGCGTGGAAATCAACGAAGCCTTCGCCGCGGTACCGCTTGCGGTGCTGCGTGAACTCGGGCTTCCGGAGGACATCGTCAACATCGAAGGTGGTGCAATCGCGCACGGACATCCCATCGGTGCGACTGGCGCCGTGCTGACCACGCGACTGTTGCACTCCATGCGTCGCGACGGGCTCAAGCGCGGCATCGTGACGCTGTGCATCGGCGGAGGGCAGGGGATCGCGCTGGCGCTGGAAGCGC
This sequence comes from Casimicrobiaceae bacterium, assembly GCA_035262745.1. GTDB lineage: Bacteria > Pseudomonadota > Gammaproteobacteria > Burkholderiales > Casimicrobiaceae > PALSA-1003. Next base: position 22,429 of record DATFSE010000016.1, on the reverse strand, counting down.
TCTGATGCTGGCGCCCGATGCCGTATCGACCGGTGACCGCGCGCAATAAGCTCAAGCAATCGAGGTCGCCATGAACATTCTCACCGTCAATCTGATCCTGAGCACGCTGGTGTTCTGGATCGCTGCCAGGATCTATGTGCTGCCGAAGCTTCATGAGTTGAACCCCAAGGCGATTCTGCTCCCGATTCTTCTGCTGCACTCGCTGCGCCATCTGGGACTGATGTTTCTCGCGCCCGGAGCGATTTATGCCGGCATGCCGGCGCAGTTCGCTTATCCGGCCGCTCTTGGCGATCTGGTCGCGGCGCTACTCGCGTTAATATCAATTCCGTTGGTGGCACGAGAAGCCAAAGCTGCACGAATCGCGGTCTGGATCTTCAACATCGTAGGAACTCTGGATCTTCTGAATGCGATCACCCTGGCCACGGTCTACGGGGCAGCTCCGTTTATGGGACCTGCTTATTGGATTCCGGCTTTCTGGGTTCCCGCGCTGCTGGTCACCCATTACATCGTGTTCGTGACGCTTCTCGGCTGGAAGTCACCGACACCAAGCCCAGCCGGGGTGCTGTACACCCGCTGACAAGGAGAAATCCATGTCTCAAGCCAAAAAACCCCGCCTCGTCGGCTTCAACCACGTCGCCCTCGAGGTGGGCGACATCGACGCGGCGCTCGCCTTCTACGGTCGCCTGTTCGATTTCACGCTGCGCAGCAAGGAAGAATCGATGGCGTTCATCGATCTGGGAGACCAGTTCATCGCCTTGCAGAAAGGACGGACACAGCCCGCCGACGACGGCCGTCATTTCGGCCTGGTAGTGGATAACAAAGAAGCCGCACGCAAAGCCTTAGCCGACGCAGGCGTGCAGACCCTGCCGGGACCGTTTCTCGATTTTCTCGATCCCTGGGGCAACCGCATCGAAATCGTCGGCTACGAGAATATTCAATTCACCAAAGCGCCGCATGTGTTGCGCGGCATGCGGCTCGGACACTTGTCGAAGAACGAGGCGGCCATCAAGGAACTGACCGACAAAGGCATGGCGCCCGACTAAGAACCGCACTGCCCATGTCGAGCCTTGGCCATCAATCGCTGTTTTAAAAGATGACGAGCCGGGTATCAGTCCGCTGTGGTCGGAAACTATTTCGGTGTCCGCAACTTCACGAGTAACGTGTAAAAGCCAGCCGCGGTGACCCCAAACGTCACATGCGCTGTAATAGTGATCCAGTCGCGCGCCGCCTCGAACCATGGGAATAGAATCGTGAACCCGTGCATATTGATCAGGTACAGCCCTAAGCCAAATGCGCTTCCTGCGAGCAGGGAAGGGATAGCGCGAAGTCGGCGGATCAAACTTGCCAAGATGAGACCGTAGACGATGCAAAGCGCAAAGTGAACGAGCGTGGCAACGAGGAATGTCGTCCAGTCAAATGTGTCTATGGATGACAGCGCTTGAGGTCCCATGACGATCGCGGCGGCAAAGCGGACGTCCCGTAAGAAGATTCCTGGCAATGCATGCGTGAACAATGACCACGACGCCAGCTCGAACAGGCTGGCGACGATCCCAGCCGCAATGCCGGCGTAGCACCCTGCCCACTTTTCACCGAGCAAAACCTTACCTTTGTGGTCAGGATTCGCGATCGCCGAGCCAGTGCGATGAATGGGTCGTTTCGCCTTCGACCAGGTACTGCTTGGCGATGCGCTGAACTTCTCGGTCGGCGATGCTCGCGCGCTCGTGCAGGCGCAGATGCTCCATCCACGATTCGTCCATGAACGTTTCTATGAAGCACGTGGGATCCTCGGAGTCGTGGAAGAGCTGCCAGTAATAAGCTCCGTTGCGGCGGCGCATTTTGCGCACGTCCTGCATGGCCGCCACGAACTCGGTGCGCTTGTCGGCTTGAATTCTGTATTTGATGGTGACCAGGACCGGCACGTCGGGCTCGGGCGTTTCGGCGAGCACCGGCAGCGGCCAGTCCGACGACGGAGAGAAATCCAGCACCTGATGCCGACCCAGCTTGAACCGCCAAGTCGCGCCGATCGCGAGCACCATCCCGACGGCAGCTAGGGTCAGCGCTGTGGGAATACCGACGAGCGTCGCGACCTGTCCCCATAGAATGCTGCCCAGCGCCATTCCGCCCATCAACACAACGACAAAGGCAGCGAGCCCGCGAGCGCGCACCCATGGCGGCAAGGTCATCTGCGCCGAAACCTGCAGCGCGGAGAGTATGGAGATCCAGGCAACGCCCGTGGCCAGCATCGCGACGGCAAGCAGGGCGATGCTCTGCACATACGCCAGCGCAAGCGCGGCCAGCGCGTAGAGCCCGCTCGCACCTGCGACGAGTACATCGCGCGAAACTCGCGCTCTCACGCGCGGCAGCACCATCGCGCCGGCGACCGCGCCGGCACCGATGCAGGTAAGCAAGAGCCCATACACTTCCGGTCCGCGGCCGAGTTCCTTGCGCACGATCAGCGGAAACAGCGACCAGGTGGCGCTGGCGAATACGAAAAATCCGATGCCTCGAATGAGCACGCCTTGCAGCGCATCTGTGTTCATCACGAAGCGCATGCCGACGCGGATGGCGCTTAAGAATCTTTCGGCGGGAAGCGTGCTCTTGCGATGTTCTCGCCGCCAGCGCACGAGCACGACGACGATGCCGATGTACGACAGCGCGTTGAGGATGAAGACCAGCCAGGGCCCGACTGCAGCAACCAGTAATCCGGCAATAGCGGGCCCAATCGCTCGCGACGCGTTGATGGCGACGCTGTTGAGCGCCACCGCCGCCCCTAGTTGGTCGGGTCGCACAAGATCCGGGACGATCGCCGACCACGCCGGCATCGTCACAGCCGCGCCCACGCCGAGCGCGAACGTAAACCCCAGCAGCAGCCACGCCGTGGTCAAGTTGAGCAACGTCAGGATTCCAAGCGCCGCAGCGACGAGCAACAGATAGACCTGAATGGCGATGAGCAGGCGCCGCCGGTCGATGATGTCGGCCAGCGCTCCGGCAGGGAGCGCGAGCAGCATCACGGGAAAACTGTCCGCGGCCTCGACCAGCGCGACCATCGAAGGCGACGACGACAGCTCGGTCATCAGCCAGCCGGCGCCGACGTCCTGCATCCAGCCGCCGACGTTGGAGACGATGGTGGCGATCCAGAGGCTGCGAAACAGCGCGCTCTGCAGCGGACTCCAAGCGGAGGTTACCGAGGAGGTCGGTTGAGATCCTGGAGACTCGATGGGCGCCGAGGACGTCATGAGCGACTCTGCAGAGATCCCCTTCAGCTAAAGCACAGCGGCAGCCGCCGCTGCGAACGGCCGTGGTCGTGCTTAACTCAGAATCGTTCGGATCGCGATGCCGGCCTTCAGCATTCGCGTCACTGGAGTCTTGTCGCTTATTTCCGCCAACCGCCTGCGCTGGGCCGGCGGCAATGCGCTACTGAACGCAATGCGTCGCTCGATTCTGTGCACCTCGCCCTCTTCCTGCAGTTCGATGGACACCTGGATGGTGCCAAGGCTCCAGCCCTTTCTTTCGGCGTACATGCGCAGGGTGATCGCCGTGCAGGCTCCAAGGCCCGCCAAAACCAGCTCGGTAGGACGAGGCCCGGTGTCGGAACCGCCTGCTTCGGTGGGTTCGTCCGCGCGCAACTCGTGGCCACGCGCTTCGGCGAGCTGAGCGTAGCCGGTTGTTCCCGAGCTCGTTACAGACACAAGGGTCGGTACCGATTTCATCCCACATACTTTTCTACAACGTTTGCCGGGCGCACCTGCGCTTCCCGATCGTCACGGCCCGTCTCGCGCAGCGCGCGACGCTGGCGCAGGAGATCCCAGCACTGGTCGAGCTCGACCTGCACGTCGGCCAGCCGGTGATGCTCTGTCGCATCGAGCGATTTCTTGTCGAACAGCCGATGTTCTTCGGCCATCAGCTCCTGGATGTGTGTCAGTACGGGAGCGTCCTTCGCTTGATCTTCCATGCTATTCCTTCTCGATTGCGATCAGGCTTCGATCGCCAGATATTGATGGATCGACGCGACGACGGCTGCGCCTTCTCCGATCGCCGCGCCCACGCGTTTTACCGATCCGGAGCGCACATCACCGACGGCAAAGACGCCCGGTACAGTCGATTCGAGCGCTGCCGATGAGCTATCTGAAGCAGCCGAGCGCCGACACGCGCGGCCGGTCAGCACAAAGCCATTGGAGTCGAGCTCGACAGTGCACCCGTGAAGCCAATCCGTTTCCGGGTCGGCACCGACGAAAAGGAAGACGTTGCGGATCGGATGCGTCTCGTCGACGCCTCGTTGCGAATCGCGCCAGGTGATCGAGTCGAGTCCCACGGCCGGATCGCCGTGAAGCTCGGTCAACTGCGTATGCGCATGCAGTTCGATGTTCGGCGTAGCCGCGATGCGGTCGATCAGGTAGCGCGACATGGTAGCGGCGAGGCTCGGACCCCGCACAAGCAAATGAACCTTCGAGGCGTGCTCTGCCAGAAAGACTGCTGCCTGGCCCGCGGAGTTCCCGCCTCCGACCAGAGCAACCTCGGTTTGCGCACACATTTTGGCTTCCAGTGCGGAAGCCCAATACCATACGCCGCGGCCCTCGAACTCAATGAGCCGCGGAACGTCCGGCCGGCGATACCGGGCGCCGCTTGCGATCACCACCGTACGCGACTTGAGCTTTCGTCCGTCCCTGAGAGCCACGGTCAATTCGCCCATCACTCTTGCGCGGCTGCAGTCGAGCGCTGCCGCTTCCGCTGGTATGAGGATCTCCGCACCAAACTTCTGCGCTTGAACAAAAGCGCGGCCGGCCAGCGCTTGACCCGAGATCCCGGTGGGAAACCCGAGGTAGTTTTCGATGCGCGCGCTTGCGCCGGCCTGTCCCCCGAAGGAGCGGCAGTCGAGCACACCCACATGCAAGCCTTCCGATGCAGCGTAGACCGCGGTGGCGAGGCCAGCCGGGCCGGCACCGACGACGACCACGTCGAAGGTCTCATCGTGGTGCGCGACATCGAGCATGCCCAGAGCGCGCCCCAGCGCGTCTTCCGAGGGGTCGACGAGCACGGACCCGTTCGGACACACCACGAGGACCGCGTCCGCGGCAGCGCCGTATTGCTCGAGCATCGCGGCTGCTGCGTCGTCGCGCTTGCCGTCGACAACCTGGTACGGGTGGCCGTTTCGCTTCAGAAACGTCTGCAGACGCAACACCTGAGGTGATTGCGCCTCCCCGATCAGCACTGGTCCGGTGGAGCGTGCCTCGAGCAGCCCGACTCGGCGCAGTATCAAGGCGCGCACGATGCGCTCACCGAGATCGGCCTCGGCGATGATCATCGCGCGCAATAGATCCGGGGGTATCAGCAGTGCCTCGACATCTTCCTCGGCGTGCGCGTCAACAAGCGTGTGGCGGCCAGACAGGGTGGCGACTTCGCCAATGAATTGACCTGCTCCCTGGCCTGTTATCGGTTCGACGTGCCCCAGGCCGTCGCGCTGGCTGATCACCGTCTTTCCCTTGAGCACGACGAACATTCCCGGACTCGGCTCCCCCACCGCGAACAAGCGCTCGCCTTTGCTATAGCGCCGCACCGTCCCGAAGCGGCGGATGCGCGCGACTTCCGCTTCGCTCAGCGCGGGAAACATCTGGTGGCGCCGGCTGGCGAGCGCGTCGGGCAGGTTGTCGACCGTCATCGGGCTGGGGTCTGTGGCGCTCATGGGCAGGTCATTGAAACCAAACTCTGGGTCCGGCGTTGTCGTGCCGAACACAAGAGTGCCACGGCGTCATCGCTCGGTAGCACTCTTCGCGAGACCGCGCAGCACCGCCGTCATGCGCTGGACGGCGACCTCCGATTCACCGCCAAGCCCATGGCGATTGGCGAGCCAGCCCGGCTCGTTATAGGAGAGCAGGGCTTTGCCCTTCGCATCTTCCCACACCAGCGCCTTCAGCGGCAGATCGATACCGATGACCTGGTTCAACTGCATGAGCGGAGTACCGGCTTTGGCGCTGCCGAAGATGAGGAGCTCCATCGGCCGCAGAGTGAGGCCGACCTCTCGCGCACCCGCGGCATGGTCGATGCGCGCAAACAGGACCATACCATTCGTCTTGACCAGCGCTTCCAGCCGGTCCATGGTCTCCTTGGCGCCGAATTCGCTCGGCAGCGTGGTGATTCCGTCTGCGATCATCGTTTTCGATCACGGTCGCTGCACTTGTACGGGTGCCGCGGGCTCGCCATCCTTCATGGACGCGATAACGAGATACCGACGCGGTGCGGGAGCATCCACTGATACAACCTGACGGATAGGCCCGACTGCGTTGACGACCGCTGCACCAGCGGGATTGGTTGAAAAGACGGCAAGTGCTTGCAGTGGCGGGTTTCCCTGCGGGTTGTCCGCGAGCGCCAGCACGTATGCTGTCTTGGGCGCGAGTCCGCTCACGGCGGCCTGCAGGATTTGCGTCAGTCCCTGATCAAACAGTGCGACGCTGGTCTGCGCATCGGGTGCACCGACTGGCCCAAGCTCGAGGTGCGTCGCTGTCGCGGCGGCACCGAGGGGCATAAGATTGCTGTGTCCATTGCCCTGCGGTACGGCATTCGGCACATAGACCACTGCCTGCGCGGCTTCGCCGGTCGAGATCGTTGCTACTACCCGCTGGAGCCCGGTATCGATCGCACTGACCGAGTTGCCGTTCTCGATGCCGACATACATGCGTGTGCCATCACCCGAGGGCCAGATGCCGTGTGGAAGCGGACCGGTGGGTATGGTCGCGATGCGCTCGAAGGTGTCCGTACGGAATACCTGCACTTGATTCAATCCGCCGACAGTCACGTACGCGAGCTGCCCTTCGCGGGTGACCGCAAAATTGACGTGGTTGGTAAGAGGCCCGGTATCGATTTCGCGCAGCACGTTGAACGGCGGCTTGGCGTTGAACGCGACTACCTTGCCCACGTCCTTGAGTGTGAACCAGACCTGGTCTCCGCGCGGCGCGGCGGCGATGTTCGGGCAGAACGGCGAGGGCTGCACCACACGGCCTGCGACGTGACGGGTGCGCGCGTCGATCACCAACGTCTGCGGCGAGAAGCTCGAGCAGATGTAGCCATAACGGCCGTCCGGAGAGAAGATGACCATGCCTGGACCGTTGGCTACGGGAATGCGTGCGATCTCGCTGTAGCGCTTCGCGTCGAGCACGGCGATGTAGTTCTCGCCGCGCACGCTCACCCACACCTCGCGCCCGTCGGGCGTGAAGAACGCCTCGTGCGGCGAACGGCCGACGTAGGTGATGTGCTTCACTGCGTTGGTGGTGGTGTCGACGAAGCTCACCGAGTTCGATCCGATCGACACTGCGACAAGAGTATGGTGATCGGGCGAAAAGCCCAGTCCGTGCACCAGCAACTGACCGCGATAGAGCGGGCTCATGTTGCCGGGCAGGGGATCACCCAGATGGATCGCCCCGACGAATGTATTGCTGGCCGGGTCGACCACTGAAATCGTGTTGGAGAACTGCTCGCCGAGGTAGACCCGATCGCGTGAGCTGATCGGTATGTCCGGCGCCGCGGCGGCAGCGGGAGCTTGACCCGCATTCGCCGGGAGCGGCATGGCGACGAGCAACGCAATCGCCAATCCGAATGTAGCCTTGAGTGTGGGCATGTCTTGCGCCCCCCTAGGGATTGCGAGCGACCGTGCGCGGAAGATCAGGCCCTGCGAGAATGCTCTGCATGAGCGCGATCTCCTGCGACTGCTCCACGATGATTCCTTGCGCCAGCCGCCGCAGCCGCTCATCGCGGCCGTGAGCGAGCTCCAGCCGCGCCATCTCCACCGCGCCGCGGTGATGCGGAATCATCGACCGCGCAAAGTCGCGGTCGGCGTCTTCGCTGGGAGCGATGCACATCGCGGTACTCATCTCCACCATCACCGCTTGCAGCGAACGGTGGAAATCGTCGCCCGTGCGAGCAGCGGCGCTTAGGGAGCTCGAGATCTTCGCAAGAGGGTCGAGAGAGAGCGCGATGGCCAGACCGATAGTGAGCGCGACGCCGTGCGAGCCGATGGTCCGCCAGGACGGCGACGCGCGACTCACCAGGGTGGTAGTTGGTCCGTTCACAGGACGCTTCTTTCAACGTCACCCGAATCGTCCTACGCCTTGATGAATCCGTGCAGTTCCTCGTTGACTCTGTCCTTGAGCGTCGTGCACATGCCGTGGGGCGCACCCTTGTAGACGACGAGCTTGGCGTTCTTGACGATCTTGGAAGAGAGCAGCGCGGAGTCGGCGATCGGCACGATCTGATCATCGTCGCCGTGCAGCACCAGCGTGGGCACATCGATGCGCTTGAGATCCTCAGTTAGGTCAGTCTCGGAGAACGCCTTGATGCAGAAGTAGGAACCGGGGAAGCCGCACATCATTCCCTGGAGCCAGAACGATTCGCGCACCCCTTCGGAGACCTTCGCCCCCGGCCGGTTGTAACTGTAGAAGGGAAGGCTCAGGTCCTTCCAGAATTGCGAGCGATCGGCTTGCACCGAGGCGCGGAGCTGGTCGAACACTTCGATCGGTGTACCTCCGGGATTACTTGGACCTTTCACCATTACTGGTGGGATGGCACCGATCAGAACCGCCTTGGCGACCCGCTGGGTCCCGTGGCGGCCGAGGTAACGCGCAACTTCACCACCGCCGGTAGAGTGACCGACGTGGATCGCTTGCTTGAGATCGAGCTTTTCGACCAGTTCCGCCAGATCATCGGCGTAGGTGTCGAGATCATTGCCATTCCAAGGCTGGCTCGACCGGCCATGGCCACGGCGGTCGTGGGCGATACATCGATAGCCGCGCGCGGCGAGATAGAACATCTGGTCCTCAAAGGCGTCGCCCGAAAGCGGCCAGCCGTGGCTGAAGACGATGGGTTGCCCGGTGCCCCAGTCCCTGTAGTAGATCTGGGTGCCGTCTTTGGTGGTGATGGTGCTCATGACATCCTCTCCTTTGCTTAAGTTGGAGGAGCTGGAGGCTCGCCTCTCGTGCGCTCTCGCGACGCTCCGAAATGCGCCGGCGTTCAATGCCGGCGGTTGTGAATCAGAAATTGTGAAGTGATGAATTGTCTCCGCAGCGCATGACGGATCTTTGTCATTGCCGCCCGGATACTGTGTCAAATGTCATCCAAGCTCCATCACTAACTCGTCGACATAACACCAGCTCCAGTCCTCCCCCGGCTCGAGCGAGGTGATGATCGGATGCTGCGTCGAGTGAAAGTGCTTGGTCGCATGCTTGTTCTTGGAATCGTCGCAACAGCCGACATGGCCGCAGGTTCGGCAAAGGCGTAGGTGCTCCCAGGTATCTCCCATGGCCAGGCACTCCTCGCACCCGGCAGTGTTTGGAGTATCGGTCACTACAAAAGCGAGATGGCTGCAATGGGAAGACATGACATCACTCCGGACTGGCGGCCCCGACAGCCGCTACGAAAAGCGCGCCCGTCAGCGAAGGAAGCCGACCAGCGCGTCCATGGTCTCCTTTGGGCGCTCTTCCATGATCCAGTGGCCCGTGTTTTCGAGAACGATGACCTTCGCATTCGGCGCGACCAGCTTGACCTGCTCACCGAGTGCGATTCCGTTGGCCTTGGCGCCACCGATGGAAAGCACCGGGATCGCGAGCTGGGTTTTCGACAATTCCGCAAAATCGGTGGCCGTTTTCGGGAACGACGCGAAATAGGCGAATCCGGCTGCCATGCGACCGGGTCGCGCGTATTCCATCGTGTAGGCACGCCGATCCGCCTCGGGAATCGAGCGCGTCTTGTCGGCGGCGAAATCGTTCCAGAAGTGCTCGAAGTAAATGCGCTCGCGTCCTTTGACCAGCGCTTCCGGGGTCGGACCGTAGAAGCGGAAGTGCCAGATGGCGGGATTGTCATACACCGCGTGCCAATCGCCGACCCCTGGCAGGAAGGCGTCCATGAGCGCAAGTTTCTCGACTTCCTGCGGGTACATCGTCGCGTAGGCATAGGCGACCATCAGCCCGATGTCGTGACCAACAACGCGCACCTGGCGGTGGCCGAGCGAATTGACAGCGGAGTGGATCCGCTCGGCCGATGTCTTCATGTCCAATCCCGTCTTCGGTATCGATGAATTGCCGATGCCGGGAAGATCGGGCGCGATCACGGTGAAGCTCGGCGCGAGCACCTTGGCCAACGGCTTCCACATCCGCGACGACTCGGCATAACCGTGCAGAAGAAGCACGGCCGGACCATTGCCACCTACGTTGACGCTCACGGTGCCGCCGTCGACCGGAATCGACTGCTTTTTGAATCCGAGCCCGAAGTCGGCGGCGAACGACGACTTGGTGGCGATCGTCAGAGTGATCAAGACAAGTACGATCAGAGGCGAAGAGAGCAGCGTCAACCAAGTGCGCCGCATGACGGGTCCTCGTAAGTTGGGCACGGCGATGACGTGGACAAAGCTACGGCAGATCGAACACCAGAACCTCGGTGTGATCGGCCTGTGAATTCAGAGTGAGGTTGAGCTCGTCTTCAATCGCAGCGCCATCGCCGGCTTGAAAGCGCTGCTTGTTCGCTTCCACTGAGCCGCGAATCACCTGCAGCCAGCCCTTGCGCCCCTTCTTGAAAGCGTGCGCCGCCTGCTCGCCCGCATCGAGGATGCCGGCAAACAATTCGACATCCTGGTGGATCACGATCGAGCCATCGTGGCCGTCTGACGAACCCACCAGGCGCAACTGTCCGCGCTTTTCCGCATCGGGAAAGGTTTTCTGGTCGTAGCGGGGCGTAATGCCGTCGCGGTCCGGGACGATCCAGATCTGGAGAAAATGGACCGGCTCGGTCTTGGAGTGATTGAATTCGCTGTGGCGGATGCCAGTACCCGCCGACATCACCTGCACGTCCCCCGGACGAATCACAGATCCGGTGCCGATGCTGTCCTTGTGCTCGAGTGCGCCTTCCAGGACGTAGGAGATGATTTCCATGTCCCGGTGTCCGTGGGTGCCGAACCCCTGCCCGGGACGCACCGTGTCTTCGTTGATGACGCGCAAAGGGCCGAAGCCCATGTGTTGCGGATCGTAGTAGTCGGCAAAGGAAAAGCTGTGGCGGCTGTGAAGCCAGCCCAGGTTGGCGATGCCGCGATCGGCCGACTTTCGTATGCTCAGCATGCAGTGCTCGATCAACGGCCGGGCGCTTCGCCCGCCCGGGTCGCCTCGAAAAGGAACCAGGTGCGCCGTTCCGCTTCGTCGATCCAGACCTCCAGAAGGCTTGCCGTTGCTACATCGCCATGTTCATCGCACACGTTGTGCGTCTCGCGCATGCGATCAGTCAGCCTGGAGTTGTCCTCACGCAGCTCGGCAAGCATGTCGAGCGGCGTAACATAATCGGCATCGTTGTCGGACACGCGTTGCAGGCGCGCGATGTGGCCGATCGAGCGCAACGTGTTCCCTCCGAGCTTGCGTACGCGCTCCGCGATCGGATCGGTGGTGGCGTAGATCTGGTCGGCGTGCTCGTCGAGGAGGAGGTGGTAGTCGCGGAAATGGGGACCCGAGACGTGCCAGTGGAAGTTCTTGGTCTTCATGTAGAGCGCGAAGAAATCAGCCAGCAACGCGTTGAGCGCGCCAGCGATGTCGGCCGTCGCTTTCGCCCCGAGGCTGGTGGGCGTATGCAGCTTGGCGCTGCGGCGAGACGTAGCAGCTTTGTCGTTCATGATGGCTGGTCCTTTGGATGTCAGGTGGATTGAAGTGTTGAGGGCGATGCCCAGAAGCAAAGCGGAAATCAGCGGTCGTGGTTCACGCGCATGGTCAAGTCTTGACAGCACGCAGCTCTGGAGCCTGCGTCCCGGGATGGAACGATCTCAGCGCCACGACTCCGATGGCGATCAACGCCACCAGCACGATCACCTGAGCAATGATGAACGGCGGCTCGGATCCTTGCGGCGCCAGCGAATTCAGCAACGGTATTTTCTGGAACGCCTGGACGACACCGACGAACACGTTCAAGTAGAGCGCCACAAGGGCGGTCACGACGTAGATCCAGCGCCACGACCCTTGTAACCGATAGCGATAAAACGCTAGCACCGCAATCACCAGAACGGCGAGCGACAGCGCACCGACAATGTGCGACGGCAACACCCGATCAACAGGAAAGAAGTAGCCGGTCACGCTCGTCAGTATGGTGGTGAGAAGGAAGAGACCCGTCCACCCGTCGAGCTTCCTCGAGGCGAGCATGCCGGCAACAACGATGAATCCGGCTGCGATGCCGATCAGGCTCAGAACGACGTGCAACAGCGTGAACGTTGAAGTCGACATTCCAAGGATCATGGCTGCTCCTCACGACATTCGGTCGAAAAAGGCGACAGCAGCCATGCTCCGCCGGTCGCACGTCCGTCAAATGTCCGAGCGACGAGCCTTTGTGTCAGTCGACAAACTCGGATTGCCGATGCAACATCATTGCCCCGAAGCGCGCGACCGCGATGCCGACGCTCGTCGCCGGCCGTTGGTCTTGCGCAGCGAGGAGGGAACCGCGTCACCGGTGTTCCGAGACCGTGAGGCGTGCAACACACGATCGAGGGCGCTCGCGAGTTGGCTCGCCGATAGCGGCTTTTTGAGGACTTCGCTCGCACCAGCTTCACGGGCGCGCTCGACGACCACGGTGCTCAGATAACCGCTCACCAGCAGGATGGGCATCGTCGGCGTGATCGCCCGCATCTTGCGAATCAACTCGGATCCCGACAGGCCGGGCATGCTTTCGTCGGTGATGACTGCGTCGAACGCCTTGGGGCTGGCAAGGAATTCCTCGAGCGCCGAAGCGCCGGAGGTGAATCCGACCGCAGTGTATCCGAGAGCGGTCAACGTTTCGGCGGTGAGCCTGACGAGGGGATCCTCGTCATCCACCACCATGACCCGCTGAAGACTACCGCGTTGCGTGGCGGGCTCGGCGGGTTTTCGCGTCGTTCTCAGGGTGGCAATGTCGGCGGCGAAGGGCAGATACACTTTGAATGTGCTTCCACGGCCGGCGGTAGTCGCAACATCGATCGCTCCGCCGAGGCCGGTGACGATCCCATGGACCAGTGAGAGGCCGAGGCCGCTTCCGACCCCGACTTCCTTGGTCGTGAAGAACGGGTCGAAGATCTTCTCCAGGATCTCCGGAGCCATGCCCGTGCCTGTGTCAGCGACGTCTAATGTCACGTAGTCACGGGCTGCAATGAGCCCTGCCGTTGCGGCGCGTGCAGCACGGATGCGAACGCGGTTGAGCGACACGCGCAAGGTGCCATTCGAAGGCATGGCGTGCACGGCGTTCATCAGCAGGTTCATCAGTACCTGGTGTATCTGCGTCGGGTCTCCCATGACGGCGGCGCCACCCGCGTCCAGCCATTGCTCGACGACGATGCCGCGCGGCAGCTTTGCCGTAAACAGCGACAGCGTCTCACGCACGACTTCCTCGACATGTACTGCGACCCGTTCGCCGACGCCGCTGCGGCTGAAAGCAAGGATGCGATCGACCAGAGCGCGGCCACGCTCGCCGGCGATCATGATGCTTTCCACGTCGCGGCGAAGCCGGCTTCCCTCGGGAACATCGCGCAGCGCCATCTCCCCGTAACCCAGGATCGCGCCGAGCAGATTGTTGAAGTCGTGGGCGATGCCCCCCGCGAGCGTGCCCATCGCCTCGAGTCGCTGGGCCTGCCGCAGCTCGCGCTCCATCCGCTGCAGCTCTTCCTGAGCGAGATGGCGATCGGTAACGTCGAGCATGAACCCAACCACCCGCGTCGGCTTGCCGTCCCCGAAGAACATTCGTCCCTTGGCCTGGAGCCAGCGGACTGCACCGCCAGGGTGCACCACCCGGTATTCGGCGGCGACATCGCCCGTTTGCTGCGCTTTGTCGATGGCCGCCCGCACCTTCGGCCAGTCTTCCGGATAGACGAGCTTCTTCCAAGCCTCGTAGGTCCCGTTATATGAGCCCGGGGCGAGTCCATACATGGCTTCGAGATCCGGCGACCAGCGATTCTCGCCTTCGCCGGCGCCGACCCGCCACTCGAAGGCCACCGCGTGCGCGGCCTTTTGCGCAAGATCGAGCATGTCCTGACGTGCGCGGAGTTCTTCGGCGACACGCTTGCGCGTGGTGATATCGGTCACCGAGCCCGCCCAGCGGATCGGGTTCCCAGAAGCGTCGCGCGAGCAGCGGCCGGTCAGATGCACCCAGCGCGTTTCGCCGCGCGGGACGATTCGAATGTCGATATCGAGGCGCTCGGTCTTGCCGGCGAAATGATCCTCAACCGCTTGGGTGTATCTCGCACCTTCGCCCGGATAGAACGGAAATCGGTCGAACCATTCGGACCGCCTGACGAAGGTGGTATGGGCCGGCACTCCGCACATCTCCAGAAGCAGAGGAGAGACGTAGATCTTGTCGCTGAGGATATCCCAATCCCAATGGCCATCGCCAGTGGCTTCCATGGCGAGGGCGTACCGCTGCTCCGAAAGGCGCAGCGCGTCCATGGCCTCGGCGCGTTCGATCGCGATGCTGGCAAGGTGCGAAAGCTGCTCGATTCGGCTTCGTTGTTCCGGCGTGGGACTTCGCGCTTCCCGCCAATAGATTGCGAAGGTTCCCAGCAAACTTCCTTCCGAGGACATCACCGGGGTCGACCAGCATGCCCGCAGTCCGTGTGCCAGTGCGAGGGAGCGATATTCCGACGGCCAGCGCTGGTCTGTCGTGATGTCCGCCGCAATGACTTGCTCTGCACGATGTGCCGCAGCTGCGCAGGGACCAAACCCGAGGCTCACTGAGCGGCCATCGAGCATTTCGATGTAACTCGGCGGGAGACTGGGCGCGGCGCCGTGACGGAAGCGTTCCCGGTTGGAATCGAGCAGCAGGATCGAAACCAGCGAGTCGCCGTCAACGTCTTCGGCCAGACGGCACAGAGCGTCGAGAGCATTCGTGAGAGGACCGCCCTTGGCGATCATCTCGAGCAGCCGCTTTTCTCCCGCAAGCAGCGCTTCGGCACGTTTGCGCTCGGTGATGTCTCTGTAGATGAGATAAGCCGCATCCTCATCGTCCTGCAACTGAACACGCTTTGCCGTGATATGCGCGTAGAACTGTGTTCCGTCCTTGCGTTGCCGGATGACCTCACGTTCAACCTTCCGTCCGGAGGCCAAATCCGGATCCTCCGAGAGGTTGAGCGGTTGCAGCTCGGGCGGGGCGATCAAGTGGAGCAGACGCTGGCCCAGCGCTTCTTCCGCCGTATAACCGAACATCCGCGTGAATTCTCTGTTGACGCGGAGGATCTGAGGTTGCTTCAGCGACGACAGCACGACCGCGTCGGGCGCGATCTCGAACAGCTCGTCGAGATATGTTCTCTGCCGCAGCAGTTCTTCCTCCGCGTTTTTGCGCTCGCTTATGTCGCGCAATATCACGGTGAATACAAGTTCGCCCCCAAGGTCGAGCTTGGAAATCGAAGCCTCCGCAGGAAACTCGCGCCCGTCCTTGCGAACCCCGAACACCTCGCGACGCTGACCCATGATGCGGGCGATGTCGGGCGATCGGGCAAACGCTTCGAGATGTCCCCTGTGAACATCCATGAAGCGCGGCGGCACCAGGAGATCAAGCGACCGGCCGACGATCTCCTGCGAGTCGTAGCCAAACACTTTCTCCGCGCCGCGGTTGAACAGCACGACACGCTGGCTCGAATCCACCGAAATGATGGCGTCCTCGGCAATCTCCACGATGCCTTCGAAGCGCGCCTTCGCCGCGCGCAGGGCATCCTGAGCTTTCTTCTGCTCCGTGATGTCGACGACCGCGCCGACGAACTCGGCTCTGCCCGCAGCGTCCTGAATCGTGCGCGCGACGACATGCACATGCCTGATCGATCCGTCGGGCAGCAGCAGGCGATGCTCGTATTCCAGCAAAGATCGATCGCGCAGCACGTGCTCGAGCGTCGCCTCGATGCGTGGGCGATCTTCCGGATGGACGCGCTGCAACGCATCCTCGAGCGTAGGCTCGGTTCCCGGCTCGAACGCTGCAATCCGCATCGTCTCTTCCGAGCACACAAGCTCGCGGCTATCGATCTTGATTCCGAAGCTTCCGACGCCGGCGAGTTGCTGCGCTTCAGCGAGGTACGCTTCGCTCCGTTGAAGCGACTGATTGGTCTGCCGCAGCTCCTCTGTTCGCTGCGCTACCAATCGCTCCAGGTGCTGATGCGTCTGCTGCAGAGCCTCTTCCGCACGGCCGCGAATGGCGATTTCGTCCGCCAATTGCTCGTTTTGCCGTGAAAGTTGTTTGAGCATGCCGTTGACGGTGCGTGCGAGAGCGGAAAGCGCGCTCGAACTGCGGTGCGTTGTCAGGCGGAGCGAACGATTGCCTTCGGCAATGGCCCTCGCCGTGTTGCTCAGCTCCTGCACTTCGAACAGAAGCGCTCGGCGCACAAGCCAGCCGATAACGGCCCCGAGCGTCAGAATGATCGCCATGGCGGCAGCGATACCGAACCAGAAGTAGTCGACCAGCGACTGGAAGCGAGCGCTTTCACGCCCGAGAAGAAGGTGGTACCCGCCCGGCAGCGCCACGTGGGACGCGACAACCCGCATGGACGAGCCGGCCAGATCGATGACCAAGCCGTAGGTACCGGGCAGCTCCGGAACGGTCGCTGGCCACGCCGGCAGGTTCCCGGCGACTCGGGATTTTGAAGCGTCCGCGAGCACGACCACCTGGTCTGGCGGATAGCTTGCGGCCTGCGATTCGATCGCCTTGGTTAACCCCGACGCGCCTTCGCGTTGGAACAATTCCACCATCCGATCGACGTCATCGGCGTGAACGTATTCCTTGAAGGTCGTGAGATTGACGCTCCACGCATACCAGAGCGGGATCGCAAACAAGGCGAGCACCACGACGCTCAATGCGACGTAGGAGAGCGCCAGCCTGGAAGGAGAAAACCGAAAGGGCTCGATCATTGCGCGCCTTCGATAGCTTTAAAGGAATGTACCCACGGCTTCACGCATCTGGCAGGTGTCGCCGGCGCCCCGACCTCGGTCGATCAAGCTTCCTTCAGCGACTCGCGGACGGCAGAGAGCAATTCTTCACGGGTGAATGGTTTCGGCAGCACCTTGCCTACGCGTAATCTCTGAGCCGGCTCGCTTGAGCCGCCGAGGCCGCGTCGGAAGCGGGCGGAAAGCGCCAGGATCGGCGCGGCGTAAGAGGATTGCAATGCCTCTATGGTATCTCCGGCACTGACCGGATCGGAAATGTCGGCGATGACGAGGTGCGGTATGTCCATGCCCGAAGGATGGTCTCTCGCCGTCGGAATCACCTCGTAGCCGGCCTCGCGCAGCCAGCGCTCGAGGAGCTCTCGAATGAGCTCGTCCGGTTCCACGATGGCAATGTAAAAAGCTGAAGCCACTGGCGGTTCTCGAACGCGGGGAGGGCTCGAGCGCCCTCATGGGACGATGATGACCTCCAATTCGAACCGCACGGTGATACGGGAATATGCCTGTCCCCCAATCCCACGTGACAACTGACACAAAGCCGGCCCGGAGTGACAAATTCCGGTTGCCCCGATCGACGAGTGTCGTAGCACAATGCTGCCTCGATCCCCCGAAACCTGCCCGATCATGGCTTCGCCGGAAGCGACTGCAGAGTCCGTTCACGTCCTTGCGCTCGACGATGACCCGTCCGTTCGGCAGATGATTGCCGACTACTTGACCGATAACGAGATCCAGGTCACGGCCATTGAAAGCGGGAAGGAGATCGCCGATGTCATGGCACGACATACGATCGATCTGGTGATCGTCGATCTCAAGCTCAAAGGCGAGGACGGGATGCAGATCGCACGTAATCTTCGCGCGGAATCGGACATTCCGATCATCATCCTGACCGGTCGCAGGGACGAGGCGGACCGCGTGATGGGGTTGGAGCTGGTGGCAGACGATTACCTCACCAAGCCGTTTTCGCCGCGCGAGCTTCTGGCGCGGATTCGCGCGGTGCTCCGGCGCACCCGAGCTCGCGAAACCGTTGCCGACGGGCTGTCGAAGATTCGGGCGTATCGCTTTGCTGGCTGGGAGCTCAATGTCCGGTTGCGCCGGCTCAAGTCGCCCGATGGAGAAACGATTCCCACCACCAACAGCGAGTTCAACCTGCTCGTGGCCTTTCTCGCAGCGCCGCGGCGTGTGCTTTCGCGAGAGCAATTGCTCGAGTTGTCACGACTTCACGACGACGAGGTCTACGACCGCTCGGTTGATGTGCAGGTGGGTCGCCTGCGCCGCAAGATCGAACCGAAGGGCACGGGAACGCAGCTTATCCGCACCGAGCGTGGGGCAGGATACGTATTCACTGCGAGCGTAGAGACGGTGCGTTGACCGCACACGATCGCGCATTGGACTCGTAGCGTTTCAACGCTTCCCGAAGTCCGTGAAGACGTAATCTCTTGTCTTCACTATCGTGTGGCAGGCGAACCCGCATTTGGCGTCGTTCCCCTGCGGCGGGTTGTCAGCCGAGGTGCCGGGCGTGAACGTGTCGGACTTGGCGTCATAGTCGAACACGGCATATCCCCATCCGCCGCTGTCCGCGAACCTCTTGCTGTCCTTCACCATAAAGTCGATGTCATGCAGAGTGCCCGGCACCATCGCTGCCGGAAACGTCTCCAATTTTTTCGGACTCCAATGGATCTTCGCCATCTTGGCGCCGTCGGGGACAGGCTTGCCGTTAGCGGGAACACCGGCCTTGTAGGCGTCGATCATCACCGGATTGGCGAGGATCGTCGCAAGCAGGTCTCCGTCCAGGCTGACCGAGACAACCTCCCAGGTTTCGTATCCCCTGAACTCGGAGAACGCGAGCCCACCGGGGACTTTCACAGTGTATTTGTCCTGCGCGGAAATCGCCGTGCCACCCACGAGAGCGAGCGATATCGAAACAATCCCCAAAGCCAGCTTGCTCTTGGTCTTCATGGCTGATCCTTTCCGGCAGAGTTAGGTCCTTGACTTAGGCCCGCTTCAATGCTGTCGCGTCGACCGGCAGCTTTCGCAGACGCTTGCCCGTCGCCGCGAAGATCGCATTGGTCACCGCGGGAACGACGCACGAAGTTCCGGCTTCGCCCATGCCGCCCGGTGGCTCGCGGCTTTGAACGATGTGCACTTCCACCGCCGGCGCCTCGTTCATGCGTAGGGCCGGATAGTCGTGGAAATTGCTCTGCTGCACACGGCCCTCCTTGAGCGTGATCTCGCCATACAGCGCCGCTGTAACTCCGAACATGACCGCGCTCTGTATCTGCGCCCGGATCGTGTCCGGATTGACGGGGATCCCGCAATCGACCGCGCAGACCACCCGTCGCACGCGAACCGCGCCGTCCTTGTCGACGTCGACTTCAGCGACGTGCGCCATATAGCTGGCGAAGACGAACTGGAGTGAGACGCCTCGGCCGGATCGATCGGGCAACGGCTGTCCCCATCCGGCCTTGTCCGCCGCAAGCTGAAGCACCGCCTTGGCGCGCGGCGTCTTGTCGAGCAGGGAGAGCCGATACGCGACCGGGTCCTGCTTCGCCGCCGCCGCCAGTTCGTCGACGAAGCTTTCCGTCACGAACACATTGTGCGATGGCCCGACGCTGCGCCAGAACCCCGTTGGAATCCCGGGAGGCTCCACCCGCACATACTCGACGTGCAGGTTAGGGAAGCCATAGACAAGGTCGATCGCCCCTTCGGTGCTATCGGGATCGAGCCCCTTGTTGAACGTAGGGGGCAGATGTCGCGCAAGGACCGAGGAGCCGGCAAAACGATTGTTCCAGGCGACGGTCATGCCCTTCGCATCGAGCCCGGCGGAGATTCGATCGAACCAGTAAGGCCGATACATGTCGTGCTGGATATCTTCCTCGCGCGTCCACACGACTTTCACCGGGCCGTCGACATGCCGCGCGATCTCCACGGCGCGCGACGTCGCGTCGGCCTCCAGCCGCCGGCCGAAGCCGCCGCCGATGAGATGGTTATGAACGACGACCTTGTCCACCGGCACGCCGGCGACTTTGGCCGCGAACGCCTGTACGCGCGCTATCGCCTGCGTGCCAACCCAGATTTCACAGCTATCCTTGCGGACATGAACCGTGCAATTCATCGGCTCCATCGTCGTGTGTGCTAGGAATGGAACCTGATAGGTCGCCTCGACCCTGGTCGCCGCGCCAGCCATCGCCTTGTCGACATCACCGATGTTCTGTGCAACCGCTCCTGGCTTGAGCGTGGCCTGCTCAAGCTCGCGTGCGACGTCTTCGGTCGTGAGCGCAGCGTGTGGTCCGTCGTCCCATTCGATCTTGAGCGCGGCGAGGCCCTTCTTGGCGGCGCCCATGTGGTCGGCCACGACGGCGACGGCGTCGTCCAGCCGCACGATCTGCCGCACACCCTTGACGGCCTTCGCGGCCTTGTCGTCGATGCTCTTCACGCGACCGCCGAAGACGGGCGACTGCGCGAGTGTCGCGATCTTCACGCCTGGCGGGCGAACATCGATGCCGTAGACGGCCGTGCCGTTGAGCTTCCCCGGCGTATCCAGCCGCTTGGCGGGCGTGCCGATGAGCTTGAAATCCTCGGGTCGCTTGAGCGTCACCTTGTCCGGCACGGGCATGCGCGCCGCATCGGCCGAGAGCTCGCCGTATCGCGCGGTCTTGCCCGTCGACTCGTGGAGCACTACGCCCTTTTGCGCACGGCAGGTACCAGGATCGACATTCCACCTCTTGGCCGCGGCGGCAATCAGCATCGTTCGCGCCGTCGCCCCGGCTTCCCGCAACGGCTGCCAAGATGCGCGCACCGCGTTCGAGTTGCCCGTCTCCTGTACGCCGCCGAGCAATGGATTGCCGTAGAGTTTTTCGTTGGGCGGAGCGTGCTCGAGGCCCACCTGTGAGAGGTCCACCTCCAGCTCTTCGGCGATCAGCATCGGGATCGAGGTGTAGGTGCCTTGCCCCATCTCGACATAGGGGATGATCAGGACGACCTTCCCGTCGCGACCGATGCGGATGAATGCATTGGGCGCGAAGGCGGCTGTATCTGCCGCCTCGGCCTCGCTTGCCGCGAAGGGCAGGGTGAAGCTCAGCAAGAAGCCTCCACCGACAGCCGCTCCGGCCTGCAGGAACCTGCGGCGGGACAAATCGGTGATCGGAGCCGATCCGGTCGCTCGAAAAACAGGATTGCGGATCATGGTCACGCTCCCTTCCCGTTCGCCTGCGCGGCGCGCTTGATCGCTTCGCGAATGCGAATATAGGTGCCGCAGCGGCAGATGTTTCCGGACATCGCCGCGTCGATGTCGGCGTCGCTCGGACGGGGGTTTTGGGCCAGCAGTGCCGATGCCGTCATGATCTGGCCCGACTGGCAGTAGCCGCACTGCGGAACCTCGACTTCGACCCACGCCTGCTGCACGGCCTGCCCATGGCGCGTCTTGCCAATCGCTTCGATCGTGGTGACGGCCTTGTCGCCGACGGTGGAAATGGCGGTGATGCAGGAGCGTACCGGTGCGCCGTCGATGTGCACGGTGCACGCGCCGCAAAGAGCTCTGCCGCATCCGAACTTCGTGCCGGTCATCCCTAGCACGTCGCGCACCACCCACAGCAGAGGCGTGTCCTCGTCGACGTCGACGCTGCGCACGGTTCCGTTGATCTTGAGTCGGTAGGTCATGGCTGCCTCTCTCGTTGTGCGTGTCCTCGCGGTGTTTGAATGTGTCGCTTCATCCGAACGTAAAGACGTACGCCTCCACACCGGGATCGAGAAACTCGATCTCGAACACCCGATCCGTGATGGGCTTCGGTTGGCGGATGAGCTGGTACATGCGCGGTTCCGTGACAGTGCCGTTACCCTGCTCATCGACGTCGGTCCCATGAGCGCTGCCCGGCGGGCGCCCATCGAGCAGGACGCGGAAGCGTATCGCTGATCCGCGAGACGACGGTCCCATGACCAGATGCAGGTCACGGGCGTGAAACCGGTAGACGACGCGCCCGTTGGCTTTGTCGAGCACCACGGCACCGGGGTTCACGGTCCAATCGCCGCTGAGCGCCCATTGATTGAGTCTGAGCGACGGCGGGGGAGTGTAGGTCCGGCTCTTGCCGATCAGCGCGCTTCCTGCAGATGCAAAGCCCTGCGCCTGGTCGCGACCGAGATAATTTTCCTGTGATCGGAGATCGTCCCAGTCCGCCGCAACTTCGGAGCCGCGCGCATCCACTTGGACGGCGTCGTTGCCCATGCCGGAATATCCGGCTTCGCGCAGCAGCTGCTGAATGACCGCTTCCGTACGCTCGTACTCGCCCTCGCCAAATTGGTGATAGCGGATCTTGCCGCTCGCATCGGCGACATACACGGCTGGCCAATAGCGGTTGCCGAATGCATTCCATATCGCGTAGTCGCTGTCGACCGCTACGGGATAGTCGATGCGGAACATCTTGAGCGCCGGGCGGATGTTGTCGACGTTCTTCTCGAATCCGAACTCGGGGGTGTGCACGCCGATCACCACCAGTCCCTGATCCTTATACTTCTCGGCCCACCCACGAATGTATGCT
>DATFSE010000015.1:0-88317 GCA_035262745.1 Casimicrobiaceae bacterium | reverse complement strand
TACGCCCTCACCTCCCCACCGTACTTCTTCGATAACACCAGTGTCAGCGCCGCCGTCAGCGTCGTCTTCCCATGGTCCACGTGACCGATCGTCCCCACATTCACGTGCGGCTTCGTCCGCTGAAATTTGCTCTTGGCCATTTCCTATACTCCTTACGTTCTCTTTTGCTGCGCCGTACCGTCCATGGTGCCCAAGGCGCGGATTGAACGCGCGACCTCTCCCTTACCAAGGGAGTGCTCTACCACTGAGCTACTTGGGCGCGTTAAGTCGATAATCCGAGCCGTCTATGGCGTTAACACCGCGTCGTGGAGCGGGTGAAGGGAATCGAACCCTCGTCGTAAGCTTGGAAGGCTTCTGCTCTACCATTGAGCTACACCCGCGCGTTACGTTCGAAGGCACCTCCACCAGTCAGCTCACACTCTTTGCAGCGATCGTTTCCCTGGGCATTTGCCGCTTCTGAGCTGGTGGAGGGGGAAGGATTCGAACCTTCGAAGGCAGAGCCGGCAGATTTACAGTCTGCTCCCTTTGACCGCTCGGGAACCCCTCCGACGAAACCGCATAGTTTAGCAATTTCCGTTCCCGAGTGTCAAACCAAGCGATTTTATAGGCGATTTCGGCCGGTCAGGACGGGCAAATACGGCTGGGTAGAATGCCCTTCATGACTCATGACTACGTCATCGTCGGCGCCGGAACTGCGGGCTGCGTACTGGCGAACCGGCTCGCTTCCGATGGCCGATCGTCGGTGCTGCTGATCGAGGCTGGCCCCGCTGACCGTTATCCATGGATTCACGTTCCGATCGGTTACGCCAAGACCATGTTTCACCCGCGGCTCAATTGGCGTTTCTATACCGAGCCCGAACCCTCGATGAACGGCCGCAGGATCTATTGGCCGCGCGGCAAAACGCTGGGCGGATCAAGCTCGATCAATGGTCTCATCTCCATCCGCGGCCAGCCGCAGGACTACGACCAATGGGCCGCCGAGGGCAATGCCGGGTGGAGCTACGCCGAGGTCTTGCCTTACTTCAAGCACCTCGAGCACGCCGAGGACGGTGATCCCGACTACCATGGCCATGACGGTCCGCTCTGGTGCTCGGTCATCCCTCGCAAGCACGAGTTGATCGAAGCGGTCATCGCCGCCGCGATGGAACTCGGGATTACGCGCAACGACGATTTCAACGGCGCCAGGCAGGAGGGCGTGGGCTACTACCATCTGGCGACTCGACGCGGCTGGCGTTGCAGCTCCGCGACTGCGTACTTGAAGCCGGCTCGCCATCGCGCCAACCTTCGGGTCGAAACCGAGGCGCATGTCACGCGAGTCACCTTCGACGGCAAGCGGGCCAGCGGCGTCGTCTTCCGGCGCAACGGCGTCGATACGACCGCCGGCGCACGCAAAGCGGTCCTGCTCTGTGCCGGCGCACTGCAGAGTCCGCAACTGCTCCAGCTCTCCGGCGTAGGTCCGGTTCATCTGCTTAGCTCTCACGCGATTCCGCTCGTGCATGAGCTGCCCGGCGTGGGCGAGAACCTGCAGGATCATCTGCAAGCCCGGGTGATTCTTCACTGCACCAGGCCGATAACCACCAACGACGACCTCGCGAGCTGGTGGCGAACGCTGAAAATCGGGCTGGACTATGTTTTTACCCGCGGCGGACCCATGGCGGTAGGCATCAACCAAGGCGGGATTTTTGCTCGCGCAAAGCCCGAGTCGACAACGCCGGACGTTCAGTTCCATGTCGCGACACTTTCCTCCGACATGGCGGGGTCGCCGACCCATGCTTTCTCCGGCTTCACCTTTTCGGTGTGCCAGCTTCGTCCCGAGTCCCGCGGTTTCGTACGGATCAAGTCAAGCGATCCGCTTGAGCCGCCGGCGATGCAGCCCAACTATCTGTCTACGCCAGGCGACTGCCGCACCCTTGTCGAGGGAATTCGACTGGCGCGCAGGCTTGCCGCAACACGCGCCCTCGCCCCCTATGTCAAAGGAGAATACCGACCCGGGCCGGGCGCTCAATCGGATGCAGAGCTCCTGGAGTTCGCGAGGAACACGGGCGGTACGATCTTTCATCCTGCGGGGACGTGCAAAATGGGCGACATACGCCGCGATCCGCAGGCAGTGGTCGATGAAAGGCTGCGGGTTCACGGGTTGGACGGCTTGCGTGTCGTCGATTGCAGCATCATGCCAACCCTCGTTTCCGGCAACACCAATGTGCCGGTAACGATGATCGCGGAAAAGGCGGCGGAGATGATCCTGCGCGATGACGAAGCGTGATGTCCCGCGCAAAAGCCGTTGTTAAAGTGGAGCGCGGGCCTTTGACAGGGTCCTGAACCTCAAGGAGTCAGCTCATGCCATGCTGCCACGTCGATTTCGCATTCACCGAAGCCAGCGACAAGGCGTTCTGCGTCGGCATGCCGACTTTCACTTTCGGTGCGGGCTGCCTTGCCGAGGCTGGAGATCAGGCGCGGGAGCTCGGATTGAAACGCGTCGCGCTGTTTACCGATCGGTGGCTCAAGGGTTCACCACATGTCGCCGCTGTGCTTTCGTCGCTCGCCGCCGCCAAAGTCGATGTCGAGACCTACGACGAGGTTTCGGTCGAACCGACGACCGCGTCCTTCAAGGCGGCTGCCGCGTTTGCCGCAGAAGGCAGGTTCGATGGCTACGTATCGGTCGGTGGCGGTTCAGTGATCGATACCTGCAAGGCGGCCAACCTCTACGCGACCTATCCTGCCGATTTCATGAGCTACGTCAATCCGCCCATTGGCGGAGGACAGAAGGTCCCCGGTCCGGTGAAGCCGCACATCGCCTGTCCCACGACATCTGGAACAGGCTCCGAAACAACCGGGATTGCGATATTCAATCTCACCGAGATCAATGCAAAAACCGGAATCATCTCGCGAAGACTGATTCCGACCGTTGCACTGGTCGATCCCACGGTCACATCCACGTTGCCCAGAAATGTCGTTGCCGCCAGCGGCTTCGACTGCATGAGCCACGCTCTCGAATCGCTCACGGCGCGCCCGTGGCCGCGTCGCCTCAATCCGGCGCACGGGGTGAGCCGGCCGGTGTCCCAAGGCGCCAATCCTTTTTCTGATGGGCTGGCGACCGAGGCCCTGAAGGGCGTCGGCAAATACGTCGTGCGCGCGATCTCGGATGAAAACGACGTGGAAGCTCGCACCGAGATGATGTACGCGGCGATGCTGGCGGGAATCGCCTTCAACGCCGCGGGCTGTCATTTGCCGCACGGACTTTCGTACGCAGTGTCGGGACTCGCACGCAACTATCACGTTCCCGGTTATCCCGAAGGCAAGACATTGGTGCCGCATGGCATGGCGGTCGTGCTCAACAATCCGTCGGTGTGGCGCTACACCGCCGCGTGCTCCCCCGAACGGCACGCGCAAGCCGCGGCGAGCCTCGGTGCGGACGTGCGCGGAATGAAGCCGGGTGACGCAGGAGATGCAGGGGAAGCGCTTGCAGGACGGGTCATCGAGCTCATGCGTGCCGCAGCTATACCCAACGGCTTAAGCGACCTGGGATTCGGCGCCGGAGATGTCGACGCGCTCGCGGCCGGGGCTGAGCCGCAGTGGCGGGTGATCCGCAACGCTCCCAAGGACGTGTCGCGCGACGACCTCAAGGCGTTGTTCAGTGCGGCGATGAAGTACTGGTAGCGATTGGATCGACCGAAGGCGGCGAGCGATCTGGCTCGCCCTCGACCGCCACTTTCACCCTTCTCGGGGGCAGCCGCACCGTGAAGCGGCTGCCCTTCCCCGGCTCGCTGTCGACGAGCAATTCGGCCTGGTGGCGGATCAGCACGTGCTTGACGATGGCGAGGCCGAGCCCAGTGCCGCCGGTCGCGCGCGAACGACTGCGATCGACGCGATAGAAACGCTCGGTGAGTCGCGGGATATGTTCCACCGCTATGCCAATGCCACTGTCGGCAACGGTGAACTCGCCGCCCTCCGCCGTGACTCGCCACTCGAGCGCGATGCGCCCCCCTTCGGGCGTGTAGCGCACCGCGTTGCTGACAAGATTGCCGAACGCGCTGGCAAGCTCGTCGCGGCTCCCCAGCACGGTCGCCGCGTCGCGAATTGTCAGCGTGATCTCGTGCTTGCCGCCGGACAGCGCCTTGGCATCGGCCGATACGGCAAGGAGCAACGGCACGATCGCGAATTCCGCTTCGTGCGCCGGGCTCTGCTCGCTTTCGAGCGCCGAGAGAGTAAGCAGGTCGGCGACCAGCCGCTGCATGCTACTCGCCTGCTCCTGCATCAGTGCCAGGCAGCGCTGCCGCTGACGCTCATCCAAGTCGACATCGGTAAGTGTTTCGATGAACCCGGCGAGCACAGTGAGTGGCGTCTTGAGCTCGTGCGAAACGTTGGCGATGAAGTCGCGCCGCATGCGCGCGACCGCCTCGAGCCGTGTGATATCGCGGCTCATCAGCAATTTTTGCTCGACGCCGAAGGGTACGACCTGGATCGACAGCGTCGTTGCCGCTTCGCGCGTCGACTGAACTACGACAGGTTCACTGAAGTCGCCGGCGGAAAGATACGCGATGAACGCAGGCTGCCGAACCAGGTTGACGATGGGTGTCCCGGCGTCATGCTTGAGATCGAGCCCTAGATGCGCCTTGGCGCGAGGATTCGCCCACTCGACACGGTCGCTTCGGTCGAGCACAACGACCCCCTCGGGGAGCGCTTCGGCGCCGCTAACAAAGCGATCGAGCGCGAGCCGCAGATCTCGCTGCCGCGCGGAGCGCAAACGAACGCGGCGGTACAGGGCCGCATAGGCGAGCGTCCAAACGCCACGTCCCTCGGGAACAGGAGCATCGACGTCGCCGCCAGCCCAGCGAGTCAACACGGCCACCTGCCATAGATGCCATCCCAAGATTGCCAGGGACCCGAGCGCCACTACAACCAGCGCTCCCGTCATGCCTTGGAGCATGCCGATCAGGATGGCAAATGCAGCAACCGCGGCGGGAGCGATCAATCCCCGCCACCAGATAGAAGACATCGATTCCGCCCTGCCGTCAGCCCGACTTTGGTCCAGCGAGGCGGTAGCCGCTGCCCCGCACCGTCTCGATCATCTCCGAGCACCCCAGCGGCTGCAGGGCGAGGCGCAGCCGCCGGATGTGGACATCCACTGTGCGCTCCTCGATATAGACGTGGTCACCCCACACCTTGTCGAGAAGCTGCGCACGGCTGTGCACGCGTTCGGGGCGTGCGATAAGGAACTTCAGCAGGCGGAATTCCGTCGGGCCGACCTGTGCCCGTTGGCCATCGACAGTCACCTGGTGTGTCGCTGGATCGAGCGTAAGCGGGCCGACCGTGAGCTGCTCCTGTGCCGCTTCCGGGGCACGGCGTCGCAGTACCGATTTTATGCGTGCCTTGAGCTCGCGCGGGCTGAACGGCTTGGTCACATAATCGTCAACCCACGCTTCGAGGCCGGCGACGCGATCACTCTCGTCTGAGCGCGCAGTCACCATGATGATCGGCAGATCGCGGGTGCGTGCATCGCCGCGGAGGCTGCGCGCGAAAGCGAGGCCGGACTGACCGGGAAGCATCCAGTCGAGCAGAACTAGATCGGGCAGGAAATTTCTGATCTGTTCCTGCGCGCGCTCGGCATCCTCGGCGGCGTGAACCGTGAATCCCGCGCTCTCCAGGTTGACCCGGAGAAGCTCCTGAATCGCCGGCTCGTCCTCGACCACCAGAATCGAAGCGTTCATCGGTCCTTCGCTCCGGTCCCGTTACTCTGCCACTTCGGCACGGATCTCCTCGGCGGTGGCGTGGCGCACGTCCTTGCCCTTGACCACGTGTACGACGTTCTCTGCGATATTCTTGGCATGATCGCCTATGCGCTCGATGCCCTTGGCAATGAACACGATCTCCAGTGCGGGCGTGATCGTCCGCGGATCTTCCATCATGTAGCTGATCAGCTGCCGCAATATCGCCAGGAACGCGGCATCGATCGCTTCGTCGTTGCTGACCACTTCAGCCGCTGCGCTGACATCGAGCCGCGCGAACGAATCCAGTGCGAGTCGCAAGTTGTCTTCAGCCAACTCGGCCGCGCGGGTGATCTCGTGGAAGCGCACGCTGGACAGCCTCTCGGGACGCAGCATCTCGTGCGCCTTGTAGGCAATCTTCTTGATCTCGTCGCCGATGCGTTCCAGCTCGTTGACGATCTTGACGGTGGTGAGCACCATGCGCAGGTCGATCGCCGCCGGCTGGCGTTTCGCGATGATTTGGCTGCACTGCTGGTCGATGTTCACCTGCATCTGGTTGATCACCTGCTCGTCGCTGGCCACCGCGTCGATCTGATCGAGGTCGGGCTGCTTGAGCGCCCCAATGGCGCGGCCAAGCTGAGTCTCAACGAGGCCGCCCATGGCCATGACGCCGGAACGGATCTCCTCCATCTCGGCGTCGAATTGCTTGTAGGTGTGTTCGTTCATCGCGAGCGCTCGCTTGCAGGCTAACCAAATCTTCCGGTGATGTAGTCTTCGGTTTCCTTGCGGTTTGGCTTGAGAAATATCTCGTCCGTTGCGCCAAACTCGATCAACTCACCGAGATACATGTACGCTGTGTACTCCGAAACGCGGGCCGCCTGCTGCATGTTGTGGGTGACGATTGCAATAGTGTAGTCGTTCTTGAGCTCGGAAATGAGCTCTTCGATCTTCGCGGTGGAAATCGGGTCGAGCGCCGACGTCGGCTCGTCGAGAAGAAGGACCTCGGGTTTCACGGAGACCGCGCGGGCGATGCACAGTCGCTGCTGCTGCCCGCCCGAGAGCGCCATGCCGCTCTGTTTGAGCTTGTCCTTTGCTTCGTCCCACATCGCGGCCTTGGTCAGCGCCCATTCGACGCGCTCGTCCATCTGGCGCGGGCCCAAGCTCTCGTAGAGGCGCACGCCGAATGCAATGTTGTCGTAGATCGACATCGGGAAAGGCGTGGGCTTCTGGAACACCATGCCGACCTTCGCACGAAGCAGGTTCAGGTCTGTTCCTGACTCGAGGATATTGCGCCCGTTGAACAGCACCGCTCCCTCGGCGCGTTGCCCGGGATAGAGCGAATACATCCGATTCAACGTTCGCAACAGCGTCGACTTGCCGCATCCGGAGGGACCGATGAATGCGGTCACCCGCTGCTCTGCGATGTCGAGATTGATGTTCTTCAGTCCCTGGAAATTTCCATAGTAGAAGTTCAAGCGCTGGACCGACATCTTCGGCGTTGCAGCCGGCGACTCCTGTACCGGCACTTTCTGCCTCGTCACGACAATCTGCTCGTTCATGAAAGGCTTGCTCCTTAGCGCACCGAAGCCTGGCGAAACACCGTCCGTGCCAGGATATTGAGCAGGAGCACGGCGAGTGTGATGAGAAGCGCGCCCGCCCAAGCGAGCGTCTTCCAGTCCTCGAACGGACTCATGGCGAACTGGAAGATCACCACGGGAAGATTGGCCAGCGGACCATTCATGTTGGCGCTCCAGAACTGGTTGTTGAGCGCGGTGAATAGCAGCGGAGCCGTCTCGCCGGAAATTCGCGCCACTGCGAGCAAGACGCCTGTAATCACGCCGCCGCGGACCGCGCGTAGGGTCACCATCAGGATGACCTTCCACATCGGAGCCCCGAGCGCAACCGCCGCCTCGCGCAAGCTACCGGGCACCAGATGGAGCATGTTCTCGGTCGTTCGCACTACAACCGGAACGGCGATCAACCCGAGCGCCATCGATCCCGCCCAGCCGGAAAAGTGTTCCACCTGCATCACGTAAATCGTGTACACGAACAGGCCGATGATGATCGACGGCGCCGAGAGAAGGATGTCGTTGATGAATCGCGTCACTTTCGCAAGCCACCCCGTCTTGCCGAATTCGGCGAGATAGATACCCGCGAAGATACCGATGGGCGTGCTGACGAGTGTCGCTGTACCGACCATGACGACGCTGCCGAAGATAGCGTTGGCGAGACCCCCGGCAGACCCCGGAGGTGGCGTCGTTTCTGTGAAGAGGCTGGTAGAGAGCGCCGAGATCCCGTCCTTGAACAATACGTAGAGGATCCAGAACAAGAAGACCATGCCGAACACCATCGTGGCCATTGACATGACCAGATTGAATCGGTTCACGAACAATCGACGGCGATAAAGCTTCGCACTCACTTCTGGAAGCCTCTCAGGTCTTCGTGCCCTCACCGCGCGCGAGGCGCGCGATGAGCAGCCTGGATGCGGCAAGGACGATCAGCGTCAACACGAAAAGCACGAGCCCCAGCGCGATCAGCGATGCACGATGCACCGGATCTGCGGCCTCGTTGAATTCATTGGCAAGTGCCGAGGCGATCGAGTTGCCTGGGTCGAAAAGAGAACGGCTGATCCGGTAGGCGTTGCCGATCACGAAGGTCACTGCCATCGTCTCGCCCAGAGCCCGGCCGAGTCCAAGCATGATCCCTCCGATCACTCCCACCTTGGTATAGGGCAGGACCACGTTCCAGACCACCTCCCACGTAGTGCAGCCGATCCCGTAGGCGGACTCCTTGAGAACGGCAGGCACGATTTCGAAGACGTCGCGCATGACGGAACTGATGAAGGGAATGACCATCACCGACAGGATGATGCCTGCCGACAGAACGCCGATGCCGTTGGGGGCACCCTGAAACAACGGACCGATGATCCACAAGTCGCCAAAGACGCGAGTGAGCAGGGGCTGGATGTAGTCGGCAAAGAACGGTGCGAAGACAAACAATCCCCACATGCCATAAATGATCGACGGGATGGCAGCGAGCAGCTCCACGGCGGTGCCAAGGGGGCGCTTCAGGTACACCGGGCACATTTCCGTCAGGAACAGTGCGATGCCGAAGCTTACCGGCACGCCGATCAGCAGTGCGATTCCGGAAGTTACGAGCGTGCCGTAGATAGGCGCGAGCGCCCCGAACTGATGCGTTACAGGATTCCAGACGTTGGTGACGAAGAACCCGAACCCAAACGCTTGCATCGCGGGGATGGCGGAGTACGCCAGCGCCACGATGATACCGACCAGCGTGACAAGCACGAAAATCGCGAAAAACCGCGTTGCTGCCTCGAATACAGCATCCTGCCAGCGGGCGGCGGCGCCCCCTGGACGAGGCTGCGGCGGACCTCGATCTTCCTTCGATTCGACTCCGGTTCGGGGGAGCGTAAGAGTGCTTTCAGCCAATGAAGCCGCCATGACACGTTCCGATCCTTCGGTCCGACCGCCAGTTCCTAGCTCGCCACTAAATGCCCCGCGGTGGCGCACGGCGGACGAGTCCGCTCGGACCCCTCGCGGCAAGACCCGCGGAGAGTTCAGTTCCAAACCGGTTTGCCCGAGGCGTCCTTCACGTCTGACTTCCAGGCCGCCGCAATGAGCTTGGTCAAGTTGTCCGGCAGCGGGACGTAATCGAGTTCCTCTGCCATCTTTTGACCGTTCTTGAACGACCAGTCGAAGAATTTCATCACCTCGGCAGCGTTCTGCGGCTTGTCCTGCGCGGTGTGCAACAGAATGAAGCTCGTTGCGGCGATAGGCCACGAGTCCTTGCCCGGAGAGTTGGTGATGATCTGATAGAAGCCGGGCGCATGTGTCCAGTCGGCATACGCGGCGGCAGCCTGGAAGGTCGCATTATCTGGCTTGGGATACTGGCCGTCCTTGTTCTGCACGAGCGTGTACGCGAGATTGTTTTTCTTGGCGTACGCGTATTCGACATAACCGATCGACCCCTTGATGCGCTGCACGTAGGCAGCGACGCCTTCATTGCCCTTCCCACCTACCCCTTCGGGCCATGCGACCGCGGTGCTCGATCCGACTTTGGTCTTCCACTCGTCGCTCACTTTCGACAAGTAGTCAGTGTAGTTGAATGTCGTTCCGGAACCGTCGGAGCGACGAACGACCGTAATCGGCTCCGCGGCGAGTTTGAGCGTTGGATTGAGATCAACAATGGCCTTGTCGTTCCAAGTCTTGATCTTGCCCAGGTAGATGTCGGCCAGCACAGCCCCGGTGAGCTTCATGGTGCCCGGAGCCACGCCGTCGATGTTCACCACCGGAACGATGCCTCCGATAATCGCCGGAAACTGCATCAAACCCGCGGCTTTCAACTCATCGGGTTTAAGCGGCATGTCCGAAGCACCGAAATCGACAGTCTTGGCTTTGATTTGGGCGATTCCGCCACCCGAGCCGATCGACTGGTAATTCATCCCCACGCCGGTCTTGGCCTTGTAGGCTTCCGCCCACTTGGCGTAAATGGGGTAAGGAAACGTCGCGCCAGCACCGGTGATATCTGCCGCAATGGCGGCGACTGTCATACTCGAAGCAAGAACGAAAACAGACAAACAGGACCAGCGCAACGCGCAAGTTGCTGATTTTTTTAACATGGGAGGCCTCTGAGAAGGTGAGACGTAACCAGAATTTTCGACTCTTCGTATGACAGGAATGTGACACCTGGCCGTGCGCGCGATCCTTGCGGCGACCTGGCGCGACTCAATGGAACGCGAGATTGGACCAGCGAGGTCTAGTTTCGGCCGGGTGCGAGCGCGAGCAGCGATTCACCGGGACGGACGCGCGTAAAGCGCACCGGGACCGTGTCGCAGGCGAAATCATTGTCCTTGCGGCGTATCCGAGTGTAGACCGACGTCCGAAGGTCGCTGCTCTTGGGAAAGTCGGCGCGAAAATGCGCGCCGCGCGAGTCTTCGCGAGCCTTCGCCGCCTGCACGATGCTACGGCTCACGGTCATGAGATTCCGAAGATTGAGCCAGTCGTGCCAGGCGAGATTGAAAGCGCGATCACGCGCTCCATGCGGTAACGTGCCTTGCTCGAGTTCCGCGGATAACGCGGCAAGCGAGGCATCGGCACGGTCAAGACTCGCGGCGTCGCGCACGATGCCTGCGTCGTCCCACATGGTTGCGTAAAGGCGGTCGCGGATTGCTTCCAGATCGACAGCTTCACCGGCGTGGAGTGGCCGGTCCGAGCGCTTGATCGCTGCCTCGATCATCTGTTCAGCTGCCGAGTGCAATGTGCCTTCGCGCGCGACCCATCCCGCCATCGCATCGCCGGCGATCCCGCCGAAAACCGTAGAGTTGGCGACTCCGTTGCCGCCTAAGCGGTTGGCGCCGTGGACCCCGCCAGAGTCCTCTCCGGCCACGAACAGGCCCCGCAACTCAGTCGAGCAATCGTCGGCGAATTCCACTCCGCCCATCATGTAGTGCGCCGTCGGCACGACTTCGACGCGCCCGCCTGCCAGATCGAAGCCACAATCCGCACACCGTTCGACCATGCCTTTGAACTGGCGTCGCACGTTGTCAGCGCCCAGATGCGCCATCGACAACCACGCGCCGCCGTGCGGGCTGGTATTTCCAGCGCGCATCTCGGCGTAGATGGCGCGCGAGACGATATCGCGCGTGGCGCGCTCGCCGCGAGCGTCGTACTTCTGCATAAAACGCTCGCCACCACCGTCGAGCAGGTATCCGCCGGCGCCGCGCAGCCCCTCTTCCAGGACGGTGCCTGTCATGCGGGTGTATTCACCGGCAAGCAAACCCGTGGGATGAAACTGCACCATTTCCATGTCGCGCAGCGGCAACCCGGCGGAAAGCGCCATGGCCAGGCCGTCGCAGCTCTTGTCGCCGGAGGGCGTGTGGTACTTGTACATGGTGGGACCGCCGCCGGTGCTGAGCAGCACCGCCTTCGCTTCGACATAGACGTACTCGCCGGTCCGAATGTCGACGAGCAGCACACCGGCGAGCGCAGAACCGTCGGCGCTCTTGATGAACTCCAGCGCGCGGTGCTCTTCCAGCCGGTGGATCCCTCGGGCCCAGACTTGCTCGGCGAGGCGATTGACTATCTCGATGCCGGTGAGGTCGCCCTTGTGCACCGTGCGATCGAAGGTCTGTCCTGCGAATGCCTTCTGGTGAATCGTTCCGTCGGGATTGCGATCGAAAAAACAGCCCAGTTCGTTTTCCAGCTCATGGATACGCTCGATCGCCCCATTGACCAGAATCCACGCCAAGTCCTGATCGGGCAGCCACGCGCCACCCTCGATGGTGTCCATGAAATGCCGCTCCACCGAGTCGCCGGAAGCAAGCGCAGCGTTGTAGCCGCCCTGCACCATGCGCGTGCAGCCGCATTTGCCCAGCAGGCCCTTGACCGCGATGGTGATCGATAGTGATGGATTGGCGGCGTGCGCGTGCAACGCGGCGAACAGCCCCGCACCGCCGGCGCCTAGGATGAGGATGTCGGTGGTCAGGCGGCGCATTGCGGAGCCAGTCACGCGGCTTCCTTGCTTGGTGCCGCCTCAGCGTCCGCTCGCGCGGCCTCTCTCGCCGCTCACGCTTTCCCGCTCAAGCTAACCCGCGCGCCCTCCGAGTCGACGAATTCCGCGAGCGTGATTCCGTGCTGGGGCGTCGGCTGCCGAGTGAACTTGGCACCCTTGGCTGACAACTCACGATGGACCGCGCGTACATCGTCTGTGCCGAAGCCCAGATGCGTCGTGCCCGCCGGATTCTCGGTCGAGGCCGGATGGAGCGCGAGCGTCGTGTCGCCGGTAGCGAATTCACTCCATTCCGGCGAAGCAAATTTCAACGGCAGACCAAGCGTGTCGCGGTAAAACGCAACCGCACGATCCATGTCGGCGACGAAGTGAATCGCGTAGGCAAGACGAGTGTTCATGGCATCCTCCGTGTTCGCTCCCAAGGGGGCATTACCCTCGAGGCGTCTTGACTCCCAAAACCGCAAGCGCGGCGGCGCGGCGCGATCGGGCCCCCGCATCGACAGCTGCATACAGGCTGCCTCCGTGGCTGTCCATTGCGACCATGAGCGGCCCAAAATCGCGGATTGCGAATCGCCACAGGCTCTCGGGATGCAGATCGTCCAAATCGACGTCTTCGATCGCCTGGATCCATGTCGTTTCCAGGGCCGCGGTTCCGCCGATGCAGGCGAGGTACGCGCCGCCAAATTCGCCGAACGCTGCAAGCGAATCCAAACCCAGACCGCCCTTGCCGATGATCACGCGCACTCCGTACTGGGCGAGCAGCGGCCTCGTGAAGCGTTCCATGCGCGCCGAGGTGGTCGTGCCGACGCATACGGGTGCGTAGCCCGTAGGTTCGTCGGTTGATGGCGGGACCCTCTTGACGTTGGGCGCCGTGTGGATCACCGCGTGACCCGCGAGATTGAAGCGCGTCGTGCGGCCGCGATCGAACATGGCGATCTGCGTCGCGTCGCGAATGCCGTACAGCGTGCCTTGCAGGGTTACCGTGTCGTCAACCCGCAAGCCACGCGCTTGCGCTTCTGTGATCGGCGTGGTGAGCTCGTGGTGCGCCATCAGGTATTCACCTCGCGATGCCGATCGATCCAGTAAGCCCACGCCAGGAACAGCCAGCCCAGCAGGCCGCTTATCGCCAGCACCCGCACGCTGGGAGGCGGCGGACCGAAGACGGACATGACGTAGAGGACGGCTAGCGTCAAGACATACACCCAGAACAGCACGCTTCCCTTGACGTCGCGCGGCTTGGTCACGCGCAGGTACACCCACACGCCGAAAATGAACAGGACGAATTCGACGACCAGCGTCGCCGGAATGGAATACCACAGGCCGAGACCCACGCGAGGCCCGCCGGGCCAGATTGGCATGTCCGAACGATGCGAAACAAAGTCGAGTACCCAATGCGACAGCACCAGCAGAAACAGCCAGATCGCCCCGTTACGGTCGTGACGCAATGCGTAATAACCTCCGGCAAGCAAGGCGCCCCAGAAGACTCCCGCGACCAGGCTATGGGTGTACGGATAGGAGACAAAAAGCAGCGGCGTGACGGCCGTGATACCCGGGACGATTTGCACTTGCTCCCAGCCGAGCAACAGAAAGATGGGCCACACCCCGTCGACCAGCTGAGCCGCAAGGGTCAGCGTTCCCAACGATGGCTTCGGCGCAACCTTTTTCGCCGCCAGCGCGAGGCCGAAGTGACCGATGAACACGGTTCAGGCGCCGTCAAAATGCGTAGCGAACGCCAGCCGAGTCGATGGTTGCCGATGCCCGTCGCGCCGAGTGGCACTGCATGTTCACCGCAACAGGATTCATGGTGATATGCGTGGCCGCGAGCTCGACATGCACCGCGAACGCCGTCGAATCGCCGCCCAGACCCTGGGGTCCGACGCCGAGCATGTTGACCGCCGTGGAAAGCTCGGTTTCCAATCGCGCGCCGTCGGGATCCTCGCAATGCGAGTCGAGCGGCCGCGTCGCCGCAAGCTTGGCGAGATGCACGCATAGGTCCGCCGTGCCGCCGACGCCGACGCCGACGATGGTCGGCGGGCACGTCCGGCCTCCCGCGTCGAGCACGCAATCGATGACGAAGGCTTTGATGGCATCGACGCCTTCAGCGGGAACGGCCATCTTGAGCCACGAGTTGTTTTCGGACCCGCTGCCCTTGGGGATCATCTCGATCCTGAGGCCCTCGAAATCGGCAGCGTAGTCGATGTCGATAACCGGCACCCCGATGCCACAGGATGTCTGCTCGTTCCGGCGCGTGAGCGGATGCACGATCGATGAGCGCAAGGGATGCTCGCGCGTTGCCCGCTCGCAACCGCGGCGGATCGCCGCCTTTAATGCCGGGCCGTCGATGTCCACGTCGCGGCCGAGCGTCACGTTGTAGATGGGGATGCCGGTGTCCTGGCAAAGCAGGTTGTCGGTCGCTTCCGCGACGGCGATGTTCTGGATCATGCTGCCGAGGACTTCACGCGCCTTGGCCATCGTCTCACCCTGGGCAAGCGATGCAAAGCCGCGTTTCACATCGTCCGGCAGGATTTTGAGCGCACGGATATAGAGATCCTTGGCGACCTCTTCGATCAGTGCAGGCTCGATGCGCATGGCGGGCACGCTACACGAAATTGAGTGCGTAGAGTAATGCGCAAAAGACGGCGGCGCCGCCTGCCGCGGCGATCAACGCCTTTTGTGACTCGCGCTTCCAGCCGACGAACTCGATGGCGAGCAGGCGCAAGCCCCCGGTGAGATGGGCAGCCAGCAGGAACACCAGCACGATCTCCGAAGTCTTGACCAGCGGCCGCTCCGTCCACGCGAGGAAGGCGTCCAGCGCACTCTCTTCCTCCAGCGCCTGGCCCAGCACCAGAAAATGCAGCGGGAGGAACAACGCGAGCGCGAGCCCCGACAGCCGGTGGATTAAGAACGCCCAATACGCGAGATGACCGCGGTTGCGCCAATCGGAGCGGATCATAGCGTCACCGCAGCCACGGCGCGAAGGCCGAGGGCCAGCAGCACGATGCCGACGGCAATGCACGCTGCGTCGGCCCCGCGGCCCCTCCAGGACAGCCACTCGGCGGCGATGGTACGCAAGCCGAGCGGCGCGTGAATCGAAACGGCGACGACGAACAGCGCATAGAACGCCATCCACGCGGCGCTGCCTCGTGTACGGCCTAAGATAGCCGACGCGCTCAATCCTGCATGGACGGCGAAGATGAGCGTTGCGAGATGCACCGCGACACACAGAGCCAGGACCGCGGCACTCGCTCGTTGCGTCAGCCACGCGTAAGTCTCGCCTCGTGCACTCATAGTTGGCCTCGAAGAGCCGCGACGACGCTTGCCCGCTTGAGACCCGCGATGGAAGCGGTCGGCGACAGGTGCGTCGGGCAGCGCTCGCTGCACATCCCTTGGGTGTGACAGGCGTGACAACCCGCGTCGCCGGCAACTGCTGCGAGCCGCTCGCGCCGGGCGCCGTCGCGCATATCGCGTATGAGCGTCCAGGAACGATTGAGCGCCGCGGGCCCCAGGTAATCGGGATTCCAAGCGACCACGTCGCAGGCCGCGTAGCACACGGCGCAACCGATGCACTGAATCGCTTCGTCGGCGTCGCGCCTTGCAGGCGAATCCGGACGCACCCGCGCGAAGTCGTCTCGCCGCGTCGCAGTGGGCACAAAACGCCCCTTGGCTCGCGCCCACTTGTCGAAGAATTCGCTCATATCCACGACCAGGTCGCGCACGATGGGGAGGTTGGCGAGAGGCGCGATCTCGAGACGATCGTTCACCGCCACGCGGGCGACATGGGTACGGCAGGTCCAGCGCGGCATGCCGTTGACCGTCATCGCACACGATCCGCACATGCCTACGCGACAGGCGAATCGATAGGCGAGCGATGGATCGAGGCGCCGCTGAATCCAAGTGACGACGTCGAGAACCGTCTGCGCATCCTGCCGCGGCACCTCGTAGCTTTGGAATTGTCCGCCGGCGCCGCCGCGCCAGACGCTCGCATGCAGAGGCTTTTCAGGTTCGCGCATCGCCATGATAGAGCCGGACGGTGTGCCGGGCTTCGGCGAAGAACAACCACCGCTCGGCCAGCAGTCCCATGATACAGAACGCGGCGGGCAGAAGCACCGGCCCGATGTCGTCGAGCGCCAATAGCCATATCGCGGGAACGCCGAAGGCGAGCGCGATCGCGACGACGCGCCAAGCAGTCGCGTGGCGTCGAGCGAGCGCAAAGCCGAATTCATCGGTGAGGAACGTCCGGTGAGAGTGCCCGACGTCGAGCAGCCGCGCTTGCGCGATGGTCACGCCGGGAGGACGCACGCCCTCGCGCACGCCGATGGCGCGTTCCAAGGTCAGCGCCCCTTGGTCGCTGTCGGTTGCACGCCAATAACCGAGCTTGGCGATCAGCGCCGCCAGGCCGAGAGAGATCGCCAGCCACACGAACTGCGCAGAAGCAGCGGCGTACATCCGCGCGAGTCCAAGCAGCAGCAACGATCCCGACCAGTGCGCGAGCAAGACATAGTTCACCGGAGTCCAGCGCGTATGCCACTGGCGAATCGCCTTGAGGCTCGCATAGATCATTGCGGTGCACAGCACAACGATCCACGAAAGAACGGTCACGCCGATGGCGAGCGTAACGCGCAGAAAGCCTTCGGCACCGCTCGCAATCGCGCCCCAGTAGCCCAGCGCAACAATCAGCAGTGTCGCCGCAAAGACGGCTTCACGCGAAAGCCACGAAGTGCGAAAACGGCTGAATGCGCGCCAGGCATTGGAAGGCCTGGCCAGGTGAAGGGTCGACGAAGCGAGCCCTGCGATGACCAAGGCGAGGCCGATGGCCACGCCGCGAGCGACTGCATCCGCCGGCAGAAGCTCGACCGGACAGAGATCGACCAGGGCGACCAACGCCAGCAGGCCAAGTCCTGCTCCCGAGCTCACCGTGAAGAACACGATGCTAAGCGATGGTTTCATCGCGGCATCGACGGTGTCCTGTCCTCCGAGTCAACAGGACATGGATCATCGGCGAATAAGCGGGCTCGCCAGGTTTGCCAGACCTCGTTCGATCAGCGATTTTGCTTCGTCCGGACCGACCAGAGGCTTGGACTCGCGCGGCGGCAGATAGCGATTGACCGGGTTGAATCCGAGCTCCGGCATGAGCCCGAAGCCGCCACGCTCCGCCGTCAGGCGCGACACTTCTGAGCGCGGATCGTCGAAGTCCCCGAAAAAGCGGGCGTGGGTCGGGCATGCCATCACGCAGGCCGGCTGGCGCTCCTCCTCCGGAAGCTGCGGGTCATTGATGCGATCGACGCACAGGGTGCACTTTTTCATCGTTCCGCTGGACTGGTCGAGCTCGCGCGCCCCATAGGGACAGGCCCAGGCGCACAGGTTGCATCCCATGCACTTGTCCTGGTCGACCAGAACGATGCCGTCCTCGCGCTTGTACGACGCACCGGTGGGACAGACCGTCACGCAGTCTGCGTCGGCGCAGTGCATGCAGGAGAGCGGAAAGTTGACGGTCTTGGTTTCCGGATAGTCGCCGACTTCGTAGTGGCGCACGCGATTGAACCATACGCCTGAGGGCTCGGCGCCGAAGGGCTGGTAGTCGGAAAGCGGACCGCTGACAGGCGATCCGCTGTTCCACTGCTTGCACGCGACGGCGCACGCGTGGCAGCCCACGCAGTTATCGAGATCGATGACCAGTCCGAGTTTCATGCGGCGTTCGCGTAACGAAACATCTCGCGGGGTCGGATGCTTTTCATCGCGTCGAATAGCGCAGCACCGTCGGACGATCGGCGGCGTCTGGTCGCTGCGTTGCGGGCGCGAAGCGCGGCCACAACCCAGTCTCTCCGCTTGCGCATTTGCGCACGCGCACGCGCAGATCGAACCAGGCCGCTTGCCCGGTGACGGGATCTGAGTTGCTGAACCGGCGCTCGCCCGAATCGGGCAGGAGCTCGCTGATCAAGTGATTCAGAAGGAACCCCGCGGTCGCTTCGCTCGCGTCCTCCGTAAGACCCCAGGTTCCAGGCTGCTTGCCTATGGCGTTCCATGTCCACACCGTGTGCGGCTCGCAGCCCTCCATGGTCATCAACTGACAGCGAATGCTGCCGTGGTGCGAATCGACCCACACCCAGTCGTAATCTGCGAGTCCGAGATCGCGCGCGGTGGAGCGGTTCATGTACAGGAAATTCTTCGCAACGATCTGTCGCAGCCAGGCATTTTGCGCATCCCACGAGTGGTACATCATCATCGGGCGCTGTGTAATCGCATGCAACGGATAGTCCGCACCAATCGACTTGGATGATGTCGCATTCCTATGGGTGCCCGACAGCGGGGCGTACCAGAACGGCAAAGGATCGAAATACGTAGCGAGCCGCTCGCGGTCGGCGGCCAAGGTCGGCTGCGGCCCGTCGTACAAGCCCTGTCCGGCAAGGCGGAACTTCTGCAGTGGCTCCGAATACATCTGCATGATCACCTGCACGGGCGGTGTTCCGAACAGCGCGTGCTTTTCCGCGAACTCCAGATAATCCTTGTTCGCGTAGCGGTAGTAGCGCATGTGCTCGGGCCAGTGGTAGGCGAAAAAACATTTGTTCTCGATGTACCTTTCCCACTGCCTGGGATTCGGTTCGCCGCGCAATGGCTTGTCGCCATCCTTGCCGCGCCACCCGGCGAGGAAGCCGATGCCGGGAAGCTTTTCGTAGTTGACGATGAAGTCTCGGTAGTCCTTGAACTTCCGCGTTCCGTCCGCCCTGGTGAACGCGGGGAGCTTGAGACGGCTGGCCAGCTCGACGAGGACATCCTGCCACGCTCGCACGTCGCGATCGGGCGCGATAACCGGGTGGCGGATGGCGTCGGCCGCCGCGTCCGGCTCGGAGATCGGCCGGTCGAGCAGTGAAATCGCGTCGTAGCGCTCGAGATAGGTCGTGTCCGGCAGGACGAGATCGGCGTACTTGACCGTCTCCGAGTCGAAAGCGTCGACGACTACCAGGAACGGTATCGCGTACTCCTCATCGCTGTTTTTCCGCGAGAGCATTTCGCGGACTTGCTCCGTGTTCATGCTCGAGTTCCACGCCATGTTGGCCATGAACAGGAGCAGCGTGTCGATCGGATAAGGGTCGCGGTTGACGGCGTTGGTGATCACCATGTGCATCAAGCCATGCGCGGAGAGCGGCGTCTCCCACGAATACGCCTTGTCGATGCGCAAAGGGTTTCCGTCGCGGTCGATCACCAGGTCCTCGGGACGCGCCGGATAGCCATTGGGCATGCGCTTGAGCGCAGTGTCGGGCGCGAAGATGATCGCGGGATCGTTCTCCGGCAGGGTGCGCATGGGAATGCGGCGAGGAAAAGGCGTACGCGCGCGAAAGTTGCCCGGACCGTCGAGAGCGCCCAGCAGCATCTGCAGCAGGTGGATCGCGCGGCAGGTTTGGAATCCGTTGGAATGCGCCGAGACGCCGCGCATCGCGTGCATCGCCACGGGGCGCCCGACGATGCT
This sequence comes from Casimicrobiaceae bacterium, assembly GCA_035262745.1. Taxonomy (GTDB): domain Bacteria; phylum Pseudomonadota; class Gammaproteobacteria; order Burkholderiales; family Casimicrobiaceae; genus PALSA-1003. Next base: position 68,619 of record DATFSE010000015.1, on the reverse strand, counting down.
GCGATGAGTGCGCCCGAGCATGTCGGTCCACGGAATCGGCAGTTCGACCGTCTGCTTGAACGCGACGTGCGCCATCTCCAGCGCAATGCGAGTGATCGTCTCCGCCGGAACGCCGCATTCGGCGGCAACGGTTTCCGGTGCATACCGGTCGTCGAGATAACGCTCGGTCGCCAGCGCAAACACCGTTCGGGCGCGCCTGCCGTCCGGTAAATCAGTAGTCGCGTAAAGCGCAGGCGCGATGTCAGGAAGCAGTCCGTTGACCAGACGCTGCGCATCCTGATCCCAGACCAGCGGATTGCCGTCGGCATCGCGGGCGAACAGACCGTCGCCGGGCATGCCGGGCGTTTGAACGACCAGCCAGGCCGCATTGGTGTAGCGGATCAGGAACTCCCAGTCGATCAAGCCCCTCTTGAGCAGCACGTGCACCAAGCTAAGCGCGAGCAAGCCGTCCGTGCCCGGACGGATCGGCACCCATTCGTCGGCAATCGCCGAATAGCCGGTGCGCACCGGGTTGATCGACACGAACTTCGCACCGCGGCGCTTGAGTTTGTCGAGGCCAATCTTGATCGGGTTCGAAGAATGGTCCTCGGCCACGCCCCACAGCAGGAAGTACTTGGCGTAGTCCCAGTCGGGCGCGCCAAACTCCCAGAACGAGAAGCCGATGGAATAGAGGCCCGCCACCGCCATGTTGACCGAGCAGAAGCCGCCGTGCGCGGCCCAGTTCGGCGTACCGAATTGCTGCGCCCAGAGGCCGGAGAGCGCCTGCATCTGATCGCGCCCCGTGAAAAACGCGAGTTGAGTCGGATTGGTCGCGCGTATTTTTTTAAGGCGCGCGGTCAGGATGTCGATCGCCTCGTCCCACTCGATCTCGACAAAATCGCCCGTGCCGCGCTCGGCACCCGGACGCCGCTTGAGCGGCTTGCTGAGCCTGGCCGGCGAGTACTGCTTCATGATCCCGGCCGAACCCTTGGCGCAGATCACGCCGTGATTGACCGGATGGCTGCGATTGCCTTCGATGAAGCGTACGCGGTTATTCTCGACGGTGACCTTGATCCCACAGCGGCAGGCGCACATGTAACAGGTCGTGAAATGCGCCTGCTGCTGGGAACGGTCGTCGAAGGCTATTTCGCGCGTCACGGCTGATAGTTTCGCACGTGAAAGCAGACCATCAAAGCAGATCGAGCAGCTTCAGCCGCTGCACCTTGCCCGAGGGGCCTTTGGGCAGATCGTCGACAAAGCGCAGGGTCCTGGGGCTCTTGTATCGCCCAAGCTCGCGCAGGCAATGCTCACGCAGCGCTTCTTCCGTGCAGACTTCGCCGCGCTTGAGCACCACGCATGCAGCGATGTCCTGACCATAATGTGGATCGCTCACGCCCACCGCCGCAGCTTCGAGAACGGCCGGATGCTTGAGCAGCGCCTCGTCGATTTCTCGCGGCGCGATGTTCTCCCCTCCTTTGATGATGAGCTCCTTGAGACGGCCGGTCACGAAATAAAAGCCGTCATGGTCGCGGTGGCCGAGGTCACCGGTGGCCAGCCAGCCGTCCGCGGTTAACGTCCGGGCCGTAACCTCTGGGGCGTTGTAATAGCCTTGCATGACATTGGCACCGCGCACCTGGATTTCTCCTCGCTGGCCATCGCCGACCACGTTGCCCCGGGTGTCGACGACACGTGCCTCGATCCCGAGCGGTAGTCCCACCGAGCCGTATTTTCGCCGCGCTCGATCAAGCGGATTGGCGAAAGCCACCGACGCGCATTCGGTGAGACCCATCGCTTCAATGATCGACACTCCGAAGCGCGTTTCGAACGCCCGATGTTGCTCCGGCGGCAGCGGCGCTGACGCCGACCTTGCAAAGCGCAGCGCGTGGCAGGCGGCGTTCTGCTGCGCAGTCAGATCAGGGCCGCTGAGGAGATACGAAACGATCGTCGGAACCATGTTGAGCCAGGTCGGCCGGTAGCGCTCCACCAGCGTCCACCATTGGGAGGCACTGAATCGGTGCGGGATGATGGCACTCCCGCCGGAGAGCAGCGGACTCAGCATGGCGATGCATTGTCCGTTGACATGGTACAGAGGCAGTGATGAGAGCACGCGGTCGCTTTCGGTAAGGCCGTGTCCGGCAACGACCGCTTCGGCGGCGTGGATAAGATTCCTGTGCGACAGCAGTGCCCCCTTGGGAACTCCTGTCGTTCCCGAGGTGTACATGAGCAGCGCAGGCGATTCTGTGGCGATTGGAGGCGGCGTGGCCGGCTCATGGACGAGTCCGGGATCGTCCACGTCGGTCGGGCGGATCGCGACCGAACGCCCGCACTTCCCTACAAGCCCCGAGATGCGGTTCGCCAGATCCGCCGGGGCAAACACCATCCGCGTTTCGGAATGCGCGAGCACATGGGCAAGCAGCGCATCCTGGGCGATCAGGTTCAGCGGAGAGACGACCCGTCCTGCATACATAGTGCCCACAAACAGCGTCGCCGCTGCAATGCCGTTGGGGAGGATGAACGAGACGACCTCGCCGGCCCCGATGCCGCTCGCCTGCAGAAACCCCTCGAGTGCGCGACACTTTCGTTGCAGCTCGCCGTACGTAAGCGTGACTGAGGGTTCCGGGGCGATCAAAAACAGTGCATCCGGCCGCTGTTCGGCGTGATGATCGATCACGTCGCGCAGCGTGCGCATACGCAAGCGTTCAGACGCCGTACTTGCGGCGGTAGGCACCGAAGAGTTCGGCGTCAGTGGGCTCCGGACGTGAACTGCTCAGCGGCCGAACGACGCGGGTGATGTTGAGAAAGTGCCGGTAATTGAGATTGTCGGAAATGCTGTTGCGGCCCCAAGTGCCACACCCCATGGACAGCGAGAACGGCAAGCCGTTGTCGAAGGCTCCGCCGGTAGCGAAACAGTGCGCCTGATTCACGATCACCCGGCAAACCGGCAGCTTGAGTCCGAGCTCGAGCGCTCGGTCCTCTTTGTCGCTGTGCAGCCCGACCGAGTGACCGGCGCCCTGGTAGCGCAAGATGCGATCCGCCAGCATCGCCGCATGGGCGAAGTCGCTCACGCGATACAGCGCCAGCACCGGCGAGAGCTTTTCGCCCGAAAATGGGTAATCCGCTCCGACCCCGCTCTCTTCGACCATTAGGAAACCTGCGCTGCGCAACGCGGGCCGTTTGAGCTCCGCGCGAGTGCCAATTGCGGGCGCGGATTGGGCGATGAATTCCGGTGAAAGCTTGCCTCCGGCGAACATCGCCGCAGCGAGCTGCTCCTTTTCGCGATCCTCGAGCAGTCTGCCGCCGGCGGCCTCGAGCGCCTTGAGCAGCTCCAGGTAAGCGGCGGCTACGACGATCACGCTGTTCTCGGATGAGCAGCTTGTCGCGTGATCGAACATCTTGGATGCGGCGATCTTGTTCGCCGCCGCAGCGACATCGGCGGTCTCGTCGACGATAACCACCACGTTTCCGGCACCGACGCCGATCGCCGGCGTGCCGCTCGCATAGGCCGCGCGGACGCCTGTCTGCGAGCCGGTGGCGACGACCAGATCGACCTGTCGCATCAATTCGTTGGTTGCTTCGCGCGTGACTGGCGGCGGGAGCTGCTGCACGAGGTCGCGCGGGGCGCCAACGCGGGCCAACTCGGCGTGAACGTATTCGAGCAGCAATGCGCAAGTGGATTGACCCTTGGGCGAAGGCGCCAGAATGATCGCGTTGCGGCCCTTAAGCGCGTTGATGATGTTGTTCGCCGGAGTAGCCCCCGGATTGGTTGAAGGCGTGATCGCCCCGACAACGCCCACCGGCCGGGCGATCTCAGTGAGACCGAGCTCTGGAATCTCGGCGATGACTCCCACCGACCTGGCGCGGCGCAGGTCGTCGAGCAGGCCGACGGTCTTGCGCCGGTTTTTTGCGATTTTGTCGGTGATATTGCCGAGTCCCGAATCGCGCACGGCGACCTCAGCCAGACGCCGGTTGTGCTCGGGGTTGACAATGGCCCATCCCGCCGCAGTAACCAGTTCGTCGATGCGCGCCTGATCGTAGATTTCGCATAGGCGCTGCGCAGCTCGCGCACGCTCGATGAGTGCGGAGATGCTAATGGCGGGATGCACGGCGTCGCGCTCGCGAGCATGCGCAACACTCGTCCTCGTCCGGGCGCTCATTCCTCGGCCTCCTTGCGCCGGAGCCACGAAGCAAGGCGACGACGTGTCGGCCTCGCGTCAATCGCTCGCCGTCGCGGCCTTCCGCCCTTGCTCGGGTTCGCTCGCTTAAGCTCGCTCATTCCGGCTTGATCCTCGCCTCGCGGATCACGTACTCCCATTTGGCCAGCTCTTCCTTGATCAGGCGCTCGAATTCCACCGAAGTCGACGACTTGGCCTCGGCACCCTGGGCGAGAAGCTTCTCGCGAATCTCCGGCATGGCGAGCACCTTCACGAAAGCAGCCTGCAGCTTGGCGACGATCGCAGGCGGCGTCTTGGCCGGAGCAAGTGCGCCGTACCACGAATTCACCACGCAATCGATCCCGGATTCGGCGATGGTGGGAATCTCCGGAGCGGCGATGCTGCGCTGATCGCTGGTTACGGCGATCGCGCGCAGTCTTCCCGCCCTGATGTGTTGCAATGCCGCAGGCAACGAGACGAACGCGAGTTGCACCTGACCGCCCAGGGTGTCGGTGATCGCTGGGCCGCCGCCCTTGTAGGGGACGTGAACCATGTCGATGCCGGCCTTGAGCTTGAGCAGCTCGCCTGCTATGTGTGCGGGAGACCCGGTGCCGACCGACGCATAGTTGAGCTTCCCCGGCTGTGCTCGGGCCAGTGCGATCAGCTCTTTGATATTGCTCACTGGCACCTTGGGATTCGCGACCAGTACCTGCGGGATCATCGCCGCGAGACTGATCGGAACGAAATCCTTTTCAGCGTCGAAGGGAAGCTTATCGTAGAGCTTGGGGTTGATGGTGTGCGAGGACAGCGTGAACAGTATGGTGTAGCCGTCTGGCGCGGCCTTAGCGGCGATGTCCGTGCCGACGTTGCCTGCGGCGCCGCCGCGGTTATCGATGATGATCGGCTGCCCCAGCACCTTGCCGAGCTGCTCGTTGAGCGTGCGCGCGACGATGTCGGTGCCGCCCGCCGGAGGGTAGGGAACGATGAACTTGATCGGCCGGTTGGGATAATCCTTCGCCGCATCCTGCGCGAGTGCGCAGGTCTGAACCAACAGCATGGTGAAGACCCACGGGGTCCACCATCGGCTGAACCAACTCACGCTCTTCTCTCCAACTGCGCTACCGACCGGCAGTCGACTTGTACTTTTCCAGATGGCGCACCGGCGCGGAGAGCGCGTCGCGGCGGAACGGGTCGCCCAGCTCGCGAGTCACCATCATCTCAAGCACCGTCGTCTTGCCTTCGCCCTGCGCCTTGGCCGCTGCGGAGAGCGCGGGACCGACATCGGACAAGTGCTCGATGCGCTGTCCTTCGGCGCCCATCGCCTTGGCCACCGCCGCCCATGACGGCTGGCGATCCAGGTTCACGCCGACAAACCGCTTGTCGTAGAAGTCGACATGGTTCTTTTTTTCCGCACCCCACTGTCCGTTGTTGAACACGATGGCAGTGACCGGAACGCCCTCGCGCACGCAGGTTTGCAGCTCGCCGAAGCTCATCCCCCATGCACCGTCGCCGACATAGGCGATCGCTGGACGGTCCGGTGCCGCCACCTTGGCTCCCACGATCGTCGGGAACGCATAGCCGCAGTTGCCGAAGCTCATGGCCGCGAACATCGAACGCGGCGTGTCGAAGCGCAGATAGGAGTTCGAAACCGAGCAGATATTGCCGATGTCGGTGGAAATCATCGCCGCGTCGGGCATCGCCCGCTCAAGCTCGCGCAGCATCTGGCGCGGATGCATGTGGCTCGATTCTTTCGACACCTCGAGCGACCACGCATCCCTTTCCTGCGTCCAGCCCTCCAGCTCGGATTCCCACGCCGCTTTTTCAGCCTTGATCACCGACAGGCGCGCGGCGCGATTCGCGGCGCCCGCGAGCGCCATGCCAGACAAGCGCGCGCGCAGTGCCTGTGCCGCCGCTTTGGCATCGCCGCAAATCCCGACCGAGATCGGCTTCACCAGTCCGAGCATTCGCGCGTCCGCGTCGACCTGAATGATCCTTGCATTGTTCGGCCAGTAGTCGATCCCGTGCTGCGGCAGCGTGCCGAAAGGCCCCAGACGCGTACCGAGTGCGAGTACGACGTCAGCGCGGGCGATCAACTTCATCGCCGCCTTGGAGCCCTGATACCCCAGCGGTCCGACCCACAGCGGGTGCTTCGCTGGAAACGCGTCGTTGTGCAGGTAGCTCGTGCACACCGCCGCGCCCAACAGATCTGCCAGCTGCATGGTCTCGGCTTGTGCATCCGCAGCCACGACCCCTCCTCCAGCGAGGATCACCGGGAACTGCGCTTGAGCGAGCAGACTAGCGGCCGCATCGAGACTTTGAGCTCCGCCGGCGCCGCGCTCGATCGAAATAGGCGTGGGGATCTCGCACTCGATGTCGCCGTAGAAAAAGTCACGAGGAATGTTGAGCTGCGTGGGGCCCAGTTCCAGCTGAGCCCGGTCGAATGCGCGGCTGGCAAGCTCGGCCATGCGCGAGCGATTGTTGACGTGTGCCTGGTACTTGGTGATCCGGGAAAAAATGGGCAGCTGCTCGGTTTCCTGAAAGCCGCCAAGCCCCAGCGTTGCCGAGCCGGTTTCGGGTGTGATTACGACCACCGGCGAATGCGCCCAGTACGCCGCGGCGACTGCAGTGACGAAATTTGTTACGCCGGGACCATTCTGAGCGATGCACACGCCGTGCCGGCCTGAAGCGCGTGCATAGCCGTCCGCCATGTGTCCCGCGCCCTGCTCGTGCGCCACCGAAATGAAGCGAATGCCGGCCAGTGGAAACAAGTCGAGCGCGTCCATGTAGGCCGAGCCGACGATGCCGAAGACGTCGGTGACGCCTTGAGCAACGAGCGTCTCGACCAGCGCTTCGGAAGGCGTCATCTTCTGGCGGCCGCTGACAGCGCTGCGAAGAGCGCCGATGCCGCTGTCTCGAAGGGTGTTCATTGCTCGATTACCTTTGCTCGCAACGCCGTCACTGCAGCACGGCGCGCGGATCGGTGTACTTGTACCCCAGTGCCTCCGCCACCGGCCGGCAGGTCACTTGTCCGAAGGCGATGTTGAGGCCGTTGCGCAGATGCAAATCATCGGCGAGCGCGCGCCGGTAACCCTTGTTCGCCAGCGCGATTACAAAGGGAAGCGTCGCGTTGTTGAGCGCGAAGGTCGAAGTACGCGGCACACCGCCGGGCATGTTGGCGACACAGTAGTGAATGACGCCGTCGACCAGATAGGTTGGCTCGGCGTGCGTGGTCGGGCGCGACGTCTCGAAGCATCCGCCCTGATCGATTGCCACGTCCACGATCACCGAACCCTTTTTCATCTGTTTGACGAGCGCCGCGCTCACCAGTTTCGGTGCCGAAGCGCCTGGGATAAGCACGCCGCCCACGACGAGATCCGCCGTGGTGACATGCCGCTCGATAGCATCCTGCGTCGAGAAAACGGTGTTGAGCGGACGCCCGAATTGGCGCCAGAGAGCGCGCAGCACATCGGTGCTGCGGTCGAGCACCCAGACCTCAGCGCCCATTCCCAGCGCGATGTGACAGGAGTGCGAACCGACCACCCCGCCGCCGAGAATCACCACTTTGGCCGGATCGACTCCGGGCACGCCGCCGAGCAGGACGCCTAAGCCGCCGTGCGCTTTCTCGAGGAAGTACGCGCCGGCCTGTATCGCCATGCGCCCCGCCACCTCCGACATCGGCGCCAGCAGCGGGAGCCCGCCGGAAGGTGACGTCACGGTTTCGTAGGCGATGCACACGGCGCCGCTTTCGACGAGGTCGCGCGCTTGTTCAGGATCGGGCGCGAGATGCAAGTAGGTGAACAGAACTTGTCCCTGCTTGAGCATCCTGCGCTCGCCGGCGAGCGGTTCCTTGACCTTCACGATCATTTCGGCGCCGGCAAAGACTTCCTCGGCAGAGCCAGCAATGGTCGCACCGGCGCGCCGGTAGGCGTCATCGTTCATGCCGATGCCTTCGCCGGCGCGCGTTTCGACCGTGACTTGATGTCCGTGCGAGCAGACCTCGCGCACGCTCTCGGGCGTGAGTCCGACGCGATGCTCGAGGACCTTGATCTCTTTGGGAACGCCGATGCGCATTGTCGATCCGATCGGTGACGAACGCTGCCGGACACGCCATGAGAGCTTGCGGTATCGGCGATCCGGTGGGAGTGGCGTAGAATCCTAGCACAGCCGGGCATAGGCGGCAGCGCCGCTCTCACAGGTTTAGACCGGCTTCCCACCGGAGACAAAAAGCATGACCCACGCCGAAACCAAGCTCAGAGAACAAGTCCAGCCGCGTCAGCTCTCGATGGACGAGTACTGGATGCCTTTCACGCCCAACCGCGACTTCAAGCGCGAGCCCAAGATGGTGGTGCGCGCCGAAGGGATGTACTTGTGGAACGACCGCGGCGACAAGATCATCGACGGTTCATCGGGTCTGTTCTGCGTCAACGCAGGGCACGGACGCAAGGAGATTGCCGACGCGGTCGGAGCGCAACTGCGCGAGCTCGATTTCGTCGCGCCTTTCACTCGCGGGCATCCGAAGCAGTTCCAGCTTGCGTCGCGCGTTGCGGAACTCACGCCCGGAGACCTCAACCGCATCTTTTTTGTCAATTCAGGCTCCGAAGCGGTCGACACGGCGATGAAGGTTGCGCTGGCGTATCACCAGGCGCGCGGCCAGGGCGGTCGCAATATGTTCGTGTCGCGCGAGCGTGCCTATCACGGAGTGAATATCGGCGGTGTGTCGCTGGCGGGGATGGTCAACAACCGGCGCAAGTTCGGACCGACGCTGCCCGGCATCGCTCATATGCGGCACACCCATATCAAGGAGAATTTCTTCACCCAGGGCGAGGGCACGCATGGAGTGGAGCTGGCGGAGGATCTCGTCCGCTTCATCAACCTCTATGGCGCGGAGAACATCGCGGCGTGCTTTGTCGAGCCAATCGCCGGCTCGAGCGGCTGCCTGGTGCCTCCCAAGGGTTATCTGAAGCGCCTGCGCGAGATCTGCGATGCGCACGGCATCCTGCTCGTATTCGACGAGGTTATCTGCGGGTGGGGACGCACCGGAGCGACGTTCGCGGCGCAGAGCTTTGGGGTCACTCCCGACGTGATGACCATGGCCAAGGGCATCACCAACGGTGCGCAACCAATGGGTGCCGTGGCCATCAGCGAGCGCATTCACGACACGATCGTGGGCGCCGCGGCCGAAGGTGCGATCGAGTTCTTTCATGGCTACACCTACTCGGGCCATCCGGGTCCCTGCGCAGCCGGCTTGGCCACCCTCGACATCTACAAGAAGGAGGGCTTGTTCGAGCGCGGTCAGGCGCTATCGCCGTATTTCCTCGACGCGTTGTGGACGCTGAAGGGCGTACCGGTCGTGTCTGACTTGCGCGGTTACGGCATGTTTGCGGCCGTCGACGTGCATCCGGCCGGCGCGCCTGGCAGCCGCGGCCACGCGTTGCAGAAGAAGCTGTTCGACAACGGGTTGCACCTCAAGGCGACCGGCGACTGCGTGATCATCGCTCCGCCATTGATCGCCGAGAAAGCGCATGTCGATGCGATCGTCGACATCCTGCGCAAGACGCTGGCAATTATCTAAAAGTTAAGGGAGGAGACATGAAACGCTTGCTGGCAGGACTCGCGCTGGCGGCTGCGGTCGCCGCCAACGTTGCATGGGCACAAAAGACCGTGACCTTCGCCTATCAGGACATGATGAATCCCTGGCGATGGGTTCAGCAGAGCCAGGAAGTCGAAAAGGCGACGGGCTTCAAGATCAACTGGCGGCAGTTCGGCGGTGGCGGCGATGTCATCCGCGCGATGGCGTCCGGCGACGTGCAGTTGGGCGAAGTGGGTTCGACCGGCGTGGCGACCGCGATCAGCCAAGGCATGGATGTCGAGCTGTTCTGGATTCTCGAAGACATCGCCGCAGCAGAAGCGCTGGTCGCGCGCAACGGCAGCGGCGTCAACACCATCGCCGATCTCAAGGGTAAGAAGGTCGGTACGCCGTTCGTGTCGACGTCGCACTTCCAGCTTCTGTACGCGCTTCAAAAAGCCGGACTCAAGGCAGCGGACGTTCAGGTGCTCAACATGCGTCCGCCTGAAATCGCCGCAGCCTGGGGTCGCGGCGACATCGATGCGACGTTCATCTGGGATCCGGTGCTCTCCCAGGTGAAAAAGAACGGCAAGGTACTCACCACCTCGGGAGACATCTGCAAGGAAGGCGCCTGCACCTTTGATGGATTGATCGTCACGCGCAAGTTCGCCAAGGAGAACCCCGAGTTCATGGTTGCGCTGGTGAAGGCGCTGGCCAAGGCCGATGCCGATTACCGCAGTAACCCCAAGGGATGGACTGGCGACCAGGCCAAAGTCGCGGCGGTCGCCAAGTGGTCCGGCGGTAAGCCGGAGGACGTTCCCGATGCGATGGCGCTGTACGGCTTCCCGAGCCTGAAGGACCAGGCGTCCCCCACTTGGCTCGGCGGCGGCTCCAACGGCGCAGCGGCGAAGGCGCTCACGCAGCAAGCGAGCTTTCTCAAGGAACAAGGCCGCCTCACTTCGGTGGCTCCCGACTACAGCAAGAACGTAACGACGGAGTGGGTCACCAAGGCGATGAAGTAGCTGTGCGAAAGCCCGACGAGGGCTCTCGCGAGAAACCCGAGCGTGGTGAGAGTCTTGCGCGGCCAATGCCGGATCGGCGTCCGACCGCTGCAGACGCCCGCCTACGGGTACCCGGCGCGGCCGCGCTCGGCAACCCACGCCTTCGCGCGCCGTGCCACCCGTGACGGCGGGCGCAGCTCACGGCCGCCTTGTCCTGCATTGGCCGCGCACTCGCGAAGTTGAGCGCGGGAGCGCAGGCACGGTGTCGCGCGGTCGTCGTACGCGGGTGGCTCGTGTGCGGCCACTCGTGGGTTGAGTGGCCGCCGCGAGCTGGGCGCCCGCGCGACGACAGTTGTCGAGCGACTGAGCCAAGCAACCGCGCTCAACTTCGCCGGCGCGAGAAACTATGCCGACCCTCGACATCCGTGACCTAGGCGTTCGCTACGCCACCAAGACCGGCACGATCGAGGCGCTGTCCGGCATTAATCTCTCGATGAGGGATGGCGATTTCGTGGTCGCCATCGGCGCCTCAGGCTGCGGTAAGACAACGCTGTTGTCGTGCATCGCCGGCTTTCTGCCACCGAGTCGAGGCAGCATCGCGCTAGATGGCAATCCGGTCACCGCGCCAGGCGCCGATCGCGGCGTCGTGTTCCAGAAGCACGCGCTGATGCCGTGGCTGAACGTGGTCAAAAACGTCGAGTTCGGTCCGCGTATGCGGGGCATGCCGGCTCCCGATCGCCGCGCCCTGGCGATGGAGAAGCTCAAGCTGGTCGGGCTGGAAGGCTTCGCCGAGCGAGCGATTTACGAGCTTTCCGGCGGAATGCAGCAGCGCGTCGGCATCGCACGAGCGCTCGCGTCGGATCCTGAGCTGATGCTGATGGACGAGCCGCTCGGCGCGCTGGACGCGTTCACGCGGGAGTCGATGCAGGAGCTCATCCTGGATGTGTGGCATCGCACGGGGAAGATGTGTTTTTTCATTACCCACAGTGTCGAGGAGGCGCTGTTTCTCGCCACCCATCTCGTCGTCATGACTCCCGGGCCGGGCCGTATCTCTCACGAGTATGAAATCGACTTCGGCCGACGCTTCCTCGCCGGACGCGACGCACGCGCGATCAAGTCGGCGCCCGACTTCATTCGTGTCCGCGAGGAAGTGCTGGCGGTGATCCAGCGCCGCCGTGTCCTCCCTGAGAGCGCAGCGTGACCATGGCTCAGGAGTCCGGTGTGGACAGCGCGCCGGAAAAGACATCCAAGTTCGCAACACCTGGCGAGGGTCGCACCACGACGATCAGCGTGGTGACCATGATCGTCATTATGTTGCTGTGGTGGCTCGCCAGTCATCGCGGCTGGGTGCCGCCGCTGTTCCTTCCGACGCCGGAAACCGTGGCCGCGCGCTTGTACGAGTCCGCGATGGGGCAGCTCACCGACGCGCCTCTTGCGGAACACTTCGGCTGGTCGATGTTCCGCGTGTTCTCCGCGTTCCTAGCAGCGTGCGTCACGGCGATTCCGATCGGCATCGCCATGGGTGTTTCGCGCATCGCCCGCGGCATTTTCGATCCGCCGATCGAGTTCTATCGCCCGCTGCCGCCGCTCGCCTATCTGCCACTCATCGTAATCTGGTTCGGCATAGACGAGCTTTCCAAGGTGCTGCTGATCTATCTCGCCTGCTTCGCACCGCTGGCGATGAGCGCGCGCGCCGGCGTTCGTTCGGTGTCGCAGGAGCAGATCCACGCCGCGTACTCCATGGGCGCGTCGAAATGGCAGGTGATCCGTCATGTGATTGTGCCGGCGGCCATGCCGGAGATCCTCACCGCGATGCGTATCGCTATAGGCTTTGGCTGGACAACGCTGGTTGCCGCGGAAATGGTCGCGGCGACTCGAGGCCTCGGCCAGATGGTGCTCAACGCCTCGAACTTCCTGCGCACCGACATCGTGATCATGGGTATCGTCGTGATCGGCGCGATCGCCTACCTCTTCGACCTGCTGATGCGCTACGTCGAGCATCTCGTGGTGCCGTGGAAGGGGAAGGTTTAGTTTCGAGCGTCCGCGAGTAGCGGCGCGAGCAGCGAGCCAGGTCCCGTTCGCGAAGCGAGTGGGGTGCGAGCGACCGCAAGTCGCCGCGGTGGCCGACGCAGACACAATTGGTACGGGCAGGCGGTCTAAGGAGGCCACCTTCTGCGGCCGACGCGTGTCGTCCCATGATGGCGCGACCGCGCAGGGAGGCCGCGGTCTAGGGGACGCAGCGGTTCAGTGTGGATCCTCGCGACGGCCACCTGCTGTCCCACACCGGTCATCGGCGGAGGGTTGACAGGGCCAAAGCCCTTTGCCACGCTCGCGTCATGGTTGCTCGTCCGCATTTTCAGCGCCAAGTCGAGCGGGTTCGCAATCTTCCCGCGCTTCCTGCCGCGATCGTTTATCCCTGCGACCGCGACTCGTTGCAACTCGCGCTGTCGGGACAGTTTGCAGGCTACATAGCTCCGATATTAGTCGGGCCGGAGGGACGCATCGCCGACGCCGCATCTCAGGCCGGCCTTGATCTCGCGCGCATCGAGCGCGTCGACACGCCTGACGATCCGTATGCTGCAGCGCAGCGCGCGGTAATCATGGCCAAGGCTGGAGAGGTACGTGCGCTCATCAAAGGCGCTTTGTACCCCGACGATCTCATGCGAGCCGTCGTCGCACCGGAAGCGGGACTCCGCGGCAATCGCCGGTTGACCCACGCTTACTTTATGGATGTTCCCGGTGTCTCGCGTCCGTTCGTTCTGTCGGATGCGCTGCTCAATATCGCGCCGCCGCTGGCGGCGAAGCGCGAGATCGTTCAGAACGCGATCGAGTTTGCGCAGTCTCTGGGCATTACGTCACCGCGCGTCGCGGTGCTCGCAGCAGTCGAGGGTGTCACACCGGCGTTACCCGCGACCGGTGATGCAGCTTCGCTGGTCAAGATGGCTGCGCAGGGACTTATCAAGGGCGGTACGGTCGAGGGGCCAATCACGGTGGACAGCGCGATGTCGGCAGCTGCCGCGCGCGCCAACGGTGTGGAGTCGAAGATCGCTGGTCAGGCCGATGTCCTGATTGTTCCTGGGCTCGAGGCGGGCGCCCTGATGTTGCGCACGCTCACTGGCATGTTCGGAGCGCTGGCCGCCGGCCTAGGCATAGGTGCCAGCGTTCCCATCGTTCTCGCCGGCCGCAATGACTCGATGGAAGTGCGCATGGCCGGATGCGTGCTCGCATCGCTGGTCGCGCAGCTTCCGCGTACCACGGAAAAGACTCAATCCCAGGAACCCACCGGGCCGGTGACTATCAGCGGCGTTCGGGTCGCGGCTTAGCAAAGCCGCGCTGAGAACCCTCGGGTTTCGCTGCGTGCTTTGCGGGGCCTATCCCACCGCGCGAGCGCGCGCCTGCAGCAGTCCCGCTTCTCGCGAGCGTACGCAGTCGATGAAGTAGCGCAGCCTGCCACCCTCGTTCTGTTCGACCAGCCCGTGGATGTCCGTGTCGAACCCGGGGAACTGTTGGTTGAACTTCCGCGCGAATTCGAGAAATTGCACGATCGGCCGGTTGAAGCGCTCACCGGGGATGAGCAGCGGTATGCCTGGCGGGTAGGGTGTGAGCAGCACGCTGGTGACGCGGCCCTCGAGCTGATCGATCTCTACACGATCGATCTCGCGATGCGCCATGCAGGCGAACGCGTCCGAGGGCTTCATGGACGGCTGCATGTCCGACAGGTACATCTCGGTGGTCACCCGGGCCACGTCGTTCGCCTTGTACATGTCGTGAATCTGCTGGCACAGATCGCGCAAGCCCACCCGCTCGTACGACGGCTGCTGCGCGCAGAACTCCGGCAGGATGCGCCACAGCGGCTGATTCTTGTCGTAGTCGTCCTTGAACTGTTGCAGCGCGGTTACGAGAGTGTTCCACCGTCCCTTGGTGATGCCGATGGTGAACATGATGAAAAACGAATAGAGCCCCGTCTTCTCGACGATGACCCCATGCTCGGCCAAGTACTTGGTGACGATCGACGCCGGAATGCCGGTGCGAGCGAACTTGCCCGACACGTCCAGCCCCGGCGTGATCACTGTCGCCTTGATCGGGTCGAGCATGTTGAAGCCGGGCGCAAGGTCGCCGAAGCCGTGCCATTTTTCGTTGGAGCGCAGCATCCAGTCCTCGCGCTTGCCAGTGCCTTCCGCAGCGAGTCGCTCCGGGCCCCAAACCTTGAACCACCAGTCCTTGCCCCACTCGTCATCGACCTTACGCATCGCGCGGCGGAAGTCGAGTGCTTCGATGATCGATTCCTCGACAAGCGCGGTGCCGCCGGGAGGCTCCATCATCGCCGCGGCGACGTCGCACGACGCGATGATCGCGTATTGCGGCGACGTCGACGTGTGCATGAGGTACGCCTCGTTGAACACGTTGCGGTCGAGCTTGCGCCGTTCCGACTCCTGCACCAGGATCTGCGAAGCTTGCGACAGCCCCGCGAGCAGCTTGTGCGTCGAATGCGTCGCGAAGATCATCGAGTCCTTGCTGCGCGGCCGATCCTTGCCGATCGCATGCATGTCGCGGTAGAAATCGTGGAATGCAGCGTGCGGCAGCCACGCCTCGTCGAAATGCAGCGTCTCGATCGCTCCGTTCAGCGTGGCCTTGAGCATCTCGACGTTGTAGACGACCCCATCGTAGGTGCTCTGGGTGATGGTAAGGATGCGCGGTTGCTTGTTTTTGGCTTCGCGCGCGAACGGATTGGCTTCGATCTTGCGGCGTATGTTTTCGGGCTTGAACGCATCAAGAGGAATGGGGCCGATGATGCCGAGATTGTTTCTTGTCGGGGTGAGGAATACCGGTATCGCCCCGGTCATGGTGATCGCGTGCAGGATCGACACATGGCAGTTGCGATCGACCACTACGATGTCTCCGGGAGCCACGTTGGCGTGCCACACCATCTTGTTCGAGGTCGACGTGCCGTTGGTCACAAAAAAACAGTGATCGGCGTTGAAAATCCGGGCGGCGTTTCGCTCGGCGGCGGCGACGGGCCCGCTGTGATCGAGCAGTTGCCCCAGTTCGTCGACCGAGTTGCACACATCGGCGCGCAACATGTTCTCGCCGAAGAACTGGTGGAACATCTGTCCGACCGGACTCTTCAGGAACGCCACACCGCCGGAGTGCCCGGGGCAGTGCCACGAGTACGAACCGTCTTGCGCGTACTCGACCAACGCACGGAAGAACGGGGGCGCCAGTGAATCGAGGTATGCCTTCGCCTCGCGGATGATATGACGGGCGACGAACTCAGGCGTGTCCTCGAACATGTGGATGAAGCCGTGCAACTCGCGCAGGATATCGTTGGGGATATGGCGCGAAGTGCGGGTCTCCCCGTAAAGGTAGATCGGGATATCGGCGTTCTTGAAGCGGATCTCCTCGATGAACGCGCGGACCTTGAGGATCGCCGGGTCGAGCTCCGGCCCCGGCGTGAACTCCTCGTCATCGATCGACAGGATGAACGCCGAAGCGCGGGATTGCTGCTGGGCGAACTGGGACAGGTCGCCGTAACTGGTGGTCCCGAGGACGTCCAGCCCTTCCTTTTCGATCGCTGCGGCAAGCGCACGAATGGAAAGGCCCGAAGCATTCTCGGAGCGGAAATCTTCGTCGATGATGACGATGGGGAAGCGGAATTTCATCCGAGTCTCCGGTTTCGCTGCGGGTCTGCAGCGAGCTGAATGGCGAAGGGGGCGAAAGCGCCCCCTTTTTTGCCGGCGTATTGTGCTCCTAATTTCGGAGCCGATGCGACAGCATTGGACCGGAGCGGCGGCAAATCGTGCCCCTCGAGTTGCGCGAGCGCCACAGATGGCCGACAGCGAGCCAGTTCCCGCTTGCGAAGCGAGGGGTAGAACGCCGGAGGGGGCGCGCGAGAAGCGGCGCTTAGGCTAAGTTCGCGATGGTCACGGCGCCGGCCCAGGCGAGCAGCGCGACGCCGACCGGGGCGGCAAAGCGCCTCCCGGACGGCAAATTCTTCTCGGCCGCCATCAGCGCTGCAAGCACGAGCATCCAGCCCAAGCTGCCCATGCCGACCACGAACATGACCAGCATCAGCGCCCAGCAGCACCCCACACAGAAAACGCCGTGCTCGAAACCGATGCGAAGCGCTTCGCTGGCTGGACGGCGCCCGCGCCAGCGAGCGTTGACAAAGCCGAAGGGAGTTCGACAGCGCTCAAGACAGCGGTATTTGAGCGAGCTGAATTGAAAGGCCCCGGCAAGCGCCAGCACCACGGCACCAATCATCCAGCCGTGAAGCGCTAGCCAGCTCCAACCGCCAGCGGCAACATGGATCGCCGAGTCGGCTGCGTGTGCGACCAGGCCGAATCCAGCCCAGGCTGCGACGTACCCGACCGCCAGGAGTCCGAACAGCAGCCCGGCGTCCGGCCGGGCGGCCGTTATGCCCTGGAACACCCGGACCAGTGGCAACGTGGTTGGCAGCATCATGGCGACGATCATGAGCAGCCACGCACCAGCGTAGAGCACTGCCGGTACGACGACAGTGCCTTGGGGCACGACCCGACAGATCGTCTCGAGCCACGCGGAATCCAGCCAGCCGCCGTGGTCGAGATAGCGCCCATAGGGGCTCGCGCTCCACAGGGCCAGCGTCGCCCAGGCGGCAACCGCCAGACCGAGGATGAGCGCCTGGGGAAAGCGCCGATCGGGCTCTGCCCGTCCGGCGCTCCGGCTTTCGGTCAGCGCCACAGCTTTAAGTGCCCCGGCGCGGCGAGATTGTGCTGGCGCCGGCAGAACTCAGGCGTCGAAGACGAAGGTGCTCTGCAGCGCGTTATGACCACTCAAGTCCAGATTGATGCCGAGCTTGTCGTTCTTCGACTTGTAGCGCGGCGCTTTGCCGACAAAGACAGGTGCACCCGGGACCGTGGAAAAAACCGTCTCCGCCAGCGTGGTCGTCGCGCCGCTCGCGCTCTTGTATGGTTCGAGCTCGGCGTAACCCGCGCTGCCGACCTTGAGCGTGCCCTTGCCGCCCTCAACGTCGAATTGGATCGGCACTTTCTCGACCGACACGACCTCGCCAATCAGCTTGGCGAGCTCGGCCACCGGCCCGCCCAGCTTGCCGGTATAGACGCCCAGGATCGCTTCTTCCTGCTTGGGGCTGACCTTGTCGTTCAGGTAAATCGCCGCCCTCCAATTGCCCTGCAGAATGTTGCCGGGAACATGAGCAATCGCAGCGATGGTACATCCGGCGACATCGACGCCGTTCACCGTTCCTTTGTCGAAATGCCACGCGACAATGGTGTCGCAAGTACCGTAATCGGGATCCTCACCGATCCAGCACGGGCAGAGAACGCGACAGTTGCAAACTTCGAGCAGTCTTCCTTCAAGATGATAAGCCACGGCGACCTCCGATATCCGCTTGTGACGCCGGCGAATGCGCTCCGGCGTCGCTGAATGGTACGCCCGCGTGCTGTCGGCCGCCACGTGAATATTCGACGTCACGGCCCGCTCTAGCGCCGTCCACCAGCCAGTCGGACCGACATCGGGTGAGCGCGCAGCACCGCCATCGCCCAGACGCCGAGCGCCGGTCCGATGGCAAGAGGCACGAAGGCATAGCGCCATCCCATTGCGTCGACCCAGTACGGCATCAGGTGGATCGTTACCAAGGTCAGCGTGAATCCGAGTGCGGTCTGCGTAGTCAGCATCGTGCCGACGCGCGCCGGGTCGGAAAGCTCGGCGATCGAGGCGGAGAATTGCGCCGAGTCGGCAACTATGCTGATGCCCCAGACGATGCACAGCGCCATCAGGAGCCAGGGTTGGCCGCCGAAGAGAAACCCGACGCTGGCGGCGCAGCTTCCGCTTACCGCCATGGCGATGATGGTAAGCGTCGTGCGGCCGAGGCGGTCGGCGAGGAACCCCGCGCCGATGCACCCGATGGCTCCCGACGCAACGGTTGCAAAGGCAGCGAGCTTCGCCGCGGTGGGCGCTGCCGCGCTTGGTAGTGTGAGCGCAAAGCTCGCATTCAAGAACACTGCGATCCACGCCCACATCGCGTACAGCTCCCACATGTGGCCGAGATAGCCCAGGTTGGCGAGCCGCAGCGGTACCTCCCTCCAAGCGGTGAAGATGTAGTGGGGATCGAACTTCGGCGGAGGCGCACGATTGGGTCCGATCCCCGCGAATCCGATCAAGATTGCGGACGCAAACGCCGACACGCTCGCCGCGGCAAGCGTGATGCGCCAGTCGACGCCGCCCAGGGCATTGAACAAGTGCGGAGCGGCCGAGCCCAGGGTCAATGCACCGACCAGCAAGCCAACCATAAACCCCATGTCTCCCTTGGCCCAGGTCGACACAAGCTTCATGCCGACCGGGTAGACCCCGGCCATGCAGATGCCGGTCGCGACTCGAAGCAGGGGGGCGACCGCAGACTCTGGTCCTATCGCCAGCAGTAAGGCATTCGCCACGGCACCCGTCGCCGCGCAAGCTGCGAACAAGCGGCGAGGGTCGACGCGATCGGCAAGCCCGAGCAACGCGCTCGCCAGGCAGCCGATGACAAATCCGACTTGCACGCCGCTGGTGAACGCTGCCTGAGCGAAGTTGGAAAGGTGGAACTCGGCAGCGAGCGAGGTAATCACCGCGGATGCGGAGAACCACAGCGCCATCGCTGCGACCTGGCTCAGCGCGATGATTGTGACCGATGCCGGCTTCGAGGTTTTTAGTTGCCACACGACCGCGGGCCTCCCCTTGCTCGCGCCGCGGCCTCCTCTTCGACTCGAGCACCATGTCCCGTCGCGCGTCGGCCGCCAGCGGCGACTCGCGGCCGGTCGCATCCCCGCGCTTCGCGCGGGGCCCCTGCTCCCTGCTCGCGCCCCGGCCTCCTCTTCGACTCGAGTACCATGTCCCGTCGCGCGTCGGCCGCCAGCGGCGACTCGCGGCCGGTCGCATCCCCGCGCTTCGCGCGGGGCCCCTTGCTCCCTGCTCGCGCCGCTAGATCTTCGGCAACGTCACGCCCTGCTGCCCCTGGTACTTGCCGCCGCGGTCCTTGTACGAGGTTTCACAGGATTCATCCGATTCGAAAAAGATCACCTGGGCCACGCCCTCGTTGGCGTAGATCTTCGCCGGAAGCGGCGTGGTGTTGGAAAACTCCAGGGTCACGTAGCCTTCCCATTCGGGCTCGAACGGGGTCACATTGACAATGATCCCGCAGCGGGCGTAGGTCGACTTCCCGAGGCAGCAGCAAAGCACATTGCGCGGAATGCGAAAGTACTCGACGCTGCGCGCCAGTGCGAAGGAGTTCGGCGGAATGATGCAGGAGTCGCCGCGAATGTCGACGAAGGACTTGTCGTCGAAGTTCTTGGGATCGACGATGGTTGTGTTGAGATTCGTGAAAAGCTTGAAGTCAGTCGAGCACCGCATGTCGTAGCCGTAACTCGACGTGCCATATGAAACGATCTTGTCGCCATTCACCTCGCGCACCTGACCGACCTCGAACGGCTCGATCATCCTGTGCTCGAGCGCCATGCGGCGGATCCACCGATCGGATTTGATGGACATGGCGCGGGCCGCTAGGTGTTCTGGATGACGATATTGGGGAACTTCGCGGAAAAATCCTCCACCTTCTGAGCGACGAAGATCGCGGTCTTGCGCGCGATCTCCTTGTAGATCTTCGCCACCGGTCCATCCGGATCAGAGACCACGGTAGGCCGTCCGGAATCGGCTTGCTCGCGAATGTGAATGTCGAGCGGCAATCCGCCGAGAAAGGGAACGTTATAGTCCTTGCACATGCGCTCGCCGCCACCTGCGCCGAAAATCGGCTCCGCGTGACCGCAGTTCGAGCAGATGTGCATCGCCATGTTCTCGACCACGCCGACGATGGGCACACCGACCTTGTCGAACATCTTGAGGCCCTTGCGCGCGTCGATCAGGGCGATGTCCTGCGGCGTGGTGACAATCACCGCTCCCGTGACGGGCACCTTCTGAGCGAGCGTCAACTGGATGTCCCCGGTGCCAGGAGGCATGTCGACGATGAGGTAGTCGACGTCGCGCCAGTTGGTGTCCTTGAGCAACTGCTCCAGCGCCTGTGTGACCATCGGGCCGCGCCACACCATGGGCGTGTCGATGTCGATCAAAAAGCCGATGGACATGGCCTGCAGGCCGTAGGCTTCGAGCGGCTCGAGCGTCTTGCCGTCTTTCGACTCCGGCCGCCCAGTGATGCCGAGCATCATCGGCTGTGACGGCCCGTAGATGTCGGCGTCGAGCACCCCGACTTGAGCGCCCTCGGCGGCGAGCGCCAGGGCGAGATTCACCGCGGTGGTCGATTTGCCGACGCCTCCCTTGCCGCTCGCCACCGCGATGATGTTCTTCACTCCGGGGACCAGCTTGACTCCGCGCTGGACCGCGTGAGCGCCGATCTTGTGGCTGATGTTCACGGCGATCTTGCCCGTACCGGGGAGATTGGCGAGCTGCTGCTGCACCAGTTTGCGCAGCGCCTCGTGCTGGCTCTTCGCCGGATAGCCGAGCACCAGATCGATCGCTACATCTCCGTCGCGAACTTGAGTTTTTCGTACCGATTTCGACGAAACGAAATCGCGACCTGTATTGGGGTCGACGAGCGCACGGAGGCTGGCCTGGACATCGGCTTCGGATAGGGCCATCGGAGATCGCTATTAAATGCGGCGTGAAAACGATAAGTTTAGCCAAAAACCACTCTGCTCGATACTCTCAGACGCAGCTGCTTTGCTAAAATAGATCGATTTCCCTGCCGCATCAAAGGCCTTCGCTCGGATGTCGCGCCGCACTCTTTTTGTCACAACGGCGTTGCCGTACGCCAACGGTCCGTTTCACATCGGCCACATCATGGAATACATCCAGGCCGATATCTGGGTGCGGTTCCAGCGCATGCAACCGGATACGGCGGTCCACTTTGTTTGTGCCGACGACACTCACGGCGCCGCGATCATGCTCAGGGCCGACGCCGAGGGCCTTACGCCTCAAGCGTTGGTCGCGAAAATCGCCGCTACCCGGCCCAAGGACTTGAAGGGCTTTCACCTGAGCTTCGATCACTGGAGCAGCACTGATTCGCCGATCAACACAGAGCTCTCGCAGGACATCTATCGCAAGCTGCGCGCTGCTGGGTTGATCGACACCAAATCCGTCGAGCAGTTCTTCGATCCGGTCAAGCAGTTGTTCCTGCCCGACCGCTACATCAAGGGGGAGTGCCCTCGCTGCGGCGCCAAGGATCAATACGGCGATGCCTGCGAGAACTGCAGCTCGGTCTATTCGCCGACCGAGTTGAAAAACCCTTACTCGACGCTGTCCGGCGCGACTCCAGTGCTGAGGACATCGGAACATTTTTTCTTCCGCCTTTCCGATCCAAAATGTGTCGAGTTCCTCGGGGAGTGGACGAGCGCTCAGGTCGATGGCCGTCCGCGCCTTCAGCCCGAAGTGTTCAACAAGGCTCAGGAATGGTTGGGCAAGGATGGCAAAGGCCTCGCCGACTGGGACATCTCGCGCGATGCACCGTACTTCGGCATTCCCATTCCCGACGCTCCGGGCAAGTTTTTCTATGTCTGGCTCGACGCACCGGTGGGCTATCTCGCGAGCTTCAAGGAATATCTCGGCAAGGAAAAATTCGAAAGCGTCCTCGCCGATAAGGACACGCGTCAGGTCCACTTCATCGGCAAGGACATCATCTACTTTCACACCCTGTTCTGGCCGGCGATGCTCAAGTTCGCGGGCGCTCCATACAGAGTCCCAGACAACGTCTATGTGCACGGCTTCCTGACGGCGCTGGGCGAGAAGATGTCCAAGTCGCGCGGTACCGGCATCAGTCCCGACTACTACCTCGACCTCGGGATGAACCCGGAATGGCTGCGCTACTACATCGCGTCAAAGCTGAACGACCACGTTGAGGACATCGATTTCAATCCCGACGATTTCGTCAGCAAGGTCAACAGCGATCTCATCGGGAAGTACGTGAACATCGCGAGCCGGGCCGCGCCGTTCATCACCAGATACTTCGACGGCAGGCTTTCGGCCCGTCCGGCGGACACTGGAACACTGAAACAGCGTGCCGGCTCCACAATGATTGCCTGGGGATCGGCAGAGACCATTGCAGATGCCTACGCTGGGCGCGAGCTAGGGAAGGTGCTGCGTGAAGTCATGCGCATTGCCGACCGCGTGAACGAGCGATTCGACGCGGCCAAGCCCTGGGATGTTGCCAAGGACTCGGCGAAGCGTGATGAACTTCAGGACATCTGCACCGACGCCCTGAACGCGTTCCGTGCGCTGACCTATTACCTTGCGCCCGTTCTGCCCGCGGTGGCGGAGAGCGTCGCCAAGATGATGAGCCTGCCGCTTCCGTTGCGGTGGAGCGACGTGGAAGGAACGGCGACAGCGATCGCGCCGTACTCGCATCTGATGGGTCGCATCGATCCGAAGCAAGTCGAAGTGCTTCTCGAAGGGCCTACATCGTCTGCGACCACGCCACAGAAGAGCGGTGCAGAAGCCGGTTCGCCTGCTTCGTCGTCTACGATTAACATCGACGACTTCGCCAGGGTCGATCTTCGCATCGCCCGCATCGTCAACGCTGAACACGTCGGCGGCGCCGACAAGCTGCTCAAACTCACGCTCGATATCGGCGAAAGCGAAAATGGCTCTCCGCGGCATCGCACGGTATTTGCCGGAATTAAGTCGGCGTACAAGCCGGAAGACCTGGTTGGACGCTTGACGCCCATGGTGGCAAATCTCGCGCCGCGCAAGATGAAGTTCGGCGTTTCCGAAGGAATGGTGCTCGCCGCGTCTGGCGAAGGGCCGGGAATCTATCTGCTTGCTCCGGATTCGGGCGCCCAGCCCGGGATGCGCGTCAAGTGACGCGGATATCGAAGAGCAAGAGGCGGAGCCTCGCAGCGATTGGAAACAGCCGCGTCATCCCGGGCGAGCGCGGAGCCCGAGACCCGCGATCCAATATCTTGAGACGCATGCATCGACAGACCGAGCTTGGGTCCCGGCCTTCGCTGGGACGACGCTGATCCAGTGATCAGCGCGCTCGCCTGGATCATTTCAGTAATCGTCGCCTGGCTCGCCGTCGGCGTCTTGGGCTTGGTTCGTCCGCGCAGCATTCGCTATGTCGGCCGTGTGTTGTTCCCGATTGGCGCCGTCGTCGGCATCGCGTTGGCTGCGCTGGGGTTGGCATCGATCACCAGCGTGGCGCAGACGACCGTCCTGCCGCTTGGGCTTCCCGGTCTGCCGTTTCATCTGCGGCTCGATCCGCTTTCCGCATTCTTCCTGCTGCTGCTCGGCGCCGCGGCGGCAGGCATTTCGGTCTTTTCAGCAGGTTATTTTCGCGCGAGCGAAGGCACCGCGCCGGGGCTGATGTGCCTGCAGTATCACGTCTTTCTCGCAGCGATGGCGCTGGTGATCGTCGCCGACGACGCGTACGTGTTCATGGTGGCGTGGGAGACGATGGCACTCGCCTCGTTCTTCCTGGTGACGACCGACCATAGAATTCCGGAGATCCGGCGTGCGGGATTTATCTACCTCCTGATCGCCCACATCGGAGCGCTCGCGATCCTGCTGTGCTTTGGCGTTCTGCAGGGCGGACTGGGCGACTACACCTTCGGTTCAATGCGCTCGGTGAGCCTCAGCGGCGCGTGGGGCTCGATCGCGTTTCTGCTGGCTTTGTTCGGATTCGGCGCCAAGGCAGGGCTCCTTCCGCTGCACATCTGGCTTCCCGAAGCGCATCCCGCGGCGCCTTCGCCGGTCTCGGCACTGATGAGCGGCGTGATGCTCAAGACCGCCATTTACGGACTGCTGCGCGTCACCTTCGACCTGCTCAACGCGCAGCTTTGGTGGTGGGGCGTGGTCGCGCTGGTGCTCGGACTGCTCACTGCATTATTTGGCGTGATCTTCGCCACGGTGCAGACCGACATGAAGCGGCTGCTCGCCTATTCGTCGATCGAGAACATCGGCATCATCGTCGTCGGCATCGGCTTGACGATCCTGTTCAAGTCCTACGACAAGACGCTGCTCGCCGCGATCACGCTCACGGCCACCCTCTATCACGCTCTCAACCACGCGTTTTTCAAGAGCCTGTTGTTCCTCGCGACCGGCTCGGTGCTGCACGCAACCAAGGAGCGCAGTCTCGGCAAGCTCGGTGGCTTGATTCACCGCATGCCATGGGTGGCGTGGCTGGCGCTGGTCGGGACGCTCGCCATGGCGGGGCTGCCGCCGCTTAACGGATTCGTATCCGAGTGGCTGCTGCTTCAGGCCTTCCTGTTCACACCGAGCCTGCCGCAATCGTTTGTCAACATGCTCGTGCCGCTGGCGGCTGCCGCCTTGGTGCTCGCAGTCGCGCTCGCAGCATACGTGATGGTCAAGTTCTACGGCGTCGTCTTCCTGGGCCGCCCGCGCGAGTCGAATCTCGCCTATGCACACGACGCCGGCCGCTTCGAACGCATCGCGCTCATCTGGTTTGCATTGGGCTGCATCGTGCTCGGCGTGTTTCCCACGAATGTGATCGCCTTGCTCGACAGCGTCGACGCAATGCTCGTCGGCTCCACCGTCGGACGCATCGGCAGCAGCTGGTGGCTGCTCGCACCGCTCAACGCCGACCGCTCGAGCTATAGCCCGGTGATCGTGCTCGCGGTCATCGTCGGGGTCGTCCTGCTGACCATCCAGATCGTGCACCGTCAATATCACGGACGGCTGCGCAAGGGGCCGGCGTGGGATTGCGGCTTCCCGGCGCAGACGCCGCGTATGCAAGACACCGCCGAGGGCTTCGGCCAGCCGATCCGCCAGGTGTTCGAGCAGTTCTTCCGCGTCGAGCGCATCCTGCCATCGCCTTTCGATGCGAGCCCGCGCTACAAAGTAACGGTCGACGACCATCTCTGGCACTGGCTGTACCTGCCGGTGGCTCGCGCAACGGAGGCGGTTGCACGTGCCGTCGGCCGCATCCAGCAAGGCCGCATCTCCGTTTATCTGATCTACAGCTTTATCACCCTCCTCGCGCTGCTTTTCTTTGTGCGATGACTCCGGCCGGCTTTCTATCACAGCTCCTGCAGGTGGCCGTCGCGCTCGTGCTTGCGCCGCTGCTGGTCGGCTGGGTCAACCAGTGCCGGGCGTGGCTTTCCAACAAAAGCGCGCCGTCGCTGCTTCTGCCCTACCGCACCATCCGCAAGCTTTTTCACAAGGACGCCGTCGTCGCGGATAACGCATCGCCGGTGTTCCGCATCACGCCGTACATCGTGTTCGGCTCGATGACACTCGCGGCGGCGATCGTGCCTTCGCTCGCCACCGATCTGCCTTTCGCACGCGCTGCCGACGCGATCGCCCTGGTCGGTCTCTTCGCGCTCGCCCGCGTCTTCATCGCGCTTGCGGCCATGGACATCGGCACCGCGTTCGGAAGCATCGGCGCGCGACGGGAGATGTTCGTCGGCTTTCTGGCAGAACCGGCGCTGCTGATGGTGCTCTTCACCGCGTCGCTCATTTCGGGCTCGACCGCGCTGCCGACCATCGTCGATACGCTGGCCCACCGCGACATCGCCATCTATCCCAGCCTCGCTTTTGCGGGCGTGGCTTTCACCATGGTTTCGCTCGCCGAGAATGCGCGCATCCCCATCGACAACCCGGCGACGCATCTCGAGCTCACCATGATTCACGAGGCGATGGTGCTCGAATATTCGGCCCGGCACCTGGCGCTGATCGAATGGGCTTCGGCGCTCAAGCTCTTCAACTATTCGTGCATCGGGCTCGCGCTGTTCCTGCCGTTCGGCATCGCTCAGCCCGACGCCAACTGGCTTGCCTTTGTCGCCGCGATGCCGGTGCTAATCGGCAAGCTCGCCGTAGGCGGATTCGCGTTGGCGCTGATCGAGACGCTTTCCGCCAAGCTGCGGATCTTCCGCGCGCCCGAGTTCCTGGGCACCGCGTTCTTGCTCGCGGTGCTCGGGATGCTCGTCGCCCAGCTCCTCGGCGGTTGAGCCCATGACTTCGATACCGCTATGGTCGCAGCTCATCAACCTGCTCGCCGCCGTGCTGCTGCTGCTCGCCTTCGCCATGCTCGCGCAGCGGCGCGTGCTGACATTGATCGACCTCTTCGCCGCCCAGGGCTTCGCGCTGGCCTGCTCGACGGGAATCGTCGCCTTCGCCACGCATCAGCCACACCTTTACTGGTCTGCGGGCCTGACGCTGGTGCTCAAGGTGGGGGTGCTGCCTTGGCTGCTGCACCGGATGATCGAGCGGCTCGACGTGCGCTGGGACGTCGAAGGTCTCATCAACATTCCCACTACCATGCTGATCGGCATCGTGCTGGTCGTCTTCGCGTTCAATCTCGCCTTCCCTATTGCACAACTCGCCAACACGGTGACCCGCGCGACACTCGGTATCGCGATGGCGAGCGTGATGCTCTCGTTCCTGATGATGATCACCCGGCGCAAGGCGATTCCCCAGGTGATCGGCTTCCTGTCGATGGAGAACGGCCTGTTCTTCGCGGCGACCAGCGCGACCTACGGCATGCCGATGGTCGTCGAGCTGGGCATCGCGCTCGATGTGCTGGTCGGCATGCTGATTCTTGGTGTTTTCTTTTTCCAGATCCGCGAGCAGTTCGACAGCCTCGATCTGAAGCATCTCGAGAAGCTCAAGGAGAACGAGTGAGGCCGGCGCGCCACATTTTGGTACTCCTGATGCGTGCAGGGAGGACGTAAGTGCTCGAGATCCTCCTGGTGCTGGGCATACCGCTCGCCGGCGCGCTGCTGCTCGCTGCTGCCGGCGAGCGCGCTCACGCACCGATGATCAATGTGAGCGTCTGCGGGCTCACCCTGCTGGCGGCGGCGGCGCTGACAGTGCGGGTGATTTCCGAAGGGCCGATGCTGGCGCTGAACAAACTCTTTTTCGTCGATCCCTTCAACGTGTTCCTGGTCGCGCTGACGGCCTTCGTCGGTTTCACCACGGCGATCTTCTCGCATCCGTATATGCGCATCGAGCGGGCCCACGGGCGCGTGACCGCTGGGCGACTGCGCCTCTACCACAGCATGTTTCAGATCTTCAACTTCACTATGCTGCTGGCGCTGCTCACGAACAACATGGGGATCCTGTGGGTCGCACTGGAAGCGGCGACACTGGCCACCGTGCTGCTGGTATCGCTCTACCGTACTCCCGAGAGCCTCGAGGCAGCGTGGAAGTATTTCATCCTCTGCGGAGTCGGGATCGCGCAGGCGCTTTTCGGCACCATCCTGCTCTACTTCGCCGCAGAGAAGCTGCTCGGCGCAGGCGGCGGCGCCCTGTTGTGGACGGAGCTCAACGGGGTGAAGGGCGATCTCGAGCCGACCGTTCTCTCCCTGGCGTTCGTCTTTCTCCTAGTGGGCTACGGCACCAAGGTCGGTCTGGCACCGCTGCACAACTGGCTTCCCGACGCTCACGCCGAAGGTCCGACCCCGGTGTCCGCCGTGTTGTCCGGACTGCTGCTCAACGTCGCGCTGTACGCGGTCGTTCGCTGCAAGGTGCTGGTCGAGGGCTCGTTGCAGACCTCGTTCGCAAAAGAGCTGATGATGGGGTTCGGGCTGCTGTCTGTCGTTGTCGCGGCATTTCTTCTGTCGCGACAAAAGGACGTCAAACGCCTGTTCGCCTATTCTTCGATCGAGCACATGGGCATCATCACCTTCGCCTTCGGAATGGGCGGTCCGGTCGCCAGCTTCGCGGGCCTGCTGCACATGACGGTGCATTCGCTCACCAAGTCGGCGATCTTTTTTGCTGTCGGTCATGCCGTGCAGGCGGCCGGCACGCAAATGATGGACGGCATCCGCGGCCTCATCACGGTGAGCCCGATGATAGGCTGGGGCCTGGCGCTCGGCGCGCTGGCGATCCTCGGCATGCCGCCTTTCGGCGTGTTCGCGAGCGAGTTTTTGATCCTGACCACGGCGATACACGATCACGCCTGGGCTACGCCACTCCTGCTGCTCGCGCTGGGCGTAGCCTTCGCCGCAGTATTCTCCAAGGTGCAGCCGATGGTGTTCGGCGAGACTTCCGTCAGGCGCTTGCCGCACCCGCCGGCGATGACGCCGGTGTTCGTGCACATGGGACTCGTGCTGATGCTCGGCCTGTGGATCCCACCGGTGCTGGCCGACTGGTATCGTCAGGCAGCGAGATTGATCGGATGAATGTCTCTTCGCTCGGTATCGCGACCGCGCCGCTGTCGTCGCCAATCCCAGCGCAGCGTTGCCCGGTCAGCTCGGGCCAGTTGCTGACGGCGTGCCGCCTCGCCTGGGAGCAAGGCGGTCAGTTGATCGCTCTGTGGGCAAGCGACGATCGGGATCGCGAGCGCGGCTTTTGCGTGCGCGTGTTGTTGCGCGACGACGATGGTCTCACCTTGCTGGAACACACGCTGCCCGACGAAGGCGCGCGTTACCCCGACCTGTCGCTGATCTTCCCCGTGGCCAACCGCATGCAACGCTCGGCCTTCGACTTGATCGGCGTGCACTGCGACGCCGACGATCAGCGGCCTTGGACGTGGGCTGCCGCCTGGCCTATCGATCAGTTTCCCTTGCGTCGCGATTTCGAGGCCTCGCCCAAGTGGGAGCCGGGCGAGGAGGATTACCCATTCGTCAAAGTTGCCGGCGACGGCGTGCACGAGATTCCGGTCGGCCCCGTCCACGCGGGGATCATCGAGCCCGGGCACTTCCGCTTCCAGGTCGTCGGCGAGAAGGTGCTGCGGCTGGAGGAGCGATTGGGCTACGTACACAAGGGCATCGAAAAGCGCTTCGAGGCCCTCGGCATCGCCGAAGCACACCGGCTCGCCGGCCGCATATCCGGCGACAGCACCGTGGCCACCGCCTGGGCGTACGCGCAGGCGGTGGAGCAAATCGCATCGCTCGCTGCACCGCCACGCGCGGTATGGTTGCGCGCGCTGTGTCTGGAGCGCGAGCGCGTCGCCAATCATCTCGGCGATCTTGGTTATCTCGGCAACGATGGCGGGTTCGCCTTCGGTCTGGCGCAGTTCTCGCGCCTGAAGGAAGAGGTGTTGCGGCTTAACCGCGAAGCCTTCGGACATCGTCTGTTGATGAACGTGGTCATTCCCGGCGGCGTGGCACACGATCTCGACGACGCTGCCGCAACGACGATGCGCGCGCAGTGCATCGAGCTAAAGCGCGAGGTCCGCGTGCTGCGCGACATCTACGACGAGCACGCAGGCCTGCAGGACCGGTTCCGGACCTGCGGCCAGGTCACCCACGAGCTGGCGCTCAAGCTGGCGCTGACCGGATTTGCAGGCCGCGCGAGCGGCGTCGCGCAGGATCTGCGCTGCGACTTTCACTCGCCGCCTTACGACTCGCTCGCTGTGCGCAAAGCATCGCATAGCGACGGTGATGTCGCCGCCCGCGTCGCGGTGCGCTTTGACGAGATACGCGAATCGCTGAGACTGATCGACGCTATACTTGAAGGTATGCCGGAAGGCGACATTGCTTCGCCCCTGCCCGACCTTCCCGCCTACGCCCTGGCGCTCGGCTATGTGGAGGGATGGCGGGGGCCCGTGTTGATCGCATTGGAAAGCGGTCCGCGCAACAGCGTGCGCCGCTGTCACCCGCACGACCCCTCGTGGCAGAACTGGCCGCTCCTCGAGCATGCGGTGATCGGCAACATCGTTCCCGATTTCCCCCTGATCAACAAGTCGTTCAACCTGTCGTACTCGGGACACGATCTTTAGCGATGCTCCACGTCCTGAAACAGATCGCCAAGACGGGCATCAAGACCGAAGCGTTGCCAGACCCGGTGCGCGAGATGGTAGTGACGGCGCGACTGCAGCAGGACATCCTGCACACCCTTGGTCGCGCGCTGACCATCCGCCACGTCGACGCCGGCTCTTGCAATGGCTGCGAACTGGAGATCCACGCGCTGGGCAATCCGTACTACAACATCGAAGGCGCCGGGATCCGCTTTGTTGCAAGTCCGCGGCACGCCGACATGCTGCTCGTCACCGGACCCGTGTCCAAGCACATGGCGATCGCGCTAAAGCGAACCTACGACGCGACCCCCGATCCAAAGCTCGTGGTCGCGGTCGGCGATTGCGGCTGCACAGGCGGTATTTTCGGCGAGAGCTATGCGAGCCTGGGAGGCGTCGCCAGCGTGATTCCGGTCGACGTCGCGATTCCGGGATGCCCCCCCTCGCCGACGACCCTGCTGCAGGGCATCCTCGCCGCCGTTACTGCCGTAGCGCCGCGCATTGAGCCTTCGCTAGCGCGCGACTCCGAACTCGCTGGAACGCCAACCCACGGCTCCGCGACTCGCGCAGAGATTCCTGCCACACCGATGGACCATTCCAAAGCTCAGGCCGAGCTTCCACT
The DNA here is from genome assembly GCA_035262745.1 of Casimicrobiaceae bacterium. Lineage (GTDB taxonomy): Bacteria > Pseudomonadota > Gammaproteobacteria > Burkholderiales > Casimicrobiaceae > PALSA-1003. The sequence continues at coordinate 37,622 of DATFSE010000015.1, read as the reverse complement.
GACGCCGGTGGACCCAGCGTCTCAGCTACCCCTTGAAAGCCGGCGCGACGACTCCATGTAGGGTCGTGTGCGGCGGATTGGCGCCGTAAATCCATTAAACGGAGATGAAGTCATGACGAGTTTGATTCGTTACTACAGCCCGCTGGATCGGGCGTTCGATCATGTCATCGGCTCGTTCTTCCCGACGACCAACGGCGAGGCGTTCAACCGCGGCAGCATCGCCCTAGACGTGGTCGAGACGCCCGAAGCATACGTCGTCAAGGCGGAGCTTCCGGGCATCGCGAAGGACAAGATCGAAGTCAAGGTCGAAGATCGCGACGTCACCATCGGCGTCGAGTTTCGCGAAGAAGTCGAAGCCAACGGCAAATCGCTGTGGAAAGAGCGCAGCTACGGTAAGGCAAGCAGAGCGATCCGTTTGCCAGAAGCAGTCGACAGCAACGCAGCCGTAGCCAAGCATGTCGACGGCGTGCTGCAACTGACGCTGCCGAAGCTTGCCAAGGTCAACGCGAAGCAAATCACGATCCAGTAACTCGCGTCGCTCACCGGGCGAACTCGAGCGGTAACAGACTGAAAGAGCGCGGCTCAAAGGCCGCGCTTTTTTTCATTTTTGTGACTCGCGCAGGGCGTTGACTTAGGTCAACGGCGGATTTTGCTGCATCTGCGATAATGGAGCGTTCGGGACCTTTGCTCTGAAGGTCCCACTAACCTTCCTTGCCCGAGCTCACCATGGACCCAAGCAAGCAACTGGCACGCAGCCAGGACATCGCCACCAAGGTTTCCGTCGTATTTCAGACTCGAGCCAAGCTCGCGCAGGAGCGCTTCATCGATCGGGTTCGCAAAGCATTCAGCGATAACGTAGCGGACCTGGTCAGCAAGCCGGTCGCTCCGTGGGACGCCTGGACGCAGTGGTATGGCTACGCCGTCGATTTCGCTCAGCGCTCCGTGCTGTTCTGGGACACGCTTCGCGAGAGAGGCAACAACTATGTCAAGCATGTGTCGGAAGGCATGCCTCCGGTGCTGCATTTCAAATACGAAACGGTGCTCGACGCGCGCGAGTTCACGCCCCCGGTGAATTACGCGCTGGTGCGCATCATCCCTCCCGAAGGCGTCAAGGTTGATCCGAAGCGCCGGCCGTACGTCATCATCGATCCGCGCGCTGGCCATGGACCAGGCATCGGCGGCTTCAAGGACGATTCCGAGGTCGGTGTCGCGCTGCGCGAAGGCCATCCGGTCTACTTCGTGATTTTCTTCCCGCAGCCGGAGCCGGGTCAGACCCTGCTTGATGTGTGCGACGCCGAGCGCCAGTTCGTGCACAAGGTGCGCGAGCTGCACCCCCACAGTCCGAAGCCTGCCATCGTCGGCAATTGCCAGGGAGGCTGGGCGGCGATGATGCTTGCGGCCGCCAATCCCGACGACACGGGCCCGATCGTGATCAATGGCGCTCCGATGTCGTACTGGGGTGGCGCGTGGAAGGAAGGCGAAGGCGACAACCCCATGCGCTACGCCGGAGGCATGCTCGGCGGAACGTGGCTGTCTTCGTTCGCCGCCGATCTCGGTAACGGCGTTTTCGATGGCGCCTATCTGGTCGAGAACTTCGAGAACCTGAATCCCGCCAACACCTTCTGGGACAAGTATCACCACCTGTTCGCCAACATCGATACTGAGCCGCCTCGCTTTCTCGAGTTCGAGCGTTGGTGGGGTGGTTATTACCTCATGAATCGCGAGGAGATCGAGTGGATCACTCGCAACCTCTTCGTCGGAAACAAGGTCTGGTCGGGCACTACCCTCGCGAAAAGCGGCAAAGCATTCGACTTAACCGACATCAAAGCGCCGATCATCCTGTTTGCTTCGATGGGCGACAACATCACGCCGCCGCAGCAGGCGTTCAACTGGGTCTCGGATGTCTACGGTTCCACCGAGGAGATCAAGGCGCGCGGCCAGGTCATCGTCGGGCTCATGCATCAGGACATCGGTCACCTTGGCATCTTTGTCTCCGGCAAGGTCGCGAAGAAAGAACATGCGCAGATCGTGTCGGTATTGAAGTCTGTGGAAGCGCTTCCGCCCGGCCTCTACGGCATGCAGATCCATGAGAGCAAAGGCAAAGACGGCAAGGTCGAATACGAGGTCGACTTTCGCGAGCACCGGCTCGAAGACATCGTAGGACGGCTTAATCGTTTCAAGCGTGCCGACGAAAAACCCTTTGAAGCCGTCGCGGAAGTCTCTGAATTCAACCAGCGCGCCTACGAACTCTTCGCCCAGCCCGTGGTCCAGTCGATGTCGAATGAGTTCAGTGCCAAGCTCGCGCGGCAGATGCATCCGTTGCGCGCTCAGCGCTGGGCCATTTCCGACTTCAATCCCTGGCTCGCGTGGCTTGGCCCCGCAGCGCAGATGGTCAAGGAGCAGCGCAAATCGCTCGATGCCGATGCGCCGTCGCGCCGCTGGGAAAAAATGGGATCGGAAATCATCAGCGCATCGCTCGACTATTACCGGGAGGTCCGTGACGCAATGAGCGAAGCCGCCTTTTTCCAGACTTATGGCAACGTCTTTTCGCTCTATCTGGCGGACCAGCGTACGGGAGAAAACGGCATCCAGACTGTCGCCGATCCGCTCGATCTGCCGGTGGTCAAGGAGGCGCTCGCTTCGATCGAGCAAGGCGGCTACGCCGAAGCCGTTACCCGCGTTGGATCGCTCCTTGCACGACACGGCGAACCCTTGCCGCTGGCGCGCATTGCGCTGAAAAAAGAGCTTATCGACGAATACGCGGATCTCATGCCCAAGCTCTCGCCGGACGAATGGCGTCGCATCCGGGGCGAGCAGGACATCATCGTGCGCTACGAGCCGGAAAAGGCAGTTGCTACGCTTCCCGCCTTGCTGTCCGACCCCGCGGACCGGGCGCGGCTGATTGCGCTGGCAAGACGCCTGCTGGACGATGAACGCCTGCGTCAGGTTAAGCCGTCGCCGGAGCAGTTTGCCATGCTGGAGAGCATTGCCAAGACCCTCGGCGTCGAGCCGAAGGCGCGCAGGCTAGCGGTAGTCAAGAAACTGGCAGCTGGGAAATAAGCCATGGCCGAACGAGAACCAGGCCGTGCCCACGAGAAATATCAGCGCCTGCTGGACTTCTGCAGGGCATTACCACCAACGCCTACCGCGGTCGCGCACCCCTGCGACCAGAGCTCCCTCGAGGGAGCCGTCGATGCGGCACGTTTGGGTCTCATCTCGCCGATCCTGGTCGGTCCGCGCCCGCGCATCGAAGCGATAGCCAAGGAGTTCGGGATCGACATATCAGCGCTGCCGATTGTCGATGCACCTTTCAGTCATGCCTCGGCAGAGAAGGCGGTGGAGCTCGTGCGCGAGGGCAAGGCAGAAGCGCTAATGAAGGGAAGCCTGCACACCGACGAGGTCATGGGCGCGGTCGTCAAGCGCGACACCGGCTTGCGCACAGCGCGGCGGGTGAGCCATTGCTTCATCATGGATGTGCCGACTCATCCCGACGCGCTAATCATAACCGATGCCGCGGTGAATATCGCTCCGACACTCGAAGACAAAGTCGACATCGTCCAGAACGCTATCGACCTTGCGCGGGCCATCGGCGTCAAAGAGGTTCGCGTTGCCATCCTCTCCGCCATGGAAACGGTGAATCCCAAAGTCCCTTCGACCGTCGAGGCCGCGGCGCTTTGCAAAATGGCCGACCGCGGGCAGATCACCGGCGGCATCCTCGACGGCCCGCTGGCGCTGGACAACGCGATCAGCCTAGAGTCGGTGAAGATCAAAAAGATCAACTCACCGGTGGCGGGACGCGCCAACGTGCTCGTCGTTCCGGACTTGGAGGCTGGCAACATGCTCGCCAAGAGCCTGTCGTTTCTGGCCAACGCCGACTCGGCCGGGATCGTGCTCGGCGCGCGCGTGCCGATCATTCTCACCAGCCGCGCCGACTCCGTCATGTCGCGTCTCGCTTCCTGCGCCGTGGCATCTCTGGTGGCGAGGGCGCGCCGCGAGGCGAGCACCAAAGCGGTGGCCTGAACGTGCCCGATGCGATTGCAGTTATCAACGCGGGGTCATCGAGCATCAAGTTCTCGCTGTTCGCCGAGCGCGACGGTGATCTCGAGCTGAAGGCCCGCGGCCAGGTCGAGGGTCTCTACACCGCACCGCATTTTGCCGCCAAGGATGGCGGCGGAGCGCCTCTCGGTGAAAAGTCCTGGGGCGAAGGCGTCCGCCTCGGACACGAAGGCGCGCTCGATTATTTGATGGGGTTCTTGCGCGGGGAGCTCGGTGAGCTGCGGCTGGCCGGCGTAGGGCACCGAGTCGTGCACGGCGGCGTGGAATTTGCACAACCGGTGCGAGTCGATGTGAAGATTCTGTCCGCGCTCGAAAAGTACGTGCCCCTCGCGCCCTTGCACCAGCCCCACAATCTGTCGCCGATCAGACTCTTGCTCCAGCGCCTGCCGGAGCTTCCGCAGGTGGCATGCTTCGATACCGCGTTCCATCGCGCGCAGCCGCCGCTGGCGCAGCTGTTCGCATTGCCCAAATCGCTGACCGAGCGTGGCGTGCGCCGCTATGGCTTCCACGGACTCTCCTACGAGTACATCGCGCAGGCGCTGCCGAAGTACGACGCCAAGGCCGCGCGCAGCAAAACCATCGTGCTGCACCTCGGCAACGGTGCGAGCATGTGCGCGATCGCGGGTGGCAGAAGCGTGGCGAACACCATGGGATTCACCGCGGTCGATGGTCTGCCGATGGGAACGCGCACCGGGAGCCTCGATCCCGGGGTCATGCTTTACTTGATGGACGAGCTCAAGATGGACGCTCGCGCCATCGAGAAGCTCATCTACCAGCAGTCGGGCCTTCTCGGCGTTTCCGGTATCTCCAGCGACATGCGCACGCTCGAAGCGAGCAGCGAGCCGGATGCCAAGGTCGCGATCGATCTCTTCATCTACCGCATTGGACGCGAGCTGGGCTCGCTCGCCGCCGCGCTCGGCGGGATCGATGCCATCGTGTTCACCGCGGGGATCGGCGAGAACAGCCGCTCGCTGCGCGAGCGGGTTTGTCGCGATGCAGCCTGGCTTGGGCTCGAGCTCGATGCCGCGGCCAATCAGGCGGGCGGCCCGCGCATCAGCACCGCGGCGAGCCGTGTGGCCGCGTGGGTCATTCCGACCAACGAGGAGCTGATGATCGCTCGTCATACCCGAGCGGTGCTCGGTGGCGCGCGCGCGACCGCCACGCGTTGAGATGAGTCTTTAAGTTTGTGCGGAGAATGCAATGCAGACATTGTCCATCGAGAATGCCGTCTCCAAGATCCCGGACGGCGCGAGCCTCATGGTCGGCGGATTCATGGGTGTAGGCACGCCCGAGCGAATTGTCGACGAGATCGTGCGCCAGCAAAAACGCGACCTGACGGTAATCGCCAACGATACCGCGGCACCTGGCGTCGGCATCGGCAAGCTCGTCAGCGCGGGTGTCCTGCGCAAGGCGATCGTCAGCCACATCGGTACCAATCCTGAAACGCAGCGGCGCATGCTCGCCAAGGAGATGGAGGTCGAGCTGGTTCCGCAGGGAACGCTGATCGAGCGCATCCGCGCCGCCGGATTCGGACTGGGCGGGGTTCTCACGCCAACCGGCGTCGGAACGGTAGTCGAAGAAGGCAAGCAGAAGCTCACCATCAACGGAAGGGAATTCCTGGTCGAAATCGCATTGCGTGCCGATTTCGCGCTGGTCGGTGCATTCCTCGCCGACTATCTCGGCAATCTCACCTACGCGCTTACGGGCCGCAACTTCAATCCCGTGATCGCCATGGCTGCCGACACCGTCATCGCGGCGGCAGAGCACATCGTTCCGACCGGCGTCATCGCTCCCGATCACGTCATGACGCCGGCACCGCTGGTCGATTATCTCGTTACCAACTGACTGCAATGGACGCATCGACAATCATCGCCAAACGCATCGCGCGCGAATTGCGCGATGGCATGCTGGTCAACCTCGGCATCGGGATTCCCACCGCCGTTGCGAACCACGTTCCGGAAGGCGTTCGCGTTTTCTTCCAGTCCGAGAACGGATTGATCGGCACCGGGCCTGCTCCCGAGGAAGGGATGGCGCACCGGCTGCTGACCGATGCCGGCGGCCGGCCGGTTACGGCGCTACCGGGAGCCTGCACCTTCGACAGCGCGACATCCTTCGGGCTCATTCGTGGCGGGCATGTCGACATGACGGTGCTCGGAGCGCTGCAGGTCGACGCGCGAGGCTTGCTTGCGAACTGGATGATCCCGGGAAAGATGGTGCCCGGCATGGGCGGCGCGATGGACCTAGTGACGGGTGCCAAGCGCGTCGTCATCGCCATGCAGCACACGGCGAAAGGCAAGCCCAAGATCGTCAAACAATGCACCCTGCCGCTCACTTCGTCGCGGCCGGTGAGTCTGTTGGTCACCGAAATGGCGGTGATTTCGTTCGAGGAAGGAGCCGCCATGCTGCGCGAAACCGCGCCCGGCGTGTCGGTGCAGCAGGTGCTTGCGGCAACCGAGGCCGACCTCAAGGTGCCGTCGCAGGTGCCTCAGATGCAACTCTAGGAGATTCAAGTCATGCCCATCGAAGTTCCCCGTCCCGCGCTCAAGGGCTCAAAAGCGCTGATCATCGGCGTCGCCAACCAGTACTCGATCGCTTACGGTTGCGCGAAGGCGTTTCGTGAGCTGGGCGCGGATCTGGCGATCACCTACATCAACGAGAAGACGAAGACCTACGTCGAGCCGTTGGTGAAAGAGCTGGAAGCGCAGATATTCATGCCCCTCGACGTTGGCACGCCGGGCATGCTCGAAGCGGTGTTCGAACGAATTACCAGGGAATGGGGCAGGCTCGACATCGTCGTTCATTCCATCGCCTTCGCACCGAAGGAAGATCTGCGTGGGCCGCTTATCAACTGTTCGGTGGAGGGGTTCAAGCAGGCGATGGACATTTCCTGTCACTCGTTCGTTAGAATCGCGCGGTTGGCGGCACCGTTGATGAACAACGGCGGAACGCTCTTTGCCATGAGCTATTACGGCGCAAACAAAGTCGTGCCCAACTACAACGTGATGGGTCCGGTGAAGGCGGCACTCGAAGCATGCTGCCGCTATCTGGCCTACGAGCTCGGAGACAAGGGGATCCGCGTGCACGCCATCTCGCCCGGGCCGCTCAAGACGCGCGCCGCCTCCGGGCTCAAGGATTTCGATCTGCTGCTCAACGAAGCGGCGCAGCGTGCACCGATCGGCGAGCTGGTCGATATCATGGACGTCGGCTTCACCTGTGCCTATCTCGCGACGCCCTATGCCCGCCGCCTATCCGGCGAGACGCTGTACGTCGACGGTGGCGTGAACATCATGGCTTGAGCGTCTAGTCTTCTGGGATCGTATTCGCGCAGACCAGGGGTAAAGAGAGATAAACGTATGCGAGCGTCTTCCCTCGAGCAGGATTTCTCCGTAGTCATCGGCGGGCCGCTGTTCCAGGCATTGCGGCGAGCGCATCTTACGGGCGATGCACTCCAGCTGGTGCGCAGACGTGTCGTGTTCATAGGGATACTCGCCTGGCTTCCTCTCTTGCTGCTTTCCGCGCTGGATGGAAAAGCGTGGGGCAACAAGGTCGCGGTCCCCTTTCTATACGACATCGACGCCCACGCGCGCTTCCTCGTGGCGCTTCCGCTGCTCATCGTCGCCGAATTGGTCGTCCACGAAAGGATGCGGGCGGTGGTCGCCCAATTCGTGACATTCGATCTCGTGCGCGGGACCGTCCGCCAACGCTTCAACGCAGCGATCGAGAGCGCGATGCGGCTTCGCAACTCGGTGACCGCCGAGGTGCTGCTGATCGTCATTGTCTACGCCTTCGGCATCTTGTTCATGTGGCGGCATTACGCCGCCCTTGGAGCGCCCACGTGGTACGCCAACCCGCAAGACGGTGAACTCAAGCTGCAGCTCGCGGGATGGTGGTATCTGATCGTCAGCCTACCTCTCTTCCAGTTCTTGCTGGCGCGCTGGTATTTCCGCCTCGTCGTCTGGGCGAGGTTCCTCTGGCAGGTGTCGCGCATGGACATCGCTTATGCCCCGATTCACCCTGACCGGCTCGGCGGCATCGGGTTCCTGTCGCGTATCGGATATGCCTTCGCGCCGTTGCTGTTCGCCCAGGGAACGCTATTGGCCGGCATGATCGCGAACCACATTTTCTACGACGGTGCAGTGCTGACGGTCTTCAAGTTGCAGGTTTTCACGTTCGTCGTGATCGTGGTCGGGGTTGTGCTCGCGCCATTGCTGGTCTTCGTCGTGCCGCTCTCTCGTGCAAAGCGTGCCGGGCTGCGCGACTACGGACATCTTGCCAAGCGATACGTCGACGAGTTCGATGCCAAGTGGTTGCGCCGCTCCACACCGGCCGGCGAACCGCTCGTCGGAAGCGCCGATGTGCAGTCGCTCGCCGACATGGGGAACAGCTTCGAGGTTGTGCGCGGCATGCGAGTGGTGCCCATCACCCTGGATACCGTGGTGCAGCTCGTGGTGATGACGTTGTTGCCCCTGGCGCCTTTGCTGCTGACGATGATTTCGCCGGAGGAGCTGCTTGGACAACTCGTGAAGATCATACTGTGAGCTTTGCCGAGGTGAATACATGAAACTCTGGATAGGAAACATCGAGCCTGGAACGAGCGACGATGAAATCAAGGAACTGCTCAAGAAGTATTCGCCGGAGCTCGAGTGTGCAACCATCGAGCGAGTCGAAGGCGATGGCTCGCGCCCTGCTGTGATGGTCGAGTTCTCCAGATGCGGAACGACAGTGCTGGAGAATCTCCGATTGCGATTGGACGGCATGTACTGGAAGGGCCGCGCGCTGGTGTGCTCCACCATGCATTTCGGATAGGGCGCAGGCTCGGCCTTAATTCCTCCGCCCCCTTGGGAACGCCGCGGCAGTGCTCGCCTACTTCGTCATTGCCGCGATCACGATCGTGCCGTACGCGATCTGGCGAAGGCGTGTTGCGGTGCCCGCAGCGGGAGCGACGGGCTGATCAAGCCGTCCGGAGTCTCCGACTCGATACTGTCGACCAGCACGGACTTGCATGCGTGAGCGCATGCCTCATAGTCCGCCGCCCCAGCGATACTGCCACGCGACGCCAAAAAGGTCGTAGTTGTTCCCGGTGCGTGCCGAGACCCCGCGGCTCGCATAGAGCTTGACGGAGTTATAGATGTCGACGGGAAATGCAAGCGTTCCGCCCGCGCGCCAGTTCTGCTGGAGGTCGTTATTAAGGACTCCGTTGAGTGTCGAGCGACCACCAGTAAAGTACGTCCCGTCGAGCGAACCCCAGATACCGGACGAGAAGTTATAGATGGCGTGCCCCTGGATCGAATAGAGCGGATCCTGAGAGCGCGTGTTTCCGCCGAAGAAATCCCGGTTGTCCGTGTAAAAGGTTACTGCCCCGGTAAGCTCGAGCGTCCACGCTTCCACCGCTTTGGAGATGCCGATCTGAGGCTTGAAAGCCCAGCGGTTCGTTCCGATGTTGACGACGCGAGTGTCGTCGTACTGGCTCCATGGCGCCCACACCTGCAGGCTCACACCAATGATCAGGTCCTGCCGATAATCTCGAAACTCCTTGAGGTCAAGGGCCGGCGCTCCGTAGAGATTGACCGATAACCGGAACGCGGGATCGCCGAAGCCGTTGACTACGCGCTGCATCGGTTGCCCGGCGTACGCGGCCGATCCGGAGAGCCAGGTGTAGGGCACGATAGCGTCGAACTTGCCGGACAATCCCCACAGATCGAGCGATCGTGCATACGCCAGGACCGCGTTGGAGGTGTGCAGATGCGCGTCTGTGATGGGCAACGATTCGAACTCAAGACCGCCTCGCGTGTACGCATAACCCGCGATAAGGAAGTTGACTCCGACTGGAGCGTTCGAGTAGGAACGGGGCTCGATGCTTTGCGCATGCGCAAGCGACACGAAGGTCACGAGAGGCGATACGAGCAGCGACGTAGCGATCGCCAAGCCGGCGAGTCTTCTTCGACCCCGAAACCGGAAATGAGGCATGGCTCGACTTTGCGCAGGTACAGCGCGAAAGAACGTACCCCGGCGAAGTCGAGGGTGGAGGCCGGCGCGTCGCCCGGGGCTCGAGCCGGCCCCGGCCTTGTTACTGTTTGCTGCCCTGGATATTGCCAATGACGCCGCCGGCGATGGCGCCGATGGCCGCTCCAGTCCAGCCGCTCCCACCCGAGATGGCAGCGATGCCGGCACCGGCAGCAGCGCCGATCGCGGCGCCGGTCACCGTCCCTTGCTGCTGCGGGGTCATGCTGGTGCATCCGATCACGCTCGCTGCCACCGCGATCGACACTACCGTTACGAGTCGTTTCATGATCACTCTCCACTACTTCGGGTTGCGAAGGCCGGGAACCACCATCTCGAACCAGATTGTCTCGATGACCGGCCGTTGCAGTTGGTCGGGATGCGCGGCGTACCACTTGTTGAGGGCTTCTCGAACGGTGTCGAGAGTGTGACCCTTCAGTCCCTTCACCATGCGCGGGAGCATGCTCTGGGCGTCTGAAGCCTGATTTGCACCTTCGTACGTCATCTCGAGCAGGACGATGTTGGCGATTCCGACGAGATAAGCCTTTTTCATCTCCTCGGAAGACTTGGTCCAGTGCTCACCAGTCACCAGCGGGACTTCCTCGGCGCGCGCGTTGATGCACACCACCATCAATGTCATACACGCTGCAGCCAACGCGGCTCGCCATTTCAACTTGATCAACATAACGTTCTCCTCAAGAAATGCGATCTTCAACGGTACAACGGCGACTGCCGGACAGACAGCCGTCAGAAGGCGGTCACCTGAAAAACGTGGTAGCCCCAAGGCGGCAAGTCCAGAAACATGCCGCGCGAAGCGACATCGCTCACCAATCGATCATAACTTGCCGCGCTCATCATGTCGGCGAATCTTAGAGTATTGCCCGTCAGATCTTCCACCGGAAGTTGTACATAGCACTGACTCTGGTTGCCGGAATAGTTGACGGCAGCGAGCCGTTTCTCGCCTTGCGCCCCGCGCCAGAGCCAGGCGATGAAGCAATCGCTCGTCCAGTTACCGTCCCATGCCTGCAAGCACGCGAGCAGTTTCCACTCGCCGTCGCGAACGATGGCGCCGCGCAGTACCGCCAGCAGCGTCGTGTAAAAGGCTTGCAGCGCTTGATCGATGGGCTCCGCGGGTGCGCGAATCAGATGGGGCGAAATGCGCTTCCGACGGCCCTCGAACTGACCCTGATGGAAGAATCGCATGCCGGGCGACAAATAAGTGATGACCGCCGCGGCCTTGTGCATCGCGGGTTCGAGTGTCGCTGCCGCCCGTGGCTCGTCGTGATTTTCCATAAAGCGCGCGAGCTTGTTCTGATAACCGAGCTCCGCGCACAAATGCTCCCGCACCGGCCGAGCGTGCCCCTCGCGCAGGCGGTCGTATAGTCGCTTGTCGTAAGCGTAGTCGAAGCCCTGTTGCTGCATGGTCCATTCGAGGTCCCAGTAGACCTCGGCCATGAAGCAGAACCCGGGATATTCCTCGCGAATGCGGCGAATCGCTTCAGGCCAGAATGGCGGCGCTTTGCGACGCCACGTGCGGTCGAATACCTCGGGCAAGAGCAGCATGGCCATGTCGCAGCGCACGCCGTCGCATTGTCCGGCGATTCTGGCGAGCTCGCCCATCATCGCTTCCTGCGTCGCGGGATTGCTATAGTCGAGCTGCAGCGTGTCGGTCCAACCGGCGAAGTACGGATCGCGGCCATGAGCGAGCAGCACATCGCCCTGCCGTCGTTTTACCCAGACATAGTTTTGCGGGGTGCGGGCGAGATCGAGCTCGGTGCCGGCCACGTAATAATCAGCGTGATCCTCAACCCATGGGTGATCGAGCGCGGTGTGGTTGGGTACGAAGTCCAGCATGAGGCGCAAGCCGCGCTTCTTCAGTCGCTCGCGAATGCGCGCCAGTGCCGCATCACCGCCGAGAGCGGAGGAAACGGTATACCCAGTGATCGCGAAACCTGATCCGCCGATGTCTTCCTCGCGCAAGTTCGGCAGCGTCTGCTCGAAATCCTTGCGCAACTCTGGATCGGAGCGGGATATCCGTTGGCTCGCAGCACCTGTGCTCCAGACGCTCAAGAGCCATATCCAGTCGAAACCTGTCTCTGCAAGGCGATCGAGGTATGCGTCTGGAATGTCGTCGAGCGCCGCCTGCCGACCCAGCGCTCGAGAAAGTGCCGTGAGCCAGACGCGGATGTTGATCTGGTACAGCGACGGATAGCGCGGCATCCCTTGTTCCCCCCGGGTGGCCGTTATGGCCGCGTCGCAGACGCTGGCGTCTCGACCTCCGTAATTACGGCCGCCTTGCCGAGGTCGAGGAATTGCTCTGCGGTGCTGGTCGCAAACATATGCATGCCACGCGCCACGACACCGGTCCAGCCCGTCTGGTGGCTGGCGCCCAAGCCGGCGCCGTTGTCGCCGTGAAAATACTCGTAAAACAGGATGAGATCGCGCCAATGCGGATCTTCCTGGAATTTTTTGTTTCCACCGTACACCGGCCGGTGGCCATTATCGTCACGTAGGAAGATGCTCGCCAGTCGATTGGTGATCTCCTCGGCGACCTGGTACAGCGTCATCTTCCGTCCCGACCCGGTGGGGCATTCGATGGTGAATCCGTCACCGTAGTACATGTAGTACTGCAGCAGGGCCCGCACGATCAACGCATTCACCGGCATCCAGATCGGCCCGCGCCAATTGGAATTACCTCCGAACATCCCGCTATCAGACTCTCCGGGGAGGTACGACACGCTGTAATCATGGCCTCCAGTTCGAAACACGTACGGATGCTCGGCGTGGTAACGAGACAGCGCTCGAATACCGTAGCGGCTCAGGAACTCGTTTTCGTCGAGCATCCTCGCCAGCACTCGTCGCAGCTTGGTTTCATTCAAGACTGCGGCAAGCCTGCGACCCGAATGACCCAGCTTGAGCGGGTCGTGCAGGAACGACATCAGCTCCGGCCGCGCCTTCAGAAACCTGGAATAGCGTTCGCGCAGGTCGGGATACTTATCGAGTGTCTTGCCGTCGTAGACGGTGACGGCGCACAAGGGAAGCAGCCCCACCATGGACCGAACCTTCAGTCGCTGAGCGTGTCCATCGGGAAGCTGGAGCACGTCGTAGAAAAAGCCATCCTCCTCGTCCCACATTCCTGTGCCTATTCCGGCGCGGAGCAGGCCGTTGGCGATCCACATGAAGTGCTCGATGAATTTGAGCGCCATGTCCGCGTAAGCCGGCTTGTGCATCAGCAGCTCGGCGGCGATCTCAATCATGTTCTGGCAGAAGAGCGCCATCCACGCGGTGCCGTCAGCCTGTTCCAGGTATCCACCGGTCGGCAGCGGCGCGCTGCGGTCGAAGACGCCGATGTTGTCGAGGCCGAGAAAGCCGCCCTCGAAAGCGTTGTTACCGGAGCGGTCCTTGCGGTTCACCCACCAGGTGAAGTTAAGCGCCAGCTTGTGGAAAGAGCGCTCGAGCCAGTCGATATCCCCCTTGCCGCGGTGAATCTGTTCGAGGCCGTAGGTGAAAATGGTGGAAAACGCATGCACGGGCGGATTGACGTCTCCGAAGTTCCACTCATACGCCGGTAGCTGTCCGCTCGGATGCAGATAGTTTTCACTGAGCATCAGGTCGAGCTGCTGCTTGCCGAAGTCCTCGTCCACCAGCGTCAGCGCCAGCACGTGAAACGCGAGGTCCCACGCGGCGTACCAGGGATACTCCCACTTGTCGGGCATCGACAGGATGTGGGCATTGTGCATGTGATGCCAGTGCTCGTTGCGCGCCGCCGTGCCTCGCTTGCCTGTGAAGGGATCGGCGCCATGTTCCTCGAGCCAAAGGTCGACGTCATAGTTAAAGAACTGCTTGGACCAGAGCATGCCCGCGAGCGCCTGCCGCATGACGTTGGCGGCGTCGGGCGTGAGCGATTTCGGAATCACCGTCGCATAGAATTCATCCGCTTCCCTGCGCCGGGTTTGCATCATCGCGTCGAAGTCCCTGAACGACGCCTTCGACGCGGCCGGGCTCAGTCGCAGGCGCAACGTCTGCTTCTGTCCCCCTTCGATGGTGACCGGATAGTGCGCCGCCGCTTTTGTTCCAATCTTTTCCGGATTCACCGCGTCGCGCCGCCCGTGAACGAGATAGTTGTCGAAAGCGTCCTTGACGTAGGGCGTCCGGTTGGCGGTGTTGAACAGGCGCTGCGCATTGGTCTCGTTCTCGGTGAAAAGCAGCGTCTGGGCGCCTTCGCAGGCGAGCACGCGTTCGCCCAGATCGGCATGCGAAGCGGCGATTATGCGCACGTTTGAGTCGCTTGCCTTCTCGCGCAGCACCGGCCGCGGCGACGATACGCCCCACGACCAGGTGTTGCGGAACCAAAGCGTCGGAAGCACGTGCAGCGTGGCCGGCTCCGGTCCGCGGTTCTCGATAATGATCCGGACCAGCACATCTTCGGCGGAATCCTTGGCATACTCGACGAAGACATCGAAATAACGGTCGTCATCGAAGACCCCGGTGTCGAGCAGCTCGAACTCGAATTCCTGTCGGCTGCGACCGCGGTTGCTGTCGACGAGCTTGCTATAGGGATACGCAGCCTGGGGGTACTTGTACAGGTACCTCATGTACGAGTGCGTCGGCGTCGAGTCGAGGTAGAAGTAGTATTCCTTCACGTCCTCGCCGTGGTTGCCTTCGCTGTTGGTGAGACCGAACAGCCTCTCCTTGACGATGGGATCCTTGCCGTTCCACAGCGCCAATGCGAAGCAAAGGAGTTGCTGATCATCAGAGATTCCAGCAAGGCCGTCCTCGCCCCAGCGATAGGCACGGGAACGTGCCTGGTCGTGGCTGAAGTAGTTCCACGCATCGCCGTTGGCGCTGTAGTCCTCGCGCACCGTTCCCCACTGACGCTCGCTCAGGTAGGGTCCCCATCTTTTCCAGGGGACTCCGCCGCGCCGCGCTTCTTCAAGTCGGATATGCTCGGGTGTCATGGAGCTCATGGTCGCTCGACGAATTCAACTTCTTGTTGACAGTGATCTTGGTTCGGCATTCGAAGTCGTACCCAATCGTATCGGCGTCAGCTTGATACTGCAATTGTGCAGGCCGCCCAGAAGCGACCTTGACCGGGCCGAGCGATCACGACGCAGAGTCCTCAGCTCCAGCGCGCGGCTTTCCTCCAGCCATCGCCTGAAAACGCGCGATCGCCGCGCGGGCGTTGAACAGCATTCGGTCAGGGCCCAGCCGCTTGTCGAAGCCGGCCCTGCGCACGACCTCCAACGTACCGGGATTGAATGCAGCCAACCACACGACGACGCCGCGCTCCGTCGCGCGCTTCTCGCCTTCCATCAGCGCCTGTAATGCCGAATATTCGATGTCGGGCACCCGGCTCATGTCCAAGGCAAGCACGCGTGGTTTGTGCTGGGTTACCAGCGCATCGATCTGCTCGGCCACATACTGCTCGTTGACGAAGAAGAGGCGCCCCTCCGGCCGCACGATGAGCAGGCCCTCGAACGTTTCATCGTCGGGGTGTTCCGGCGACAATGGCCGCAGCACATCAACCCCACGCTTGCGGCCGATGATCGAGATGCGCGGGAATGCCGTCTGGCTCGCCAATCCGATCATCGAGACGATAATGGCCACGACAATGCCCTTGAGCGTGCCCAGTAGCAGTACGCCGAGGCAGGCGATGAGCGCCCACGAAAACTCCATCGTCCGCACCAAACGAATAGCTCGGAACTCCGCCGGCTGGACAAGCCCGACCGAATAGACGATGACGACTGCCGCCAGCGTGGCGTGCGGAAGCAGGCCAAGGATCGGAGCCAACAGCAGCATCGTCGCCGCAGCGGTGGCGACCGTCACCAGAGACGCCTTCTGCGACCTTCCTCCGGCAGCCCTGACGACTGCGGTTTGCGACGTGCCTCCCCCGGCGGGCATTGCTCCGAAGAATGCCCCGCCCAGATTGGCCGCGCCCGTGGCGATCAATTCGCGGTTTGCATCAATGGGAGGGTCTTCAGGCAGGACAAACGCACGACCGGCAGCAATCGTCTCTGTAAAGCTCATCAACGCGATACCCAGCGCTCCCGGCAAGAGTTCCTTAACCAGCGCAAGGTCCGGCATGGTCAGCGATGGCAATCCTCGTGGAATGAGGCCAACCGTCGAGACACCCAGCGCGTGGAGACCGAAGAACCATGACGCAGCAAGCGCGCCTCCGACCGCGACCAAGGGAGCGGGAGAATGCGGCCAAAGCCGTTCCATCCCGATCAGGATCGCAAAGGTTGCCGTGGCCACCGCCAAAGTCACCCATGATGTTTCGGGCAAGTGCTGCACAATGCTAAGAAGATCGGTGAAGAACCCATGCTTGTCGATGTGGATTCCCAGAAGCTTCGGGACCTGATCGAACACGATCACTAATCCGATGCCCGCTTTGAAACCGGTCAGCACGGGTGCGGAAATGAAGTTGGCCACGAATCCGAGGCGCAGCAGCCTCGCCAGCAGCAGCACTGCGCCCACCAGCGCGGTCAGCGTGGCCGTCGCCGTGATGAGCTTGGCCGGGTCGCCGTCAGGTACCGCGATGCCAAGCTGGGTGCCGGCGAGGATCGCGAGCGTGGTCGTGGTGCTGACGCTTAGCGCACGCGACGACCCGAGCAGCGCATAGATCAGCATCGGCAGGAATGCGGTATAGAGCCCTACCGCGACAGGCAATCCGGCGACGGTGGCGTAGGCCATCGCCTTGGGCAAGACGACAGCCGCGGCCGTGAGACCGGCAACCAGATCAGATCGAATCGCGCCGCCTAGAGAGGATTTCGGCGTGATCATGGCGTTCAATCTCTCGGCTCAGCGGGTATTGACGAATGTCAAAAGTATCTCTGGCGATATCGCCGCCGAGACGCGTAACGGAACCCCTGGCACCGATGGCCGGGGGTTCGCATTTGGCGAATGTTGTCCTGAGCGAGCTGCGAAGTCTGCCGACCAGTAAGGCGAGTTGGGACTTGCGTCAACGAGGCTTGTAGCTGAACTTCTGGCCGTTGATGCTCGCCTCGTACATCAAGCCTCCCTTTGCGACGGTGAAGGTCGCCATCCCCTTTTGGTATCCACCAGCCGTCGCAGCGTCCTTCTTGCCGCCACTGATGCCCGCGGAGGTGCCCGTTGTGCTCGCCTTGGCACCCGCGGCGGCGGTGATCGCAACGGCGGAAGCATCTGCGCCGAAGCCGAAGTTACCGCTGGTGAACTCCTTGAGCGCTCGCTGATCCTCGAAGAAGATGATCTCGCTGTAAGCCTGGCCGCCGAGCTGCAAACCCACGCTGAGCTGGGCCAGCGACGTGTCGCCGATGTATTTCCCCTTTTCGTACACGCGGCCCTTGCCAAAAGCACCGCCTACCCCCACACCCCCCTTGCCGACCGTTGGAAACACCGCGTAGCCATAGGCTTTGCCGAAGAACCCGCCGCTTTCACCTGCATTTTTGAAGATGCTGATCGTATCGCTGTACTCGTCAGCCCATGCTGACGAAAAGGCAAACCCCAGCAACAGGGCGGCAAAGATAGACGTAAAGCGTTTGAACATGTTCTTGTCTCCAGTCAAATGGACGATGGAACTGATTATTACATCACGGCCGGGGAAAGGACTCATCCGCCCAGCGCTTTTACTGCGACGATAAGTGCGGCGCCGAGGAACAGCATACTAAACCCCGTCCGCACAGGATGCCGGTGCGCGGCATGGCGACCAAGGAAAAAACCCGCGGCGAACAACATCACCAGAGTAATTCCACGCGACAGTTTCATCGCCAGTGCGACATCATCAGTCACGAGGAAAGGAACAACGACGGGAAACGTAGCGACGACGACCAGCAGAAAGATCCCGATCGCGGCGAGATAGTCTTCCCGATTGAGCCCAGCGCGATGCGACAGGGGCAGGTCCAGCAGGCGGCGACGCATGCCCTCGACTTCGTCGGGCCCGGTGATCGTGGCCACGGCACCCGGCAACTCCGCCATGATCAGGCGATGAGCCGTATCCGAGTCCGCACCGATCACCTGTTTCGCCAAGGCAATGTTTCGCGTCCGCTCGGTGAGCGTGCGCACCAGATACATCACTGCGTCGACGAGCCCCCACGCAAGATTGCAACCGAGCGCCGCCGACATGACCGTTCGCACTTCGTTAGTGCCGGCGGTAGCAATCGAAAGGGACCCAACGATGGTGACCGCCATGATGAGACCGAACATGATCTCTGATACCCGGTCGATCGTGTTGAGAACACCATACGGCTCTTTGAAGAAATTGCCCCTCATGCAGCAGCCTGCTTGAGCGACATCGTTACGTGGATCACGCCGCCTTCGCGCCGCTGTTGCATCGGTAGGCCGCTTCGCGCAAAAACCGCAAGCATGGAGGCGTTTTCCGCGAGCACGTCCGCCTCGAATGCCGCGATGCCGTGCTCGCGTGCAATATTCACTAGATGTTTCAAAACCCGGCCGGCGATACCCAAACGCTGATAATCCTCCTCGACGATGAAGGCGACTTCGGCTGTCGTTTCACCTTCTCGCGGCTCGGCGGCAATGTAGCGACCGGAAGCAATGGCGATTTCCTCCGGCCCGACGCCTCGGGTGACCAGTAATGCCACCTCGTGAGCCGGATCGACCGCCATGATGCGGTTCAAACCAGCCTCGGTGAGTTCCTTCCTGTACGAAAAAAGCCGGGTGTAAATCGATTCCCTGTCCAACTCCCTGACTGCCGCTGCCACCCTCTGCCTGTCATCCGCACGCAGCGAGCGTATCGTTACGGCCAAGCCGTTTCTGAGCGTCTCGCTACAAACAAATTCCGGGAACGCGGTCATCGCCCGCTGATAGCCGTTCCGGTTTCGCTTGAAGCACCGGTTGCCCGTCGCGCTCTCGCCGGTTCAGTGAACTTCGGGAATGAACTTGAACGGATACTCGATCTCTTTGTATTTCCCTTGCTTCTGCCTCTTTGGCAGCTTCACCTTCTCGCGAGGTATGGACTTGTACGGAATCCTCCCAAGAAGGTGCGTGATAAGGTTCAGACGCGCACGCCTCTTGTCGTCGGAACGTACGACGAACCACGGAGCCCACGCCGTGTCGGTGGCCTGGAACATCTCGTCGCGAGCGCGCGAATAGTCGAACCACCGGTCGTACGACTTGACGTCCATCGGCGAGAGCTTCCAGATCTTGCGTCCATCGTCGATCCGGTCCTCCAGGCGACGCGTCTGCTCCTCGGGACCGACTTCGAGCCAGTACTTGATCAGAGTGATGCCCGAATCGACGATCGCCTTCTCGACCAGAGGAGCCAACGCGAGAAAGTGCTTGGCCTGCTCCTCGGTGCAGAACCCCAAGACGCGCTCGACGCCGGCACGGTTGTACCAGCTGCGGTCGAAGATCACG
Organism: Casimicrobiaceae bacterium; assembly: GCA_035262745.1. Classification (GTDB taxonomy): domain Bacteria; phylum Pseudomonadota; class Gammaproteobacteria; order Burkholderiales; family Casimicrobiaceae; genus PALSA-1003. The sequence goes on along the minus strand of DATFSE010000015.1, from coordinate 18,212 downwards.
ATCTCACCCGCCGCGGGAAGGTGGGGGATGTATCGCTGCACATACATCTGACTTTTTTCGCGTTCGGTCGGTGCGGGAAGCGCGACGACTCGGAAGACGCGGGGACTGACTCGCTCGGTGATGGCCTTGATCGTCCCACCCTTGCCCGCCCCGTCGCGGCCCTCGAAGATGATGCACACCTTGTGGCCCTTGGCCTTCACCCACTCCTGCAGCTTGACGAGCTCGATGTGAAGCGTCTTGAGCTTGCGCTCGTAGTCTTTTCCCTTGAGCTCGCCGTCCGCCGCGGCGCCTGAACCCTTCTTTCCCTTGGCATCGTCCGCGTCCTTTGTTTTCCCTTTGCCCTTCGCCTTCGACTTGCCCTTCTTCGCCATGCGTTACCTCCGGTCACATCCATCAGCATCCATTGCAAGCCAGCGCGCGCTTGGTCGCGGCGCTCGTTACGTTACTCCCTCCGCACACCGGGCCGGCGATCGGATCCCGTCAGTTCATCGCGACTACTTCCTCGCCACCGGCTCCACTGCAATCGCAAAAGCCTGTGTGTAGGTGGCTTCGACCTGGTCACCCTTGGCTACTCGCTTCAATTGCTCCGGATCGTTCACCGTCAGCTCAACGGTCCGCTTCGGTCCACGCAACGTCACCGTTTTCTTGGCGGGGTCGACATTGACGACGTCGGCAACGACGGTGACTTGACGACCCACAGCACCTGCCGGCATGGCGCCGGCTTTCGCACCCATCGCACCGGCCTGTTCGGTACGCTCCACCTTCTGGCCGCCGCCTTTTTTCAGCTCGAGCGTCAACGCTTCAGCATATTCGGCGTTGACCTGGTCGCCGACTTTCATTTGGTCGAAATTCTTGACCTCGGGCCCTGCGGTCACAGTGATCTCGTTTCCCTGAGGGCCCTTCAGTGTTACGTCGCGCGTTGCCTTGTCGATCGCGGTGATCGTGGCTGTCATCTTGACCGTTTGAGCAACGCCGGCCTTACCAGGTGCAGAGCCGGTCATCACATTTCCGGTCTGAGCCTGGGCGGACCAAGCCATGGCCGACATGACAACAATGACGATGGAACCTATCAGATTACGCATGTTGCGACTCCTTGTTTCATGAGAACTGACTGCAAAGATTCAGGCTCATCGGCAAAGACGTCGCAGACGAGCCTGCTTCCTGAATACTCCAGACATCGAATGTGCCTGCGCTTTGGATATCCGGCGCACTGCCCGATTCTACTTGATCGTATAACCACGGCCCTCCATACAGGCGCCATAGGCCCGGTAATAAGTGTTCAAAGTATCCTGTTGCTGTTGTTGTGCCTGCTGATTACTTGCTGCCTTGTTCTGGCGCGCGCGGGCACCGCCGGCCATGGTGCCGGCAGCCGCGCCTACACCGGCGCCCGTGCCGGCATCGCCGGCAATGCCGCCGATCACCGCCCCTCCCACAGCTCCGCGCGCCGCTCCGCGCACGCGCTCACCGCCACCACTCGACTGCTGCGGCGGAGGCGCTGACGCCGCAGCGGGATCGATGCCGGTGTTCTGTTTTGCCCAGGTGAAACACTGACCATCGTCTTTCTTCTGCTGTTCGGCGCTTTGGCCCTTTGCGGGATACACGATGGGCTTCTGAGCGAAAGCAAGGGACGTTGCGCCGGCAATGACCGACGCGATTGCAAGCAAGGTGTATCTATTCATCATCTTTCCTCAAAGGTTTTAGGACATCCCCTGCGGGTATGCGTTATTGCAGGCTATGTGCCTGACGCCACTGCTCGTTAAGCCGGGTCACACTAGCTTGATTCGGTGGGCTTTTGATTGATCGAAGACAAACGCCAGCGATCGCCTCTTTCTTTGCGAGATCGCCAGTATCGAATTATAGCGGTCGACAAATGCTGGGGGATCGACGCGCAATATACCTCAGTGAATCTTTTGCGCGACAAGCACGAACACCGCGAGGAATGCCGCTTCGATTGCCAGAAGAACGATTGCGCGCGCCCCGACCTTTTTCATCTCGACAAGCGAAGTCTTCAAGCCCACACCAGCGATCGCGACGACCAGGCAAGCACGCGAGACTTCGTTGAGAGCATTGCCGACAGGCTTGGGGATCCAGCCCAGGCTGCCAACGATGACAAATCCCAGGAAAGCGACGAGGAACAGCGGGAGCAGAGGATCGCCCCCGCGGCGCTCGCCCGTCTGCATTCGATGCCGCACGATGACGGTGAGAACCATGACAACGGGTAATAGCAGCGCCACGCGCAGCATCTTGGTAAGGACCGCATAATCGCCGACTTCAGGCGAAATGCTGTAACCAGCACCGACGACCTGGGCGACGTCGTGGATGGTACCGCCCAAGAATATTCCAGCCTGGTTCTGTGCCAGGCCCGTCACACCCACGATTACCGGATACAGAATCATCGCAATGGTGGAAAGGGCAGTCACGCCGGCGATGGTGAAGATCAATTCGCGTTCCGACTTGTCGTCTTGCGGCAGCACCGCGGAGATGGCGATCGCAGCCGAAGCTCCACAGATGGCGGTCGCACCGCCGGTGAGAATGCCCATACGCTGCGAGAGCCCGAGCCCGCGCGCGAGCGCCGTGCTGACCAAAATGGTTACGACGACCCCGGCGATCAGCAATGCGCCGTTGAACCATCCAAGACCTCCGATTTGATCAACGGTGATGCGGGCGCCCAGCAGCGCGACGCCGAAGCGCAGGACCCGCCGCGCAGCGAAGTCCACGCCCGGCTTGGCGGCTCCCTCGGCGGCGATGGGATTCAAAGCCATCCCGAGCAACAGCGCATACAACAACGTCGGCCCGCCGCGGTGATCGGCTATGAATGCAGAGGCGATGCCGATCACGACGCTCAATAGAATGCCGGGCCACCACTGATGGAAGTCTTTCCGCCAACCGGACATGCGTGCCGCAACCGCGGGAGAAGCGAGCTGGTTCATGAATGGATTTCCATTGGCTGCTGCGGTCCGGTCACCGCTAAGATCCCGAACCGACGCGGTCTCGCAGGATCACTTGGCAAGCTCGGCGATCAACTCTTCCGCCTTCGGCCAGGGGCCATATCCTGCTGCAGGGTTGAGATGGCCCACGCTGCCGAGGTTGACGACTCGGCTGCCCCACGCGGCGGCGAGCCCCTCCACGCGGTCAAGCTTGCCGAGCGGGTCGTTGGTGCTCGCGGCGACAATGCTGGGGAATGGAAGCCTTTGCCGTGGCGTCGGCAGCCAACCGTTTTGTCGCAGGGTGTCCTGGGTGGGATAGCCTTCCGGCAGCGGCGACTCGAAGTCCGGCGGTGTCGCCAGCAGTGCTGCCTTGATGGGACGCCGATTTTGCTGCGCCCAGTGCACGACGATCATGCAGCCCGCGCTGTGCGCCGCGAGCACGATGGGGCCCTCGATACGCGAGAGCGATTGATCGAGCATCTCGACCCACCTCGCGCATGAGAGCTTGTCGCGCTCCATGCGGGGAACCGAGGTCGCGTTGGGTAACCGCTGCTCGAGCAGAGTCTGCCAATGCTCAGGCACGTGATCGCGCAGGCCCGGCACGATCAAAATGGTCGGCGATGCGACCTGGTTCACCTGCGATGCTCCATTTGTCTGCGTAAGAGTTGATTGCCAAGCTGTGCAGCGGCAGCAATCAGAACTGCTCGTCCGCCATGGCAAGCACCCCTGCAGCGCCGGATACCACGGTGTCGCGCAAAGCCGATGCGTGTGTCACGCAGTGCTCGGCGAAGTGCCGCGCGGTCGCGATTTTCGCGCGCAGGAAGCTCGCGTCAGCCTCCCCTGTTTTGAGCTTCTTACTCGCGATTGCCGCCGCACGCGCGAGCTGCACGCCGCCGCAAACGATGCCGGCGAGCTCGAGAAATGGTACTGCGCCGGTAAGAACCGCCCGCGGGTCCTGTCGGAACTGCTTCGCCACGAACTGGCCGGCGAATTCGAGCGAATCAATGCCTGACTTGAGTCTTGCGCTGATCGCGCCAAGATCGGCATTGCCGTCGGCACTGAGCTCCCGTGTCACTTCGCGCATCTGCGCAATGGCTGCAACCAGCGCCGTGCCCTCGTCACGGGCAATCTTGCGTCCGATCAGGTCATTGGCCTGGATGCCGGTGGTTCCTTCGTAAATCGTGGTGATGCGCGCATCCCGCGCGTACTGCGCGGCACCGGTTTCTTCGATGAATCCCATGCCGCCGTGCACCTGGATGCCTAGCGACGCCATTTGCTGGCCCATCTCGGTACTCCAGCCTTTGACGATGGGAATCATCAGCTCTGCGAAAGCAAGCTCCCGCTTGCGCGTTTCCGCGTCCGGGTGCCGATGCGCCCGGTCGAGCGCCGCGGCGGTGACGTATCCGAGCGCACGCGCGGCCTCGACGTTGGCGCGCATGGTGAGCAGCATCCGGCGCACGTCGGGGTGACCGATGATGCCCGGAGCGCTCGCTTCCTTCGCCGCGCCGACGACTTTTCCCTGCACCCGTTCGCGTGCGTAGGCGACTGCGCGTTGATACGCACGATCGGCGACGCCGACGCCCTGCATGCCGACGCCGAAGCGCGCCAGATTCATCATCACGAACATGTATTCGAGCCCGCGATTCTCCTCGCCGACCAGATAGCCGATTGCGCCGCCGCCGTCGCCGAAGGCCAGGACTGCAGTCGGGCTCGCATGGATACCAAGCTTGTGCTCGAGCGAAACGCAACGCACGTCGTTGCGCTCTCCCAGCGTCCCATCGGCGTTGACCAGGACCTTGGGCACGACGAAGAGCGATATGCCCCTGGTTCCCGGCGGCGCGTCCGGCGTGCGCGCGAGCACGAGGTGAATAATGTTCTCGGTGTAGTCATGCTCGCCGTAGGTGATGAAAATCTTGCTGCCATAGATCTTGTAGCTGCCGTCGCCTTGGGGGACAGCCTTGGTGCGCACGGCCGCCAGGTCCGAACCTGCCTGCGGCTCGGTCAGGTTCATGGTGCCGGTCCATTCGCCGGCGACCATCTTCGGGAGGTACGTCTGCTTGAGCGCATCGGAACCGTTGAGCTCGATCGCTTCGATCGCCCCGCCAGTGAGCATGGGGCAGAGTCCGAAGGCCAGGTTGGACGCGTTCCACATCTCGTCGATCGCCGCTGCAACCAGATGCGGCATGCCCTGACCTCCGAAATCCGGATTCTTCGCCAGCCCGTTCCAACCCAGCTCGCAGAATTGCAAATAGGCGTCCTTGAATCCGGACGCGGTCTTCACGCTGCCGTCGTCCCGCCAAGTCGCGCCTTCCTTGTCGCCGACCCGATTCAGAGGATCGAGGACGCCAGTTGCAAACTTGCCCGCTTCTTCGAGAATCGCGCCGACGGTGTCGGGCGTCGCGTCGGCAAAACCCGGCAGCGCCGCGATCTCGTCGAGTCGCGCAAGCTCAGTCATGACGAACTGCATGTCGGCGAGGGGCGCTCGGTATTGGCTCATGATCTGCTCCCGGTTCTGGTGCGTACGTCAGTGGGCCGAGGGCTGCTCGAGGAGCTTCGCCCGGATCACTTTCTTGTCGAGCTTGCCGACGCTGGTCTTGGGAATCGCTTCTACGAAGTGCACGCGGTCAGGCACCGCGTAGCGGGAGATCGCTCCACGGTTCGCGAAGTCTCCGACATGCTTGCGGATAAGTTCCTCCGTCGGCCGCTCGCCTTGGGATTTGAGGACCACCAGCGCGATCGGCCGCTCTCCCCACTTGTCGTCGGGAACGCCGACGACCGCCGCCTCGGCAACCCCCGGCACGCGCAGGATGATGTCCTCGATGTCGAGAGACGATACCCACTCGCCTCCGGTTTTCACGACGTCCTTGATGCGGTCGACGATCTTGAGATAACCCTCGGCATCGATGACGCCGACATCGCCGGTATGCAACCATCCGCCGCGCCACAGCTCTTCCGATCGCTCCGGCTCGTTGAGATAACCCTGCGTCAGCCAAGGCGAGCGCACCACGACTTCGCCCTGGCTCGTGCCATCGTGGGGTACGTCGTTCATCTGGGCATCGACGATGCGCAGCTGAACGAACGGAATCGGGCGTCCGGCGCGGCACAGGTACGACAGTCGTTTCTCCACGTCCCAGTTGCGCATATGCGGCCGCAGGTGGGCGAGAGTCAGAATGGGGCAAGTCTCCGACATGCCGTACCCGGCGATGATGTCGACTCCCCGCTCGACGGCGGCGCGGGCGAGCGGCAGCGGCAATGCCGAGCCGCCGATGATCACCTTCCACTTGCTCAAGTCGACGTCGTGCATGTCGGTCTTGCCGAGCATCATTTGCAGAATCGTAGGAACGCAATGCGAGAACGTGACGCCTTCGCTGCGGATCAGCCCGAGCAGAGCCTCGGGCACATAACGTCCGGGATAGACCTGCTTGATACCGAGCATCGTTGCGACGTAAGGGAAGCCCCACGCATGCACATGAAACATCGGGGTGATCGGCATGTACACATCGTCATGGGTGAACGTTGCATGCGGCGCCTGCGCCAGCGCGTGGCTCGACCCGAAGGTATGCAGAACGAGTTGACGATGGCTGTAATAAACGCCCTTGGGCAGTCCCGTCGTGCCCGTGGTATAGAAGGTCGTGGCGCGGGTTTGCTCGTCGAGAGCCGGGTAGTCGTAGGTCGACGGCGCTGCCTCGAGCATCGCCTCGTATTCCGCCGCAAATTCGATCGAGCTCTTGGGAGCGGATCCGCTGTCGTTGAGCAGAACGAAGCGGACGCCAGGCCTGATCTTGCCTTTGATGCCCTCGAGCAAGGACAGGAACTCGGCGTTGACCAGAATAACGTCATCCTCGGCGTGATTGATGGTGTACAGCACTTGTTCGGGCGAAATCCGCACGTTAACCGTGTGCAGAACGGCACCCATCATCGGCACCGCGAAAAAGCATTCCAGATAGCGGTGACTGTCCCAATCCATCATCGCCACCGTCGACCCCGGCTTCACCCCGAGCTTGGCAAGCGCGGAGGCGAGGCGCGCGATGCGCTCGGCGAGCTTGACGTAGGTGTAACGAAGGCGGTCGCCGTAGACGACCTCCTGCTTCGGAGCTTTGGCGACGCCGTGTTCGAGAATTTGTCGAATCGAGAGCGGAGCGTCGTGAGCGGAAGGCGTCCTGGTAATCGTCAGGTCTTTCATGATGTTCTCCCTTGCAGAAGGTTGTAGTCGGATGCGGTTCGAGGACTGTCGGCTTGCTCGCCCTCGATCAGGAATGCGTCGACGATGCGAGCGGACTCCTGGGGAAGAGTGACGAGGAAAAGGTGACCACAATCCATCATTTCGAGCCGCGAATTGGGAATAAGCCACTGCATGATTCGGGCATTGATCGACGGGACCAGTGGGTCGTCGCGTCCGGCCATGATCAGCGTTGGCTGGCGAAGCAGAAAGAGCCATGGGAGGCTGGTCCAGCCGAATGCCGCGGCAAGCTGCAGGTAATAGCCACGCTTGCTCGAGAAGCGAACATGGCGCAGCGTGCGAGCGACCAGCTCCGGTTCGCGGCGAAACGCGCCTCCGTAGACATCGCCGGCGATTCGATGTGCGTGCGCTCCGTCGATATAGCGCCGCGGTGTTGCAACCTTCAGCAGCACCGACGGACTCGCCGGCACCATGAACGCCCCGGTCGCCGTTGCGGCCAGCACCAATCGCCGGCAACGCAACCGATGCTGAAACGCGAACTGCTGCGCGATTGCTCCGCCCCAGGAGACTCCGAGGACGTCGACCCGATCGAACCCGAGATGGTCGAGCAGACCGCTCGCGAGTCGCGCAACGGTCGATGGTCTGTAGGGTGAAGGCGGTGTCGGCGAGCCCCCCACCCCAGGGACATCGAAAATCACGATGGTCGGGCCATCCAGCGCGTCGATGAACGGCTCGGCCAATTCGATGTTCGCGCCCAGCCCGTTCAGGATCAGCAATGGAATGCGCTCGGGATCGCCGGCACGGATTCCGAAGCGAATGAGGTGGTGGGCGATCCGGGTGTGATCGATGCGCATGGGTTCGCGCTTGCGTGACGAACGGCTATCGCGCATGACCGTCAGCGTTCGAACACGTATGTGCCCGGCGCCGCGCCGAGCGATGGATGCTTCTTGCTGCCCAGAACGGCCTCCGGCCGCTGCAAGGTGCCCGATCGCGCGCGAATCCATTCGCGCCAGTGCGGCCACCAGCTCCCCTCGGTCTTTCCCTGCCACTCGAGCCAAGCCTCAGGCTGCGTCGCACTTGCGGGCCCCGCCATGAACCAGGATCGAGTGTTGCCGGGCGGATTGATCAGGCTCTGGATGTGGCCGCTGTTCGACAGCACGAATACGCTGCGTGATCCACTGTACAAGCGCGCCGTAGCGTAGACGCCATGCCACGGCGTGATGTGATCGGTCAGGCCGCCGACGACGTAGCTGTCGATGCCGAGCTTGCCCAGATCGACCTTCGATCCCCGGACGACCAGCCCCCCACGGCGCGGAAACGGATTCGATTCAAACAGGTCGAGGAAGTCCGCGTGTAGGCGAGCCGGCAAGCGGGTGGTGTCATTGTTCCAGAACAGAATGTCGTACGCCGGCGGGTCGTTGCCCAGGAGGTAGTTGTTGACGACGTAGTTCCAGATGAGGTCGTTCGGCCGCATCCATGCGAACATGCGTGCAAGATCGTTTCCTTCGACAACGCCGCGCTTACGCGACGCCGCCTTCGCCGCCGCGATGGTCGCGGGGGTCACAAAAAGACCGGCCGTCGTCTGCTTCACTGCAGAGGTGTCGAGGACGCAGACGGCGAGCGTCGCCGCATGCACTTTGCGCTTACGTCGCGCAGCGAGATAGCCGAGAAAGGCCGTGAGCGTGATCCCGCCGGAGCATGCGCCCCAGACATTGACGTCCGGCGATCCGGTTATCTCGCGCATGGCATCGACCGCTTCCTCGAGTGCCGTGACGTAAGCGTCGAATCCGCAGTCAGCTTGCTTTCGCGTCGGATTGCGCCAGCTCACGACAAATGTTTGCAGTCCGCTGCCCAACGACCACTGCACGATGCTCTTGGAAGGGCTAAGATCGAACGCGTAATACTTATTGATCTGCGGCGGAACGATGAGCAACGGGCGCTGATAGACCTGCTCGGTCGTCGGGACGTATTGGATCAACTCGAGCAGATCGTTGCGATAGACGACCGCCCCGGGCGTATTGGCGATGTTCTTGCCCACAGTGAACGGCCGCGAGTCGACCTGCTTGGGCAGCCTCTTGCCGCTGGCGAGATCCTCGACGAAGTTCGCAAACCCGCGAATCACGCTGGCCCCCCGCGTGTCGACGAGCCGTTTCAAAGCCGCGGGATTGCTCGCAAGGAAATTGCTGGGCGCGATCGCATCGACGAACAGAGACGTGACAAAGCGCGCCCGCTCGGTGTTGGCCGGATCAAGATGCGCCTGGTCCACGCAGCGGTCGATGGCCTTGCCGGTGGCGATATAGGATTGCAAAACTCGTCTGAACATCGCGTTGCCGCTCCAGGCCGGATCGGCAAAGCGACGATCGCCAGCTTCCGGCGCGACATCGGAACTGCCCATCGCGATCCGTGTATATTCGGCGAGAAGCTTGGCGTATTGGGTCGACACTGCGCGAGGATGCCGGGCCAGATTTCCCGCCAGGCCCGTCGCTGCGGCAAGCACTTCCTTGCGTCGAATCCCGATCAGCGGATTCACCGCGAGCGCATTTTGCGCTGCACCCTCGGCAAGGGTTCCAGGACTGACGCTGCGAGTTGATGGGCGTGAGCTCGCAACTTTCGGCTTCGACCGTGCCGAAGCTTTAGACGAGCGCTGCGTGGTCGCCGGTGGTTTCGCGCTACGCTTGATCTTCCGACCGGTCCGAGGCGCATTTGCAGTGGTCACCGTAGTCTCCCGAGCTCTTTATTCAGCAACAGCCGTCAACAACGCCAGCGATTCGGCGATCAGTGCCGGCTTCGCCTCGCCTTCGATTTCGATGATGTTTTGCAGCGTCAACAGCACACGTCCCTGCGGTTTCCGCTCGGCAGAAAGCAGCACGACTCGGTTGCGGACTCGCGCCCCGGCCTTCACCGGCGCGATAAAACGCACTTTGTCGAGTCCGTAGTTCAGCGCCGCCGCGGCGTCGGAAGGAATGACACCCGCTTCGATCGACAGCGAAGCCGCAAGCGACAGCGTCAGATAACCGTGCGCGATCGTTCCACCGAATGGGCTCTCTTTTTGGGCTCGTTCGACATCGACATGGATCCATTGCCGGTCGCCCGTGCAGTCGGCGAACTCGTCAATGCGGTGTTGATCGACCGTAGTCCAATCGGAAACGCCGATCTCGCGTTTAGCAAATTCCTCGAGCGTCGCCATGCTGTAGCCAGGCAGTGCCATAGTCGGCCTCTTCGCGATCAGGCCGTTTCGGCGATAGCTTCAGCGTGCGCCGTCACCTTCCTGCGCCCGCCCGCCGCTTGTGGGGTGGGCAACAGGAAGTAGGACAGTGCCGGGATGAGGATCAACGCGCCGAGCATGTTCCAGATGAACATGAACGTGAGCAAGATGCCCATGTCGGCCTGGAACTTGATCGGTGAGAAGGCCCAGGTGATCACCCCCGCGGCCAGCGTCACCCCCACCAGCGCCACTACCTTGCCGGTGAACTGCACCGCCCGCTTGTACGCCTCTACCAGAGAAAGCCCCGCCCGCTGCTGCGCCAGTTGTACCGAGAGCAGATACAGGGCGTAATCCACACCGATCCCCACCCCCAGCGCAATCACCGGCAGCGTGGCGACCTTGACCCCTATGCCCAGGATGACCATCAGCGCCTCGCACAGAATCGAAGTGATGGCCAGCGGCACCACGGCCACGATCACCGCCCGCCAGCTCCGGAAAGTGATAAAGCACAGCACGATCACCGCCGCATAGACGTAGAGCAGCATGGTCCGATTGGCCTGCTCCACAACAATGTTGGTCGCGGCCTCGATACCGGCGCTCCCGGCGGCGAGCAGGAACTCGCGGTCCTTGTCGTTGTGCTTCTCGGCGAACTCGCCTGCCGCCTGCACGATGCGCTTCAAGGTCTCCGCCTTGTGGTCCGCCAAGTAGGCGATCACCGGCATCACCGAGCAGGCGGTGTTGAACAGATCCGGGTTGTTGACACTCGCTTGCTGCGCGGCGTAGTTGAGCACATCCTGGTTGCGGTTCAAGGTCAGCCACTTCGGGCTGCCTTCGAAACTGCCAGCGGTGATCTGCCGCGCGGCGTCGACCAACGACACCGTGGTCTGCACCCCCGGCAGCTGCTTCAAACCCCACGCGAGCCGGTCCGCCTCGATCAACGTCGGATATTTGAGGCAGCCCTCCTTGTCGGTCTTGACGATCACTGCGAACTGGTCCGAGGAAAGGGCGTAATTGGCCGTGATGTAGGCGTTGTCCTGGTTGTAGCGCGAGTCGGGTCTTAATTCCGGCGCGCCGGGATCCAAATCACCGATTTTGAGGTTGTGCCCGACGATAAGTCCGAGAGCCACCAGCACCGCCGACACCGCGATTGCCCCAATCGCCCAAGGCCGGGTGGTGAAGTGATCGAGCGTGTTCCAGAGCTTGCCTAAACCCTTCCCGCGAGTTTCTTCCTTTTCCTCGCGCAAGCTCCGCTCGGCGGCGGCCGGGCTCACCCCGGTATAGGAGAGCAGCACTGGCAGCAACAGCAGATTGGTAAAGATCAGCACGGCGACGCCGATCGACGCCGCCATCGCCAGCTCCTTGATCACCGGGATGTCGATCACCATCAGCACGGCAAAGCCCACCGCATCGGCAAGCAGTGCAGTCAACCCTGCGAGGAACAGCCGACGGAAGGTATACCGCGCCGCCACCAGTTGATGGGTTCCCCGGCCGATGTCCTGCATGATGCCGTTCATCTTCTGCGCCCCGTGCGAGACGCCGATCGCAAACACCAGGAACGGTACGAGAATCGAGAACGGATCCAACTCGAACCCGAACAGAGCGATGAGTCCCAACTGCCACACCACCGCAATGAGCGAGCAGGCGATCACCAGCGCGGTTGAGCGTACACAGCGGGTGTAGGCGTAGATGATTCCCGTGGCGATCAGGGCGGCAATGCCAAAGAACATCATGACCTTCACCAAGCCGTCGATCAGCTCGCCAATCAGCTTGGCGAAGCCGATGACGTGGATCTTCACCTTCGACGTTTCGCCCTTGGCGCGCACCTGCTCCAAGTTCTTGGCCAGCTCGTACTTATCCCGAATCTTCTCATCGAGCACCTTGCTGAGACCCCGGTAGTCGATCGGCTTGCCGGTGCCCGCTTCCTTGTCCAGCAAGGGCACGAAGATCATGCTCGATTTGAAGTTGTTCGCCACCAGGCTGCCAACGATGCCTGAGCGGGCGATGTTCTGTTTGAGTTGCTCCACCGATTGCGGCGACCCGTTGTAGGAGTCGGGCATCACCGGACCCCCTTGGAACCCCTCTTCGGTGACCTCGGTCCAACGCACCGCCGGGGTCCATAAGGACTTCACCCACGCCCGGTCCACTCCCGGGGTCAGGATCAGCTCGTCGTTGACCTGCTTGAGCACCTCCAGATACTGAGGGTCGAAGATGTCGCCATCGGTGGCTTCCACCACCACCCGGATGGCGTTGCCAAGCCCGCGCAAATCCTTCTGGTAGGTCAGATAGTTCTTGATGTAGGGCTGGCTCTGCGGAATCATCTTCTCGAAGCTCGCGTTCAATACGAGCTTGGTCACTGCCACGTAGCCCAGCACCAGCGTTACGATCGCGCAGGCGACCACCATCGCCAGCCGGTTGTTGAACACCAGCCGCTCGAGCAAATTGCCGGAATTCTTATCGAAGTCGGTGAGCTTGCGTACCACCGGCATTTGATCGAGTTCTGTAGAAACAGCCATGAGTCTCTCCTCCGGGTCCTCGAGCTAACGCGCTATGAGTGCTTCACTGACCGCCACGCCGCGTGGACCGGTCAAGGCCAGGCGTCCTTCGCCCAAATCGGCAATGGCCGTGAGCGGCATGGGGTTCTTGAGTGTCATCCGGGTAAATGTTTGTGCGCCATCAGTCGAGGCCGCAAGGCGACCGCCGACGTCGGCGAGGATAATGGTGCCCTGTGGCGTCCGCGTCGCACTTACCACGGTAGCCGGCAGGCTGGCATCGACCTTTGTCCAATGTGCGCCGCCGTCTTCGCTGCGAAAGACATTGCCGCGCAACCCATACACCAGCACCGCACCCTTCGCTTCGGTGACGCCAAACAGGCTCCCGTTGTATTGCGGCGACACCGCCTTGAAGCGCTGATTGGCTTGGTCGAGCTTGAGCACCAGCCCGCCCTCACCCGTGATGTAGACCGATCCCGCCGCGGGACGAATCGCATAGAGATTAAAAAATTTCGGGTTCTCGGTGCGATCGAACCACGGCTGCCAACTCTTGCCGCCATCGGCCGTCTTGAAAATCAAGTTGTAGGCGCCCACCGCGTAGCCGTTGAGCGCGTCGGCGAACCACACGTCCAGGAACGGCTTGTCGGCGCCCTGTTCTTTGTAGCGCTGGGCTTCGGCTAAAAACTTCTTGGCTTCTTCCGAGGCCGGCTCGGCGGCCACCCTTTTCTCCATCGCGGCCAGCAGCAGGTCGTTGGCAGCCAAGCCATTGAGCTGCACTTCCCACTTGTCTCCGCCATCCCCGGTGTGCAGGATGACTCCGTCGTGGCCGACCGCCCAACCTTGCTTGTCGTCGACGAAATACACCGCGGTCAGGTCTGACGACACGGGCACCGGCGACTGCTTCCAGGTGGCACCCCCATCGTTGGAGATGACGATGTGACCGCGCTGACCCACAGCGATGATGCGGTTCCCCGAAACGGTCACCGCCTGCATCAGGCTCTTCGCCGCCAGCGGCGACATCAGCGCCGGCGTATCGAGCACATCGGTAAAGTTTGCTGATTGCACCGCCGTCGTTTGCATAACGGCCATCGCCATCGTCCAACTCAGGAGGGTGATACGCACCTTGTCCATGATCTGAGCCTTTCGATGGCGATGCCTTGTCGACAGCAATCAACGTCAGCGAATGCCTGCGCCGGCAAGCGCCTCCGACGCCCAGAAGCTCTGCGGCTTGGGCTCGCTCATGTACTTGACGCCGAAATACGGTCCAGTCAGCGCGCTCATAGCGTACAAGCCCGAGCTGAAGTCATAGTAGACGGTGGTGTCCTCCCACGGCGCCATCGCGTCGTAGCTCTGCGACTGGAAGCTGAAGCCCGAGCGATAAAGCTGGCCGCGGCTGTCGTACTCATCCGATGCAAGCGCGTTCCAGGTGTCCTCGTCGATGTAGAACACGCGCTTGCTGTAGATGTGCCGTTTGTCCGGCTTTAAGGTGCCTTCCACCACCCACACCCGGTGCAGCTCCCAACGCACGAAATCGGGGTTCATGTGATTGGGCTTGGTGATGTCTGCCGTCGACTTTGCATAGGTAAGCTTGTAGTTGCTGTACGGAACGTACATCTCCCTCTTGCCGATCAACTTAAAGTCGAAGCGATCCATCGCGCCGTTGAAAAGCGAAGCATCGTCATAAGTTGACGCGCCCGCCGTTCCCGGGTTCGGCGTGTCGTAGGCGATGTCGGGCGCGAGCTTCACCCGCCGCTGCCCAGGCAGATACTGCCACGCGCGGCGACTCTGCTTGATCGGATTGAGGGTGTCCCATATCAGGAGCCCTTCGCCGTTGCGGCGAGGCGGCCCCAGGTAGTCGAGCTTCACCAGCCAGAAGGGTTCGGTGGTGTTAATAACGCCGGTTTTCTTCGGGTCGTAGATCGGCCACGACCACCACGCCTCGCCCGTGGTCGAGAGCGTCGCTACGCCAGCCGAATCGACGTTATAGCTATCGTACTTGGCGTCCCAACCCAGCCCCTTGTAGTTCATGATGTGATTCCACATCACTTCGTACCCTGACTTCGGGATCGGGAACGGATAGCCGGCGACGACATTCTCCAGCGTGATGCCGCCGTCGGCGGTTTTCGCACCGACGGCATTCTTGGCGGTGTTCTCCAGCACGAATTTCGGCACTGCCGCGGTGCGATGCGTCGGATAAACGTCGACGCGCATCGTCGGATAGCGCTTGAGGAGTTCCTTGGTTCCCTCGGTGAGCTTGTCGGCGTTCGCCGCGGCATCCTTGCCAGTAATGGTAAGGCGTGGCTTCTCGTTGGCAAATGGATCGGGTCGAATGCCCGACCCCGCCTGGAAGCCTGCCGGGGGCGTGGTCAATCCGCCCGTGTACTCAGGAATGGTGCCGTCCTTGTTGCCGGCCTTTTCCGCGCCCGTAGCGGTGAGCGTCGTGCCGAGTTGCTTGGCCTCGTCCGCCGACACTGCAGCGGAGGCCGCGGTACTAAACAGCGACGCGAGCGCCGCCACGATTAACGTCCTGCGAAACATGATGCTTCTCCTCTCTAAAAGGTGGTTTTGAAAGTGAATGACACCCAGCCGCGATCTGAAAGCGCGGCAAAGGTACCGTTGGGTACGCCCATAACGCCGCCCTGCGGTGTAGCGCTGGTCGGGTCAGTGGAGTAGTTGCCGAAATAGCCGTTGTAGCTCAGCTGAAATTTGTATTTCTGGTAGACGTCGGCGGCAATACCGGCACTCCAGTTACCCCCATCCTTGTTGCCGCCAAGCAATATCGCGGCATTACCTGAGATCCCTTGACTCCAAGTGAGCGGCGCGGACAAGTCGACCCCAGGCCACACTTGGAACCACGTCGGCGTGAAGTTGAACGCGAGACCGAAGTAGTTCTTGGTGGGCTTGTCGATCGCAGTATAGGTCGAGGCGCCCTTGAACACCGCCGCGTTCTGGGTGACCCGCGACCACTGCATCCAGGTGAGTTCTCCCTGTAAGGTCGCGGTATCGAACAGCGCCGTCTTGGGGAAGATGTTGATGCCGTTGATCAGCCCGTGATAGGTGTCGCCCAACGCGCCCGGCGTGCCGCTGGTCGGCGCCGTCGGAATGCCGAGGGCGTTCGGTGCCGTCGCGATCGAGCCCGCAAACTGCGGCAGCGCGGCAAGCGGCGCAGGCAGCACCAATACCGCATTGCTCAAGAGCGGCATGTTCTGGCGATAGGAGAATTCTCCCGCCCAACTGATTCCGGCGATCTCCTTGGCCAGCGTGACGCCATAGATGTGGATGTTGGTGCCGTACGCTGTGTTGTAGGTGCCGACCTTGCCGAACTTTTGCAGTTCGACGATTGAGGTCGCCTGCGGATTGATAATGCAATTGGTGCCGCCCAGCGGGATGCCGCCGATCGCGGTGCAAAGCCCTGCGGGCACCGTTGTCGCGAAGCCCTGGGTAACCATGAGTTGCGGCAGCGTGTCGGTGGTGTTGCGACCGTAGAAGCCGAGCGTGCCGTCGAGCCAAGCCGGGCTCCAGCGCGCGGAGACGCCGAAGTCACCCAACGTTCCCGACCAGTTCGGCGGCCGGATGTCCTGGGCACGCCAGAAGCGCGTGTACGCCGGCCCGCCAGCAGCGATCGCCCCAGGGGAATTGGGACTGAAGATGGTTGAGTCGCCGCCCCAGTTAAGCGCGTCGTTGACCGTCAAATAGCTGCCCGACTCCGGGATGCGCACCGACTGCCACGCATAGAACCATTGGCCGGCTACCGAGAGCTCCGGCGTGGGCTGCGCCTGGAGCGTGATGCCGCCGCGCGGCCGGAATAGCTCCTTCGCCTCCGAGCCCGGCGTCATGAGTCCCTTCTGCAGATCGAGCGGGTTCTGCGAATAAGATACCGAGTGAATGGCACCGCCAAGCAGCAGGCTGTCACCCCAAAACACGGTGTGCTGCCCGGCTTTGACGTTCACCGGGACATCCCATGCGTCGACGTTGGCAAATACGAAGGCATCGAGCCATTCGCCCGAAAAGCCCTTGGAATAGCGCTTGGTGTAGGGACTCAACGCCCCTGCGACTGGCAGACCGTCCACCAGCGTATTCGCAGTGGCGTTATCGGTGTCGTCGAGATGGCTGTAGGCGAAGTCATACCACGCGGCGTAGCTCGCGCGGAAGCCGTATTTGCGCTGGTAGACGAAGTCGAACTCCGACAACAAGTCAAGCCGATTGGTGACGACGGATCCATTGGAGAAATTGCGATCGCCATCGTCGAAATTCGGATTGCCCAGGATCTGGTTGTTCTGACTTTGCGCCCGGACGCCGAGGTTGTACCGCACGGTGTTGTCCCAGCGCATGGTGATATCGGGATTGCCGGTATCGATTTCAAAGGCGTGGGCCAGCGGCACCGCGAACAGCGCGGCGATCGCCGTGGCGAGCACGGTGCGACGCTGACGCGCCGTAATGCGATGCATTTGCGTCCGTTGATATTGCATGATGCTGAGTCTCCCTCAAATTGGTGGTGAGTTTGTCTTACAGGCTAGTCACGCGGAGCTGCCAACCACTCGCTCCGGCGCGAGATTTAGAATTCTTGCGAAGAGTTGCCTGAACTCCTCGTCGGCGTCGATCGAGAAGCGCGGATCGCCGTTCTCGGCAAATGCGCGCGAGACTTCTGCCCAATCTCCTGCCGTGAGGTATTTCTGAGCTGCCGGGATGATCACCTTGATCTCGAGGCTCATGTGCTGCCACTGCATTTCGGCGAACCGCTTGACCGCCGCCGCGAATGGCTCCAGCCCGCCAGCGGGATCGGCTTCGTATCCACGTAATGTCTTCTCCAGCTCGGCGACGATCTGGTTGCCTGTCACGTGCTGGCGCTCGAGCTCGGAAAGCGTCTCGTTGAATTCCGGCGTGCGCTCGCGCAGCTTGGCGAACAAGTACGTGTCTTCCTTGGGGTGGTGCAGCTTCTCGGGGAACTCCTTGATGTAGTAGACCATCGCCCGCAGCAGTGAAAACTGCGGTTCCGCTTTTTTCTCTCGCGCCTCGCGAACAAGATATTCGAGCCCATGAATCACTGCGCCTAGCGAGCGGTGCTCGTCGCGAATGATCGCCACCGGTGCAGCGAACGCTGGCGCGACAACGTTGCTCTCGACCGCAGAGACCAACACCGGAATCGTGGTGTGCTGAAGCACCTTCTGCGTCTCCGAGCCGAGCATCAGTCCCTTGACGCCGCGCCTGCCGTGCGATGCCATGAAGATCAAATCGCATCCGCGAGCCTCGGCGGCGCTGAGGATTGCTTCGTGCGGACGATCGCTGGTCGTGACCGCCGAGTCGTAGGCGACACCGACGGCACGCGCGACGACTTCGGCCTTGGCCAGAATCGCCCGGGCCTCGCCCGCCATGTTCTCGTTGAACGCCGCGGGCGACATCACCCGTTCGAG
>DATFSE010000014.1:0-4878 GCA_035262745.1 Casimicrobiaceae bacterium | reverse complement strand
CTGCGCTCTGCGACGTCTTTGCTGCGAAGTGCACAAGGCATAGCCCCGGCGTCAGATAGCGTCAAGTTTGGCGGTCGCCCAAGCGCGAGCGCCGCAGGGGCGCGACACCTTAACGCAAGTGCGCGCAAAGCCTTTTAGGGAATCCGCGCCGCGGTCACGGGTGGTGTCTGGTTCGACCGCGAGGCGAAACTCTGGCGGACAACAGGAGCGCGCCTTCCGTTGGCTGCCGGCGGCGGCGCGCCGGGCAAGGGGCTGGTTGCGAGAAGTGAGATGTGGGATAGAGGCGAAGTCTCAGATGGCTGCAATGCGTGTGCGACCGGCTGTCGGTAGCTCCGACAAATCAGGATCGGCAATCGCAATTGACGTCGCGCCGGACCACTTGGCTTCGCATATTTCTCAAGCTCGCGCTGTCGTTTCTGGCCATCGGATACGTCGCGTCGGCGGTCGATCTCTCAGCCGCCTGGCAGCGAGCGACCGCATCGAGTTCCCCGCTCGTCATCGCAGCGGCGGGCGTAACGATGCTGCAAATCGTGATCGGAGGCCTGCGTTGGCACGTCATCCTGGGGCGGCTCGATGTGCGAGTTCGCGCGCAGGACTCCCTGCGGTTGTTCTACATAGCGGCCTTCTTCAATGCGTGCCTGTGGGGTGCGTTCAGCGGCGACATCGTGCGCGCCTGGCTGTCCACGCGCGATCACGGGAAGGGTTTTCTCATCGTCTGCTCGGTCGTGCTCGATCGCGTTGCCGCGGTCACCGGCGTGGCCATTCTGTCGCTCGTGACCGCGCCGTGGCTGATCGCGCGGCTTGGATTTGGCATCAATACCGCAGCGCCGCTTGGGGTCGCGGTGGCGACGCTTGGATGCGTCGGCGTGATGTCGCGTCTTGATCGGCTGCCCATGTCGTTGCGTCGGCTGACCGTCGCCCGCCTGCTGCACGGACTTGGCAAGGCGACGGCCGCGGTCTTCGGCGATCTTGGCTCGGCCATTCCCGCCCTGGGTCTCGCGGCGCTCGCCCAGACCGTCATGGCGATCTCCGCCTATCTGCTCGCCGCGAGCCTGGCGCTCGACGTGACACCGCTCGATTGTCTCGTCCTCATGCAACCGGTCGCGCTCATTGCAGCGTTGCCGATTTCCATCGGCGGGTGGGGCGTGCGCGAGGCCGCGATGGTGGGCTTTTTCGGTTTGGTCGGGGTGCCGGCCGACGCGGCCCTGGCATGGTCCGTCCAGATCGGGGTATTGACCATCGCGGCGAGCTTGCCGGGCGGCGCCCTATGGCTCCTCTGGCGGTCGCGCTCCGGCGACGGCAAATCCTGACGCCAAGCCGCGGCAGGCACTCGCACGGGCCGTCGATCGATGCAATCATGGGTGAGCTGCACACGGGGGATGGCGCAATCGTGCTGGTCACGAATTTCAGACTCAAATACGTGCTCTACAAGATCGTCTGTGCGGTCTACCAATTGGCGGACGTCGGCCGAATTCATCCCGTGCGCGAGCGCTCGTTGCGTGCCCTGCAACGCAGCGTCGATTATGTCGAACGCGAGATGAAGGACGCGATCGGATTCGATACACAGCGCGAGCTCATCGATTTCGCGCTTGGCGCCGTCAAGGTCGACGGACACTATCTGGAATTCGGCGTGTTCACCGGCGGCACCATACGCTTTATTGCAAAACGCGTCGGCGGCCGCGTCGTTCACGGCTTCGACAGCTTCGAAGGACTCCCGGAAGCGTGGTCTGGCTTCACCCTGGGACGCCGAACCTTCGATCTGCACGGGCGCTTGCCCCGCGTGCCGGCCAATGTTCGACTCCATCGCGGATTGTTCGAGGACAGCTTGCCGGCGTGGCTCGCCGAGCACCCGGGGCCGGTCGCTTTCATTCACGTCGATTGCGACCTGTACAGCTCGACGCGGACCGTTCTCAAACTGCTGTCAACTCGGATGGCGCCAGGAACGGTGATCCTATTCGATGAATACTTCAACTATCCGAACTGGGAGCAGCACGAATTCAAGGCGCTGCAGGAATTCGTCAGCGAACATGGCGCGCGCTATCGTTATCTGGGCTTTGCGCGTCAGCAGGTTGCGGTGTGCATCGAGGCGGTGGGCGCCGAGGGAGGGTGATGCCGCATATGTCGGAACCTGCGGAAGTCGTGCTCACGCCGGCAGCCCAACAGCTCCACAAATTGGCAACCGTGCGCGCGCCGGGGACCGACGCGCTCATCGATCTTACGGTTTTCATCTCCTGCTACAACGAGTCGGCCTATATCATCGATACTCTCAACACGGTGCGCGCCGCACTCTCGGAGATTGGTGGCATCAGCTACGAAATCATCGTCATCGATGATTGCTCCGCAGATGGTTCCGCGAACTTGGTTGAAGGGTATATGCGCTCCACTCCGGACGTGCGCATCCTGCTGCGCCGGAACAAGGTCAATCGCGGGCTCGCGCAGAACTACTTGGACGCGGCGTTCATCGGCAAAGGCAAGTATTATCGCCTGATCTGCGGCGATGACGCGGAGCCGAAGGAGACCATGATCGCAGTGTTCCGCCAGATCGGCGCTGCCGACATGATCATTCCCTACTATGTGAGCAGCCAGGGTAAGCGTCTCTACCGACGCATCCTGTCGAACATCTATTCGGGCCTGGTCAACGTCATCGGCGGATTTCGTCTGCAATACTACAACGGCCTGGCGGTGCACCTGCGTTACAACGTCATGCGCTGGCATCCAAACACGCGGGGCTTCGGCTTCCAGGCCGAGATCATTTGCATGCTGCTCGACAACGGCTTCAGCCACAAGGAAGTGCCGGTGCAGACGGTCGAGCGCAAGGGCGGCGGCGACTCGCGCGC
The DNA here is from genome assembly GCA_035262745.1 of Casimicrobiaceae bacterium. Taxonomy (GTDB): domain Bacteria; phylum Pseudomonadota; class Gammaproteobacteria; order Burkholderiales; family Casimicrobiaceae; genus PALSA-1003. The sequence continues at coordinate 2,041 of DATFSE010000014.1, read as the reverse complement.
GTTGACGTTCCGCAACGTGCTGTCGGTCGCTCACACGCTGGTCGAGCTTTTGTTCCGCCGCCTGTCGCACCTGGCCTACGGCAAGATCGTCGCGCAGTCGCTCCCGCACGGCGCCGAGGTGAAGGAGCGCCAATGAGCGGCGGCGGCACTGGCGCCGCAAAGGCGAAGATGGCGCTGGTCGCCGCCCGGCAACACAGTCTGGCGCTGCTGGCGGCGGTCTTGCTCGCGGTCGCCTATGGCCTTTTGCTTGCTTTCTTTCAGCGGACGGATTTCTACCACGCCCATTTCTTCGACCACGGCGCGATCGTTCAGGCCTATCAGGCGGCACGGCTCGTCTTCATCCTCTACCTGGGATGGCTGATCTACGCAGTCGGCGCGGGCGCGATGATGCTCGCATGCGGCGCGAAGGTCTTCTTTTCATTGGCGCCGGTGGACCGCTATCCGCTGTCGTTCGTTTTTGGCGCGGGAATCTGGCACGTTGTGCTGTTCGCGACGGGGCTTCTGGGGCTCGATACTGCGCCGGTCATGTTGGCGCTGACGCTCGGGGTCATGCTCCTCTCGGTTCCACACCTCGCCGTGTGCCTCCGTGAGCTTCGGTCCCCCATGGCAGACGCCCGGGTCCGCTGGACGTGGGGCGGATTGCTGAAGGGCACGGTGATGCTTGCGACGGCCGGCGCTCTCGGCCTGTTCCTTCTGGTCAAGAGCCTTTATCCGGGAGGCGGACACGACTACTTCAATCACTATTTTCAATTTTACAGGCGGGTGGTCGAGACAGGGTCGATCCTGCCGAACGATGTCTGGTATCACTTCTTCTACTCGAAGGGCGCCGGCCTCTATTTCATGGCGATGCTGCTGACCGACCCGCTGGCACCGGCGCTGGTCACAACCGCCTTCATTGCTTGCGGCGCCGCGATCGTGTTCGCGTTGCTCGGCCGATCCGCCAAGGGAACATTGCTGCCGTGGATCGCGGTCGCGTTGTATTTCGCGCTTCTGATTTACACGCCAGGGCCGGGCCAAAACCGGTCGGGAGGCGGATGGGGGGATCTCGAGAAAATTCATGAGCTGTCTGCCGTCTTGCTGCTTGCGATCGTCTGGATCGGTGCGCGGCTGTTCAACGACGATGTCGAAAGTCGGAGGCCGTGGTGGCTCGCGCTGTGCGCCGCGATCATTGGCGTGGCGCTCCTGACCCTGCCGCTTGTGCCGCTCGTCGGTCTCTACCTGGTGCTGCTCACGGCCTGGTTCGCCCTGCGTGGACGATGGCGGCGGGCGTTGCAACCATTCGCGGCGGCCGCATTGGCGGGCGCGTGCGTGCTGGCCATGGGCGCAGTCAACTACCACTACACGGGAATGCCGACCGATCAGTTCGTCGTGCGTCTATGGCCCTATTTCGATCTCATGAAGATCGCGGCCTGGGGCACCCTCTACGAGGTCCTCGTCGTCCACCACGCCTACTACGGTTCGGCGACCCATTCGATGCCATCGGTGCGGGAGGCGCTGGTGACGCTCGGCACGTTCCTGCGGCTCGAACTGTGGTGGCCGCTGGTGACGGCGGCGTTACCGTTCGCCGTCTGGAACCTGGCGCGGCGCCCAACCGGATCTGCTCTGCCGACGAACGTCACCAATGTGTTTTCCGCGCTGTCGGCGTTCGCGCTCGCGGTCGTGCTCGCGGCGATTTTCAGCAACAGCTTGAGCCCTCCGAGCTCGATTTCGTTCTATCGTCTCTCCAGCTTCTCCTACGGTCCGGCGCTTTGCGCTGCATTGCTGTTGTGGTCAGTCCGCTTTCGCGATGCGGACGCTGCGCGACCTCGTGCGGTTTTCGTCAGTGTCGCGTTGAGCGTCGGTGCCGCGCTGGTGCCGTGGGCGCTGCAATTCCACGAGCAGGTGGTCCTGCGCGCCAACTTCGTCGACACCTTGTGCAAGCTGTTCCGGTTGCCGACAGTCGGCAATGCGCTGAGGATGGCTGACGGCAGATTTAGCATTCACGACGCCTATGAAAACCAGGCGGGCGGGCTGAACCGGATGCCGTGGGGTGGGATATATC
>DATFSE010000013.1:0-4294 GCA_035262745.1 Casimicrobiaceae bacterium | reverse complement strand
TCCATCAGATCCGGCAGATCATGTCCTTCCGTGAACCAGTCGTAAATTGGTGCAAGCAGGTCATAAGCCTCGGTCCGGCGGTGCTGGTCGCGCCAAAGCTGGGCGAGACTGAGGGCGGCACGCAACTCCAACGACCTGGCCTCCCGCAGCCGGGATTCGGTCGAGGCCCGCTTAAACCAATTTTCTGCCTCAGACGCTCCTCCCGCCCGGTCGCGCAGCAGCGCGACCTCGCCGTTGAGCCGCAAGATCTCGGACTGCAGGAAGAACTGATCCGCGCTCTGACGAGCCAAAGTCGTGGCCGTCGCGACGGCGTGCGCGCTTTCTTCGATCTGCCCCACGCGCACCAAGCTGTCGGCAAAGGTGACAAGACTCCACGCGCTCAGGACGCCGCCGCCGCTTCCCATTTCGCGGATCGACATGAACGCACGGCGCATTTCTTCGAGCGCCCCTGACCTGCCCTCGCACAGCTCAACACCGGCAAGGTGGAAGCGCGCCATCGCCACGAACATCATTTGCCCCTTGTCCTCAGCCACCGACAGCAGCCGCTCAGCGTGATCGCGGACGGCAGCCATGTTCCGCCTCATGCGCTCCATCTCGGTGCAGAACAAGAGAGCATGGCTGATGCTGGGCAAATGAGGTATCTGCCGCGTTAGGGCGACCGCGGCATCGCGCTCGCGCGATGCGCGATCGGAATATCCGCGGAGCCACCAGGCGACCGCCGCCACCCCATGCGCACAGACTCCGGGGTCGTGACCGCCATAGGAAGATCCCAGCGTGCCGTGCTCTTCCGGACGATAAGAGGCCAGGCCGGCTTCGACATGCTCGATGCATTTGCGAAGTTCGCCCATGATCAGCCCCGTCGTCCAACCGGCATGGTGAGCCTCGATCGACATGACGACGTCGCCTTCTCGACGCGCAATCTCGCTGAGCTCCCCTTCGAGCGCACGCGCCGCGCGCACATTCCCGCCCGACCACTCGAACATCCAGCTTCCCCACAGGGTCTGGAAGACCTGCAGCGTGCTGCCGACGTCCCGGGAGAGCTCGCGGGCCCGATCATAGGCATTTCGCGCTTCAGCCGAGGCCCATCCTTTCGCGGTCATTAGGGTGGCCCCAAGGGTCGTCTGCAACGCCAGTTCCTGGCGCGCGCGATCGATGCCGTCCGGCAGGATGGCAACCTGCGCGAGGCCCTTGGTGAGATGCCGTACCGCCTCTTCCTGCGCGGATCGCCGCGCGGCGTTCTGCCCGGCCTTGAGCCAGTGCGGGATCGATGCGGACGCGAGACCGGCCGCGGAGTAATGCTGGGCGACCACCTCCGGTTCGGTATCAGGGAAACGCTCCTCCAATAGCGGTGCGATGCGCGCATGGATTTGCTGGCGCTTGCTCCTCAGGAGCGAGTTGTACGCCGCATCGCGAACCAGAGCATGCTTGAAGCTATAAACGGCGTGCGGTGGCGAGCCTCGCGCGAAGACCAGCTCGGCGTGCACCAGCTCGGCGAGCGCATTCTCCAGCCGGACCTGAGGGAGCTCCGTCACGGCGGCCAGAAGCTCGAAGGAAAATTCGCGGCCGATGGCGCCGCCGACCTGCACCACCTCCCGGACGCTGGACAAGCGGTCGAGACGGGCCATCAAGGAATCGTGCAGCGTGCTTGGAATTGCCAGAGGCGGCAAGGACCCTTCCAGCATGTAGCGATCTTCGGAAAGCCGGAGCAGCCCGCTCTCCAAGATGGTCTTGGTGAGTTCCTCGACAAACAGCGGCACGCCATCTGTGCGCGCGGCGATCTGGCGCGAGACGTCCTCCGGCAGCGCCTTGCCGCTGGTAACGTTGTCGATGAGGGACAGAACCTCTCGTTGACCCAGCCGAGCCAGAGAGATCGTCGTCGCATGCGCATGGCCGGGCCACGACGGAGAGAACTCAGGGCGAGCCGTCATCAGGAAAAGAACGGGCATCGCCGCGACGGCGTCGACCATCAAAGTCAGCAGGTCGAGCGTCGACGGGTCCAGCCACTGGAGATCCTCGAAGATCATCAGTGCAGGCTCTCGCGCCGCGAGGGACTGCAACATGACTATCAGGGCGGCCAGCGTCATCTCCTTGCGCTTCCGCGGGTCCATGCTGGCGAAACGGTTGGTGCCGGGAGCGGCAAGCCCCAGAAGATCGGCGATCGGCGCCAACGTCTCATCACTTCCGCCGCCTGCGCCCCTGACGAGCGCCGTGAGCTTCGCAAGCTTTTGATCCGGCGTGTCAAGCCGCGCGAACCCCGCAGCATGGGACAGGTGCCGAATGATGGGATAGAGCGAGCTATCGCTGTGGTGCGGCGAGCAGAAATAGCGCAGCAACGTATATCTTGCGTCGCCGAGCCGCTCAAGGAGCGCGGAAGTCAGTCGCGATTTTCCGATACCGGCCTCGCCGGTCATCAGGACCACTCGTCCCTCGCCGCGCTGCGCGTAACGCCAGCGGTGCAGCAGCAGCCCCAGTTCCTCTTCGCGCCCGATCAACGGTGCGAGCCTGTGCTCGTGGCGCGCCTCGAAGCGGCTCTCGATCGCACCGGCGCCGGTCACCCGCCAGGCTTGGTGCTCGGCCAATCCCTTGAGCGCAAGCCGTCCGAGATCGCTGTATTCGAATAGGCCGCCGACGAGGCGGCGAGTGGTGTCGGATATGACGACCTGACCGGGTTCGGCGGCGGCTTGTAAGCGGGCCGCCAGATTCGGCGTCTCGCCCACCACTTCATGCTCCTGGACAGATCCACCGCCGATGAGGTCGCCGACCACGACAAGCCCGGTGGCGATCCCGACGCGCACCTGCAAGGGGCCGCCGGCGGCGGTCTTAAGCTTCGGCGTCTCCTTGACCAGCTCAAGCCCGGCCCGGACGGCGCGCTCGGCGTCATGCTCGTGGGCATGCGGATAGCCGAAATAAGCCAAAACCCCATCGCCGATATACCTCGCGACGAAGCCCCCAAAGCGGCCCACGGTCACTGCGACTGAATCCTGATAGGCGGAGATAACTTCTCGCAAATCTTCCGGGTCCATGCGCGTGGATAGTGCCGTTGAGCCCACCAAGTCCGAGAACATAACCGTCACTTGACGGCGCTCGGCGGATGCCGCTCCAGCCGACATCAGCCGGCCGTCAGCGGTCTCGCTCTGAATGTGCGCACCAAGCTTTGTGATTGCGTTCCGAATTCGCAGTCGATGGCCTGCGCTCGATATACCAAAATCCTTCAGCAACTGATCGTCAACTTGAGCGAGCAGATCAATATCGATGTCGTTAGCCTCGAAGGCGTCGGCATATTGGCCAAGGCCGATCGTCTCCAACCATTTCCGGATCTCGCTCATGCCTTGAGCTGCTCCAGCAGCGCCTTGGCCTCCTTCAAGTCGAGCGTGTCGAAGCCTTCGCTGAACCAGCCGTAGACCGGCGCGAGGAGATCGTGGGCCTCACTACATTTGCCCTGATCGCGCCACAGCCGCGCCAGGCTCATCGCGGCACGCAGCTCAAAGGTCCGGGCCTTCTGGTGTTGTGCAATCGCGATAGCGGTGAGAAATGCTTTCTCGGCCGGCGACGTGTTCGCCGGATCGCGCTTCAATAAAATCTCGCCGCGGATGCGGTGCAGGAAGGCGTCGGTCCAGCGCTCTCCCGTCTGCTGCGCGAGCCCCAGCGCCTCGTCAATTCGTGTCGAGGCTTGTTCTACGTCTTGCCTTTCGGCTTCGATCTCGGCGAGCAGTCCCTGAAAGAATGGAACCCAAGACCTGTTTCCTCGCGCGGTAACTGCTGCGATGGCCTTTCGAAGCTCCGCAACGCCGATTTCATTGTCGCTACTGTCGCTACGACGTGCGCGCGCCCAACCGAAATACACCATTCCTGATGGCAGATATTCCCCGAGTCCATACTCTCGGCTCAGCTCGACGACCGTCGTTGCATCGCGTAACGCTCCGTCGGCATCACCTCGGAGCACTTCGAGTGAAGCTTTGAACCAGTACGCGTTGACGAGGCTTGGCGTATGAGTGGTCTCAACTGCTCGCGCGATGGCCTGCTCGATCAGCTCCCGCGCCCGGATGACCTCCCCCAGCACCCAAGTCGTAAGGGCGAGAAATGCTTTCGCCAGCGCGACTGTGTCTTGGCCGAAGCTGACATTAACTTTGGAATCGTGCTGAGCGTCACACAGTCGCAGCGTCTCTTCCAGAGTGGCTTTTGCTTCGATGAAATCGCCTTGCCAGAAGCAGGTAAGACCCAGGTTGCGGCTGGCCACGGCCGCTTCGAACATGCGACCTTCGATCTTCGCTTCGTGCAGGAACATCTCCGCAGT
>DATFSE010000012.1:0-25276 GCA_035262745.1 Casimicrobiaceae bacterium | reverse complement strand
CGCGTGCCTCGGCATCGCGGCCTTGGCGGTGGGCGTCCAGCGGTGGCTCATCAGGCAACTATCGATCGTCGAGCAATGGGTGATGATCGTCAGCGGACTGGCGCTGATCTATCCTGCGCCCGCGGCGGACCTAATCGGTCTGTTTGGCATTGCAGCGGTGCTCGCCTGGCAGTGGTTCGGCCGTGCTGCGCGGGCGCGAGCGGGCAGCTAGTACTGATCGACGAACACGCTGTTCGAACAGCCGCTCAAGCTTCAGCGCAGACGTGCATCAAGCAAAGCCCTGTAACGGGCTACTTGAGCAGTCCGACTTCTCGGTAATACCTTTCGGCCCCCGGGTGCAGCGGCACGGGCATGCCTTCGAGCGCGCGCTTGGGATCGATTGCCTTGGCTGCCGGGTGCGACGCAACTAGCTCGGCGAGACTATTCCACAGTGCCTTGGTCGCCCCATAGACCAAATCGCTGTCGACAGCTTCCTGAGTGACGAGATAGTTCTCCACCATCACGGTAGGTACGTCTTCGGTCTGCCCGCGGTACGTATTGGCCGGAATCGTCCCCGGCAGAAACGCAGGATCGCCGGTCTTCTTGACTACGTCGAGCGGTATCGGCACTACCACAACGTCGAATGACGCGGCCAGATCGCGCACCGCCGAAACGCCGAGTACCGCTGACTGAAGCGTCGCGTCGATCTGTCCGCTCTTGAGCAGCTCGATGCTCTCGCCAAAGGGCAGGTATTCGACCTTGGAAAAGTCCTTGTATGACAACCCTGCCGCGGCGAAAATGGCGCGCGCGTTGAGTTCGACGGTCGACTTCGGAGTTCCGACCGACACCGCCTTGCCCTTAAGATCGGCGAGGGTGCGGATGCCCGAGCCGCCCCGCGCAACGATCTGGATGTAGTTAGGATAAATCGCCGCCATTCCGCGCAGCCTCTTCAGCGGCGTTTTGAAACCGGCTTCCTCGTTTCCCTTCCACGCTGCGTACAGCGAATCCCCGAGCGTGAATGCAATGTCGCCGCGCCCCGCCTGCAGCAGATTGAGGTTCTCGAAGGAACCCTTGGTCGCCTGCACCGACGTCTTGAAGCCTGGCATGGTGTTGCTGATGCTTTTGGCAAGCGCGACGCCGAGCGGGTAATACACACCGCTGGTACCGCTCGTCAAGATGGTGATAAACGGATCTGTCGCGTGCGCCGGCGCGGCCTGCAATGCAAGCGCCAGAAGGCCCAAGACGAAAGTTCGGGGGAACATGGACATGAAGGAACGACAGCGGCAGCGATGGCGCCCGTCTGCCGCAGTATGTCTGGGTGCCGCCCGGTGTTCCGCGGTTTGGGCGATTATAGCGCAGGCGTTATCCATCCCGGCGCAGATGGACGCGGGCGCAGCGCCGTGCGAACATGAATCGCAACGAAGTACTCCCGAACACGATGCGCAGCGTCGATTTACTCTTCGCGCGTTACAGCGAGTTCCACCGCAATCGCGCCAACAAGCTCATCCACTGGATCTGCGTGCCGTCTATTGTGTGGAGCGTGCTCGGGATGCTTTGGACCGCGTCGCCAGTCGCTGCGTACGCAGCAATTGCCGCCGCGATGCTGTTCTATCTATGGCTGTCGGTGCGGCTGGCGCTGGGCATGTTCATCGTCTTGGCGGTCATGGCGTGGGCGCTCGCGCTGCTGGGTCCGCACGTGCTGATCGTATCGATCGCTGTCTTTGTCGCGGCGTGGATTGGCCAATTCGTCGGCCATGCGCTGGAAGGGCGCAGGCCCGCTTTTGTCGATGACGTGCGGCAATTTCTGATCGGGCCGGCATGGTTGCTCGGCGACCTCTATCGCAAGCTGGGTATTTCGTATTGAGAAAGGCTCTGGGTTCCTAACGGCCGGGGCCCTCCAACCAGCGACCAATCACCCTTTCCATGCCGCTTCCTCTCGGCGCGAAGCCGCAAGCGGTATAGAACTCCTGCTGGTCGTCAGTGAAAAGATACACGTGCTGGCCGATCAGGGGCGCGCAGAGCATTTCCAGCATGCGCCGTCCGATGCCGCGGCGGCGATACGCGGAATGCGTCCACATGTCGACTATGTAAGCATTGCAAACGCCGTCGGAGAGCGCGCGTGCGGTACCGATGAAGCGCTCGCCATCGCGGGTGTAGACGCAACGGAAGCTCCCGCGGAAGGAGCGCTCCATCTGCTCTGGCGTGCGTCCGTTGTCGAAGTGATCGGACGCGAGCTCGGCTTTGAGAGCGGCCCAGTCAACACCCTCGCTCGAGGTCGAATAGACGATCGCCATCAGAACGGCAACGCCCGACCCGGCATCGATTCGCTGAAAACCCGTCGAAATTCGCCCTGAATCCGTTTGAGCGCCTGCTCGTCGTCGCCCTCGAATCGAAGCACGATCACCGGCGTGGTGTTGGATGCGCGAGCGAGTCCGAATCCGTCGGGATACTCGACTCGGAGGCCGTCGATGCGAATCACATCGGCGGCACCGGGAAAGCTGGCCGTCGCGGCAAGCTTTTCGATCAACGCGTGCGGGGAAGCGTCGGGGCAGGGAACGTTGAGCTCCGGCGTGCTGACGCTGTCCGGAAGCGCGGTCAGAACCGCGGACGGATCCGAATGACCGGACAGGATTTCGAGCAGGCGCGCGCCCGCGTACAGGCCGTCGTCGAATCCGTACCAGCGCTCGCTGAAAAACGTGTGGCCGCTCATTTCGCCCGCCAGAACCGCACCCGTCTCTCTCATTTTCGCCTTGATCAGCGAATGCCCTGTTTTCCACAGCAGCGGCCGGCCACCGTGGCGGGCGATCCACGGCTTCAGGTTGCGCGTCGACTTGATATCGTAGATCACCATCGCGCCAGGCTTGCGCGAGAGCACGTCGGCGGCGAAGAGCATGAGCTGTCGGTCCGGGTAGATCACCTTGCCGTCGCGGGTGATAACGCCAAGACGGTCGCCGTCGCCGTCGAAAGCGAAGCCCAGCTCGTTGTCGGTTGTTTCAAGGCAGTGAATGAGATCCTGCAGATTCTTCGGCTGCGAAGGGTCGGGATGGTGATTGGGGAAGTGCCCGTCGACGTCGCAGAACAATTCAGTGACCGTGCAGCCGAGACGCCGGTAGAGCGCCGGTGCATATGCGCCGGCGACGCCGTTGCCGCAGTCGACTGCAATCTTAAGCGGCCGCTTGAGCTTCACGTCTCCGGCGATGCGATCGATGTACGCAGGGCCGATGTCTGCTGTCCGCGCCATGCCTGATCCGTTGCGCAGAGCGCCTGACTCGATGCGCGCTTTCAGCGCCTGGATCTCGTCTCCGGCGAGCGTCACGCCGGCGATGACCATCTTGAGTCCGTTGTAGTCCGGCGGATTGTGACTGCCGGTGACGATGGTGCTGCACTGGGTTTGCAAATGCTGCGCGGCGAAGTACGACATCGGCGTGGTTACCATGCCGATGTCGATGAAGCCGGCGCCGCTGGATTGAATACCCTTGGCGAGTGCCGCGCATAGTTCCGGCCCCGACAGCCTTCCATCACGGCCGACGACGACCGTATCGCGCCCGCGCTCCAGCGCCAGCGTGCCGAGCGCCTGTCCGATCGCGTGCACGACGGGTACGGTTAAGGTCTTGCCGACGATGCCGCGTACGTCGTAGGCCTTGAAGATGTCTGCCGGAAGTAAGCCTTGCATAAACGAGGATAGCGAACGCCTTGTGAGGGAGACAGATCCGAAATGCCAAGATGTGTCGTCGGGCCGCTCGCTCTTACCTTAGCGCAGCGCGCTGCCGTCGACGCTACGGAAGAATGATACCAGTCGTGCCGGCAGCCAATCCAAGCTACCGGGAAACGGCGCCGCTGGAAACCCGCCGTGGCCGCCGTGCGATGGTTGTTCGAGTACGACGCCGCGCCCCACTTCCTTCGGTCCTGGCAATGAGCTCGTCGGGATGAATGGATCGTTCCTGGCATTGAGCACGAGCGTGGGCAGCTCGATGCCTTTAAGCCACGGCTTGCTGCTTGCGCGTGACCAGTAGTCTTCGGCCCCCGCGAAACCGTGCAGCGGAGCAGTCACTGCTTCGTCAAACGCATACATCGAGCCGACACCGCGAATCAAATCTTCGTCGAGCGTACCGGGAAAGCGGCGCGCCATCGCCATCGCCTTGGGAACGAGCGTCCCGAGGAAGTGGCGCGAGTAGATGCGGTTGAGTCCCTTGGCGATGGCGAAGCCGGCGGCGGTGAGATCCAGCGGCGTCGAAACAGCAGCCGCGGCCTTGAGCATCGCCCGCGCGCGCTCAGACTCGCGCCCGATCCAGTTGAGTAGCGCGCTACCGCCCAGCGACACGCCTGCAGCGAACAGCGTCGCGTCCGGAACTCGCGTGCGAATGGTCGACAGCATCCATCCTACCTCGGTGTAATCGCCGGAGTGGTACGCCCGCGGCAGCCTGTTAGGCTCGCCGCTGCAGCCGCGAAAATGCGGCACGACGCCGCTCCACCCAAGGCGCCTCAGCTCTCGCATCAGTGCCCGCGCGTAATGCGACGACGAATCGCCTTCCAGCCCATGAAACAGCACGACCAGCGGCCCGTCTTTCGCTATCGTCTTCAGCCAGTCGAAATCGATAAAGTCGCCGTCGGGAGTTTCTACTCGCTCGCGTCGATAGGGCACCTCGGGCCGCGGCAGGAGAGAAGCGTAAATGGTCTGGGCGTGCCCTCCAGGCAACCAGGACGGTGACCGATAGGCGCCGTTGGCTGCGCTCACTGCAACGCCTCTCCCAGCCGCTCGACGATGGTGCGCATCACCTTGACCCGCGCGAAATACTTGTCTTCCGCTTCGACCAGCGTCCACGGCGCGATCTCGGTGCTGGTGCGGTCGATCATATCGCTCACGGCGATCTCATAAGCGTTCCATTTCTTGCGATTGCGCCAGTCTTCGGGCGTGATCTTGAAGCGCTTGAACGACGTACGTTGCCTGGCGCGAAAGCGCTTGAGCTGCTCTGCCTTGCTGATCTGCAGCCAGAACTTGACGACGATCACGCTTCCGTCGCTGAGGTGCTCCTCGAACTGGTTGATCTCGTCGTAGGCTCGCATCCAGTCCGACGCGGCGCAAAACCCCTCGACGCGCTCGACCAGCACGCGGCCATACCAGGAGCGGTCGAAGATGGCGATACCGCGGTGTCGCGGGATGTGGCGCCAGAAGCGCCACAGATAAGGATGCGAGCGCTCCTCATCGGTGGGAGCCGCGATCGGAATCGTTACGTATTGGCGAGCGTCGAGCGCTCCGGTGACGCGCCGAATCGCGCCGCCTTTGCCCGCCGCGTCAACGCCCTCGAACGCGATGACCAGGGCATGGCGCGCGAAGCGCTTGTGACGCGTCAACTTGGCGAGCTGTCGCTGAAGTCTTTCCATGTCCTTTTCGTAGGCGACCTTGGAAAGCTTCTGCGACAAATCCAGCTCGCGGATCAACTTCACGCTGTCGATGACCGACGGGGAGAGAGGCGTCACCGCATGCTTGGGCATTGCGCTCTTTTCGTCGAGAAGGCGGCGCATCGATTCGAGCAGGATCTTGCCCACCGCGAGGTTGCGATAGCGCTCGTCGCTGCCCTCGACGACGAACCACGGAGCTTCGCCGATCGAGGTCTCGCGCAGCAGATGCTCCCACAGCTCGTGCGCCCGGGCGTAGGTTCGGTACGCCTTCCAGTCGTCGCGGGTCACCCGCCATGACGTGCGCGGATCGCTGTCCAGCTTTTTCAGCCGCTTTTTCTGATCGGCCTTGGAGAGGTGGATCCAGAACTTGAGCAGCAGCGTTCCCTCGTCGGTGAGCATCCGCTCGTGCTCCCTGATCGCCGCGATGCGCGCATGCAGCACCGCCTCGTCGATGCGACCGCTGATGAACGCCAGCATCATCTCGTTGTACCAGGCGTTCATGAAGATGCCGAGCTTTCCTTTGGGCGGCAGCGCCTGCCAGTAGCGCCATGCGGCAGGACGTTCTTCTTCTTCCTGGGTACGCGGACCGAAGGCGACGACGCGGATATGACGAGGGTCCATCCATTCGGTCAGCTTGTTCGCAGTTTCGCCACGACCGCCTCCCTCGACACCGGAGATGATGAGCAGCACCGGACCGCGATTCGCCTGCGCGAGGTCGTATTGGGAGTTGAGCAGCGCCTCGCGAAGCTTAGGTTCCTCTTTTGAATAAACCGCCTTGCTGACCTTGTGTCCGATCTCTGCCGATTCGAGCATCGCCTTCTCCCCCGAAATCAATTCCAGAACGGCTTGAGTTTGGCAAGAGCGCGTCGTGCCTTGGCTGCACGCTTGAGCTCAAAGAGCGTTGACGCGGCGATCCAGCCTCGCACAATTCCTTCTGCTTCGGCGATGGTGCGGCCGTGCTTCTTGTCGTTCGCCAACTCGCCAACCAGGCGTCCGGCGGTGGCCAGATCGTTGAGCGTGCCGAGCCTGGCCTGCAGCTCTGAGAGCGCATCGATGTAATCGCTCGTTCGCGATTTGGAATAGAGCGGCGCGAAAAACTCGGCGGCATAGCGCAGTTTTTTTGCGGCAATGCGCGCCCGGTGTCGCTCGAGAGGGGCTGCGTGACGCAGGCCTCGCGCTCGCTTGGTGAGTCGCTTGTCGCTGCGGTCGAGCTCGCCTTGGGCCAGCGCCCGCGCCGATGGTGTCGCTTCGGCTGGTGCAGCCTCGATCTCGGCGAACAGTATACCCAGCGTGAGCAGCAGGCGGGCGAGGCGCTGCGATGCCGCCGCTTCGCGGATGGTGGCACGCTGCACGGCGCGCATCCGGGTCGCACGAGCCTTGAGTTGGCCCAGCGATCGGCGCAGCTCAGTCGTTTCCAGGTGCGGAGAGATCGACGCCAGCGTCTCCGTCACGAACACATCCCAGTCGCGGGCCGCGCCCGTTGCACCGGAAATCCACGCGAGCTCCTCGTCCAGGAGTCCGACGCGCTCTGGCGGTACAAGCGTAGCGACGAACTTGAGCAGCGACCGGAGGCGGCGCACGCCGACTCGAAGCTGATGCACGAATTCGGAATCCTGACCCGCGCACACGGCTTCGGCATTGCCGCTGATCTGCCGCAGGCAATCGCCGCCGACCGCGGCGACCGCTGCCGCTGCGGTCGGGTGATCAGGCAAAGGGACCCGCATCGCGCGCAGCGGTTGAATCGGAAACACGCCGGCGAGTGCATAGCCCCGCTCCGCTTTGCTGGCATGCGCAACGCGCACCGGAAGATCGGCGGCGAGCGCGAGGGCGAGCTCGCGCAAGCGCTGCGCACTGCCATTGATCAGCTCGATCTCGATTTCGCAGACCGGTGAGCGGCGTCCCCTGGCAACGATGAAACCTTCGTCCAGGCAAAGCATCGCCCGGGTTCCATCGGGGAAAGAAAGCAGGCAGGACGTGCGCGTGACATCGGTGCTGAACAGCGGCTCGAGTCTTGCTGCGGTCTCGCTCAATGTCTTCTGCCATGGAGTCGTCGCCAGCTTGGCGAAATCGAGACGGGCACGCTTGAGCTTCCACTCGAATTCCGAGCGCTGGTGCAAGCCGGCGACCGCACTGCCGGGGCCTTTCATTGTCTGCAGCCAGCGCGTGCCATCACGCCGCAACCGCAGCGCGATGCCGGTCGCGTGCAGCTCGCTCTGGGCGGTGTCGTAATAGCGGCTGACCAGCTTGGCTCGCCGCGATCTTCCGCTGGCCAGCGCTACGACCGCCGGGTGCTTTACGATCGACCCGAGGGTGGCGGGATCGGTGGCGAGCTTGAGCTCGATTTCCTGGGGCATGGCGCCAATGCCGCTCGTCAAGCGCGGCCGCTTTAGGTCTAGCTTGCTAATGGCGGGCGTGAGTGGCGGCGAGCTCGGCGCGCTTGACGTAGGTCTCCCGGGCGAGCGCGACGTCTTCGAGAAAGTGCGATAGCTCGTCGAGCAGAAGCGCCTGCGGACCGTCGACCAGGGCCTTGGCGGGGTTCGGGTGAAAGTCGACGAGCACCATGTTGGCGCCGGCGATTACCCCCTGCGCAACGACGTGAAACAGGTCGAGTATGCCATCGGGCGCAGCGGTGCGGCTGCCCACGGAATGTGACGGATCAATGCACACCGGCATGCGGGTGAGACGCTTGACCACCGGAACGTGCGAAAAGTCAACAAAGTTGCGGTGCGGATCGCCCATATTGGTCTTCATGCCACGCAAGCAGAACACGACTTTGCGGTTGCCTTCGGAGGCCAGGTATTCCGCGGCGTTGAGCGATTCATCAAGCGTGATGCCGAAGCCACGCTTGATCAACACCGGGAAATCCTGCTGTTTTCCGACTTGCTTGAGAAGCTCGAAGTTCTGCGTGTTGCGCGTCCCGATCTGCAGCATCACGCCCGTCGGGCTGCCCGTGGCTTTGAGCGCGGCGCGAATCTCGTCGACCTGCGATTCGTGCGTGACTTCCATGGCAATGACGCGAATGCCGTATTTCCCTGCGAGCTCGAATACGTAGGGAAGACACTTCGCACCGAAGCCCTGGAAGGCATAAGGATTCGTGCGCGGCTTGTACGCGCCCATCCTGGTGCAGGTCTGACCGCGCTCCTTGAGCGCGCGCATCATGGCGTCGACCGATTCCGGCGAATCGACCGCGCACAGGCCGGCGAAGATGTTGAGCGTGTCCTGACCGAACTTGACTCCGTTGTACTCGAACGACGAGGGGCGGTCGTCGCCCTGCTTGTGCCGGCCGAGCACGCGATAGGCTTCTGAAACGCGCACGACCTTTTCGACGCAGGGCAGCACCTGCATCTGCTCCATGGAAAGAGAGCCGGTGTTGCCGATCAGGTAGATCTCGGTCAACGTCACTTCGGCGCCGACTTCCCGGTGCACCCGGTAGCTGATTCCGGACAGGCGGTCGAGCTGCCCGGTGAGCATTCTGTACTCCGGACTTTCGGGACTGGCATTGGGTTCGAGGATCAGAATCATGGAAGGCCTGCTTGACGCTTTTTTCAGCAAATTCAAAAATTTGGGTTATTTTACCCCGATTGGGGCCCTAGCGATGCTGCGGTGCACGATCAAAATATGCGACACCCCATCCGCGATTCCTTAGGATTTCATTGCTTCCTGAGTGACCGCTGCCGTAGACTGCCCTGGATTTCCTCACATCCTCAGGGAGAAACCCAATGAAAAAAATCCTGGTCTTGAGCGTGCTGAGCCTCTTTGCATGGGGCGCCTACGCTGCCGACACCAAAGACACCAAGGCCGCTGCCACCGATACCAAGGCCGCTGCCAAGGACACTAAAGCAACTGCTACCGATACTAAAACTGCCGCCGCCGATACCAAAGCTTCCGACAGCAAACCAAACTCGCAGCAAGAGAAAATGAAAATGTGCAACGAAAAGGCGGGCGACAAGAAAGGTGACGAGCGTCAGGCATTCATGAAGACCTGCCTTTCGGCAAAGCCGGCAGCGGCGGAAAAGCCCAAGAGCAAGATGGCGATGTGCAACGAGAAGACCAAGGGCATGTCGAAGGCCGATGCCGACAAGGCCCGCAGCGAATGCATGAAGGCCTCTTAGCGCAGACCGAGTTGCCAACCCCGGTCGGGTGACCTCCTGTCCACCCGGCCGCACTGACAAGGCGGCGCCGGAGCTTCCGGCTGCCGCCTTGTTTTGTCTGGTGGCAACCCAAGCGCGAGGTCGAAGTCGTCGGCAAATCTGCCTCTCCACCACCCATCTGCATCGTCCGTGCGTCTGATGTGCGAGGGCACCTTCTACTGCGTTAATTGCGATGTGGCTCGAGGACGATGTTGGTTCAAAGCCGCACTCAACCAAACCCACTCTAGGAGATGACCATGAAGACGTTCTATGCACTGACCGTTGCAGCGCTCATCGGGTTCGCTGTTCCTGCTCACGCGGACGACGCTGTCACCACCAAGCCGCAATCCGCGCGGGCGCAAGCCGCCGTCAATACACCTGCGAGTCAGGCCGAGCCGGTTAAGATTTCTCAGCAAGACAAGATGAAGCTCTGCGCCAAGCAAGCGACCGGCAAAAAGGGTGCCGAGCGCAAGGCGTTCATGAAGAGCTGTTTGTCCAAGAAGGCGTGATGCTCGAGGTTGGTCCGCCGCGGCTTGGCGCAGTGGCGCAGACCTGTCGTCGCGCGGTACCCGGCTCTCGGCGGCCACTCAGCACACGAGTGGCCGCGCCGGGTACCTGCAGGCGGATGTTTGCGGCCTTGGCCGCCCGAGGGCGTTAGCCGCTCGCGCAAAGGCTACGCGCAACCTATACCTCAGGCTTGCAAGCGCCGCGGTCGGGCGGCGGACCGCGCTAGGAAACCTTCACTCCCAGCAAATGACCCACGAGGAACGTGACCGTTGCCGCGAGGCAGCCGAGCAGCAGCATGCGCGTGCCGGAGGAGAGCGCGCCGCGACCGGTGAAGAGTGACAGCGTCGAGCCAACGGCAAAGAGAGCGACCGCACTCAGAGCTCCGGCGATCGCCAGTGCATGCGGGCCTCCGCCGAGAACATACGGCAGCAACGGAATTGCCGCGCCCAGTGCGAACGAAAGAAACGACGAGATCGCCGCACCCCATGGCGAGCCAAGCTCGTCCGGATTGAGGCCGAGCTCTTCGCGAGCAAGCGTATCAAGGGCATGCTCGGGGTCCGACACGAGCTGCTTCGCCAAGCGGTTGGCTTCCTTGGTCGGCAACCCCTTGGCGGCGTAAATGAGCGCGAGCTCCTGCGCTTCCGCCTCGGGATACTCCTTGAGCTCGGCGCGCTCCAGTCCGATCTGATACTCGAACAGCTCGCGTTGCGAACGCACGGAAACAAACTCGCCAGCAGCCATCGCGAAGGCACCCGCGGTAAGCCCAGCGACGCCAGTAAGCAGGACCACCGATACGTCAGGACTCGCTCCTGCGACGCCGAAAATCAGGCTCGCGTTGGACACCAGCCCATCGTTGATTCCGAACACCGCAGCGCGCAGATTGCCTCCGCCTTCGAGTCCGCGGTGCCGACGCTCGATACCTGCTCCCGGCACTGGAGCCACATGGCCGCCCGGCTCGCGTCGGCTGTACACCGCCATGCCGCGGACCTTCATCGCCGAGAGCACCGCGCGCAGTCGGCGCGGACCGAAGATGTCGACCATTCGCGCGACGAGACGCGTGCGCGGATCGGGCGCATACGGCGGAGGCGCCGGTTTGCCGCTGGCAGTGAGCTGTGCGCGCCAAATCGCGGCCTGCGCCTCGGCTTCACCGGCGAGCCGTGTGAACAGCTCCGCGTTACGGGTTCCAGCCTCGGCCTTGGCGCAAGCGCGGTAGAGATACGCCGAGCGTTGCTCCTCGGTCCAGCTCTCGAGCGGATTGCTCATGGTTGCGCGCGATCCGTCGTCGCTTTCAAGCCGGTGCTCCGAAGATCGTGTCGATTCGTTCCAGTACTTCCGGCGTGAGTTTGGCCACGACGTCGACCGCTTTCATGTTCTCGACGACCTGGCTCGGACGACTCGCTCCTGTGATCACGGTGCTGACATTCGGATTCTTGAGGCACCAGCCGAGAGCAAGCTGCCCCAGCGTACAACCGCAGTCGCCTGCGATCGGCGCGAGCTGGCGCACCTTGGCGATCTTCGCAGGGTCGACGATTCTTTCCGCGAGCCATTCGTAGCCCTTGAGCGTCGCGCGCGTCCCAGACGGAACGCCGTCGTTGTACTTTCCGGTGAGCAATCCTGAAGCCAAAGGGCTCCACACGGTTGTGCCCAGCCCGATGTCGCGATACAGACGCGCGTACTCGCGTTCAATCCGGTCGCGATGCAACAGATTGTACTGCGGCTGTTCCACCACCGGTTTGCTTAAGTGGTGCTTGTCGGCGATCTGCCATGCAGCCATGATCTCCGCAGCCGTCCACTCGGAGGTTCCCCAGTAGTGGGCTTTGCCCGAGCGGATGATGTCGTGCATGGCCCAGACCGTTTCCTCGATCGGCGTCTCGGGATCGGCGCGGTGACAGAACACCAGGTCGACGTGATCGAGCCCAAGTCGCTTGAGCGAGCCGTCGATGGCCTGCATGAGGTACTTCCGGTTGAGCGTGTTCCGTTCGTTCGGTCCCTCGTTCAAGCCCCAGAAGAACTTGGTCGACACGACGTAAGACGACCGGCGCCAGCCCATCTTGCGCAGGACGTTGCCCATGATCGTCTCGGAAGCGCCACGGGCATAGACCTCCGCGTTGTCGAAAAAGTTGACGCCGGCATCGTGCGCCGCCGCCATACACTCGCGGGCGCTGTCCTCCTGCAGCTGATTGCCATAGGTAACCCACGAACCGAACGACAGCTCGCTCAATTTGAGACCGGAAGAGCCCAGCCGGCGGTATTGCATGGTGATCCCGGGTAGTGATCCTCTGAGCCGCGAATCGTTCAGAGGTTCGTGATAACGGTGGCCGCGCGAATGCGGGACCACCGCATTTTACCGCATCGCAGCGCGCGTTTTGAGGGTGGCCGGCGTACAATCGCGCCCTTTGTGTCCGCCGCCATTCCTATTCCTCAATTCATCATGCCCGCAAAAAAACACCCGTTGACTGTTGAAAACCTCTGGGCGATCAAGCGTATCGGTTCACCGACTTGCTCTCCTGACGGTCGAAGAGCATGCGCCGCAGTGACTGCCTACGACATGGACAAGAACGAAGGCCGCACCGAGTTGTGGCTTTTCCCAACGGATGGCGGAGGTTCCCGGCGCTTGACCGCGGGCGACAAGGATAGCGAACCGGTCTGGTCTCCAGACGGCAAATGGATCGCCTTCACCGCCAAACGCAAGGATGACGAAGAGGCGCAGATCTACCTGATCGCACCCGACGGAGGCGAGGCACGCCGTCTTACTTCCGTCTCAACCGGTGCTTCGGCGCTGCGCTGGTTTCCGGATTCGAAAAGGATCGCGTTCGTGTCCTGGGTCTGGCCCGATCTCGACGGCGACAAAGCGCAAGCCAAGCGCAAGCGCGCGCACAAGGACAACAAAGTCAAGGCGCACCTCTCCGAGCGAAAGGAATACCGTTTCTGGGATCACTGGCTTGCCGACGGACGCGTGCCGCACGTGTTCGCCGCCGACGTGGCAACAGGACGCTGCCGCGATCTGCTCGCCCGCACCGGGCTCGCGCTGCAACCTTGGGAGCCCTCGGCCGAACACTACGACATCGCCCCCGACGGTCGCGAACTGGCGATCACCGCCGACCTAGCGCCCGAGCCACGCATGATGAACGAGGTCGACATCGTCACCGTCAACCTAACGACTGGCCGCCACCGCACCTTGACCGCAGACAGCGGCTTTTCCGACGAGCACCCGCGCTACTCACCCGACGGGTCGCATCTGGTCTGGCACTCGTACAACGTCAAGCGCGCTTTCAACGACCAGGGGCGTCTCACCTTGTTCAACCGCCGGAGCGCGACCAGTAGGCGGATTGCCTCAAGGCTCGACCGGGCGACCACGCGCCTCGCCTGGGCGCCGGACAGCGCTTCGGTCTCGATGCTGATCGAGGACCGTGGGCGCCAGGGGCTGTATCGGTTGGGCTTGAATGACGCCATGCCTTCGCGCGTCGCCGCGGGCGGCACGATCGGCGGCTTCGCTCAGTCGAGGGACGGCCGGCGGTTCGTTTTCGATCGTTCAACGACGGCGCATCCGCCGGCGCTGTTCTCCATCCAGGCTGACGCGCGGGGCGAGCGGCCGCTGGATTCGCCCAATCGAGCGCTTCTCGCGCGCACGGCGCTAGGGGCGTCGCGCGAGTTCACCGTCAAGGGTTGGGGCGGCGATCCTGTTCAGGCTTGGGTGGTTTACCCGCCTAACTTCGATCCGAAAAGAAAATGGCCACTGCTGCATTCGATCCATGGCGGCCCGCATGCCGCCCACACCGACGGCTGGCACTTCCGCTGGAACGCCCAGGTCTTTGCGGCGCGCGGCTACATCGTGGTCGGAGTCAACTACCACGGCTCCTCCGGCTTTGGACAGCGTTGGCTGGAAACCATCACCCGCGACTACGGCAGGCGCGAGTTCGCCGATGTCGAGGCGGCGACTGACTTCATGCTTCGCACAGGATATATCGACCGCCAGCGCCTGGTAGCGAGCGGCGGCAGCTACGGCGGTTACATGGTCGCCTACATGAATGGCCAGACGGACCGCTATCGCGCTTATGTCTGCCACGCCGGTTGCTACGACTGGGTGAGCATGATGGCGACCGACGGCTATTTGTTCTTCGCCAAGGAGCTCGGCGCCTTCCATTGGGACAATCCGGCGCTGGTGATGAAGCAATCGCCGCATCATTACGCCAGGCGCTTCAAGACACCGACGCTAGTGGTTCATGGCGAGCTCGATTACCGCGTCCCGGCGACGCAGGCGCTGCAGTACTACAACACGCTGCGCACCAGGGATGTCCCGGCAAGGCTGGTCTACTTTCCCGACGAGAATCACTGGATTTTGAAGCCGCAGAACTCGCGTCTGTGGTATCGCGAATTCTTCGACTGGTTGAAGCGCTACGCCGCGCCGGGGCCGGCGCGCGGACGTCGTCATCGCTAGAGCGTGGGCGGCCCAGGCTTGCCTCGGGCGGTCTCGAACGCCTCCTGGCAGCGGATGCAGCGCTGCGCCGTAGGTTGCGCGTTGAGGCGCGGCCAGCCGATCGGCTCGCCGCAGTTGCTACAGGTGCCGTAACTGCCGTCGTCCACTCGGGCCAGCGCGGCGACAACTTCGCCCAGCTCGGCGATGTCTCGAGTGACCATGGCGATGTCCATGTCTGCCAGGATGTCAGCGAGAACCCAATCCTCAGTGGCGGCGAGCTCGTTGGCAAAGCCGGCAACCCGGGGATCATCGCTGTTGGCAAGCTGCGTTTGTACCTCGTTGCGTAGTTCCTCGCGCCGCGTGACGAGGCGACGGTTGAGCGTTTCGCGCTCGCTCTCTGTCAGCGGGTTCATGGTACCGGTCACTTCGCAACTCCGCATCGGTTTATCGCGGTCAAGGATCGCACGCTTTTGCCGTTCGCGGGGGTCACTCTGCCCACCGAGGTCGACGAAGCCTCCAGCCAAGCCAAATACGACAAAGGTGTCCTCGAGTTGAAGCTGGTTAAGAAGGCGACGCTTGCAGGCAAGCGCTTGAGCGTGCAGTAGCGCCGCGTGAACCCGCCATTAGCGTACGCGCTTGGCGGGGTACTCCTCTTCGATATTGTCGCGGAAAAAGCTCCACGGCGAAGAAGCGCTGGCGAAGCGCCGCCATGTCTCAGCCGTGACACCGCTGTACTCGAAAGTCCCCGCCGTCAGCTCGACCACGAGACGGCGGTTCTTGTCATCGTAGCCGGCGGCGCGCAAATTGCCGCCGGACAGTCGCTTCATCTCCATGTTTTCGATGGGCGGGGAAGGGCGTTCGTTCTGGGGATCGGTCAAGGTCACCGAGCCGGGCATGTTGCAGCAACCCGAAAGCAACGGGCCTCCTGGCTAAGACTTCTTCTTGCGCTTTTTGTGCGGACGTTTCTTGCCATAACTGCCGTTGAAGATTTTCCCGCGGCGGGTGCGCACGTCTCCCTTACCCATCGAGCTCTCCGATTTGACTGCTGTCCAAGTGGACCATTATAGTCGCCGCGCCAACCGCGGCACAAAGAGTCCAAGACGGATGGTCAAGAAGCGCTTTTCGGTCTGGGTCCTCGCGCGATGGCTCGGTGTCGCCGCAGTCATCACAGCGGGCGCAACGCTGTCTGCGGGCGCTGCTGCTCCGGTCAAGACGCTGCGCGTCACCTTTTCCATCGCCGAGACGAGCTTCGATCCGCAGTTTGCGTCCGATGGCGCCTCGGACGGCATCATCGACAACATCTACGAGACGATGCTGAGCTACGACTATCTGGCTCGGCCGGTCAAGCTGGTGCCACGTACCCTTGAGGCCATGCCGGCCGTTGAGGACGGAGGCAAGACTTACGTGTGCAAGCTGCGCAAGGGCATTTTTTTCACACCCGATCCCGCATTCCACGGCAAGCCGCGAGAGCTCACGGCCGCCGATTACGCCTACGCGCTCAAAAGGATCATCGACCCGGCGGTGAAAAGTCCGTGGGCGTGGCTGATCGAAAGCAAGCTGGTAGGCATCGATCAAGCGCAGGCCAAGGCGTCCAAGACCGGCAAGCTCGATTACGAGGCCACGCTGCCTGGCATCGAGGTCGTCGACCGCTATACGCTGAAGCTTCATCTCAAGGAAGCCGATCCGCGCTTTGTCTATGTGCTGGCAATGTCCAACACCAGTGCGGTCGCGCGCGAAGTCGTCGAGGCGTACGGCATTGATTTCGGTGCCCATCCGATAGGCACCGGGGCTTTCATGCTCGGCGAGTACAAGCGCAGTTCCAAGATCGTGCTGGAGGCGAATCCCGGATTTCGCGAATGGACTTATGCGCCTGCGGGGCCCATTCCCGCCGACTTTGAGCCCATCGCCGCCGCGCTCAAGGGCAAGCGGTTACCCCTGGTCGGAAGAATCGAAGTCAGTGTCATCGAGGAAGGCCAGGCGGCGTGGCTCGCGTTCCTCAACCGCGAGCTCGACATGCTCGAGCGCCTTCCGGCTGAGTTCATCGAAGAGGCACTCGTCGGCGGCAAGTTGAGTCCCAAGCTCTCGGCCACGGGCATCCAGCACGAAATGCTGCGCCGTCCGGAGACCTGGTGGACCTATTTCAACATGGAGGATCCAGTGGTCGGCGGATACGCGCCGGAAAAGATCGCGCTGCGTCGCGCAATCGGCATGGCATACAACACAGAGGAATACATCCGCGTCATCCGCAAAGGGCGCGCGGTGCCGGCGCAGAACATCATCCCGCCCGACATCGCGGGCTACGATCCCAAGTTCAAGCCCGACGCCCAGATCTACGACCCGGCTACGGCGCGGGCGCTGCTCGATCGTTTCGGCTACAAAGATCGCGACGGCGACGGCTATCGCAGGACGCCGGAAGGAAAGCCGCTCACGATTGAGTACTGGTCGGCACCGACGTCGTTCTCCCGCCAGATCGACGAGCTGTGGAAAAAGAACATGGATGCGATCGGTATCAGGATCGTGTTCAAAAAGGACCGCGTCTCCGAGTTGCGCAAAATGGCGCGCCTGGGAAAGATTCCCATGCGCTACGACGGGTGGTATGCCGACTATCCCGACGCCGAGAATTTCATGCAGTTGCTCTACGGACCCAACAAGGGAGGAGAAAACAACGCGCGTTTCAACCTCCCGGCTTACAACGCACTCTACGATCAGGCACGCCAGCTTCCGGATTCTCCCGAACGCACACGTTTATTCGACAAGATGACAGAGCTCGTCCTAGCCTATGCGCCGTGGCGCCTCTCGGAAAACCGGCTGGAGGACCAGCTCATGCAGGCGTGGGTGAAGAATTACAAGCCGCATCCCATCCGTTCGCAGTCCTGGGTCTACGTCGACATCGATCCGGCGCTCCGCAAGTAGCTCAGGCGATCGCGAGCTTCGCTTCAGGCGTCACGGCACCGATGCGGATCGCTCACGCGCCGCGCGGCCACCTGACGCTGTTCAGTTCGCAGCAGAACCTGAGCAGCTCGCAATCGTCGGCTTCGGCGTAGCCTGCCGCGAGCGCTGCGGCAAACCGCTCGCGTGCCGCGCGCGCGAGGGGCACGTCGACGCCCAGAGCTGAAGCCGCATCGACGGCAAGCCCGACATCCTTGCTCAGTATCTTCGATGCCGCATGCGTCGCATGATCGCCGGCAAGTGCCCGCGCCATGCGGTCGGCAACGATCCAGCTTCCACCGGAGCTGGCATTCACCACCTCGAGCAGGCGCTGTGGATCGAGGCCGCGTGCGAGCGCGACAGTAATTGCTTCGGCGCCCGCGGCAAGGTTCACCGCGGCGAGCTGGTTGTTGAGAATCTTATAGGCTGCTGCATCACCGGGTTCGGACCCCAGAATGAACCGCTTGGCCGAGATCGCATGAAAGATCGGCTTGCACTCTTCGATGGTGTCCGGGTCGCCGGATATCATCATGGTCATGGTGGCATCGGCCGCACGTCGAGGGCCGCCGGAGACGGGCGCATCGATCAGACGCACATCGAGGTTGCTCAGTCGAGGTTTGAGCGCAGCCATGGAAGCGGGTGCGACAGTGGAAGAGACAATCACGACCGAGCCATGCTTCAGTTGTGCTGCCGCGCCGGCTTCGCCGAACAGTACCCTCTCCACTTGTGGTGCATCGACGACGAGCAGGATCACGATCGAGCATTGGCGAGCAAGCTGCGCGGGGGTCGCGCAGACGACCGCGCCGGCGGCCGCAGCCGCGCTTTGCGCTTCGGGGCGGATGTCACGCGAGCGCACCGGGAAGCCCGCGCGGACCAGGCTCTGCACGACGCCGAGCCCCATCGCCCCGGTACCGATCACGCCGATCGCGGAGCGCGTGGAAAGCGAGCGAGTCAAGATTTGGGCGCCGAATACGGTTGGCAATCCTGAAGCTTCAGCGGCGTTCCGAATTCGATCAGAGTCAAATCCTCGCCTTGGCCGCGCAGTTCGATGTTGCCGTTGCTGTAGCGGACTCCCGACGCGCTGGGAATCTGGTAGAGCGTGATACGCTCCCCTGTCGCGGTGAGCATGCGTGCTTCGCCCGCATCGAAGCGGATGACCAGGCGCTGTCCGGCCTGCTTGCACGCGAAGGTGTTTTTTGCGGCTTCCTCCTCCTCTTTGGAGGGTTTGTGCTCGCAGGCGCTCAAGCATGCGGCAGCAAGCACAGCGAGCAGCAGCACACGGCGACGAGACATGAGCCTTCCCTTTATGGAGCTGGTTTTCTTGAAGTCAGGCGAGAGTCAGCAGTCACTGGACTAGATCGCACAGCCGGCCTGCCTGGCCACGCCCTCCGGTTTGCGGCGTGATGATGAAACTGCACAGGTCAAACTGCTGATCGGCTAGCGCTGCGGCGGCCTGTCGCAGGTCGGCATCGTCGAGCGACGGTTGCCGAGACATGATCCGCCCGTAACGAAGCGACGGATGACCGACCACCATCCAGCGATAGTCCGGCCCGACGGCGAGAACGATCGACTCGCGACCGAAGGGATACCACCAGATCCCGAGAAAGTGGACCGAAGTAATTTTCAGCACTGCTGGAACGTCGGGATCGAGTGGGCGATGACGACTCTCGTTTTGCTCCATGCTGCCGTCGGCACGCACACAACGGCTGTTCGACGCGATGGCGCCGTTTTCTGCGTCGCTGTATTCGAGCCGGGTATCGCGGGCGCAACGGCTCTGCAAGAACCCGGGAATCGCCGCGATCTCGTACCACGTGCCGAGATACCGGTTCAAGTCAAAGCTCGCAACCGGTACCAGCGCGGCTGCTGACGAAATCCACGCGGCCAGCAGCCAGGGGGCGAGAGCGGCCGGACCGCGGCCTTGTGGCAGGATGCTCATCGAGAAGGTGCTACGGGAGCGGGATGGGGTGCGCATAGCATATCGCGGACGGCCTATGACTAGCCATGCTTTCTCCAATCCCTGGTTCGGATTCTTCCCACCAAACGCTGGAGGTGCGTTCGCTGCGGGGATGCTGGGCTGCTTGTGGGTGCTAACCGTTCGAGGTTGTCGCGCCTTTGCCCGGCGATTCGGGCCAGCGGGCGAAAAGCCATCGAACAGCACCTGCGGTCTTGCACTGGCTCAACTCTGCGCGAAAGTTCGAGTCGGACAGCAAGGTCGCGGCGCCCGCGAGAAGTTGCAGATGCCGTTCGTTGGCCTGCCGGGGCACGAGCAAAGTCAGCACGTTGGAAACGGGCTTGCCGTCCGGCGCATCAAAAGGAATTGGAGTCCGGGTCCGAACGAACAGTGCCAACGCGGAAGGAATCGTTCCGATGCGTGCATGCGGAATCGCGACTCCATAGCCGAGAGCGGTCGAGCCGAGCGCTTCTCGCGCCTTTAGGCTCTCCAGCACGAAGGCGCTGGAAAGACCGTGGCGCCTGGCAAGCAACTCGGAGACTCGCTGCAACAACTCGTCCTTGTTCCTGACGTCGAGGTCGAGCAGGATGTCTTCCGTTCCAAGCAGTTCGCACAAGGGATTCATACGGGACCCTTCGATCGCCGGGTGGCGGCATCAAGAGATATCCTCGCCATCTCCGCCGGTCTCTGCGGGCTGCTCCTGCTGCGGCACATAGAGCATATCGGCATCCTGGTCGTAATCGAGAATCTCCGCGTATCGACCCCAGGCAATCAGTGTCTCGAGGAGCTTCGCAGGCTGGTCGTATGGAAGGAGGGCGGATACCTCTTCACGGATGGCTTCGGCGCTTATGCGGTTCTCTTCGGCCGCCTGCAATCGCGCAGCGACGATCTGGAATAAGCGCAGCTTCAGGATGGCTTGCTTGAACAGCGTCTTTCTCGCTGGAAGCGGCGCTGCCAGGAAATACCAACCAAGCTGCGTCATGTGCACATCGTCCTTGGGCGTATCCACGAGATCGAGCATCTCCGCCGCTTTGACGATCGCGATGGTTTCGCCGAACTCCTTGCCGATCCTTGCGCTCAGGTCGAAAACATTGATTGTCTCCTGGCTGTCCTCGATGATCTCCAGCAGGCCGACGATCGTTTCGACGGGAACGTTGGGGATCGATTCGACGCGCGCGACTTCAATACCTGCAATGGCCGGTCGGCCAGCAATCGCAGCCTGTTCCCCGGCTGTAGTTGGGGGTTCATCCGGGAGCACCGACGCGGTAATCGCGGCGTGGACCTGATCGACCATCGCCGTGAACTGCCGCGAGTTGGGGTCGCGCGGATAAGGCAATGGATTGATGATGACATGGCGGACACGACCAGGATGCGAGGAGATGATCACGATGCGCGATGCCATGAACACCGCCTCGGCGATGTTGTGCGTGACGAAGAATATGCTCTTGAGTCCCGGATCCTGGGAATCGCGCCAGAGTTCGACAACTTCGGTGCGCAGGCTTTCCGCGGTCAGGACATCAAGAGCGCTGAATGCCTCATCCATGCACAACACCTCGGGTCGCGCAACGACGGCTCGAGCAAAGCCGACGCGCTGGCGCATTCCACCCGATAGCTGCTTGGGATAGGCGTTTTCGTAACCGGATAGACCGATGAGATCGAGCACTCGTTCGATTTCCGCTTGGCTCTCACGGGGCGACAGCTTCCGCTTGGTAAGCCCGATACGGACGTTCTGCTGCACCGTGAGCCACGGATAGAGCGCGAAGCTCTGGAAAACAATAGCGAGATTCGGATTTACACCGTTGAGCTGCATTCCATGGCTCAGGACGGCGCCCTGCGTTGGTTCAACGAGGCCCGCCATCAGGCGCAGGATCGTCGATTTTCCGGAGCCAGACTGGCCGAGCAGCGCCAGCATTTCGCCTTCGCGGACTTCCAGGCTGACGTCGTCTAGAACCGTGACAGGTTGGGCACTGGTTCCCGTTACGTAGGACTTGGAAACGTGTCGCAGTTCGATCAGAGGCTCGACGGCGACGGCTCCCTCCGGACTGACCAGAGTTGCTTCAAGGTTTGGCATGACAAGGAGTGATTCGTGGACGCATTGAGTCGATCATCCTAGTACTGCTGCTTCCACACCGTGCACGCGCCGAGTTATTCGAGCTTGAATTTGCGCTCGGCAAGATCGTAAAGCCTGCGCCAGAACACGCGGTTGATGATGACCACGAACAACGACATCACCGCGATGCTGAAATAAATGGCCGGCTGATCGCCCTTCTCAGTGACGCTCGCAATATAAGCTCCCAGACCGTCGGCCACGAGTTTGTCATTACCCCAGGTGGCGACCTCCGCCACGATGCTCGCATTCCAGGCGCCTCCCGCCGCGGTCACCGCGCCGGTGACCCAGAAAGGGAAGATCGCGGGGATGATAAGGGTTTTCCACAACGGCCAGCTGCGCAGACCGAACATCGTGGCCGCTTCCTTGAGATCGGTGGGGATCGCCATCGCTCCGGCGATGACATTGAACAGGATATACCACTGCGTGCCCAGTGCCATGAGAAACACGCTGCCGATGCCTATCGGGATGTGAAAGCCGATGAACAGACCGACAACGAACGGAAAGGTCATGTTCACCGGGAATGATGCGGCGATCTGGGCCATCGGCTGGGCGATGCTGGCGGCTCGCGGGCGCATGCCGATCCAGACGCCGATCGGCGTCCACAGCAGCGTTGCCGCGACGGTCATTGCGACCACGCGCAGCAGAGTCAGCGTTCCAAGCCAAATCACGTGCAGCATCTCGCCGCCGCTCATTTCGGTCTTGATCTCTCTTGCGAGACCGAACGCATCGACCAGCAGCCAGGCAAGTCCGGCAGCGAGACAACCCCACAGAGCCACGCGAATCAGCCCCTTTGCGAGTTTCGCCTGACGCGCGGTCATACTCGTGGCCACGTTCGAGGCGATTCCCGATACCCGCTTGGAGAATCCTGCGGCAATCGAGCTCGCGTGTTCAGTGAACCATGTCAGGACAAGCGAGCGCTGCAGAAAGGCGAGCGCCCACGACGTAGGAGCATCCTTGGCCTCGGTGAGCTCCAGCTTGAACTTCTCCGCCCAGGCGACCAGCGGGCGCCATACGAGCTGATCGATGACCACGATGGTGACGATCATCACAACAATCGCATAGAGCGCGGCTCTCGTGTCACCCGCCTCGACAGCGCTTGCCATATACGAGCCGAGGCCGGGGAGCTTGATGTTCTTGTTGAGCACCGAGATCGCCTCGCTCTGCGCGACGAAGAACCAGCCACCGCCAAAACTCATCATCGAGTTCCAGATCAGCCCAATCGCCGACGCAGGCAGCTCGAGCACGCGGAAGCGCTGCCATCGATTGAGCTGGTAAACGTGCCCCGCCTCCTGCAGCTCGGCGGGAATGGTGACCAGCGAGTGGTAGAAGCCGAAGGTCATGTTCCACGCCTGCGCGGTGAAGATGGCGAAGATGCTTGCACATTCGACGCCCAGGAGACTGCGCGGAAACAGCGCGAGAAATCCGGTCACGGTAATGGACAGAAAACCAAGCACCGGAACCGATTGCAGAATATCCAGCAGCGGCAACATCACTTTGCGGGCTCGAACGCTCTTTGCCGCGACGTAGCCGTAAATGAACGTGAACAGCAGAGCGGCACCGAAAGCGCTGAACATCCGCAACACCGTCCGCGCGGTGTAATACGGTAGGTAGGCGATGTCGAGCGAGAGTTGCGGAGGATGCAACTCGTCGAACTGGGCTCTCATGTCGCCGCCCAATACGACGATCAACCACAGCAGTGCGAAAACCGACGCCAGCACCACGGCGTCAATCCAGTTGACACGCCATGCGCGTTCGACCTGCTGTCCGGTGGTTTCCGGATAGGAACGCGCCATGGCTTAGGTCTCGGTCACGTGAGGCCAGATATTAGCCGCACGATGTTATCGAAAGACGCCGAGGCCGTCCTTGGAATTTGATCTCGACCCGATGCCCGCGCTACCCGGATTGCAGGCTGGGGAAGCTACCGATGCTTGCGCCATCCTTGCTAGGCTGGCGACGCAAGCGAGCCCTGGCCGCCAAGACTCCGATGCGCCGCTCATGCGATCCGGCGCGGCCAACAATCAAATCAGGCGAGCAGCGCCACGCTGTTTGTCGGGAGGGGATTTCACAATGGCATCCGTCTTGCCATGAAATTGCGTTGCCTGCGCAATTGACATGCGACTCTCCGCGTCCGCAAAGGCACGCTGGATGGCGGACGGATCACTGAGACTGGCGAGGCTCTCACGAAGTGCAGAATCGGAGAAGGTTTGGGCCACCATGGCCAACCGTCTTAAGTGGTCTTCTGCCTGCCCGTCAGCGGGGACCAGCATGACATAGAGCATGAAAACGGGATTTCCATCCGGGGCCCGAAATTCGATCGGTTTCTCGGTGCGCGCAAACAGCACCGCCGGAGTCGTGATCCCGGCGACGCGAGCGTGCGGGATGGCTATCCCCCTTCCCAATGCCGTCGAACCTGCCTGCTCACGCCGCCAAAGCGCGCGGAAGACCAACGCCGCATCCAAGTTGCGGGCCGCAGCCAACAGGTTTGCGGCGCGTTCGATTGCCTGCTGGCGACTATTGGCGTCCAGGTTGAGCACGATCTCATCGGGGGAGAGTGTCACTTCCGACTCCGTGAGCACAGGTGAACAAGTATTGCCGTCGTCAGCAGCTCGGCGAGCAATAGGGCGGCGGCGACCAGGACCCAGAATGTTACCGAGGAAAGCCATTCGTCCATCCACGGAAAATCTCCGATAGCTGTCATGCCACAAGGCTACAGCTACAGGTCGAAATAGAGCGTCAGAATCGGAGGCGCACGTGTAAACACCATGTAAAGAATTCGGCCGGCTCCTGCTGATCGGGCTATCGACCGCGCAGGTGTCGAGACATTCATACACCGCCTTTATGCGATGAGGAACCGATTTGACGGGACCTTTCCTTGCCAGAAACTACAGTGACCGCATATCGGAGTTGCTAAGGAGCAATTCATGGACCTCGACACGCTACACAACTGGCTCATGTTCAGGCCGCTGCTGGTGTTCATCCTGGCATGTCCGTTCCTGGTGTTGCCTCTTGTGGTCAGCTGGTGGAAAGATCGCCAAGCCGCAAAACGGGCGCAGAAAGCGAAGGCGGACCGTGCGCCAGTGATCGCTGGCGTACCGCTTGCGGTTGGCCGTAATGAAAGCAGGAATTCCCCCATCGGAGGGATATGTCGAACCGTGCTTTTGACGGAACCTTCAACGGCCACTCAGGTGACGGACACTGCCAAGCGCACTTGGGATTCAGCTATGAGCACACGAACGGCTGCAGGCGGCAATCGTTTCTCGATTCTACGAAGCATTCATGGCCTCTGACTTATGGAGTGATTGGGTCTTGCGACCGTTAACGCTAGCGATCCTGGCCGGTGCCCTCCTGATCCTCGGAATGATGGTCGGATCATGGAGCGCCCGGCGACGTCAGGCAAGGCGTAATCGGACGCCGGACCAAGTGGAGGAGGTCGCTACCGCGCCTGCTCCGACACGGGCTTCTACAGCCAGAGAGGACTTTACCTCGACGTCAAAGGCAAGCGCGCGTGAATGGGATGACAGTCCGCCCAGGTCGAACTGGAATCGGCAGATCAGTCATTACTGGCCGCGTCCCAAATCTAAACAACCACGTCAACTTCAACCGTAATGAATTCGCGAATCAAACGTTGTTCTGGTTGTCGTCTACCTTTGTTGGCGGCTTTGATCGGAGTAGTTGCGAGCGGCTTTGCGGCTGCCCAATCAACGCCCGCTTCGGAGCCACCCAAGGCGGAGGCCAAGCCGCCGGAACCCGACTACACGCTGAGCGGCAACTTCGGCATCTATAGCCAGTACATTTTCCGCGGGCTCACCCAGACCGACACCAAGCCCGCTGTGCAGGGCGGATTCGATTACGCC
>DATFSE010000011.1:0-4132 GCA_035262745.1 Casimicrobiaceae bacterium | reverse complement strand
GTGCAAGACGCCGGCAGTGCAGTCGCATAACGTGAGTGCATATGCTTGGCTTAGAGCGCAACGCTGATGAGCAACTGACGACAACGGTCGAGGCGGTGCAGCGCCATCACGACCGGTTTCGATTGAGCGAACTCGAGCGTGTGCGACGGTCGCTCGCGGCCGGAATCCCGGAAGAGAAGGTGCTCGAGGAACTGGCGCGCCGGCTCACCAACAAGTTTCTGCACGGCCCGATGCAGGCGCTGAACCAGGGGAGGGCGACCGAGCGCGCAAGGCTCACGCTGTTGCTGCAACAGATCTATTGTTCGTTCGCCGAGTAGGCTTGCCGCAACAGTTCATTGGAACCGCGCCGGGTCGAAGCTGACCGTGCGCGTCGGTGTCGTCGCCCTGAGGGAACTGCGCTACCCTTTTTTCAAAACCAGCAGAGCTGCGGCCTCGGCCAACGCTTTGTCTGTCCCCCGATCTTTACAAGCGAGGCGACGACTATCCTGGCACAGGGACCAGAATGAAGTGCTACCCTTGTCTCAGGAAGAGCACCCGTTGAGCTCAGGAGGTTGCGGCGTTTCCGCCGCGACCTCCTTATATTTGTCACGCGCATGCGCGTGAGAATCCCGTGACTTTTGCTGCCCGGCTGCAGGCGACGACGCCGCCTATCAGGCCGCCGCGTCCAGCAGTTCATTCACTGCGGTCGACACACGCAGGGCTTTCTCAACGTCTCGGCGGGTGGCCTCAGGATATGCGGCATAGAAGAAGTCCGCCTCAACCACGGCATTGAGGACAAGCTCGACAAGTCCCGGGTCCCTCATTCCCTTGTAACCTTCCCAGACGCCTCCAAAGATCTGATCGAGCCAAGGGGTAACCTCTCGAATAAGGTCCGCGACGTAAGGTTTGAAATCACCATCGAAGACGATGGTGAACAGAATCCGGGTGTCGTTATCGAAAAGGAAGACTCGGAAGTCGTGTACCGTGCCGATTCGTTTTTCCCAATACGCCGCCTCGGCCTGGAACTGCGACAGGCGCTCGCGGAAGATGCGTGCACCGTCAGGGGTCACTTTGCCGATACCAGTCAGTTCCCCCCTCTTGCCAATCCGTCTACCTGGACCATCAGGCTGACGCGTCACCACTTGTGCCATCGCCGTGCGTTCATTTTGGGTTACTGTCGGGGCTTTCTCGATCACTGTCTGGTTCATTGCATACTCCTTCCGTTTGGGGGTGAGGTCGTGGACTGCGAGGTCTCCCGATTCCAGGATCACCACGCGTTTGCGCCATCGTTAGCAGCAACGGCGCGTGACAGTAGAGCGTACGCACGCGGCGTCTTGCGTATCGCGAAGTTCATGCGTGCCAGGCGAAGCGCCTTCTTTGGATCGGCGCCGGCACCAAGCCAGAAATCGGCAGCGTGGTCGGCGAAGGCCTCGGGATGCAGCGCGACCAGCTCGTCGTAGCGCGTCGCCGCGAGGTTTCGCCAATAGCCGGAGTCTTCGGCGCTTCCGGCGTCCGCGAGAATGCGCGCAACCTGCGCAGCGTAGTCAGGATCGTCCGAGGTCATCGCAAGCGGCTTGAGGAGAGCGATCGCGCTCTCGGCATTGCCCAGTTCCGCCTCGACTTCGGCGAGGTGGCCTTGCGCTGGCGCGTATGCCGGCACGTACAGGCGCGCCGCGCTCAAGTGGTGTCGCGCGCGATCGAGTTCTCCGTAGTGCATCCACATGACGCCGATCTGGAAATCGAGGACGGCAAGCGGGAGCGGCGAGACCCCGCGATAGCGGCGCAGGCTCTCGGCTTGCAGGCGCAGCGCTCGTTCGGCGTCGCCGCTCTCGGCGCAAAGCGTCGACAGGGCGCCAAGGCTCTCAAAGGTTGGGCAGCGGCGGGCGTCCTCCACACGGATTGCATACGCTTCGTCGTATCGGCCGAGCCCTTGAAAGACCGCAGCGCGCTCGCGATTCAATATCTCGGCTTCGGCGGCGAGCCGCTCGGCAACGTCGAGGTCATCCAGAGCGTCGCCAAAACGATGGAATAGAGCGCGGGTGCGGGCCCGCGCCAGGAATGCGGCAGCATCGGCTGCAGCGTCGCGCACCAGCAGATGGGCGAGCTCCTGCGCCCGCTCGTAATCGGAAATGCTGCCTAGGATCGATCCGCGAAGCGCAAGCAGATCGATGAGCCGGGCGCGCTCTTCAACGCGCGCGCTGCGCAGGGTTGCGTCGGGCTCGAGGCCCTCTATTTGCGCATCTAGATTGCGCAGAGCGATCGTACCGTGGGTCAGCACAGCTTCGGTCGTGTCCGAAGCGCGGGCCGCCGGCGCAGCGTAGGCAGCTGCAATCATCGCGCCGTAACCTTTGGCGGATTGGGCGGTGCCAGGTACGGAAAGACCTTGGACGACCAGACAATCGGCGCGTCGATGCCATCATTGATGCGCGGGCCGTTTCCACCGTTGATGTAAAGCGTGAAGATGGAGTCCATGACGTCTTCGTTGAGCCATCTTCCTCCGGCAGTCGCGTGCGGGCGCCCGGCGAGCATCGCCTGTTCGATTTCGAAGTAGCTGGTTTCGTGAAATGGCCGGGAAACATCGACGACGAGGAAGTCCGCCAACAGCAGGCTGGTCAATGGATGATTGCCGGATTCGTCAACCGGCCAATCGATCTTCCCGTCGAGGGAATCCCAGAAGGAGAGATTGGCGTTCAGCCGCGCGCGGTATGCACCGACATAATCCGGCATGAGCGCGAAGGCGTCCTCGCTGTTGTAGAGGTCTCGAATCTCTAAATCGCGGTTGACCAGGTCGAACATCTTGAAGCTCATGGAGACGTTCTTGATCTCGGGGCGGCCAAGCCGTTCGATGCGGACCGGTCGCGGGCCCGCCCGCAGTGTCTCGCACACGACGGCGAACATCGGGCCGCCGCCGAGCAGCTTCGCCCATTCGAACTCGAGAACGATCGCCAGGACGTTTGTCCCGTAAAGCGTATCCGACCCGGTCTTCTTGAATGCGAGCTGCCGCGTCTCGGCCGTCTCCAGGATCGTATGCACGTCGAGGAAGAAGGGTTCCGAGCGCTGGCCTGCGAAGACACGCACATCCCGACTGGATCCGCCGCGCTCGTCGTTCGTGTCGAACGACACCGTCTCGCCGCCCGGGGTCCGGTAGTGTGCGCGTTGACGCGGGTGCGCCACTTCGTTTCCCTTAGGCACGTCGAAGGTGAAGTCGAACGCGACCTCGTCGGCGTCGACGGCGAAGGCGGCATCAGGTCCGGTCGCCGCAATCCTCGCGCGCCGGAACCGGAATCGATAGATGACCGCATCGGAGAAGACAGCAGATGGGCCCGCCTTGCCGAACGCGTCCATCACGACAACGAGGTTCTTCGGGTTCCCCGGCGCTGGGAACGCGAACATGTCGATCAAATCTGCGGCGGGATCCGCCAGCGCGCGAGGTCCTGAAAAATGGTCGGACATGCGTGAGGTCCCGGCAGCTGCTATCGTTTGATGGGAGCGAAACTTGCCGGCACCATCAGGCTGTTGCGCTGATCGACCAGGAAGCTCGCTTCGTCGGCAAGCTTGAGGTAGGCCTGCCATTCCGGATCGGACGCCATGGCGCCGCGCTTGCGCGCGCGATCGGCCGCATCCTCGAACAGCCACAGATGCACGAGACTGTTGATGTCTCCGCTCTCCCCATACAAATAGGCGAGCGGCGCGCCGAGGTGGCGTACCTGTGGAGCAAGCCCGTGCCTCGCATAAAGGTCGAGCTCCTGAGGCATCTTGTTCGGTTTGACGCGATAAGTGCGGACATCGACGATCATGAGTAACTCCTTGAAAGGCTATAAGCCGAACGTCGCGAACTCGCCAGTCGGACGCGCACCGTCAACGTGATCGGACATCGCTTGTCTGCGTCGCAGGCGCAGCGGCAAAGCCGCCCATCGAGACGGTGGCCGGTTCGCTTGAGCACACCGCCCACCGTCCCGCAACAGCGTTTAGCCGCTGAGCTTGTCGAGAAACTCGTCTACCGCCTTACCGACGCGCTTCAGGCGCAGGATGTCCCTCACGGTGAGATCCGGATAGGCGACGTACCAGCCGACCGCCGGGATCTGGTGTTTTACAATCCAGTCCTTTATCTCGGGGCTGCGAATGCCTGGCCAGCCCTCGCATACCGAGAAGA
>DATFSE010000010.1:0-76897 GCA_035262745.1 Casimicrobiaceae bacterium | reverse complement strand
ATTGGCTCCCCGACCAGGGCTCGAACCTGGGACCTGCGGATTAACAGTCCGTCGCTCTACCAGCTGAGCTATCGGGGAACAGCCAATTATTTTATCGTGCTGCGCGCGTTCGGGTCAATGCGAGCACTGCTCTTCTTGGGCTGAGTCGGCTGCTCCAGCGGCGCCTCTCGCCCGAGATGCGGCGCGGCGAGTCGCAGGTAATGAAACATGGACCACAAGGTGAGAATCGCCGCGATCCACAGCGCAACGGTGCCGAGCAACACCGTATCGATTCCCGGAATCGCCGGTTGATAGAGTAAGAGCGCGATGATCGCCGTGATCTGCGCCACGGTTTTGACCTTGCCGATGAACGCGACGGCGACGCTCTTCGCCTGACCAAGTTGCGCCATCCACTCGCGCAACGCCGATATCGCGATCTCGCGGCCGATGATGATCATCGCGAGCCAGGCGTCGGCACGATCGAGCCACACCAGCACGATCAGCGCTGCGACGACCATGAGCTTGTCGGCAACCGGATCGAGAAACGCGCCGAAGGCCGACGTCTGTCCCCACTTGCGCGCGAAGTAGCCGTCGGCCCAGTCGGTGATCGCGGCAACGGCAAAGATGGTCATCGCGATCCAGTTCTTGGCAGACATCGACAACAGCGTCGCGGGCAGGTAATAAACGCCGACAAACACCGGGATCAGGATGATCCGCAGCCATGTGAGTGCAATGGGGAAGTTGAATGACATCGGCGGCAATTCTACTCCGGCACCTTGCGTCCGGTTCCACGGATTCCGGCGACAAATGAGCTCATGAAATCGCAGCGCACTAATGCAATTCCGCGAAGATCCGCTCGGCCAGCGCTCGACTGATGCCGGGCACGCGTGCGAGGTCCTCGATGCTGGCGGCGTGAACGCCCTTCAATCCGCCGAAATGCGCAAGCAGCGCCCGGCGTCGCGCGGCGCCAATGCCGCCGATCTCCTGCAGCGACGACGTTGTGCGAGCCTTGCCGCGACGCGCTCTGTGGCCCTGAATCGCGAAGCGGTGAGCTTCGTCGCGAATCTGCTGCAGCAAGAGAAACCCGGGGTGATCCGGCGGCAGATGCAGCGGCTCTTGCCGATCCGCGAAGACGATTTCCTCCAGACCCGGCTTGCGCTCGGGACCCTTGGCCATGCCGAGCAGCCGCGTTGCGTGCAGTCCCTGCTCCGCGAGCACCTCCGCGGCAACACCCACCTGCCCTTTGCCTCCGTCGATTACCAATAGGTCCGGCGCCGGGTACTCGCCGGCAACGATGCGCGCAACGCGTCGTGTCAGCGCTTCGCGCAACGCCGCGTAATCGTCGCCGCCGATTGCCGGCTTGACGTTGAAGCGACGGTATTCGTTGGTCTGCATCGCCAGACGATCGAAGATGACGCAGCTCGCGACCGCCGCCTCTCCCATCGTGTGACTCACGTCAAAGCATTCGATACGCTGCATCGACGAAGTAAGCCCCAGCGCCTCCTGGAGCGATGCGAGCCGCTCCTCCTGAGTCGTCTTTTGCGCGAGCTTCTGCTGGATCGCCAGCTCCGCGTTCTGCGTCGCCATGGTGACCCAGACACGCCGCTCGCCCCCCGGGTTCGCGGTGAGCTGCACCTTGTGGCCGGTCTGCGCGGAAAGCACTTCTCCGAGCACCGGGTCGTCGCCTCCGTGCTCGGCGATGATCGTCGGCGGCGCGGGACGATCGATGTAGTGCTGCAGCAGAAATGCCGCAACGACTTCGTCCAGCGTCGCACCTTCCGCGTGCTGCGGAAAGAACGTACGGTCGCCGACATGACGTCCGCCGCGGATCATGACCAGATTGACGGCGGTGAGCCCTCGTGCCGACACTGCCGCGACGACGTCGATGTCGCCCGCCGTTGCACTTTCGACGAACTGGCGCGCCTGAAGTTGCGTCAGCCGCGCGATCTTGTCGCGAATCCTCGCCGCGCGCTCGAACGCGAGCATCGACGCCGCTTCCTCCATCTGCCGCTGCAGGCCCTCGAGGACCTCGCTGGTCTTGCCCTGAAGGAACAAGGTCGCGTTGTTGACGTCCTCCGCGTAATCCGCTTCCGAGATGAGGCCAACGCACGGACCGGTGCAGCGCTGGATCTGATACAGCATGCACGGGCGCGAGCGGTTGACGAACACGCTGTTCTCGCAGGTGCGAAGCTGGAAGACCTTTTGCAAGATCGCCATGCCTTCGCGCACCGCATGCGCCCCGGGAAAGGGACCGAAGTAGCGGTGGGGCTTTTCCAGCCGTCCGCGATGAAAGCGTAGCTGAGGGAAAGGATCGCCGCTTAAGCACAGGTAAGGGTAGCTCTTGTCGTCGCGGAAGAGAACGTTGTATCGCGGCTGATGCGCCTTGATGAGGTTATTTTCCAGGAGCAGCGCTTCGCCTTCCGAGCGAGTGACGGTCGTCTCCACGCGGGCGACCTGCGTGACCATCGCGGCGATTCGCGGCTCATGGTCGGTCTTTTGGAAATAGCTGGCGACTCGCTTTTTCAGATCGCGCGCCTTGCCTACGTAGAGCGTGCCGCCCGCCGCGTCGAGCATGCGATACACCCCGGGACGATTCGATAGCGAAGCGATCAGCTCGCGCGCATCGAACGCACTGGAGGCACCGGAATCGGCTTTGACGGAGCTCATCGGTTCAGACAGCCTGCGCGACGTGACGCCTGGCGAGATGTTTGCTGATCGATTCGAAAACGCGTTCGAACATCGCTGTGGTCAGGCGTCGCGTATTGGTGTTGTAGCGGCTGCAGTGATAGCTGTCGAACAGGCGTACGTTGCGGCTGAGGTTGTGCTCGGCGCCATGCGCAAATGGGTGGTTCTTTGGCCTTCCCCCTAGTGCGCGCAGGCTCGCCTCGTGGGCTACGCGCCCCAGCGCCAGGAGCGCAGCGCCTTCCGGCAGCGTGCCGAGCTCTGCGCCAAGGTAGGCGTTGCAGTTGCTGACCTCCACAGGGAGCGGTTTGTTCCCCGGCGGCAGGCATTTGACTGCGTTGGTGATGCGCGCGTCGATAAGGCGCAGTCCATCGCCGGCCGATATCGACTCCGGCGCAGAAGCGAAGCCGTACTTGAACAGCGTTGCGTAGAGCAGGATCCCGGCATAGTCGCCGGTGAACGGACGCCCAGTGGCGTTCGCCCCGTGCTTTCCCGGTGCGAGGCCAACGATGACCAGAGACGCCCGGGGATCGCCGAAAGGAGGTACGGGGCGACAGAAGTA
Organism: Casimicrobiaceae bacterium; assembly: GCA_035262745.1. Lineage (GTDB taxonomy): Bacteria > Pseudomonadota > Gammaproteobacteria > Burkholderiales > Casimicrobiaceae > PALSA-1003. The sequence continues at coordinate 73,674 of DATFSE010000010.1, read as the reverse complement.
GGTCGGATGCTCCTCGCGAACTTCATCGAGATGACGCGCGAGACGGGGGCAGCGCCGGCACTCCGGATCGTATGCTTCAGCAGGAAGCACGGCGGCTTCGCGGAGGGCAGCTCGAGTCATGTAGAATTGCGCGCTCCGCGGCGCACGGAGCGGAGGGGACGGCGGCGGATGCGATATTAGCACGCCGCTTGCTGCGTGCAGGCCGCGTGAGATTCAGCGTTCCCCAGTCGCTGGTTCGTTGACGATGGCTTACCGGCTCGCCGCTTGACTCGCTAGATGCTGCCACCGGAAAAACGGCTCGAAATTCGTTCGCGCTTGCCTGCCCGATCGTCGGCAAGGCCGCCGTTGCTGTTCGTTCACGGCGGCTACTGCGACGGCTGGTGCTGGGACCCGTATTTCCTGCCCTGGTTTGCAGCACGTGGATATGCCTCCTACGCGCTGTCGCTCCGCGGGCACGGCGCGAGCGGTGGGCGGGAATCGCTGTTCGTCGCCGGCCTCGATGACTATGTTGCCGATGTCGAGCACGTCGCGGGAACCCTCGATTCACCTCCGGTGCTGATCGGCCATTCCATGGGAGCGGCGATCGTCGAGCGGCTGATGGCGACGCGCCCCGTGCGTGCATCGGCATTGCTGGCGCCGATTCCGCCCGGCGGGCTCGCTCCGGTCGCCGGCAGGTTGCTCATCTGGCAACCGGAGTATCTGGTGAACATGCAGCGCCTCGATGCACCTCATCTCTCCGGTGACATCCTCGCCGCGCTGCGACCGATGTACTTCAGCGACGACGTTGCGCCGGAGATTCTTGTGCAGGCGGTCGCGCACCTGACCATAGAATCGCCGCGGGCGCTACTCGACTTGACCCTGCGCCTGCACGACGGAAAACCTGTCGCGCCGGCACCGCTGCTGGTGCTGGGGGCGGAAGGCGATCGCATTTCCACTCCACGAGACGTCAGGGCGACCGCGTCGCTCTATCGCACTACACCGTCGATCATACGCGGGCTGGCGCACATGATGATGCTCGAGCGCGACTGGCAAAGCGTCGCGCAGCCGTTGCTTGCGTGGCTGGAAAAGGATGTCGCGGTGAAATGAATGACCTAATGCCTGGTCTTGGTGAACTCGGCGAGCTCCGCCGGCGGCAGCGCCTGGCTGATCCAGAAGCCCTGGAAGCAGTGACAGCCGTGCTTTTCGAGAAATTGGAGCTGGGCTTTGGTGCCGACGCCTTCGGCGACGACGCGCAGCCCCAAGCCTCGCGCCAGAGCGATGATCGCTTCGGTGATCGCCGCGTCGCCCGGGTCGGTCTCCAGATCGGCGATGAAGGAGATGTCGATCTTGAGCGTGTCGATCGGAAAGTGCTTGAGGTGTGAAAGGCTGGAATACCCGGTTCCGAAGTCGTCGATGGCGACAGAGAATCCTTCTTCGCGTAACCGCTCTAGCACTTTCTTGATCGAGTCGAGATCGTGCAGCAGGCTGGATTCGGTGACTTCCAGCTCGATCCATCCCGGCTCGCAACCGGCGCCACGGACGATTTCGGAGATTCTCTGCGCTAGGTCGTCGCGATAGAACTGCCGTCCGGACAAGTTCACCGATACTTTGAGCGGTATGCCGGCCTTGCGCCATGTGACGCACTGCTCGGCAGCGGAGCGCAGTACCCAGTCTCCGAGAAGATGGATCAATCCCGACTCCTCGGCGAGCGGAATGAACACCTGCGGCGCTATGTCTCCGTGCTCTTCGTCGTGCCAACGCAGAAGCGCTTCCGCACCCACGATCGCCTTGTCTTCGATGCGCATGACCGGCTGGTAGTGAAGCCTAAGCGTACCCTCCTTGACTGCGGTGCGCAGCGCGGCTTCGAGGGTGTGCTGCTTGAGTCTGTGCTCGGCGAGGCTCGCGTCGAAGAACTGATAGGTGTTGCGTCCCAGCTCCTTCGACCGGTACATCGCGACGTCGGCATGCTTCAGAAGCCCCTCGGGATCGTCGCTGTCGTCCGGATATACTGCGATGCCAATCGAGGAGGTCACGTAGATGTCGTGATCCTCGACCTCGAAGGGCTGGGCAATCGCGTCCTGGAGCTTCTGCGCGACGCGGTTGAGCACCGAGGGATCTTCGAACTCCTCGACGATGACCATGAACTCGTCACCGCCGAGGCGCGCGAGCAAGTCCGTTTCGCGCAGTGCGGCTGACAGCGACGCCGTCACGCGCTTCAACAGCTCGTCGCCGATGCGGTGGCCAAGAGTATCGTTGACGTTTTTGAAGCGGTCCAGATCGATGAAGAGTACGCCGACACGGCGCCCGTTGCGCTTGGCCTGGGCAATCGCCTGTGCCACGCGCTCCTGCAGCAGCAGCCGGTTGGGCAGCCCCGTGAGCGCATCGCGCGTCGCCAGATACTGCAGGCGCTCCTCGGCCTGGATACGAGAGCTCACATCCTGCACGAAGGAAAGCACCGACACGATGCGGCCAGCCTCGTCGAGCAGGCAGGAGTGATACCACTCGCACCAGATTGTCTCGCCGTCCTTGCGATAGTTGCGATTCAAGACGGTCGCGCGCGGCTCTTCGCCGGCCATGAGGCGGTTGATGAGTTCGACGACTACCGGGAGGTCCGCTTCGTGGGTAAGCTGGCTTCCGGTAAGCGGCATGCCGAGCACTTCCTCGGCGCGCCAACCGAAAATGTTCTCCGCCTGCGGCGACCAGCGCACCAGACGGAAATCGCGATCCCACTCCAGAACCGCGAGCGGCGTGTTGTTGATGTGCGAGGAGAGCATCCAGTTGGCGCGGCGCAACGCCTCTTCGTTGCGCTTCTGATCGTGCACGTCGGTGTGCACCGCGTAGATGCCGATCACGCTGCCCTCGGCGTCGCGATTCGGCGCGAAGTGAACCGATTCCCATCGCTGCTCGCCGTTGGGCTGTACCAGGAGTTGCTCCGTGGAGACGGTCTCGCCGGCGAGCACCCGAGTGAGCAGCGGCTGCAGCTGGCGCGCTCGCGCGTCGCCGATCACCTCCCCGATGCGCCGCCCGGTCACATCCTTCGCGGTCTCCGAGAGCCACTCTTCATTGTGGCGGTTCAAGAATCGGAAGCGGAAGTCGCGGTCGATGTAAGCGACGCGAGCCGGTACGTTGTCCATGATGAGCCGCAGCTCGGCTTCGCTGGCGCGCAGCGCCTCCTGCGCCTGCTTCAGCCCATGGATGTCGTTCATCAAAACGAACGCACCACTCACTTCGCCCGACGGCGAAGCATCCGGCACCACGCGGATGGTCATCCATCGCCGCGCGCCGCCTGCTCCCGGTACCAGCCGGTCGAACGCGGTCGATTCGCCTTCGAGCGCACGCTGCAGCATCGCCTGAGCGCTGGCGTAGATGCCATGACCCACCACGTCGCGCAGGCGCAGGCTAGCGACCTGTTCCGCGGTGAGGCCGAAGTACTGCAGGAACGTCCGGTTGACGTACTGGCAATGCTCGTCGCGATCGATGTACGCAACCGGCGCGGGAACGCCGTCCATGATCGCGCGCAATTGCGATTCGCGCGCTGCGAGGGCTTCCTGTGCCTCCTTCAAGTCGGTGATGTCGTGACCGACTATGTAGAAGCCCTTGATGGTCGCGTCGAAGCGCAGGTCGGGAACGATCTTGTTGCGCAGCCACCGCAAGCGGCCGTTGGCGTCGACGGCCTCCCTCTCGTAGGTAACGTCCTCGCCGCGCGCCGCTCGGTCGATGAACGGCTGCTCCAGCTCGAAGGCTTCGGGCCCGATGACCTCCTTCACTGACTTGCCGATCACCGACTCGCGATCGAGGCCGATGAGTCGCAGGAAAGCGTCGTTGACGAAACTGTAGGTGCGGTCGATGTCGACGTAGACGACGGGCTCGGGAATGTTGTCGGTAAAGAGCCGCAGCTGCTCCTCGCGCGTCGCCAGCGCCTGCTCCGTGAGCTTGAGATCGTGGATGTCGTACTCGGTGCAGTAGAGTCCGCGGACCGTGCCGTTGGCGTCGAGGTCTGGCGCGATGCGTCCATGCATCCAGCGCCGCTGCCCGTCGGCAGAGACGCCAATGCGCTCGTAGTCGACGTTCTCTCCCTCCTGCGCGCGCTTGATAATCGGGCGCAGGAACGCGTTCACGTCGTGCGGCATCACCTCGTACGGCGTCTTGCCGTAGATCTGGTCCTGCGGTCGGCAGACCCAGTTGGCGAAGGCCTGGTTGACGAAGGTGTACTTGAGTTTCTTGTCGAGATACGCGATCGGCCCCGGGATGTTGTCTGCGAACAACCGCATCTGCGCTTCCTGCGACTTAAGGGCCTCGCGGATGCGGGTATCGTCTTCGATGTCGTTGATCACCGCGAACGCGCCGCCGATCCTGCCGCCGGCCTCGCGATCGGGAAAGAGCGTGATACGTACCCAGCGCAGCTCACCCGACGCCGGGCGTTCACGGCGGTCGTAGCGCACGGTCGCGCCGGCAAACGCGCGCTCGACATAGCCTTGCATTTCGGCCAGCGCGTCCGATGCCAGGAATTTGTTGAGCGGCTGCCCGATGATGTCATCGATGGGAATGCCGATGTAGTCGCCGTATGGCTTGTTGGCGAAGCGCAGTCTCAAAGCCCGGTCGAAATAGAAAATCGGCAAACCGACGCTATCGGTGACGACGCGCAAGCGGTGCTCGCGCTCACCCGCCTCGAGCTCGAGCCGCTTGATGTTGTCGACATCGGTGTAAGTGGCGAGCACGCCGCGCACTTCTCCGCGCGGCGCGCGGTCGGGGTAGAAATCGACGCGAATCCAGAAAGCGTTGCGCTTGACCGAGGAGAGCTGACGCTCGAAGCTCACCCGCTCGCCTGAGAGCGCGGCTTCGAGATAAGCGTGGTAGAGCTGATAGAGCTCGCGGCCGTCGACTTCGACGACTTCGCGCCCAAGGACTTCGGATCCAGGCTTGCCGGTCCAATCGAGGAATGCGCGATTGACAAAGCGGTAGCGCTGCTCGGAATCGATGTAGCAGATGGGCAGCCCGAGCGCATTCAGCTTGCGCTGTGAAAGCGCGAGCAGAGCGTCGCGTTCCAGCCCCTCGCTCACTGTCGAGAGCGTCGGGTGCTCGAGGCGTGTCAGTGGGCGGGTGAGCGCCATCGTCCCGGTTCTAGCCCCCGTCCCTCCCCCGGGAATCCGGGCGGCAGGCTTGAGTCTAAGGGGCCCTCCGGACGCTGACAAGCAAGGATCGGGCCTGTGGTGTTCAAACGCCCGGAAATCGTGCGATTGGCGTGTCGTACCCTGGACAGTACAATCTGCGGCACAAAAATACGCCCGGCGGCAGTTCCACTCGGTGTAGCAGTCGTGGAATGCCGAGCGTATCTCGCAGTCCGCGACCGCACGGCTTGTCAGTGCCGTTACCGGTTCAGACATTAGGAGCGTTTTCCCAGGAGACCTCCATCGCCGTGATGCGTTATGCAGCGCTGTGGGCGCGAATCATTGCGTCGGCGGCAATGACACTCGGCGCTCCGCAAGCACTCGCCGCAACCGATGCGGCGTCGACCTTCAGTGGCGCCAGTTTGTCGCTGTCGTGGACGTTGCCCTTTGCAGGCTTGCTTCTCTCTCTTGCGCTGTGGCCGATCTTCGATCCCGACTTCTGGCATCACCACTACGGCAAGATCAGCGCGGCATGGGGTCTGGCGCTGCTGATTCCCTTTGCGGTGGTCTTCGGCTTTGGCGAGACCGTGCATCAAGTGGTGCACGCGGTGCTGGGCGAGTACTTGCCGTTCGTGATCCTTCTCTTCGCTCTGTACACGATTTCTGGCGGCATCTCCGTGCGCGGCACGCTTGTCGGGACGCCCAAGCTCAATACGGCGCTTCTCGCTGTGGGTGCGATTCTGGCGAGCGCCATGGGGACCACCGGCGCGGCCATGCTACTGATCCGGCCCTTGCTGCGCGCGAATGAGATGCGCAAGCAGCGCGTACACGTCGTCGTCTTTTTCATCATCCTGGTTGGCAACATCGGCGGTGCGCTCACCCCCTTGGGCGATCCGCCGCTGTTCATCGGCTTTCTCAATGGGGTGGACTTTTTCTGGACGATGCGCTCACTCGCGCTTCCCACACTGCTGGTGTCGGCCGCGCTGCTCGCGATCTTCTACCTTATCGACAGTCGACTCTGGCGCCGGGAGGCGCCGCCAGCACCCGCTGTTTACGAGCCCCTGGCCATCGACGGCTCGGTGAATTTCACCTTGATCGCGGGTGTCGTGGCCGCGGTGCTGCTGTCCGGCGTGTGGAAGCCGGGAATCAGCTTCGATATCGCAGGAACATCGCTCGAGTTGCAGGACCTGGTGCGCGAGATCACTCTGGCCACGCTTGCCATTTTGTCGCTCGCGCTTACGCCGCGCGTCGTTCGGGACAGCAATGCATTCACGTGGGAGCCGATTGCAGAGGTCGCCAAGCTCTTCGCAGGCATTTTCATAACCATCATTCCGTCGATTGCTATGCTTCAAGCCGGCAGCGCCGGACCGCTTGCCCGCGTAGTCCAGTTGGTCACGGACAGCGCAAGCGGAGCGCCCAGGCACGTGATGTACTTCTGGATTGCGGGCCTCTTGTCGGCGTTTCTGGACAATGCTCCGACCTACCTCGTGTTCTTCAATCTCGCGGGCGGTGACCCCGTCGCATTGATGGGGCCGCTGCGCAGAACGCTGGTCGCGATCTCGGCGGGCTCGGTGTACTTCGGAGCCCTGACCTACGTGGGCAATGCGCCAAACTTCATGATCAAGGCGATTGCGGAGCAGCGTGGGGTACGAATGCCGGGCTTCTTCGCCTACCTCGGCTACGCTTCCGTTCTGTTGCTGCCGTTGTTCGTGATCATCAGCGTGGTCTATGCGTAAAACAATGCCGGGCTCGCGCCCGGCATCGTGTTACTACGGTTAACTGAGGCGTTTGGGATTACCCTGCGCGTTCCCAGCGACCGCCATACATATGCCAACGTCCGTTCTGCTCCTCCCAACGATGCGGCGCCCAGGCATAGCCGCGCCGTTCATGCATCCAGTATCCGTGATGCCAGTGGTGACGGTGGCCGTAGTAGTCCCAGTACCCAGGGGCCCACACGTAGCCCGCGCGCGGCGGCGGGACAGCTTCATAGATCGGCGCCGGTGGACCAATGTTCACATCGACGTCAAACCTTGCCGCATCGGCTGTCGGTGCAAGCGCCGCAGCCGCGGCGAATGCTGCAAACACGATGCTCTTTCGAATAAACATAACGCACCTCTCGTGGTTGTTTTCGCGAGCTGCCGCAGTTCACATACGCGCAGCGCGAACGACCGACAGGTGGTCGCAAGGGATGGACACGGTCAACAAAGGTGCAGTTCCTCAAAAATTGTGTCGAAATGCAGCGACGTCGGACGAACACCGACATCTCGTTGCAGTCTTCGCCGACGCTGCAGATAAGGCGGCGCGGCGTCGAGCGCGAGCCGCGCGACTCACTGCGAAAGCGCGGGCGCGCAACGTTGAGCGCGAGCGGTGGCTCGTGCGAAAGAGCGCACCCAGGCATTGCTCATCGCCGCCGGGCGCACAATGCACTCGTGCTAAGTCAGGACGAGGATGTGAACGCGATATGGACCGTGCGCACCAAGCACGATGGTCTGCTCGATGTCGCCGGTGCGTGAGGGCCCGGAGATCATGTTCACCGCGCGCGGCAGTAGGCCATGCTCGCGGCGTATCAGCGCGAACGCTTCTTCCATTCCGGGGACGACGCGATTTGCGTGTAATACCGCGATGTGAGTGTCCGGAAGTAGCGTCGTTGCGGTCGGCGTATCCGCGCCTGAAAGAATGACCAGCGTGCCGGTCTCGGCAATCGCACAGAATGCGCCGGTGATGCCCAGCCGGTCATCGCCGATGGTGGGCTGCGCCTCGATGGTGAGACCGGCCGCGGCCCAGTCGAGGTCACCAAATTCGGGCCAGCAGACGCCGCAATGTGACTTCTGTTGAGCGAGTGCCGGGGGTAATTCGAGCGCATCGACATAGCGCGCCACCGCAGCGGGAATCTCGCCACGGCCGCCGATCCGCTCGATGGTGCTCTCCATGTCGGTCGCCCGGCGCAGGAACCGTGCGAGGACATCCGGCGTCATGCGCGGGCGCGGCCCATGCGCGTGCGCTTCGATGATGGCCTGTGCATCGGCGACCGCCCTTGCGTCGCGCTGGCGCTTGCCCAGCGCTGCACGTACGCGACCCAGAACCGCCTCGCGCTCCCCGTTCATCGCTGATTCCGGCGCACGAATTCCGCGATGCGCTCGACCCCGCAGCGGATCGCATCGGTCGATGCTGCATAGGAAAGGCGGATGTGCTGGCCGTCGCCGGGGACGCGCCGTCCGAAGTGGATGTCGGCAAGCACCGCGACACCGGCTTCGTTGAGCAGGCGCTTGCGCAACTCTTCGGAGTCGGCACACCCGGTGAGCTTGCACGCTTCGGTCACGTTCGGCCAGGCGTAAAAAGCACCTCCAGGAGTCTTGCAGCTCACGCCCGGCACCGCATTGAGCAATCCGACGACGAGATCGCGACGCTCCAGAAACGATGTCCGCATTGCAGCAGCGCTTTCCTGCGGTCCTTCGATCGCTTCGAGCGCGGCCCACTGGCTCACCTGGCTGGCACAGGAATCGGTGTTGGTGATCCAGCGCGTAAAAACAGGCGCCAGCGCGCGATTGGCGATGTAGCCGATGCGCCAGCCCGTCATCGCCCATGTTTTCGATGCGCCGTCGGAAATGACGGTGCGCTCGAGCATGCCTGGGAGCGACGCGAGAGAGCTGAATTCGCCGTCGTAGAGGAGCCGCGAATAGATCTCGTCAGCGTAGACCCAGACGTGGGGATGCTGGAGTAGTATCTCGGCGATCGCCTCCAGGTCGGCACGCTGCAGCACGCCGCCGGTCGGATTCTGCGGCGAATTGAGGATCAAGAGCCGCGTCTTCTCGGTGATCTTCGCCTCCAGCTCGTGCGGATCGAATGCGAAGTCGCGCGCCTCGCGCAGATGAATCGGAACCGGAACGGCGCCGTTGGCGACGATCTGCGATTCGTAGATCGGGAACCCGGGCACGGGGTAGATCACCTCTTCGCCGGCGCCGTAATCGGTTACCGAGGCGATGGTATAAGCGATGAACGGTTTGGCGCCCGCTCCCACGACGACATCTTCGGCGGCGATGTCGAGCCCGCGGCGGCTGCCCATGTCGCGTGCGGCCGCCGCGCGCAACTCGTCGATGCCGGCCGAGGGCGTATAGCCGTGCTTTCCGCCGCGTATGGCTGCGATCGCAGCGTCCTGCACGTTGGCCGGCGTCGGGAAGTCGGGCTGGCCGATGCAGAATGAAACGATGTCGCGGCCCTGGCGCTGCAGCGCGTTTACTTCGGCCAATACGACGAACGCGTTTTCGGTGCCGAGCGAGTCCCCACGATGGCTGATCGGCGGCGCGGTTCGCGGGATGTGATCGCGAGGCGTGTTCATCGCGAGGCCTCGCGCTGCGCGTAGAGCTCGCGGAAAGTGCGGCCACTAGACGCCGGCATGTCGCGTCCCTCGGTCCAGCCGCCTCCGAGCGGCAGGCGGTGAATCAGGCGATCGCGTCCTCCCATGCCTTTGAGCACGCGCGCTCCGATTCGTGTGACAAGCGCGAACAGACGGGGCCGTGAAGCCAGCCACGACCACGCTCTCAAGCCCAAACGCTCACTCCACGGGCGCAGCTGGCGCCGGAACTCCTCTTCGCGCAATTTGCGCTGCAAGTCCGGCAGCGGAATCTTCACTGGACAGACCACTCCGCACTGATTGCACATGGTCGAGGCCATGGGCAGGTCGAGCGCATTCTCCAGTCCGATATACGACGGCGTCAGGATCGAACCGATCGGCCCCGGGTACACCCAGCCGTACGAATGTCCGCCGATGTTCTGATAAACGGGACAGTGATTCATGCAAGCGCCACAGCGAATGCAGCGCAGCGCCTCTCTGACTTCGCTTCCAAGCACCCGTGCACGGCCGGCGTCGACGAGAATGAAGTACATGTGCTCGGCGCCGTGGAAATCGCCCTGCCCTTTGGTTCCGGTGAGGATGTCCACGTAATTGGAAATCGATTGCCCGGTCGCGGAGCGCGGCAGGAGGCGCATCAGCGTGGCGACGTCTTCCAGCGTGGCGACGACCTTTTCGATGCCGGAGATGGCGACGTGGACCTTCGGCAGCGTCGTTGTCAGCGTCGCGTTGCATTCGTTGGTGACCAGCACAACCGAGCCCGTCTCGGCGACGAAAAAATTTCCGCCCGATATGCCCATGTCGGCGCTCAGATAGTGTCCGCGCAGCACCTTGCGCGCCTCGAGGCATAGCTCGTTGATCTCGGTCTTGCGCGGCGTGCCGTGCTTTTTGGCGAACAGCTCGGCTACTTCCGCCTTGCTCTTGTGCAAGGCGGGCCCGATGATGTGCGACGGCGGCTCGTAGTCGTTGATCTGCAGGATATATTCACCGAGATCGGTCTCGACCACCGTTAGGCCGGCTCCCTCGAGCGCTGCATCGAGCGCGGACTCTTCGCTCACCATCGACTTCGACTTGATGACCTTGGTCGTGCCGTGTCTGCGCGCGATGTCGAGCACGTGGCGGTTGACGTCGGCGGGCGTTTCGGCCCAGAGGACGATCGCGCCGCGCGCCGTGGCGTTGGTCTCGAAGATCTCCAGCCACGCGTCGAGATTGTCCAGCGTGCGCTGCCGGATCGCCCTGCCCGCCTCCCGTGTGGCCTCGAAGTCGTCGAGCTCGGCGAGCGATTCGCGGCGCTTGGTGACGAACTTGGTGCGGAACTTCTGCAGGTTCTGCTGGAGCTGCGCGTCGCTTAAGGCGGCATGGGCACGCTCCTTGAAATGCATCGACGCGATCTGCACGCTATACCCCAGTTTCAGGTGCGGCGAGAATCTCGGCGACGTGTAGCACTCGGGTGCGCATGTCGCCGCGCCTGCGCAGCCTGCCCTCGATGTTCAGGATGCATCCCAGGTCGCCGAGGACAACCGCATCGGCTCCGGTGTCCGCGATCTGTCTGCACTTGTTGTCCGCCATGCGCGCGGAAATCTCCCCGTACTTGATGCAGAAGGTGCCGCCGAAGCCGCAGCAGGTTTCGCAGTCGGGCATCTCGGTGACCCTGACATTCGGCAGCTTCGAGAGCAGCTCGCGGGGCTGCTCCTTCACGCCCATCTCGCGCAGGCCCGCGCAGCAATCGTGGTAGGTCACGCTGCCCGAAAAACTGCTGGGAACGCGCTCGAGCTTGACCACGTTTACCAGGAAATCGGTTAGCTCGTAGGTTTTCACGGCAAGCGCTGCTGCGCGAGCAGCGAGCGCCGGATCGTCGCGAAAAAGATCGGCGTAGTGCGTCTTGATCATGCCGCTGCACGAGCCCGACGGGGCAACCAAATAATCGAAGCCTTCGAATTCAGCGACGAGCTTGGTGGCGAGCGTCTTGGCGCCTTCGCGATCGCCCGAGTTGTAGCCGGGTTGTCCGCAACAGGTCTGCGGCGGCGGAACGACCACCTGGGCGCCGCCCGACTCGAGCAGGCGAATCGCCGCGAAGGCGATCGACGGCCGCATCAGGTCGACCAGACAGGTGACGAAAAAGCCGACGCGCATGGGAAGAAGGCAGGACGACCCGCGGATGTTAGCACGGCGGCACAGCTACGCCTGAAGGGCGTGCCACCCGCCCAAGGAACCTCTGAAGGAGCCCACGTAAGCTTCCGTCGCTGCCACGCGCGGCTCTTTCGGAGGTTCCCTAGTACGAGTGCGTCAGCGCCACCACACACATGCCCATGAGTTGCTGCGGGAAGACGCCGAAGAACAGCAACGCGAGGCCGTTGAGCGAAAGCAGCACTCTCGTGTCGAACCTCGACTCCAGGGGCGCCTGGTCCACAGGATCGTCGAAGTACATGAGCTTGACGATGCGCAAATAGTAGAAAGCGCCGATCAGCGACGTGATGACGGCGATCACCACTAGCCAGACCAGCCCGACATCGACCGCCGCTTCGAACACAGCGAACTTGGCGTAGAAGCCCACCGTCGGCGGGATTCCGGCGAGCGAGAACATGACCAGCAACATCATCAGTGCATACCACGGACTGCGCTGATTGAGGCCCTTGAAATCGTCGAGCTTGTCGGCCTCGAAGCCGCTGCGCGAGAGCAGCAGCACCATTCCGAAGCTGGCCAGAGTGGTGAGTACGTAAACGATGGTGTAGAACATCGCCGCACTGTAGCCATTGACGTTGGCGGTCAGGAAGCCCAGCAGCATGTAGCCCATGTTGGCGATGGTCGAATAGGCAAGCATGCGCTTGATGTTGCTCTGTGCGATGGCGATCACGTTGCCGGCGATCATCGACAAGACCGACAGGACCACCAGCATTCCCTGCCAGTCGAACCACATCGCGGCAAGCGATCCGACCAAGAGCCTGATGGCGAAGGCGAACGCCGCAAGCTTCGGCGCCGCCCCGATGAAAAGCGTGATCGCCGTCGGCGCGCCCTCGTAAACATCGGGTATCCACATGTGATACGGCACGGCGCCGAGCTTGAAGGCGATCGCCGACACGACGAACACCAGGCCGAATGCAAGGATGAGGCGATTGGCGTGGCCGCTGAACACGGCGACTGCTACTTGGTTGATCTCCAGCGATCCCGTGGCGCCGTAGATCATCGACATGCCGTAGAGCAGCAGGCCCGACGCCAGCGCACCGAGAACGAAGTACTTCATCGAAGCCTCGACAGCGACGTTGGAGTCTCGCTGCAGCGCCACCAGAGCGTAGAGCGCCAGCGACATGAGCTCGAGACCGAGGTAGAGCGTCAGGAAGTGCGCCGCCGAGATCATGACCATCATCCCCAGCAACGCGAACATGGTCAGCACGAAGGTCTCGCCACGGAAAAGCCCTCGGGCCGTCAGATAGACCCGGGAGTACAGCAGCGTCAGCACCACGGTGATGCAGCTGAAGAATTTGAGCAGATCGGCCAAAGCATCGGCGACGAAGGCGTTGCCGAAGGCGCGGACCGGCGTCTCGTGGAACACGTAAAGCGAGAACCACGCGGTGGCGAGCAACCCGAGCTGGGTGAGCCAGTAGGAGACCCGCCGCTGCGAATCGGGCACGAACAGATCGACCACCAGCACGACGCACGCGGCGACGAGCAGCGTCACTTCGGGAAGGGCGGGCGTGAGATCGAAGCCGGAGAGCATGGTGTTGTCTCGTCCCAGGCTATAGCTTGCTCTGCGCCACGTGAGCAAGCAGATCGCTGACCGACGCGTGCATCACATCGGTGAAAGGCTTGGGATACACGCCCAGCGCAAGCACCGCCAGGACAAGCGCTCCGAGGAGCCAGAATTCACGGCTGGAAAGATCCTTCAATGCCGCGACGTGGTCATTCGACACCGCGCCGTACCAAACGCGCTTGTACATCCACAGCGTGTATGCGGCGCCGAGAATCATCATGGTCCCTGCCAGGAAACCGAGCCAGAAGTTGGTCTTGATCGATGCGAGCGTCACCATGAACTCGCCGACGAAGCCACTGGTTCCGGGTAGTCCGGAGTTCGCCATGGCGAAAAGCATGGCAAAGGCGGCGAACTTGGGCATGGTGTTCACCACGCCGCCATAGTCAGAGATCGCCCGGCTGTGCATGCGGTCGTAGAGGACGCCCACGCAGAGGAACAACGCCGCGGAGACGAAGCCGTGCGAGATCATCTGCACCAGCCCGCCTTCGACCCCCATCGCGCTGAACAGGAATACGCCAAGGGTGACAAAGCCCATGTGCGAGATCGAGGAATAGGCAATGAGCCGCTTCATGTCGGGCTGCACCAGCGCGACAAAGCTGATGTAGACAATCGCGATCAGCGACAGAGCTATCATGAACCCGGACAGATAATGGCTCGCGTCGGGCAGGATCGGCAGCACAAAACGGATGAACCCGTAGCCGCCGACCTTCAGCGTGACCGCCGCCAGCACCACCGAGCCTCCGGTTGGAGCTTCGGTGTGCGCGTCGGGAAGCCAGGTGTGCACCGGCCACATCGGCACCTTGACCGAGAACGCAGCGAAAAATGCGATGAACAGCAGCACCTGCGTCTTGAGCGATAGCGGCAGCTGGTACCACTCGAGGATGGAGAAGCTCCCTCCGCTCACCGTGTAAAGATAGATGAGCGCCACCAGCATCAGGAGCGACCCCAGCAGGGTATAGAGGAAAAACTTGATCGCCGCGTAGACGCGGTTGGGACCGCCCCAGATGCCGATGATCAAGTACAGCGGAATCAACATGCCCTCGAAAAAGACGTAGAACAGTACGCCGTCGAGCGAGGTGAAAACACCGTTGGTAAGCCCCGACATGATGAGAAACGCCGCCATGTACTGGGCGACTCGGGTCTGGATGACGACCCAGCCGGCCCAGACGACAAGTACCGTGATGAAACTGTTGAGCAGGACCAGCGGCAGCGATATGCCGTCCACGCCGACGATATAGTTCACGTTGAAGCGCGGTATCCACTCCACCGCTTCGACGAACTGCATCTCCGCGGTCCCTATGGCGAAATGAAGATACAGCGGAATGGTCACCGCGAATCCGGCGATGGCGCCGACCAGCGCGAGCCAGCGCGCCGCGGCGGCGTCGCGGTCGCGATGCAGCGCCAGCACCAGAACCCCGGAGACGATCGGCACCCAGATGGCGAGGCTTATATAAGGCAGCACGATTTGAAGAGCCCTAGGGCCTGTGAACGCTATGGGCGGATACGCGAACGGGTGCCCTGGGGCGCCAATCAAGGCGCAGGACGAAGCCAAGACTAGCGGTCTTGGCGAGGACGGCAACACCGAGTGGCGCCCCAGGACGCCCGCTCCCTTCGGGTTGCTGCCGAAAACGCCGATCGCAGCGTTGCAAAGTCTCGCCGGGCGCCCTGCCCGCCTTCGCCTTTGCGCCTTGCACTAGGCGTTTTCGGCAATGCAACGCGTTTGTGTCCATAGCGTTCAACAGACCCTAGCGCACGACCCACCAGGTGAGCAGCGCGAACACCGACAGAATCATGGCGAAGGCGTAGTGGTAGACGCGGCCGGTCTGGATATGGCGCAGGAGCGCCGACGTGGCCGCAACCACCCGAGCGCTTCCGTTGACGAAAAATCCGTCGATCACCGAGCGGTCGCCGACGTCGGAAGCGATGGTTCCGATCTTGCGAAAGCCGCCGGCGAAGAACCAGTCGTTGAACTTGTCGAAGAAGTAGTTGTTGACGAGCAGGGTATAGAGCCCGCCGAGCGATGCGGCGATCCTCCCAGGCAACTCGGGGCGGCGCAACCAGAAGAACCACGCCGCGACGATCCCGGCGACGCCCAGCCATAACGGCAGTCCCGCCAGGGCATGCAGGATGAAGGCGACCTGGCCATGCCACTCCTCGCGCATCTCTGCGACGCCCGGGTGCTGTTCGGCTACCGCGATGGAGCTGCCGAAGAAGTCGCCGAACACGGTGTCGCCCACGTACGCCCATCCTGTGTAGATCGACCCGATCGCGAGCACGACCAGCGGTAGCGTGACGACCCACGGGCTTTCCTGTGGATCGGCGTGCCCATGCTCATCATGGCCGTGCGCGTCGTCATGCGTTTGGGCATGGCGGAAGCGCTCCTCTCCATGGAAGGTCAGGAAGATCAGGCGGAAGCTGTACAGCGCGGTCAAGAGCACGCCGGCGGTCACGGCGAACTGCGCATAGGTGTGACCCGGAACCCTCGACAACTGTACCGCCTCGATGATCGCGTCCTTGGAGAAGAATCCGGCAAAGGGCGGAATCCCGGCCAGAGCTAGCGAGCCTATGACCATGGTCCAGTAGGTGATCGGCATGTACTTCTTCAGGCCACCCATCTTGCGCATGTCCTGCTCGTGATGCATAGCGATGATGACGGAGCCCGCACCTAGGAACAGGAGCGCCTTGAAGAACGCATGCGTCATGAGATGGAAGATCGCAGCCGAGTACGCGGAGGCGCCGAGCGCGCAAGCCATGTATCCGAGCTGGGAGAGCGTCGAATAAGCGACCACCCGCTTGATGTCGTGCTGCACGATGCCCAGTACGGCCATGAACAGCGCCGTCGTGGCGCCGATGACGGTGACGAACGACAGAGCCGTATCCGAGAGTTCGAACAGCGGGCTCATGCGCGCGACCATGAAAATGCCGGCGGTCACCATGGTTGCCGCGTGGATCAGGGCGGAGATCGGCGTGGGACCTTCCATCGAGTCGGGAAGCCACACATGCAGCGGCACCTGCGCGCTCTTGCCCATCGCGCCGACGAAGAGTCCGATGCAGATCGCCGTCATGAGCGACCACTGGGCATCGCCGACTAGGTTGATCGAGGTTCCCGCCAGCTGCGGCGCGGCCTTGAACGCCGTCTCGTAATCGAGCGTGCCAAGGTACGCCACGATCAGACCGATGCCGAGGACGAATCCGAAATCGCCGACCCGGTTGGCTAGGAACGCTTTGAGATTGGCGTAGATCGCGGTCGGTCGCTCGTACCAGAATCCGATCAGCAGATACGAAACCAGACCGACGGCCTCCCAGCCGAAGAACAGCTGCAGGAAGTTGTTCGCCATCACCAGCATGAGCATGCTGAAGGTGAACAGCGAGATGTAGGAAAAGAATCGGGTGTAGCCGGGATCGTCGGCCATGTAGCCGATGGTGTAGATGTGCACCATCAGCGAAACGAAGCTCACCACGGTGATCATCAGCGCAGTCAGCGGATCGATGAGAAACCCGATCGCGAACTTGACCCCTCCCGAGATCATCCATGTGTAGATGTCGCCGTTGAAGTTGTGGCCTGCCAGCACGTCGCTCAAAACCCAGCCCGAGGCCAGGGTCGAGACCATGACACCGGCGATGCAGATCCGGTGCGAGGTCGTGCGCCCGAGGCGCGGACCCCAGAGCCCGACGACGATTGAAGCGGCGAGCGGCACCAGGGGGATCAGCAGATAGAGTTGCTGCATTGTCATCGGCAATCCCTAGCCCCTGAGCCTGTCCAGATCCTCGACGTCGATCGAGCCGACGTTGCGGAACAGCAGCACCAGAATCGCCAGCCCGATCGCCGATTCGGCGGCCGCCACCGTCAGGATGAAAAACACGAAGACCTGGCCGGCTGAATCGCCCAGGAAATGCGAGAAGGCAATGAAATTCAGATTGCAGGCGAGCAGCATCAACTCGATCGCCATCAGCAGAATGATCACATTGCGGCGATTCAGGAAAATGCCGACGACGCTGATGGCGAACAGGACCGCCCCCAGCACGAGGTAGTGCGCCAGCGTCGGTTGCGACAGCAACGTCACCCGCTTCTTCCTCCCTCTTTGGCGGTCACCCGAGCCCCGCCTGTTGCTCGCGCCAGAGGCGCGCACGCACTATTGCTCGGAAACTTTCTTTTCCGGCGCCATCTGCAGCACCCGCAGGCGATCCTTCGGATGCACCTTCACCTGATCGCCGGGGTTCTGATGCTTGGTCGCCACGCGCCTGCGATGCGTCAGCGCAATCGCGGCGATGATCGCGACCAGAAGAATCACCGCCGCGATCTCGAACGGATACGCGTAGTCGGTGTAGATCTGCAGGCCGAGCATGCGCGTGTTGCTGAAATTCTTCGGCACGGGCGCCGGCCCAGGCGCCGCACCGGGTGAGAGATAGCCGCCGATCAACACCACCGCCATCTCGACCAGCACCAGAATGCCCACTGTCGCGCCGACCGGGATATAGCTCTTGAAGCGCTCGCGCATCTTGGCGAAGTTGACGTCGAGCATCATGACCACGAACAGGAATAGGACCATGACGGCGCCGACGTAGACCAGAACCAGCGCGATGGCCAGGAATTCCGCCTGCAGCAGCAGCCACACGCAGGCGGCGCTGAAAAACGCAAGCACCAGCCACAAGGCGGCATGCACCGGATTGCGGCTGGTGACGACGCGCAGCCCGGCAAACACCAGAATCGCGGCAAAGGCGTAGAAGACAAACGGCTGGATGTTCATCGGAAGCGCAGGGGATTCCCTCTAACGATAATGTGCGTCCGCCGCGCGATCGGCGGCTATCTGGGCTTCGTAACGATCGCCCACCGCGAGCAGCATTTCCTTGGTGTAGATCAAATCGCCGCGCTTTTCGCCGTGATACTCGAGGATTCGCGTCTCCACGATGGAGTCGACCGGACACGATTCCTCGCAAAAACCGCAGAAGATGCACTTGGTCAAGTCGATGTCGTAGCGCGTTGTCCGGCGAGTGCCGTCCGCACGCTGCTCCGACTCGATGGTGATCGCCAGCGCCGGGCACACCGCCTCGCACAGCTTGCAGGCGATGCACCGCTCCTCTCCGTTCGGATAGCGGCGCAGTGCGTGCAGGCCACGGAAGCGCGGGCTCATCGGCGTCTTTTCCTCCGGGTACTGCACGGTGACCTTGCGCGCAAACATATACCGCCGCGTCACCCACAGGCCCTTCGCCAGTTCGACGAGCAGGAAAGTGTTAAAGAAGTCTTTGATGCGCTGGAGCACGGTGTCTCTTCAGTGGAACAGGTACGCCCAGCGCGTTTGCATCATGGCGCCCAGGAACACGATCCAGATGAGCGTGATCGGTATGAACACTTTCCAGCCCAGTCTCATGATCTGGTCATAGCGGTAGCGCGGGAAAGTGGCGCGGATCCACAAGAAGATGAAAAGAATGGCGCAGGTCTTGAGGAACAGCCACCCCAGGCCGTCGCCGAAGGGATGGAAGCCCAATATTTCGATGTCGTTCAAGATCGGCCATGGGGATAGCCAGCCGCCGAGAAACATGGTCGAGCACAACGCCGACACCAAAATCATGTTCATGTATTCGGCGAGGAAGAACAGTGCGAAGGCGATGCCCGAATACTCGACGTGGAATCCCGCCACGATCTCCGATTCGCCCTCTGCAACGTCGAAGGGATGTCGGTTGGTCTCTGCGATGCCGGCGACCAGGTAGACGACGAACAGGGGCAAGAGGGGCCAGATGTACCAGTGAGCGGCGCCGCCTTCCTGGCCGCGTACGATATCGCTGATGTTCAAACTGGACGCGACCATCAACACCCCGACCAGTGCGAACCCCATGGCGATTTCATAGCTCACGATCTGGGCCGCGGAGCGCAAGCAACCCAGAAAAGCGTATTTGGAGTTCGATGCCCAGCCGGCCAGGATGATGCCGTAGACGCCCATCGAAGTCATGGCGATCAAGTAGAGCAATCCTGCGTTGATATCGGCGAGCACCATGCCGTCGGCGAACGGGATCACCGCCCACGCGGCCAGTGCCGGGGCAAGGGAGAGCATGGGCGCCATGAAAAACAGCCATCGGCTCGCTCCCGACGGAACGATGACCTCCTTGTGCAACATCTTCACCAGATCGGCGAAGGGTTGCAGCAGTCCGAACGGACCGACACGATTGGGGCCGATGCGCACCTGCATGTAGCCGATCACCTTGCGCTCGGCCAGGGTCAGAAACGCCACCGCGATCATCAGTGGCAGCGCGATGACCAAGATCTTGACGATGTTCCACACCAGAGGCCAGGTCACGCCAAAGAAACTTGCTACCGGCGCGAGCATCGCATCCATCTAGAGCGACTCCAGGGCAAGGGTGCCGAACATCGATCCGAGCATCCGCGTTGCGGGATGCGCCGCGGCAACGCGCACGCAGCCGTCGGGAACGCTTTCGTCGGCGGCGACCTTCAATATCGCCTCCCCGGCGCCGTTGCGCACACGTACCGCAATGCCATCGCTCAACTTGAGCTTGGAGCGTGTCGCGGCATTCATGCGGGCAAGGGGAGGCCTGGCGTCGGCGGTCTTCTGCAGCGACGGCGCCCGACGCACTAGCGGGTCCGCCGCGTAGATCGGCACGTCGGCCACGCGTTCGAGCTCGCCCGCGGATGTGGACGGGACGGCGATCGAGGCCTGAGTCGCGTTGGAGAGGCCCGCCTCAATCGCGGCAGCAGCGGGCAATTCGGCGCGCACGGCGTCGATCGATTCGAAATCGAACCCGGCGAGGCCGAGCATGGAGCCCAGGACGCGCAGGACTTTCCACGCCGGCCGCGCTTCTCCGGGCGGCAAGGCGACGCTCTTGAACATCTGGGGGCGGCCTTCGCAGTTGACGAAGGTTCCCGCCGTCTCGGCAAACGCCGCCACCGGAAGCTGCAAATGGGCGTGCTCCGCCGCGATCGAAGCGAACGGGGTCAGCGCGACGACAACCTCCGCGGCAGCGAGCGCCGTCCGCGCCGCAGTCGGATCGGAAACGTCGAGATCGGGCTCCGCGTTGAGGATGATGTATGCGCGACACGGCTGCGTCAGCATCGCCTGTGCATTCAATCCGCCGTTGCGCGGCATCGCCCCGACGAGGTAGCCGCCGACCGAGTTGGCGGCCTCGGTCATGAAACCGAGCCTGGCTCCGGTCAGCTTGGCAAGCGCGGCGCAAAGCGCGTGCAACTGTGCGGCTTGTGGATGATGCTGGGCGAAATTGCCGAGGAAGATCCCTTTGCGTTCACCGCTGCGCAGACTCGCTGCTATTTCCTTTGCCGCCGCCGATGGCGTAACGCCGGAAAGCTCGGCCGGCGTAGTCTCACCTGCTTCGCCGGCCGCGGCAACGACGATTTCGGCGAGCGCCCGCGGCAGCAACGACGGCGCGACCAGCATGCGGTTGGCTACGGTCATGAGCAGATCGTCGGCAGACGAGTGCACGATCGAAAGCTGCGTTCCCTTCTTGACCGATTGCCGGAGGCGCTGCGCCAGCAGCGGATGATCCTTGCGCAGGAAGCTGCCGACGACCAGCACGCGATCGAGCGCGGCGAACTCGGCAATGGACATGCCCAGCCATGGTGCCCCGTTGGGAGCGGTGCTGAAGTCGGTCTGGCGCAGACGAAAGTCGACGTTGTCGCTGCCCAAGCCTCGGGCAAGCTTTTGCGCCAGATAAAGCTCTTCCAGCGTCGAATGCGGCGACGCAATCAAGCCGATCGCGGAAGCTCCGTGCTGCTCGCGGACGCGCTTCAACTCGCCGACCGCCCGTTCGAGTGCGGTTTGCCAGTCGCAGTCGACCAGGGTGCCGTCGCGCCGCAAGCGCGGCCTCTTCAGCCGATCTTCGGAATTGAGTCCCTCGTATGAAAAGCGATCTTTGTCGGAGAGCCAACACTCGTTGACCGCCTCGTTTTCCAGCGGCACGACGCGCATCACTCGGTCGTTCTTGACCTGCACGATCAGGTTGCTGCCCAGCCCGTCGTGAGGAGAAACCGATTTGCGCCGCGCAAGCTCCCAGGTGCGCGCCGTGTAGCGGAAGGGCTTCGAAGTGAGCGCACCGACCGGACACAGATCGATGACGTTGCCCGAGAGCTCGGAATCGACGGTGCGGCCGACGAAAGTCATGATCTCGGAAAATTCGCCGCGCTTGGCCATGCCGAGTTCCATGATGCCGGCGATCTCCTGGCCGAATCGCACGCAGCGCGTGCAGTGAATGCAGCGCGTCATGTCTGTGGAGATGAGCGGCCCCAGGTTCTTGTTGAGCACGACGCGCTTGGCCTCGGTGTAGCGCGAGTTCGACGCGCCGTAGCCGACTGCCAGGTCCTGCAGCTGGCATTCGCCACCCTGATCGCAGATCGGGCAGTCGAGCGGATGGTTGATCAGCAGGAACTCCATGACGCCCTTCTGCGCCTCGACCGCGGCGTCGGAATGGGTCCAGACTTTCATCCCCTCGGTCGCGGGTGTGGCGCACGCCGGCAGGGGTTTCGGTGCCTTCTCCACCTGGACCAGACACATGCGGCAGTTCGCCGCGATGGTGAGCTTCTTGTGCCAGCAAAAATGCGGAACGTAGAGGCCGAGCTTGTGAGCGGCGTCCATGACGGTCGAGCCGCCGGGCACCTGCACCGGCTTGCCGTCGACCTCGAGGTTGATTGTGCTCATCAGAGGTAATCCGGCACCAGGCAGCGCTTGTGATCGATGTGATACTGGAATTCATCGCGGAAATGCTTGACGAAGCTCTTGACCGGCAACGCAGCGGCGTCGCCGAGCGCGCAGATGGTTCGTCCCGCGATGTTGTCCGAGACCGAGGTGAGCAACTCGAGATCCTCGTTGCGCCCCTCGCCGTGCTCGATCCTGTTGACGACTCGCCACAGCCAGCCCGTGCCTTCGCGGCACGGCGTGCACTGGCCGCACGACTCCTCGAAATAGAAGTAGGAGAGCCGCAGCAGCGAGCGCACCATGCACCGCGTGTCATCCATGAGGATCACGGCGCCCGACCCCAGCATCGACCCTGCCTTGGCGATCGAGTCGTAATCCATATCGGTCGTCATCATGATGTCCCCGGGAAGCACCGGCATCGATGACCCGCCGGGGATGCAGGCCTTGAGCTTCCTGCCGCCACGTATGCCGCCAGCCATCTCGAGCAGCTTCACAAAGGGCGTGCCGAGTTTGACCTCGAAATTCCCCGGCCGCTCGACGTCGCCGGAAACAGAGAAGAGCTTGGTGCCGCCGTTGTTGGGCCGGCCCAGGTTGAGAAACGCTTCGCCGCCATGCTTGATGATCCACGGCACCGAGGCGAGAGTTTCGGTGTTATTGACCGTCGTCGGTCTGCCGAAAAGGCCGTAGCTCGCGGGGAACGGCGGCTTGAACCGGGGCTGACCCTTTTTCCCCTCGAGCGACTCGAGCAATCCGGTTTCCTCGCCGCAGATGTACGCGCCGAAGCCGTGGTGATTGTAGAGGTGGAAGCTGAAATCGCTGCCGAGGATGTTGTCGCCCAGGTAGCCTGCCTTGTATGCCTCCTCGACCGCTTCCTCGCAACGCTCGTAGGTCTCCCAGATCTCGCCGTGAATATAGTTGTAGGCGTGCCTGCAACCCATCGCGTACGCGGCGATCGCCATTCCCTCGATGAGCATGTGCGGGTTGTAGCGCAGGATGTCGCGATCCTTGAACGTTCCCGGCTCCCCCTCGTCGGAATTGCACACCAGATACTTCTCGCCCGCGTATTGCTGCGGCATGAAGCTCCACTTGAGCCCAGTTGGAAATCCGGCGCCACCGCGCCCGCGGAGCGCCGACTTCTTCACCTCGGCGATGATCGTCTGAGGCGGAGTCTTTTCCGTCAGCATCTTCTTGAGCGCCTCGTAGCCGCCGCGCTCCACATAGTCGGCGAGGCGCCAGTTCCTGCCGTTGAGGCCCGCCATGAGAATGGCATCGGGACCGTAATCGAGGACTTCGGACGGAGCGTTCACGTCAGGCCTTAGCTTCCCTTGCCGCGCAACTCGGCGATGAGCTCGTCGATTTTCTCGTTGCTCATCCAGCTGCACATGCGCTTGTTGTTGACCAGCAGCACCGGCGCATCGCCACACGCGCCGAAGCACTCGCCCTGCTTGAGCGTAAACGATCCGTCGGCCGTTGTCTCGCCGAAATCGACGCCGAGCGTTTTCTTGAGATGATCCGCCGCTTTTGCCGCCCCCTGCAGCGCGCACGGAAGATTGGTACAGATCGACACCTTGTGTTTACCAGCGGGGCTGGTGTTGTACATCTCGTAGAAGGTCGCAACCTCATAGACGAGAATCGAAGGCATGCCGAGATACGAGGCGACGAAGTCCATGGTCTCGGTGGACAGCCAGCCTTTCTCGTCCTGAGCAATCGCGAGCGCTGCCATCACCGCCGACTGCCTGCGATCGGCCGGGTACTTGGCGATCTCGCGATCGATCCTCTTGAGTGAATCTGCGCTCAGCATGAGGGCCTGTAATCGCTATGGCGCATCCGCAATCGCGCCATGGCTACTCGCCATCCCAGTAGTCGACGTGGGCACCGGAGCTGGTCATGTGCCGCAAACCCCCGCCGAAGGCTCCGACCTTTTTCGAATCGGGATACTCGCAAACTTCCGCCGGCATCATGGTGCTGATCGACAGATAGGCGAGCTCGTCATTCGAATCATTGACGATCTGGTGTGCGGTTTCCGGGCCGCCCGTCGGGCAGCAGATGACATCGCCGGCGCGGATCCTCCGAGTCTCGGCGCCGTAGCGCAGCGTGCCGGTGCCTTTGACGATGAAGAACATCTCCTCTTCGCCGCGATGACTGTGGAACGGACACGACCGTTTCCCCGGCGGCACGACATCGTAGGAATAACCGAGGTCCTTGGCCCCGAGCAGCGGTCCGATGCGCGATGCTCGGCACTCGAACTTGTCGCCGTTGGCGAAATGCTTGAGCTCCAGGTCGGCGATATTGATCACTCTGGAATCGATCACGCTCATCGGTCGATCTCCCCGAAAACGATGTCCTGGGTGCCGATGATGGCGACCACGTCGGCGATCATGTGACCACGCGACATCTCGTCCAGCGCAGCAAGATGCGGGAATCCAGGCGCGCGGAACTTGAGCCGATACGGCTTGTTGGCGCCATCGGAGACGAGATAGACACCAAACTCGCCCTTCGGATGCTCGATTGCCGCGTAAACCTCTCCCGGCGGCACGTGCATGCCCTCGGTGAAGAGCTTGAAATGGTGGATCAACTCTTCCATGTTCTCTTTCATCGTCACGCGTGACGGCGGCGCGAGCTTGTGATTGTCGATGAGGACCGGTCCGGGGTTTTCGCGCAGCCAAGCGATGCACTGCTTGATGATCTTGTTCGCCTCGCGCATCTCCTGCACGCGCACGAGGTAGCGGTCATAGCAGTCGCCGTTGGTTCCGATGGGGATGTCGAAGTCCATGCGATCGTAGACTTCGTAGGGCTGTTTCTTGCGCAGATCCCATGGAACACCCGAGCCTCTGAGCATCGGCCCGGTGAAACCCAGCGCCATCGCTCGCTCGGCGCTCACCACGCCGATGCCGACGGTGCGCTGCTTCCAGATGCGGTTCTCAGTGAGCAGCGTCTCGTAATCGTCGACGTATCCGGGGAAGCGGTTGGTAAAGTCCTCGATGAAATCGAGAACGCTTCCCCGGCGATTGGTGTTCATCCGCTCGACAGCCTTGGCGTCGTGAATGGTTGAAACCTGGTACTGGGGCATCCTGTCAGGCAGGTCGCGGTGGACGCCGCCGGGGCGATAGTAGGCCGCGTGCATCCGCGCGCCCGAAACCGCCTCATACACATCCATCAAGTCTTCGCGTTCGCGGAAGCAATAGAGGAACGTGGTCATCGCGCCCACGTCAAGCGAGTGCGCGCCCAGCCACAACAGGTGATTCAAGAGCCGCGTGATTTCGTCGAACATCACCCGGATGTATTGCGCCCGGATCGGCACCTCGATGCCGAGGAGCCTCTCCACGGCCAAGCAGTACGCGTGCTCGTTGCACATCATCGACACGTAGTCGAGGCGGTCGAGGTATGGCAGCGTCTGCAGATAAGTCTTGTATTCGGCGAGCTTTTCCGTGGCACGGTGCAGGAGGCCGATGTGCGGATCCGCGCGCTGGATCACTTCGCCGTCCAGTTCGAGCACGAGTCGAAGCACGCCGTGCGCTGCAGGATGCTGCGGCCCAAAATTCATCGTGTAATTTCTTATCTCGGCCATTTAACTGAGGCGCAGATGCATTTCGGCGTAGGCTAACCTGCGCTGCGCGCAGGTTAAGCCCGGCGCAGCCGGGCGGCCGGAGGCAAAGTTCATGGTGTAGTTTCTGATCTCGGCCATCGGACCGTCATTCGTTGTCCGCGTAGCTGTCCTCGCGGATGATGCGCGGGGTGACCTCGCGCGGCTCAATGGTCACCGGCTGGTAGATCACGCGGCCCTGTTCGGGGTCGTAGCGCATTTCGACATGGCCGGACAAGGGAAAGTCCTTGCGGAACGGATGCCCGACGAAACCGTAATCGGTGAGGATCCGGCGCAAGTCGGGGTGCCCGGTGAACACGATGCCGTACAAGTCGAAAGCCTCGCGTTCGTACCACGTCGCCGATGGCCAGATGTCGACCACCGACGGCACTACCGGAAAGTCGTCGTCCGGGGCGAATACGCGGACTCTCAATCGCCAGTTGTTGGCAATCGAAAGCAGGTGGTAGACGGCAGCGAAGCGGCCGCCGTGCTTGCGCTCATCGACGGGCTCGACCGGCATGGAACCCGAACTCGTATACATCATGCCCCGCCCGGTCGTCCCGTAAGCCGAGTAGTCGACACCGGAGACGTCGACTAGGATCTCGAAGCGCAGCTCCGAGCGGTCTCGCAGCTCGCGCATGGTCGCCGACACGTCGGCCGCCTTGACGACGGCGGTGACCTCGCCCGCCGCGGTCGTTACGCTCGCGAGCTTATCGCCGAGCGCCGTCTGCAGCGCAGCGGCAAGACTATCGATCTTCATCGTGCAATGGTGTTCGTGCGCCAGATCTTGTTCTGAAGTTGCAGGATGCCGTACAACAGAGCTTCGGCGGTAGGCGGACATCCCGGGACGTAGATGTCTACCGGGACGATGCGATCGCAGCCGCGCACCACGGAATAGGAATAGTGGTAATAACCCCCGCCGTTGGCGCACGATCCCATGGAGATCACCCACCGTGGCTCGGCCATCTGGTCGTAGACCTTGCGCAACGCCGGCCCCATTTTGTTGCACAGGGTGCCGGCGACGATCATCACGTCGGACTGGCGCGGACTCGGGCGGAAGACGACGCCGAAGCGATCGAGATCGTAGCGCGCCGCACCCGCGTGCATCATCTCGATCGCGCAGCATGCCAGGCCGAATGTCATGGGCCACATCGACCCATTGCGCGCCCAGTTAATGAGCGCGTCGAGCGAGGTGGTGACAAAACCCTTTTCGAGAATGCCTTCAAGTGACATGGCTACTCCTACCGCCTTCTAGTACCGACCGCGCGAATATGTCGCGTCGCGCGTCGGCGGCTGCGGCCACTCGCGACGCTCGACCCCGCTCGCTTCGCTCGCGGGTCCCCTCTCGCTGCTCGGGCCGCTATTCCCACTCCAGCGCGCCCTTTTTCCACTCGTAAATGAAGCCGATGATGAGTATCGCCAGAAAGATCATCATCGACCAGAACCCGAAGATGCCGATGTCCGGCAAAACCACCGCCCACGGAAAAAGAAAAGCGATCTCGAGGTCGAACAGGATGAACAGGATGGCAATCAGATAGTAGCGGACGTCGAACTTCATGCGGGCGTCCTCGAAAGCTTCGAAACCGCATTCGTACGGTGCGAGCTTTTGCGGATCCGGACGATTGGGAGAAACCAGCCGTCCGACCATCAGCATGGCTGCGCCGATGGCTATGCCCACAAGTATGAAGAGCAGGACCGGGAAGTATTGTTCAAGCATCGATCACTCCAATCCTAAAGTCTCGCCTGCGATCAAGACTGCCCTGCCCTAAACGGCTCCGCCCGCAGCCGCATGGTTGGTGCCGACGGTGAGACTCGAACTCACACGGCTTACGCCACTGCCCCCTCAAGACAGCGTGTCTACCAATTTCACCACGTCGGCGCTACTTGGGTATCTCGCCTGCCTTGGAGCCTGCGTCCTGGGCCGGTGCCGGCGTCGGCTGCGCCGGTGCGCTCTCCGTCTTGGGAACTTCGGCCGATTTCGAGGGTGTCTCCGGCAACTTCTGCATCACGCCTTGTTGCATCAAATCCTTGGAGGGACCGCGGGTGCTGGCAAAATAGGTGAGCGCGAGGCTCGACAGGAAAAAAATAGTTGCCAGGATGGCCGTCGTGCGCGACAGGAAATTCGCCGAACCCGCGGCGCCGAACAGGCTTCCCGATGCTCCGCTGCCGAAGGCAGCACCCATGTCCGCGCCCTTACCATGCTGCAGCAGTATAAAGCCGATCAGCGCGGCGGCGACCAGAACATGCACTGCCAGCAATACCGATTCCCAGATCATTTGGTCCTTTCTTGAGCGACCACCGCCGCATTAGGCATTGGCGATCGCCAAAAATTCATCAGCCTTCAGCGATGCCCCGCCGATCAATCCACCGTCGATGTCAGGCATCTGAAACAAGCTCCGCGCATTTGGGGCCTTGACGCTGCCGCCGTACAACAGCGGCACCGCCGAGTTCTCCACTCCGAGGCGCTGGCGTAGCAAGTGATGCACCTCCTGCGCCTGTTCTGGCGAGGCATTGCGCCCGGTTCCGATGGCCCACACCGGCTCGTAGGCGAGCACGGCCCGGATGATGCGGTCGCCGAGGCTCGCGAGCACCGGCTCAAGCTGCCTCGTCACCACAGCTCCGGTCGACCCCGCCTCCCGCTCCGCCAGCGTCTCGCCCACGCAAACGATCGGTGTCAGGCCGGCCTGCATCGCCGCCGATGCCTTGGCGGCTACGGTGGCGTCGCTCTCCTTGAAGAGCACACGCCGCTCGGAGTGTCCGACAATCGCGTACGTGCAGCCGAATTCGGCAGCCATCGCCGCCGAGACTTCACCGGTAAAGGCCCCGGACGCGTGCTCGCTCATGTTCTGCACGCCCCACGCAATCGCCGAGCCAGAAAGCGCGGCTTGCGCTTGCCACAAGTACGGGAAGGGTACGCAGACCGCCAAGCCGCGGCCGACGGGCGCCGTCCATCCGGCACGCAAATCGGCGAGCAAGGCGTCGTTCTGCTTGAGCCCGCCGTGCATCTTCCAGTTACCGACGACGAGCTTGCCGCGCATCGACTTTCGCTCAACCCGATCCGCGTCCTGGATACTTCGGCCGCGTTTGTCATAAACCTTTGAATTTTACTCTTTTGCGCCGAATGGGGTCAACGCGCGACGGCGGGATTGTCGCAGATCAAGCTTTGTACGTCTTTCGCCGATGCCCGCCAATGAAAACTCAACCTTGTTCGCTAATAAACTCCGCTAGCGTCCCCAGCAGCGTCCCGAGATTCGCTTGCAACGCGGCGAATCCAGCGTTCTTGATCAATGTCCGCTCGTCCATGTAGTGCTTGCGGTTCACCTCGATTTGCAGGCTGTGGCGGCGTTCCAGGGGACGTCCGTGCCTGCGCACGATCTCGACCCCCTTGTAGGGATCGTTGATCGCGACGACGTAGCCCATGTCGCGCAGCTTGGCGGCGACAAAAGCGGTGAACTCCGGTGTGCAGGTTGAACCGTCGCGGTCGCCCAAGACAAAGTCCGCGCGCTGCCGGCCAGGGTCGTCGGACATGACGTCGCCCACGGCAGGCATCGAATGGCAGTTCAAGTGCCAGACCGCACCGAAGGCTCGATGGGCCTCGTCCAGAGCGCTCGCCACGGCCGCGTGATAGAGGTCGTAGCATTCGACGATGCGGCGCCGAACCTCGGTCACCGACAATTTGCGCGAATACATGGGAACGCCACCGTGCGCGAGCCGCCAGATGAGGCCGATACCCAATTCGGACTTGCGCGAGGGCTTGATCGGGTCGGGCCATGCGTCGGCGAGAAGCTGCGGGTCCATGTCGAGCACGTGCCGGTTGGGATCGATATAGGCGCGTGGGAAAAGCGCCTCGATCAGCGTCGCGCCGACATCCGGGGCCGCCGCATACAGCTCCGCGACGTAGGTATCCTCGGCCTGCCGCACCACAGCGAGCGGCGCTGCGAATTCGAAGTCGCGCGGATACTCCGTTCCGCTGTGTGGCGAATCGAGCACCAGCGGGATCGCAGCACGTCGGGGGCGGTGGCAGCGGACGGTGTCCATCCAGTCATCCGTTGAGATAGCAGGCGGAGCTGCGACCCGGCGCGATTTCGACCAGCTCGGGCGAGGTCTCACGACAGCGAGCCATCGCATGCGGGCAACGCGGATGGAAATGGCAGCCCGACGGCGGCGACAATGGCGACGGGATTTCTCCGCGGATGGGCACGAACCTGCGCTTTTTCGGCTCGACCTTGCCAACCTCGGCAAGCAGCGCCTGGGTGTAGGGATGATTCGGAGCAGGGAAGATTGCATCT
Source organism: Casimicrobiaceae bacterium (assembly GCA_035262745.1). Lineage (GTDB taxonomy): Bacteria > Pseudomonadota > Gammaproteobacteria > Burkholderiales > Casimicrobiaceae > PALSA-1003. The sequence goes on along the minus strand of DATFSE010000010.1, from coordinate 43,962 downwards.
GCCGGTCCCGACTCGACGATGCGCCCCAGGTACATGACCACCACCCGGTCGCTCACATGGCGCACCACGCCCAAATCGTGGCTGATGAACAGGTAGGTGAGACTGAGCGCGGACTTGAGATCCATGAACAGATTGAGCACTTGTGCGCGGATGGACACATCCAGCGCCGCGACCGATTCGTCGCATACCAGAAAGTCGGGTTTTACTGCGAGGGCTCGGGCAATACCGATGCGGGCGCGCTGTCCGCCAGAGAACTGATGCGGAAAGCGCCGCATGAGCGACGGATCGAGGCCGACGCGATTGAGTTGCAGGGAGACGTACTCAACCTGCTGGCGGCGGCGAATGAGCCCGTGCACGACTGGCGCTTCGCCCACAATGTCGACGACCCGCAGCCGCGGATTGAGCGAAGCGTGCGGATCCTGGAAGATCATCTGCATCTTGAGCTGCTGTGTGGGCGTGACTGCGCCGTTGGAGAGCTGCACGCCGCGCCAGAGGCGCATCCCCTCGCTCGGAGCAAGCAGACCGACCGCGAGTCTGCCGAGGGTGGATTTGCCGCATCCCGACTCTCCGACCAAGCCCACCACCTCGTGTTCCGGGATGACCAGATCGACACGGTCGACCGCGTGCACGGTCTGCCCTGCTGTCCCTCCTCGCAGCAGGCTTGTGATGCGCGCGGCTGTATCGGGCGCTGTCGTGAAGCGCTTGGACATGCGCTTGAGCTCGAGGAGCGGCGCCGCCATCCGGGGAGATTCCGGAATCATGTCGGGTCCTGCGCTCCGACCGCGCGTTCGCGCATCTCGATGAAGGCCTCCTCGACGTCGTGTGCAAAGCTTCGAGCATCGGTCAGGCGCGACGCGCGCATGCGTTCGCGCAGTCCCGCGCGAAGCCTGGCGAGACGCTCGCCGTCGTCCGCCAGCTCGCGGGCGATCCGCACATAGTCTTCCGGGCGGCGCGCGATCAGCTCGGTCAGGCCGACGTTGGCCAAGATGCTGGCGCCGCTGCGCGTGAACGGGCGGTCGCCGGCGAGGGTGACCACGGGCACGCCCATCCACAAGGCATCGCATGTCGTCGTCGCGCCGGTGTAGGGATAGCTGTCGAGCGCGATGTCGGCATTGCCGTAGAGCGCGAGATACTCGGCCAGTGGCTTTCGCGGTACCAGCTCGATGCGATCTGCAGCGATGCCACGCGTGGCGAACAACGTCTTGAGCTCATACATCCGCTGCTCGTAGGGTGAAGCGAGAAGTCGCAAACGCGACCCGGGAATGGCGTTCATGATGTCGGCCCACGATGCGAGCGCGGCGGGCGAGGCTTTGCCCGGACTGTTGAGGCAGGTCAAGGTAATTCCGCTGCGCGCCGCGGCCGACGAAGCCGCCGGCGGCGCAATCGCGTAGGGCTGGTAGCACCATGCCGTCGCCGGCAATCGCCACAACGTTTCCGTGTGCAGCGAGTCGGTCAGGCCCGGGGGATCGGCGTGAATATCGGTCAGCCGGTAGTCCATGGTCCCCAGTCCCGTGGTTCCGGGGTAGCCCAGCCACGTCACCTGCACTGGCGCGGGTGCAAGCAGGAACAGCGGCAGGCGGTTGTCGGCGCTGTGGCCATTCAAATCGACCAGGATGTCGATCCCGTCCCTGGTGATGCGTTCCGCAAGCACCCGATCGGGCACGCCTGCCACCGGTAAGAAATGTTCGGCGCGCTCACGAATGGCCGCTGTGACCTCGTCGCCCCGATGGTAGTTGTAGTAGCAGAAGATCTCGAAACGTGCGGTATCGTGCGCCGCCAGCAGCGGTTGGAAAAATGTCGCCACTGCGTGCTTGCGAAAATCCGATGAAACGTAGCCGACGCGCAAACGTCCCTTGGCGTGCGCCTGCCGGGAGCGCGGCCGCGAAGGAATGAGTCTGGCGAAGTGCTGACCGTACGCTGCATGCTCGGCGTAGATCGCCTCGCGCGACAACGTATCCGATCCGCTGAGAGTCAGCAGCATGTTGCTCCACACTTCGGACTGGTTTGGCGAGAGCGCGAGCGAGCGCCGGAACCCGTCAATGGCGCCTTGATTGTCGCCGGCGTCCCTGAGCATGTTGGCGAGATTGGCGTGCGCGCGCGCATGACTCGGGTCAAGCTCCAGCGCGCATCGGTACGCAGCGATGGCTTCGGTCGGACGCCGCATCTCACGATACAGGTTGCCTAGATTATTGTGCGCGGAAGCGGACCGGGGATTGAGCGCGAGCGCCTGCTGGTAGTGCGCCAGCGCGCGGTCAAGTTCCCCCGCATCGAGCAAGGCGCTGCCCAGGTTCAGCCGCCCCTCGAAGTAATCCGGTTTGAGCAGAATCGATCGTTCGAGGCTGGCGATGGCATCCGCGAGACGTCCGCACTGCCGTTGCGCGACGCCGAGGATCTGATGCGCTTCAGCGCCGTCCGGGCGCGCTGTGACGGCGCGTTGAGCGAGACTCGCCGCTGCGTGCGGCTGCCCTGATTGCAGCGCCAGCAAGGCAAAACCGTAGAGCGCGTCCGCATGATTCGGATCCAGTTTGAGCGCGGCCTCGAACAATGCGGCGGCCTGCTTAAGCCGCCCGGCGGAGTGCTCCGCACTTGCTTGTGCGAGGACGCGGCTGACGTCGGAGACGCCGCCAGCTTCGGGACCGACGCCGGCAGTCACTGGAGCTCGCGCGCGGCCTGCGCCAGCAGCGGGTGGAAGCAGCGCGCGCGCTGCCCGCGACCGCCGCCCTCCCGCATCGGCGGATCCTGCTCGCAGACGTGATCCGCACGCGGGCAACGCAGCCGGAAAGCGCAACCGGGCGGCAGGTCCAATGGCGACGGCGTCATCCCGGGGATCTGTCGCAGCCTCTGCCGCGGCGGCGCTTCGCCGGGCACCGAATCGAACAGCCCGCGTGTATACGGATGCCGTGGCCGCGCGAGAACGTCTTCGGTCGTGCCCTCCTCGATGATGCGTCCGGCGTACATGACGCAAATGCGATCGGCGAGCCCGGCAATCACGGACAGATCATGGGTGATCCAGATCAGCGCTGCGCCGTTTTCGCGACAGAGCTTCTGCATGTGGAACAGGATCTGCCCCTGGATGGTGACGTCAAGCGCGGTCGTCGGCTCGTCAGCGATGATCAGCGCGGGATTGTTGAGCAGCGCGATTGCAATCGCGACGCGCTGGCGCATGCCGCCGGAAAACTGATGCGGATACGCCTGCAGCCGCTCCTCCGGAGCCGCGATGCCGACTCTGATCAGCGCCTCGCGCGCGCGTTCGCGCGCGGTTGCACGCGCGACTTTATCGTGTGCGCGAATCGCTTCGACCATCTGGGCGTCGATGCGCATGACCGGGTTGAGCGTCAGCATCGGGTCCTGGAAGATCATGGCGATGCGGTTGCCACGCAGCTGCCGCATGTCCTCTGCCGAAAGCGCGCAAAGATCGCGCCCCTCGAAAGCGATGCGGCCCGCGACGACCTTTCCCGGCGGATCGACCAGGCCCATGATCGAATAGGCGGTCATCGACTTGCCCGAGCCGGATTCGCCAACCAGCCCGAGCACTTCGCCGACGCCGACGCGAAGGCTTACATCCTGAACGGCGTGGACGACACCCGCTCGCGTAAAGAAGTGCGTGCACAGCCCGTCGATGGACAGAAGCGCGGCGCTCACTGCTTAGCCTGCTAGACGTGGATTCAACACATCGCGTAGCTGATCGCCGACCAGGTTGAGGCTGACGATGACGGCGAGCAGCGCGACGCCTGGGAAAAAACTGATCCAGTACTTGCCGGAGAGCAGGTACTGATAGCCGTTGGCGATCAAGAGCCCGAGCGAGGGCTCGGTGATCGGCAGTCCCAGACCCAGGAAGGAAAGCGTGGCCTCCAGCGCGATAGCGGCGGCGACCTGTACCGTGGCCACCACGATGAGAGGCGGCAGGCAGTTGGGGAGCAGGTGCCTGAAGACGATGCGACGCGTCGGAAGCGCGAGACAGCGTGCCGCCTCGATGTATTCCTTGCGCTTCTCGACCAGCGCCGCACTCCTCACTGTGCGTGCGTAATACGCCCACTGCACGGTCACCAGCGCGGCAATGATCTTGAGGATGCCCTGCCCCAGAACCGCGAGCAGGATGAGGGCGATCAGAATCGCCGGAAAGGAGAGCTGGATGTCGGCGATGCGCATGATGACGGCTTCAGTGGCCCGGCCGAAATACGCTGCGGTGAGCCCTAATACCAATCCAATCGCCAGCGCGACCACGGTGCTGACGACTCCCACCAAAAGGCTGATGCGCAACCCGTAGAGTATGGCGGACAGCATGTCGCGGCCCTGATCGTCGGTGCCCAGCCAGAAAATCGCGCCAGCCGGCGAGCGCGATCCGGGCGGAAGCCGGCCGTCCATCACATCGAGCTGCGCCAGGTCGTACGGATTCTGCGACGAAATCACCGGTGCCAGGAGAGCGATAAGCGCGATGACAGCGAGCAGCCCAAGGCCAAACATCGCCAAGCGATTTGAGGCGAAGTCGCCGGCGAGGCGTCGCAAAGGAGTCTGCTCTTGCGCCATCAGCCCTTGCTTTCGGCCAGTCGAACGCGCGGGTCGAGTCCCGAATAGAGCACGTCGACGGCGAGATTGATCAGGACGAACATGAACACCGTGACCAGCAGATACGCCACCACGATGGGACGATCGAGCAGGTTGATCGAATCGATCAGGAGCTTCCCCATGCCCGGCCAGGCAAACACTGTCTCGGTGACGATGGCGAAGGCAATAACGGAGCCAAACTCGAGGCCGGCCACGGTGACGATGGGGATCAGGATATTGCGCAGAACGTGCACGCCGATCACGCGAGCGTGGCTGAGACCCTTGGCGCGGGCAAACTTCACATAGTCCTGGAGCAGCGCCTCGCGCGTCCCGGCGCGGGTCAGCCGTATCAGCAGCGCGAGCTTGAACAAGGCCAGATTGATCGCCGGCAGAATCAGATGCTTCCAGCCCGCAATCGACAGAAAACTCACCGGGATTCCGAGGAGCAGTGTCGTCGGTCCCCTGCCATTCGAAGGAAGCCATCCAAGGATGACCGCGAACACCATGATGAGCATGAGCCCCACCCAGAACGTCGGCAGCGAAAACCCCAGGATCGACCCGGCCATGATGGTGCGGCCTGCGGTGGAGTTGGGCTTGAGCCCAGCCCAAAGGCCGAGCGGAATCCCCAGGACGATGGCGATGAGCATGGCGACGATAGCGAGCTCCAGCGTCGCGGGCATGCGCTCGAGAATCATGCCGAGCGCCGACGTGCCATGGACAAACGATTTGCCGAGATCGCCGTGAATGGCCCCGGCGAGAAATTTCCAATACTGCACCCACAGCGGCTGATCGAGCCCGAGCGTTGCGATGGCGCGCTCGCGGTCGGCCTGATCGGCCTGCGGATTGATGAGAATGTCGACGGGGTTTCCGATAGCGTAGACGCCCAGGAACACCAGCACCGACATGACCAACAGGACCAGCAGCGCCTGCAAGCTGCGACGAATGATATAGACGAGCATGGAGGAACCTGCCGGCAACGAAGGCGATAGATTACCGCACCGGCGGATTCCGCGACTTTGGATCAGCTTGTCGTGCGAAGCCGATGATTTTACGTCTGCACTGGAGCGACTAATTCCGCGAGCTTGGCGCCGTGCAAATCCAAGCTTGCAAGTAACTGTCATTTCCTACAGTTGACTCGCTGTCGCGCTCCGCTACATTGGGCGGGCGCGACCGTTTTTTTGCGGCGCGCATCTTCACGTTCTTGGGGAAGACCGATGAAGATACTCGTAATCGACGACCATCCGCTAATTCAAGTCGCCCTCCAGCGCGTGCTGGCCGAGCTCGATGCGACGCTGGAGCATTTTCAAGCGCACGACGCGCCCGCCGCGCGCGCGGCGCTCGCTGTCGCGCCGGACATCGATCTCATCGTGCTGGATCTTACGCTGCCGGGTTGCGATGGATTCGAGTTTCTGAGCGAGCTGCGACATGACTGGCCGGCGACACCCGTTCTGGTGCTGTCTGCCACGCACGATCGGGCGACCATCGAGCAGGCGCTCGACATGGGCGCAATGGGGTTCATACCCAAGACCGCGAACGCCCGGCTGCTTATCGATGCCATGCGACTCGTGCTGTCCGGCGGCATCTACGTCCCCGATTGCACCGGAACCGATGGTAGCCGGCCGCGGCGTATTGCCAAGCCCGCAGAGCTCGGCCTCACCATGCGTCAGGCCGATGTGCTCAAGCTTCCAGTGCAGGGAAAGCCCAACAAGTTGATCTGCCGCGATCTGCGGCTTTCGGAAGGCACCGTCAAAGTTCACGTGAGCGCCATCCTGCGCGCGCTCAACGTTCATACCCGCACTCAGGTCGTGATCGAGCTCGCCCGAAGGGGTGTGCGATTGGACGCTCCACTGAGCCGGCCGCGCTGATGCCGCGCAGCTCGAACGAAGCGGTTTACGGCGTCTTCGGCGGTCGCGACTTCCCAGTTGTACCCGCCGACGTCGTCATCAGAATCGATTCAGCCGGATCGGCGGCATCGGGGTTCTCCCTCGCGCTTTGCGCGCGACCGGCGTCGAATGCTTTCTCCGCGACCGCCCAGATCCGGTCACGCAGCATGGTCTGCTCTGTCCGGCTCAGAAATGCTTTAGCAACTCTGCAAGCCGCGTCGACCTCCGCTGCGAGCATCGCCTTGTGTTCCAAGCTCAGCGGCTCTCGGCGACTCGAGGTGGATCGGGACATCGGGTGCTTTCGGGAGAGATGACGGTTATTTGTTTCTTGAACGGTGCAGATCGCTGGTCGCCAAGCCTCCTCACAGTTTGCGCGCACCCTCGCGCGGTGTCGACGAATGTGCGAATCCGCACATACGGCTGCGGGCGCCTGTTTCATATCTTTCCTTTCGCAGTCGCACAAATTTTTGACCTTTTTACATGCATGCGACGGTCCGCTGTTTCGCGAACTGTACGCCTGAGCCAAATGTCGTATTTGTACCTTCACAGTGATAGCTGCCTGCGATCGGCATCGAGGAATGCGCGATTTCGCACACTTGTTTTCATTTGCGCGCGGGTCGTTACAATCCGCCGCATTCAAATAATCTCGTTGAGCGTGACGTCGCGGCCACCGCTGCCGTTCATCGCGTTGGCACCGATCCAATTCAATGGCCCGCAGCAAATTCACTCCGACCAATCGATTGCTGGCATCGCTGCCGCGCGCCGATCTCGCTCGCTTGATGCCGTCGCTCGAGCATGTCGACCTCGCCGTTGGTCAGCGACTGCACGAGCCCGGCGGCGCCGCCGAACATTTCTACTTTCCCGGAACTTGCATCGTGTCGCTGCTCGGTGTTTTGCGGAACGGTGCGACCGCTGAGATCTCACTGACCGGACGCGAGGGCGGAATCGGGCTGGGACTGATTCTCGGAGGGGGCTCTACGCTCGCGCGCGCCACCGTCCAGACCGCCGGCACGGCGCTTCGCTGGAAAACATCTGCGTTGCGCCGCGAGATGAAGCGAGGTGGGGCGGTGCAGCAGATGCTGCTGCGATACATTCAGGCAGTGTGGACCCAGACGGCGCAATCGGCGCTGTGCAATCGGCACCATACGCTCGAGCAGCAGCTATGCCGATGGTTTCTGCTTAGTCTCGACCGCATTGAAGGAAATGTGCTGCGCATGACTCAGCAGCTGATTGCCAACATGATTGGAGTGCGCCGGGAAAGAGTCGCTCTCATCGTCAAGAAAATGCGCGCAAGTGGCTGGATCTCGTACAAGCACGGAGTGATCATTGTCCGCGACCGCCGCGCGTTGGAGGCAAAGGTTTGCGAATGCTATGAAGTCGTCAAGGCAGAGTACCAACGGTTGATTGGCTGGCGACCCATCGAAGCGAATTCCAGACGCGAAAGCCGAAGCCTCAAGCAGACCTGATCCGGGGTTGGCTGCGAGAGCTTGGAAGGTACGGACAAAAAAGCGCCCCACGAGGGGGCGCCGGAGGACAGACCGGGTTCGGGATGACCGGTTAGGTCGGGGGGGTAAACCCAGCCTGCGGTTGCACTGTCAGTAATACATTGCAGTCGACTTGTATATGACAATAGCATTACCGGGCGCCTATCCGCAAGCCCGTTCGTCGGCCCAGGATGCTTAGTCCTCGGCTGAACCCCCCTCCCTTCAGGGAGAAAAAAGCCCGGAACTCGCTTGTAGCGGGCTCCGGGCGGGGCTGTCGACCGGAGGTCGACTGAGGACTCGGTGTCCGCTTCCGGCTACTGGCCGAGACGTTCCTTCAGGCGAGCGCGAAAGGCCTCCGTCTTGGCGAGCCGCGCCTGGATCGCATCGCGAACCACCGCCTTCTGATCGGTCGTAAAAGTAGCGTACAGCGCAAGCCAGGCGTTCCGAGCGGCTTTGCGCGCGGAGGCACTCTGCTCTTGCAGTGCATCGGCTTGAGCCGCGAGCGAGGCAAGATCCGGCTCAGGCTTGGCGAGCTCTGCCTGCAGGGCCGATTTCATCTGACCGAAGTTGGCGCGCATCCCTTGCCTAGCGGTCTGCGAAAGGGCAACAGCGCTGTCCCACTGCTGCTGTTGCGACGTGTTCAAATTGAGGTTGCCTTTGAGCGTCTCGATCACCGCGATGGGGTCGTGCCCATGCGGCGGAGCCTGGCAAAGACCGGGAACGGCGGCCGCGGAGAACGCAGCTGCGCCGAGGATAGTCAACAAGATTCGCTTCATGCCCTACCAATCCTTTCGTCGAGACGATTCGGGATGACGGCGCAGACTGCGCCTTGCTTCTCGATCTGGCTGCAGCCCTTTGCGCAAGCGTTGCTACAGCTCATGGTTTTGTTACTTTACTTTCTCTGAAGAAAGTAGTCGGCATGATTGCGTTCATTATCGATGCGGCGCGGCGGTTGCGCCGAGCGTTGTTGTAACGAATCGTTGCGCACGTCCCGCGGCGTTACAATTCGTGACAAGCCGCGCATGGAGCATCGATCCCGCGCAATTAGGATGCAACGCATGAAGGCGACAACACCCAAAATCCTGGTTATCGATGACGATCCACGTCTGCGCGATCTTCTAGTGCGCTACTTGAGCGAGCAGGGCTTCATCGTTCAGGCACTTCCCGACGCGAGGGACCTCGACAAGAAGCTGCAGCGCGATCCGCCGCATCTGCTCGTCCTCGATTTGATGCTCCCCGGCGAGGACGGTCTTGCGATATGTCGCCGATTGCGCGGATCCGGAGAGACGCTGCCGGTGATCATGCTCACCGCCAAGGGCGAGGACATCGATCGCATCGTCGGCCTCGAAATCGGAGCGGACGATTACCTGCCCAAGCCGTTCAATCCGCGCGAGCTTGTCGCACGTATCAATGCCGTGCTTCGGCGGCACACCGAACGTCTCGCTCCGGGCGCGCCGGCGGTCGAAGGCAAGATCAGCTTCGGACCCTACCGGCTGGACTTGACCACGCGCACGCTGACCCGTGGCGACACCGCGGTGCCGCTCACCACCGGCGAGTTCGGCCTGCTCAAGGTGCTGGCCACGCATCCGCGCCAGCCCCTTGCCCGCGAAAAGCTGATGCTGCTCGCCCGCGGACGCGATCACGATGTGTTCGACCGGGCGATCGACGTGCAGATTTCAAGGTTGCGCAAGCTGATCGAGGATGATCCGTCGGCTCCGCGTTACATCCAGACCGTGTGGGGATTCGGTTACGTCTTCGTGCCCGATGAAGCCCCGAGCGAAGTGCCCGTCGGCGGGGCCGGCGCTTGAGGTTGTGGCCGCGCTCGCTGTTCGGCCGGCTGGCGCTGCTTCTGCTGGTGGTGATCCTGGTGAGCCAGGCCACCGCCATCTATTTGTTTCGTCAGGATCGTGCCGCGCTATTGGCGCGCCAGTTCGGCGACACCAAGATCGTCCAATTAAAATCGCTGCGTGCGGCGCTTGGCGGCGCGGATCCACAGAGCACCGGCGCGACCCTGCAACACTTCGGTGAAGCGTACAGCGCGCGCATCGTTGCCGACGATGAGCGCAGTTTCGTCGGGGTTCCCCCGGGAAACCCGATTCTGGTGGAGCTGGAAAAGCGTCTCCAAGAGGAACTGGGACCAGAGACGGAGTTGCGCATCCAGCCGCGACAGCAACTGTTCTGGATCAAGCTGCAAGCCGGCGACCGCGCTTACTGGGCAGGCTTTCAGCTGCCAAGGCGGAACGAGGATGTGCCCTCGCGCGCCATCGAATGGAGCCTGATTGCGCTCGCCGTCCTGCTGCTGAGCGCGTACGTATTCGCGCGTTATCTGGCGCGACCGTTGCGTCAGCTCAACGATGCGGTGACGCGAGTCGGCGAAGGTCGCCCGCCACCGCCGCTGCCCGAAAGCGGACCTTCGGAAATCGTGAACTTGAACCGCGGTTTTAACCGCATGATCACCAATCTAAGCGAGGCGGAGCGCGATCGCGCGCTGCTGCTTGCTGGCGTCTCGCACGATTTGCGCACGCCACTGGCGCGGCTGCGCTTAGGCGTGGAGGTTGGCACAAAGGATGATGCCGTTCGCGAAGGCATGGTCACCGACATCGAGGAAATGGACAAGATCATCGGTCAGTTTCTCGACTTCGCGCGCGACGAACGCGAAATCGCGCCTGAGCCGTACGACCTGAACCAGGTTGTGGCGCCTCTGGTCGAGCGGCAGCGACGCGAGGGCCGTGACGTACGATTTACACCCGGAACGCTGCCGCCGATGTCGCTGCGCGTCACAGCGATGTCGCGTTTGGTTGCCAATCTACTCGACAACGCCCTCGTCTACGGCAGTCCGCCGGTCGAAATCGCAACGCGGGTCGAGCCCGGTTCGGTCGTGCTTGATATTTCCGACCGCGGACCGGGCATACCTCCGGGCGACGTCCAGCGGTTGAAGCGTCCCTTCACCCGCGGCGAGCCGGCGCGAACAGGTGCGGGCGGCGCCGGGCTCGGGTTTGCGATTGTCGAGCGCATCGTTGCGCTACATGGCGGCCGGTTCGATATCGTTCAACGCGAAGGCGGTGGCACGGTCGCCCGCATAACGCTTCCGACAACGACCACCCAGGGCAGCACTCGGACATAACTTCAGCCAGGCTTGACGAGCAGGACCGTCGCCCAGGCCACGATGCCTTCGCCGCGTCCGGTGAAGCCAAGCCCCTCAGTGGTGGTCGCCTTGACGTTCACCCGATGCGGCTCCGCATTGCAGTCGCCAGCGATGTTTGCCGTCATTTGCGCCGTGTGCGGTGAGAGGCGCGGCGCCTCCGCGACAACCACGGCGTCGACGTTGCCCAGAACGTATCCTTCCGCCGCCGCGCGCTGCCAGACGGCGCGAAGCAGCGTACGGCTGTCGGCGTCCTTATACGCGGGGTCGGTGTCAGGAAAATGCTTGCCGATGTCGCCGTGCCCGATCGCGCCCAGGATGGCGTCGCAGATCGCGTGCAGCAGGACGTCGGCGTCAGAATGGCCGTCCAGGCCACGGTCGAATGGAAGCGTCACTCCGCCAAGCACCAGGCGCCTGCCGGGAGCCAGCCGGTGAACATCGAAGCCACAGCCGATGCGCCATCCTGTCACGGGACCACACCTGATCTTCGGCCGGCGATGATCGCCTCCGCCAGCGCCATGTCTTCGGGATAGGTGAGCTTGATGTTAGCGGGGCTGCCAAGCACCAGTTTCGGCTTGACTCCCAGCGCTTCGACGGCCTGCGCTTCGTCGGTGACCGCTGCCGGATCGGACTGCTTGACCGCGTGCTGCAGTATCGCGTAGCGGAACATCTGCGGTGTCTGCGCGCACCACAGGCCCGTGCGCGCTTCGGTGCCCGCGGCGCGCAAGCCGGCTCCCGTTTCGGCGCGCTTGAGCGTGTCGGCGAGCGGCACGGCAAGCAATCCGCCTACCGGCTCGTCTTCGAGCTCATGCAGGAGCCTGTTGAGCATGCTCACGTCGACGCACGGGCGTACCGCATCGTGCACCAGTATCCAGTCGTCAGCCTCGGCGCGGGCTCCGATCCTGGCCAGCCCATTCATCACCGATTCCGCGCGGGTGCGTCCGCCGCAGTACACCGGCACGACACCAGCGATTTGTCCGACGCGCTCTGCGTAGAGCTTGTCATCGGGCGCCAGGACCACGAACATGGCTTCGAGAACGACCGAATTGTGAAGGGCGTCGATGGTTCGCCGCAGCACGGGCGTGCCTGCGAGCTCGACATACTGCTTGGGCAGCGCGCCTCCGAAGCGGGCGCTCTTGCCCCCGGCGGGAATCAGTGCAAAGCGGCGCGGCGCGGGCATGATTTCAGGTGATCATCAGCGGCTCGAGCGCTCCGCGAATCGACGGCGGCACCGGCGTCGGACGGCCGGTTGCGCGCTCCACCCAGACGTGCACGAAATGCCCCGTCGCCGAAGGGTGATCATCGCCCTGCGCGAACAAAGCGATCTCATACGTCACCGAGCTGCGCCCGAGCTTGCGGACCCGCAGTCCAGCATCGACGATATCGGGAAACGTGAGCGGCCGATAAAACGTGCAGCCGGTCTCCACCACCACGCCGATCACCGGCGACGCGAGAATGTCCAGGCCGCCGTCGCGAATGAGGTGTTCGTTGACCACGGTGTCGAAATACGAATAGTAAACGACGTTGTTCACGTGGCCGTAGCTGTCATTGTCGAGCCACCGCGTTGGTATCGCCAGAAAACGGCGGAAATCAGCGCGGGCGAATGGCGCTTTCATCGCGAAGATTGACGTGCCGAGGCGCGCGAGCGCAGTCGAGCGTCAAATAATTCGATCCAGTGTCTGACCGGCCGCTCGGTCGCGCTTTGCAGATGCGCGAGACAGCCGATGTTGGCGGTGGCGATGATTTCTGGATCGCCAGCTTCGAGGGCGGTGATCTTGTTGGCCTTGAGGCGTCCCGAAAGCTCGGGCTGCAGGATCGAATAGGTTCCGGCGGAGCCGCAGCACAGGTGCGCACCCGCAACGTCGGTGAGCTCCAGTCCGATCGCCTCGAGAATTTCCTCGACGCGCCCGCCCAGCTTCTGACCGTGTTGAAGTGTGCACGGCGCCTGAAAGGCAATCTTGAGCGGGCCGTGGTCCATCGCCACGAGCGGCGCGAAACGTTTCCACTCCGCGGCGATCACCTCCACCGGATCTCGCGCGAGGGCGGCCACTCGACGCGCCTTGTCGGCATACGCCGGGTCGTCGCGTAACAGCCACGCATAGTCCTTGACCAGCACGCCGCAACCGCTCGCCGTGACAACGATTGCCTCGGCGCCGCCCTCGATGTGCGGCCACCACGCATCGATGTTACGCCGCGCCTGGCGCTGGGCTTCATGGTGCCCGCCCAGGTGCTCCGCAACCGCCCCGCAGCAACCTCCGCCAACATTGATTAGCGATATGTCGATGCGATCGAGCACTCTTGCCAGGGAGGCATCGATCCCCGGCGCGATCGCCCCTTGTACGCATCCCTCGAGCACGAGCATCTTTCGATCATGCCGCCGCGGCGGCCACGCTTTTGCAGGAAGCAGGGGCGGCACTTTGGCCGCGAGAGCGCGCGGCAGCAGCGGCCGCAACAGCCGGCCGGTCTTGAGCCCTGCCGCAAACACCACGCGCCGCGACAATGCCTTGCGCAGAAGCCAGCGCTTGAGGCCAGCGCCGCCACGGCGACCCACTTTGCTGTCGACCCAGTGACGGCCGATGTCGACCAGACGCCCGTAGCGCACGCCCGATGGGCAAGCCGTCTCGCACGCTCGGCATGTCAAGCAGCGATCCAGATGAAGTTGCGTGCTCTCGCTGACTTGGCTGCCTTCCAGCATCTGTTTCATGAGATAGATGCGGCCGCGCGGACCGTCAAGCTCGTCGCCCAGAAGCTGATAAGTGGGGCAGGTGGCGGTGCAGAAGCCACAATGCACGCAGGCGCGCAATATCGCGTCCGCCTCGCGGCCGTCGGGCGTATCGCGAATGAAATCGGCAAGCCGCGTTTCCATCGTCTTTCAGAGCTCCGGGTACATGCGGCGTGGATTGAAGATTCCGACGGGGTCGAGCGTCGCTTTGAGTCGTTGGTGCAGCGAGAGAAGCACAGGAGAAAGTGCCTGGAAAGTTCCAGCAGCCTTGTTCTCGGCGCGAAACAGCGTCGCGTGGCCCCCGTGCCGCGCCGCCCACTCACGCAGCGCGAGTCCTTCTTTTGCGTCCGCCGCGTTGAACCAGCGTAATGCGCCGCCCCATTCGATCAAGGTTTCGCCGCCGAGTTCGGGAGAGGGCGCGGTCGAGCGCACCGAGCATCGCCACAATCCAGCTCCAGGCCGCTTGAAAAACGCCAGCCGCTGTTCGCGCAGGTCGGCCCAGAAGGTTTCGGCCTCCCGTACCGGTTCGCCGCCGATTCGTCGCTGCGCCTCGGCGATCGCACTCGAGGCTCCCGACAACCGGAACAGCAGCCGATTGGCGTGCCAGCAGGTTGCCGACAGCGGCAGCGGCGTCCTGCTCCATTCGTCGAAGCGCTGAAGCGCTTCCGCACAACTCACTTGGAGCGCAAACGTAGCCTCGCTTTTCGGCCGCGGAACACACTTCAGCGATGCCTCGAGCAATAGCGCCAAGGTGCCGAGCGAGCCCGCCATCAGTCGCGAGACATCAAAACCGGCGACGTTCTTCATCACCCGGCCGCCGAAGCTCAGGTCGTCGCCGCGTCCATCGAGCAGCCGTACCCCAAGCAGGACGTCGCGCACGGCGCCGGCATAGGGGCGGCGAGGACCCGAAAGGCCAGCTGCGATGCAACCACCGAAGGTCGCGTGCGGACCGAAGTGCGGCGGCTCGAAGACCAGCATCTGATCCGCCTCGGCCAGCGCTTGTTCGACTTCGGCCAGCGGCGTTCCGCAACGCGCCGTGATCACGAGCTCGGTCGGATCGTAGTCGACGATGCCACGATACTGCGCAGTGTCGAAGCGCTCTCCGCGAAGCTCATGGCCGTAAAAATCCTTGCTGCCGCCGCCGACGATACGCAGCGGCACGTGCGTCGCGGCCGCGGCGCGGATGCGCTCGCGCCAGTCGGCGATAAGCTCGTTCATCTCGGCTGCGATCCGCTTTAGAAGCGGCTCCCGACCTCAAGCCGCCTGCTCGTCTGACTCGCCTTGCGCAGCCCGATCCCATTCATGCATCGCGGGCAGCGCGAGCAGCGACTCGAGGTAAGCAGCCGCGGTGCCGTTCAAGACGACACCATAGCTCCGGAAACGGAACGCGACCGGACAAAAGGACGCGTCGACGACTCCGAAGCGACCACACAGGAAGTCGCCTGCGGCGCCGAAACGGGCGCGGCCTTCGCGCCAGATCGCCTCGATACGAACGATGTCTGCCTTGGCGCGTGGCGAAGGCGTGCGCGCTTCGCGCAATCTGAGATTCATGCTGAACTCCTCGCGCATGGCGGCGAAGCCCGAGTGCATCTCCGCGGTCACGCAACGCGACCACGCCCGCGCTTGGGTGTCCGCGGGCCACAGCCCGGCATGCCGTTCCGCAAGGTACTCGGCGATCGCCAGCGAATCCCAGACGACGGTGTCGCCGTCGTGCAGGCACGGTAGGCGGCCGGAAGGCGATACGGCACGAATCCGTTCCGGCGTGTCGGCGCGATCAAGGGCGATCATGCGCTCGTGAAACTCGATGCCCGAGACGCGCATCAGCACCCACGCGCGGAGCGACCAGGACGAGAGATTCTTGTTGCCGATATGGAGCGTGTACATTGCACCTTCCGGCGACCTGCTTTCCCGGGCCATCGATCGACGCACCCGCCTACCCGCGTCCCGCCACGCGGCCAGCAGAGATCAAAGCGGCACCGTCTTCCCTGGATTCATGATGTTGTCGGGATCGAGCGCGCGCTTGATGGTGCGCATCAGATCGACCGCCTCACCGTGCTCCTGTGCCAGCACGTCGAGCTTGTGCCATCCGACACCGTGTTCGCCGGTGCAGGTTCCTTGCATGGCGATGGCTCGCATGGAAACCCCGTGGGCGATTGCCTCGGCCCGCTCGCGCTGCACGGCGCTGGCTGGATCGAACAGCACCACGAGGTGAAAGTTGCCGTCGCCCACATGTCCTAGGATCGGCGCGATCAAGCCGCTTGCTTCGATGTCCTTCTTGGTTTCGAGAATGCAATCCGCGAGCCGTGATATGGGCACGCATGCGTCGGTGGCGAACCCAGTCATGCCTGGCTTGTAGGCAAGCGCCGCGTAATACGCCGCATGGCGCGCCTTCCACAGCCGCGATCGATCCTCGGCGAGCGTGGCCCATTGATACGCGCTGCCGCCGAACTCGTCGCTGATGGACTGCATCGCTTCTGCCTGTTCGCGCACTCCTTCCGGCGACCCGTGGAACTCGAAAAAGAGCGTCGGTCTCGCGCTGAAGCCTTCGAGCTTGGAATAGCGGATGGACATGTCCATCTGCACGTCGTCGAGCAATTCGATGCGCGCGACTGGAATACCTGCCTGCATCGCCGCGATGGTGGTGTTGACCGCACTCGCCAGGTCCGGAAACTGGCACACCGCGGCGGAAATCGCCTCTGGGATGCCGTAGAGGCGCAGCTGAATTTCGGTGATGACCCCCAGAGTCCCCTCGGCGCCCACGAAGAGACGGGTGAGGTCGTATCCGGCGCTCGACTTGCGCGCGCGGCCACCGGTATGGATGAGCCGCCCGGACGAAGTGACTACGGTTAAGCCCAGCACGTTCTCACGCATCGTGCCGTAGCGAACGGCGTTGGTGCCCGAGGCCCGCGTCGCGGTCATGCCGCCGATCGTTGCGTTGGCGCCCGGATCGATGGGAAAAAACAAACCCGTGCCCTTGAGCTCCGCGTTGAGCTGCTCGCGCGTCACACCGGCCTGGACGCGGCAGTCGAGATCTTCGGCATTGACTTCGAGCACGCGGTTCATCTGCGATAGGTCGATGCAGACACCGCCGTAGAGCGCGGCAACGTGTCCTTCGAGCGACGTCCCCACGCCGAACGGGATCACCGGAACGCGCGAAGCGGCGCACAGGCGCACGATCGCCGCGACTTCGTCGTTGGAATGCGGAAACACCACGACATCCGGCATGCCGGCATCGACGAATCCCTCGCCGTGACTATGCTGTTCGCGCACCGACATCCCGGTCACGGCGCGCGCGCCGTAGTCGCCGCAGAGCCTGCGCACAACGTCCGACACGACTTCCGGGTCCGGACGCGCCACGGTCACGGTATCCATGGTTTGCCTCGTTCTAGAACCGTGGGAGCTCCGGATGAGGAAGCTGCCCGCGGTGCACGTGCATTCTGCCCATCTCGGCACAGCGATGAAGCGTCGGCACCGCCTTGCCCGGATTGAGAAGCCCTTCGGGGTCGAACGCCTGCTTGATCGAGTGAAAGCGCTCGAGCTCCAGCGGCGCGAATTGCACGCACATCTCGTTGATTTTCTCGACGCCGACTCCGTGCTCTCCGGTGATCGTGCCGCCCACCTCGATGCACAGCTCGAGGATCTTGCTGCCGTATTCGACGGTTTTCTCGGCATCTCCAGGACAATTGGCGTCGAACAGGATCAAAGGGTGCAGGTTGCCGTCGCCAGCGTGGAACACATTCATGCAGCGTAAACCGTACTCCTGCGACAGCTCGCCGATACGCTTAAGCACGGGCGCCAGCGCACGCCGCGGAATCGTTCCGTCGATGCAGTAGTAGTCGGGGGAAACGCGTCCGGCAGCGGGGAAAGCGGCTTTACGACCCGACCAGAACTTGAGCCGCTGGGTCTCGCTCTGCGAAACCTCGATCAGCGTCGCGCCGCATTGTTCGAGCAGCCCGCTTACGGTCTCGATCTCCTCCGCCACTTCGGCCGCAACCCCGTCCGATTCGCAGAGCAGTATCGCTTCGGCGTCGAGCGGATAGCCTGCGAGAACGAAGGGCTCAACGGAATTGACGGTGAGCCTGTCCATCATCTCCAATCCGGCCGGAATAATTCCCGCGCCGATGATCGCCGCCACTGCGTTGCCGGCTTTGGCCACGTCGTCGAACGCGGCGAGAACACAGCGAGCCGCCTGCGGCTTCGGCGTTAGCTTCACCGTCACTTCGGTGATGACCGCAAGCAGTCCTTCGGAGCCGGTGATCAGCGCGAGCAGATCATAGCCCGGAGAATCGAGCGCGTCGCCGCCGAATTCCACCGCATCTCCCGTGATGAGCACGCCGCGGACACGCCGCACGTTATGTACCGTCAGCCCGTATTTGAGGCAATGCACACCGCCCGCGTTCTCGGCTACGTTGCCGCCTATGGTGCAGGCGATCTGCGATGAAGGGTCGGGCGCGTAATAAAACCCGTGCGCGGCTGCCGCTTCGGATATGGCAAGGTTGCGCACGCCGGGCTGCACAACAGCGGTTCGCGTCGACGGATCGATGCTCAAGATGCGATTGAATTTGGCAAGCGACAGAACGACGCCGTGTTTGTCGGGTCTTGCGCCGCCGGACAACCCGGTGCCGGCGCCGCGCGCCACGACCGGGACGTGCGCCGCGTGGCAAAGCCGCAAGATTGCGACGACCTGCTCTTCATTATCGGGAAGCAGCACGGCGAGAGGCTGCTCGCGGAACAGCGTCAACCCATCGCACTCGTAGGGGCGGGTTTCCTCCGGTGCGGTGATCAGCGCGGAGGGAGAGAGGATTTCGCCGAGCGCGGCGACCAGTGTCGGGTCGAGCATGGCAGCGAACTTCTGGTTCAATTATTCCACAAAGCCGAAACATCGGCCACGCGAAACGCTCGGGACGACGCTCGTGCTCGGTGCGGCGCGCATGTTTGCGTCGTTTATAATGCGCCGCTGACGGATCGCTCCGGGGTGCGACCTCGGCGGCACGGGAGAAGGAGGACATGAATCCCGGCGAGATCTACGCCAAGACCGAGGAAGGCGTGCGTGAGCTCAAGGAACGCAAGCGGAACCTGCCCATTGCGTTGCGCAGCCTCCTGATTATGGTCGACGGCAACCATACAGTTGCCGAGGTACTCGATCGCGCCCGCACGCTCCGCGTCGACTTGAACGCGATGGCCGAGCTCGAACGCAACGGGCTCATCGCCAAACGCTTCAGCGCGCCATCGGCGTTGGAAGCATCGCGTTCCGCGGAATCGCCCAGCGACAGCGACGTGCAACGCTTCCTCAAGGCACAGCAACGCATGAGCGACGCGATCACCGAGCACCTGGGCTTGCGCGGCTACCTCATGATGCTGCGTCTGCAGCGTGCCGCCAACGTGCGCGATTTGCGTGATCTGCTGCGGGATTTCGCTCAGGCGCTGGTCAAGCGCGTAGGAGTGGATGCCGCGACGCCGATCGTCACCGAGCTCGAACGCCTGATCGTCCAGGGCGAATAGCGGTGGTTACGGTCCCGGGTGGAACTTGTGCGCGAGGGTGTTTTCGTCGGTACGCGGTGTGTAGACGATCCCGTTGCGGGTTGCCCAGAGGTTCACCTGGAAATGCAGCGGGACGATGCCTGTATCGTTAATGGCCACCTCGGTGGCACGCTGTAGCAGCGCTTCGCGCTTCGGATCATCGACCGTCGCCAGACCCTCTTCGAGCAGCGCGTCCACTCTCGGGTTCGAATAGCGCCCGCGATTCGCGGTTCCGAAGCCCTTCTCCTTGCTGTAGGTCGCCAGCAGCGCCTTCAGCGTGCTCGACGCTTCGCCCGTGCCCGATCCCCAGCCGAGGAGCATGAAGCTGAATTTCAATTCGGTCGCCTGCGGAAAGAAGGTGGCCGAAGGCATCGCCTCGACCTTGGTCGCAATGCCAACGCGAGTGAGCATCTGTGCAATCGCTTGGGCGACTTTCGCGTCGTTGACGTAGCGGTTGTTCGGAGAGTGGATGGTCAAGCCGAAGCCTTTCGGATATCCCGCCTCAGCCAGCAGTTTTTTCGCGCCCTCTGGATCGTAGGGCTCAACCTTTAGGTTGGGAGTGGTGCCGAACATTCCGTCGGGTAAGAGCTGGCCCGCCGGCACCGCTTCGCCCTCCATCACCTTGTCGACGATTGCACCGCGGTTGATCGCCTTGGATATCGCCTTGCGCACACGAGAGTCTTTCAGCGGATTTTTTCCGAGCGGCTTGCCGTCCTTGTCGGTGACATAGGGCGATGCGTCGCGGTCGCTGTCTATGTGCAGATAGATCAGCCGGTCGGCGATCACCTTGTAGACGTTGAGCTGGCTGTCCGCGCGTATTCTCGACACATCGGAGGTCGGGACATATTCGATCGCCTGGACGTCTCCAGCGAGCAGCGCGGCGACTCGCGATGCGTCGTTCGGCAGCAGCCGCAGTGTCGCTCTTTCCCAGGGGGTCTTGCCGCCCCAATAGGCATCGTTGCGCACGAGCTCGATGCGATCGCCCTTGGCGTAGCGGACGAATTTGTAGGGGCCGGTGCCGATCGCCGCCTTGCCGCTGTTGAAGTCCTCGGTCGACGCCTTGGCTGTCGCCTTGGAGATGATTGCTACTTGGGTCATGTCCGTGGGCATCAGCGGATAAGGTGATGCGGTCTTGAATCGTATGGTGTACGGATCGACGACGATCATTTCCTTGATCTGCTTGGTGTAAACCGTGAAGGGCGACGGGCTGTTCGGTACCAGCGGCACGCGCTCGATCGTGGCGACCACGTCGGCGGCGGTGAATTCGCTGCCGTCATGGAACCTCACGCCCTTGCGCAGCTTGAACTCCCAGGTCAACGGATCGATCGTCTTCCAGGTTTCGGCAAGTCCGGGAATCGGTTTTTGACGCTCGTCGCGCAGCACCAGGTAGTCGAAAATGTGCGCGGCGACGTTGTTGTTCGGCGTCAGATTGTGATAGTGCGGGTCGATGGAGGTGACGTCGGCGCCGATACCGATGGTGATCTCCGCAGTGGTCGCCTGACCCAAGGCAGCCGAAGCGAGCAAAAGCCATCCCATCAACGCGGTCTGCATGCCAATCCGGCGCACCATGGATTCCCCCTTGTTTGAGGCGGGTCGATTGCTTCCGGGCAGGATAGCCCAACCGTAAGCATTTGTAACTGCCGGGTTTTATGCCGAACCCTAAGCCTTTATGACGGTCTCAGTTGATGTGTCAACTCGCCCTCCCCATCTTGCGTTTCAGGGAGTGAGGTTGATCCAAACGAAGGAGGTTTTTATGAAGCGTTATCTGACGGGTCTTGCAGCTGCCGGTGTGATCGCGGCCAGCGTGGTGTTTGCTTCGAGTGCAGCCGCGAACTCGTTTGCATTATCGATTGGCGTGCCGGGTGTTGCGATGGGCTACTCCAATTACGGCGGCTATGTGGCGACTTATCCGGCGCCAAGCTATTACTACCCGCCGGCGCCGACCTATTACGGTCCGACGTACTACTACGCGCCGCCAGTGGGCGTGGTGACTTACAGCACAGGGCCGTGGTACTACCATAACCACGGTTACTACGGCCACGGTTACTACGGGCACTATCATCATCACTAAACGAACCTACTTCGGCGTATAGCTGATCCGATAGATCGCACCAGCGTAGTCGTCTGAAACCAGCAAGGAGCCGTCCGGCATGACAAGCACGTCAACCGGGCGGCCCCACGCTTTCTCTCCCTGCAGCCATCCGGTTGCAAACGGTTCGTACGCAACAGCCTTGCCGTTCTCGAGCCTCACCAGAGTCACGCGATAGCCGATCTTGCTGCTCCGGTTCCATGAGCCGTGCTCCGCGATGAATATCTGGTTCCGGTAACTCGGCGGAAACATTTTTCCGGTGTAAAAACGCATTCCCAGCGATGCGACGTGGGGACCGAGATTCTGTTCGGGCGCCGTGAAATCGCGGCAGGGTCGGCGCTGGCCGTACTCCGGATCTGAAATCGTCCCACCGTGGCAATACGGATAGCCGAAGTGCATGCCGGGCTTGGGCGCGTGGTTGAGTTCGTCAGGCGGCGAGTCGTCGCCTAGCAAATCGCGGCCGTTGTCGGTAAACCATAGCTCCCCGTTTGCCGGGTCCCAGTCGAAGCCTACGCTGTTGCGTACGCCGCGCGCGTAGACTTCGAGTCCCGACCCGTCTTGGTTCATGCGCATGATATTGGCGTAGCGATCGGGGTCAGGTTCGCAGATATTGCACGGTGCGCCGACTGGGACATAGAGCTTGCCATCGGGTCCGAAGGCAATGAATTTCCAGCCGTGATGCGAATCGCTCGGAAATTTGTTGTTGACCACGACTGGGGCGGGCGGGGAATCGAGCCGGTTTTCGATGTCGTCGAGGCGAAGGACGCGGTCGATGGCGGAGATATAAAGTGCGCCATCCTTGAACGCCACGCCGACGGGAAGGCGCAATCCCGAAGCGATGGTGAGCACTTCGGGTGCGCTTCCTGTCTTGAAGCGAACAGCATGAACCTTGCCGGCCTGCATCGAACCGACGAACAGTGTGCCCTTTGCACCGAGCGCCATTTCGCGCGCGTTTTCCACGCGTGCAACCAGCTCGATACTGAATCCGGGCGGCAACTTGATGCTCTCAAGCGGCAGCGTCGAAGGCTGCGCCAAGGACGGTGCGGCAGCGAGCGACAGCGCGATGCAAAGCAAGATTTGCAACATTAACAGCTCCGACGGATACGGGCCGCGCATTGACATAGACTCCTTGCGTTCCTATGCTGTTCCTTCGAATTCCTCAAGCCGGATCATGAGCGCCTCTGCCGCCGTTGTTCCCGATCTCGTCGGTCTCGATCTGATCCGAACGCTCGTCGCATTCGACACGACCAGCCGCGAGTCGAACCTTGCGCTCATCGACTGGGTGCGCGACTACCTCGCCGGCCACGGCATCGATTCGCAGCTTACCTTCGATGACGACCGCCGCAAGGCCAATCTGTTCGCGACGCTTCCGGCGACCGACGGTAACTCGACCAGCGGCGGCATCGTGCTTTCCGGACACACCGACGTGGTCCCCGTCGACGGACAACCATGGGACACGCCGCCGTTTGCAGCAACGCTGATCGGGGACAAACTCTACGGTCGCGGGGTGACCGACATGAAGAGTTTCTCGGCCATAGGGCTCGCCTTCGTCCCGGAGTTCCTGCGGCGCGGGCTTAAGAGGCCGCTTCATTTTTCTCTGTCCTACGACGAGGAAGTGGGATGCGTCGGCGTGAGGCGCCTGATCGCCGACATCGTCAAGCGGCGAATCCGCCCTGCAGGCTGCATCGTCGGCGAGCCTACCGGGATGCGCCTCGTGGTCGCGCACAAGGGTAAGAAAAGCTACCGTTGCCGCGTGCGTGGATTCGAGGCGCATTCCTCGCTGACGCCACTCGGTGTCAACGCGGTGCAGATTGCGTGCGAAATCGTCGCCTTTCTGAGCCACATGGCGCGCCGCTTTCGGGATCGCGGCGGGTTCGATGCCGCGTACGATGTACCGTACACCACTGTACACACTGGCGTGATCCGGGGCGGCACCGCGCTCAACATTGTGCCGCGGGACTGTGTTTTCGATTTCGAGTTTCGCCATCTTCCCTTCGACGATACCGACGTGTTGCTTGCCGAGGTCCGGCGTTTTGCCGCGACGCTGACACCTGAGATGCACGCTGTCGACCCATCGACCTACATCGAGTTCGAGCAGCTTTCATCGATGCCGGGCTTCGACACCCATGGCGGCAGCGAAATAGCCGAGCTGGGCAAGACCTGCACCGGCACGCATGACTTCGGCAAGGTTTCGTTCGGCACCGAAGCATCGCTGTTCCACAGCGCTGGCATGGCGACCATCATCTGTGGCCCGGGCCATATCGGGCAGGCACATCAACCCAACGAATGGATCGCCGTCGAGCAGCTGGCGCGGTGCGAAGCTTTCATGCGCCGACTGGCGGGCCGCGTCTGCGCAGCTTAGCTAGGGTTGCCGTGCAGCCACGTTAGGCTCGATCGCGATGCCGAAACGCAAAACGGCGGCTTCACCGCTTCCACCGATCGAGATTGCGTTCCCTGATCTGACTGCGCATGCCAGCGGCAATGCCGGCATGAGCTATGCATGGACCTTCGAAAGCTCGCGCAGCGGCCCGCACGTGCTGGTCCAGGCACTCACCCACGGCAACGAGGTATGCGGCGCGATCGTGCTCGATCGCTTTCTGCGCGAAGGCTTGCGACCCGTCCGCGGAACTCTGTCGCTGGTTTTTGCCAACGTTGCGGCGTACCAGCGCTTCGACTCCAAAGACCCGTTCGCTTCCCGCTGTGTCGACGAAGACTTCAACCGGTTGTGGACCGCTTCCGTGCTCGACGGTGAGCGCGCGAGCGCCGAACTCACTCGCGCACGCGAGCTGCGCCCGCTCTACGACCAGGTCGACTATCTCCTCGATTTGCACTCGATGTCCGAGCCGTGTCCGCCACTGGCCATGGCCGGTCGCCAACATAAGGGCGTCGAGCTGGCACAGGCGATCGGCATACCCCAGCATATCGTCATCGACGGAGGTCATGCCTCGGGCCGCCGACTGCGAGATTACGCATTCTTCGACGATCCCGACGATGTGCGTAACGCGCTGCTCATCGAATGCGGACAGCACTGGGAGACCGCGTCGCCGCATGTCGCGACACAGGCAACGCTGCGCTTTTTGCGTCACTTCGGGATGATCGACGCCGAGCGACTCGAGCGCGAGCTCGAGCCTCTGCCGCCGGCGCCGCAAAGGCTGATCGAGGTGACGACCACCGTCACCATAGCCACGGACGCATTCCGCTTCACGCGTCCCGTGCGCGCCCTGCAGTCGATCAAGCGCGCCGGCACAGTCTACGCAGCCGACGGCGAAACGGAAATCCGCACGCCCCACGATGATTGCGTGCTGATCATGCCGACGCGCCGGCCGCGAAAGGGCGAGACTGCGGTGCGCCTAGGCCGATACGTAGCTTAAACTGCGCTTCGCTTGCGCTCGTAGGTCACCGCTGCCGCTGCGCTGCATCGATCGCCGCCTGCGCGTCGCGCACGAGATCCTCGCCGATAACCGGCGTCCAGGTGCTGTAAACCAAGCCAAGCGCGGCGCGAAACGCCGCCTTGCCTTGCGGAGTCAACCTGGTAACGATTGCGCCCTGGCGCGCCATGGCAGCGCCGTCGTTTAAGCGTTGCTCGAGTGCGCGCGCTTCGCGCGCCGCCTCCAGCGCCGCAGCGCGCACAAGTTGCCGCTGGGCTTCGCTCCATGCTTCCCAGCGCGCTCTGTTGACAGCGAAAATGAGCGCGTCGGCGCCGGCTTGCCAGAGTAGCAGATGCGTCAGTCCCAGCGTATCCATGCGTGACACCGCATAAGTCGCGATGCTCGTCTCCTGCCCGTCGAGCGTCCCGTTGGCCCAGGCTGTCCGTGCGTCGGCGAGGCTCATGGAACTGGTGGCTACACCTAGCGCCGCGAATGTCTGCGCAACGATCGGTGAAGGCTGCACGCGAATCCTCAATCCTGCGAGATCTGCAGGCTTGTGCACGGCATTCTTGGAGGCGAGCACGCTTAGACCGTTGCCGGTGATCAGCAAGGGCACAACCCCCGCCGCTTCGATCGCCGCCGACAATCGCGAGCCGGTGTCGCCGCCAAGCAGCAGGTCCAGGACGGAATCGTCGGTGATCAGCCATGGCAGCGAAAGCAGATTGAGTGCGGGAACCTGCGCCGACCAGACCTGCGAAGATCCTACCGCGAGATCGGCGCTGCCATCGCGCAATGCGGCAAATTCGCGCGCCGGATCGCGTTGAGCCAGGGTCGCACCGGGAAAGTGCTTGACCACGATGCGCCCCTCTGAGCGCTCGCGAATGAGCGCTGCCCAGACCTCTCCGGCTTTGCCTTGCGGATACGCGGGTCCAAGCGCCGTCGAGACCTTGAATTCGATGGCGCTTTCAGCCGGCCGCGGTTGGCCGCACGCCGGCAGGGCGAGCAGTGCGACCAGCGTGACGCTCAAGCCCGTATGCCGGCTCCATTCGTACGCCATCCTGCGCCAACGTGTCATTCGACGGGCGGCAGATCGCCGTGGCGAGGAAGTTCCCGCCAGTAGTGTGCGTCGTGCTCGCGCTCGCGCCGCGCTTGGGGGCCGCCTTCGCCGAAGTCGAGCGTCAACGCACCGTCGTAGTCCGTTCGATAGATCGCGGCGCCGCCTGCAACATAGCGCTCGACAACCTCCGGACGAGGATGCTGGAAGCGATTGCGGTATCCCGGAGTGAATGCCGCAACACTCGGATGCACCGCATCGATGAATGCAGGCGTCGATGAGGTGCGGCTGCCATGGTGCGGGACGACCAGCAGGTCGGCCTGCAGCGCGGCTGCGTCGCGGCGCACCAGATCGATCTCGGTTCGCGCTTCGATGTCACCAGTGAGCAGTGCGCTGCCGGCAGAGTTCCACACGCGCAGCACGCACGACAAATCGTTGGACTTGAGCTTGGGGTTTGCATAGTTTGCAGCGACAGGGTGAAGCATCTGGAATTCGACACCGTCCCAGCTCCAGCGGTCGCCGGCGAGGCAGCGTCGCGTCGATCCTCCGTGCTCTTCGTGGGCGCGCAGAATCGGGTGGCCTGACGGCAACGACGATGCAATCCAGCCAACGGGAACCGTCTGCATCAGCGATATGGCGCCGCCGCTGTGGTCGTTGTCCTGGTGGCTCAGGACAAGCGCATCGAGCCGCGACACGCCGGTTGCGCGCAGCATCGGCGCAACGATGCGATTGCCTGCGTCGGCGGCTTCGTTGAACCGTGGCCCGGTGCCGTAGAGCAGCGCATGCGCGTGTGTCTGCACCAGCACAGCGAGCCCTTGGCCGACGTCGAGGACGACCACCCGGAACTCGTCTGGAGGCGGAAGAAGCGTGACGACAATGAACAGCGGCGCCAGCCAGACGATGCCTAATGCGCGACCGGGAACGCCGCGCGGCGAGAGCATCCAGATCACACCAAGCACGCCCAGCAGCGCCGCCCAGAGCAGAGGGGCATGTTGCTGCCACACGGCGGCGGGCAGATGCGAAAGCACATCGAGCAGCAACGCCAGCCAGGCGAAGATCTGATGCGCGACGATCAGCAGCAGATCCCACGGAACGACGATCGAGGCGAGAGCGAGCGGCACGACGATGAACGTGACGACCGGAATGGCCACCGCGTTGGCGAGCGGCGACACGATCGAAATCTGCTGGAACAGCACTAACATCAGCGGAATCAAACCGAGTGTGATGGCGCCTTGCGCGCGCAGCGCCTCGCGCCATGCTGGCGTCTCGCCGATGCGTCCCACGCCGACGTAGAGCAGCAGACCGACCGCACCGAAGGAAAGCCAGAAGCCCGGCGTCAAGCCGGCCCAGGGGTCCCAGGCGAGCACCACCGCCAAGGCCCACAGCCAGACGATCGAAGCTGTCCCCGGCCGCCCTAGCCAGAGGCCGATTGCGGCGACGCTCAGCATGTACAGCGTGCGTTGCGCGGGTATCTGGAAACCAGCGAGCAGAACATAGACGAACGCGGCGACGACACCCGCGACGGCGGCGGCCTTGCGCGCGGGAAGACGAGTGGTGAGCCGTTGGCTGCGTTTCCACGTCCAGAATGCTACCGCGCCCATCAGCGTTGCAAAGAACGTGATGTGCAGTCCGGAAATACTGATCAGATGCCCGACCCCGGTGCGATTGAACAGTTGCCATTGCTCAGCCGGAATCCCCCGCTCGTCTCCGATCGCCAGTGCTGCGATCACGCCGGCGTACGGACGGCCTGTGAGGACGGCGAGAATGCGGGTACGGATGGATTCGCGGACGCGCGAGACATAATCCTCCGGCCGGCCGGCGAAGGCGTCGAGCCGCCGATTGGATTGATCGTCGCGAACATAGCCAGTCGCGCGCAGCCCATTCTCGAGCAACCACGCCTCGACGTCGAAACCATGGGGATTGACCGTGCCGTGCGGCCGCTTGAGCCGAACCGTGAGTTCCCACCGCTCGCCGGCGTGCAATTCGGGCATAGCGGCGGTCTGCGCGCCGCGTGTAAAGGGGGCGTACCACGCAAGGGAAATCTGCGATGGCACGATCGCCTCCGGTGTAAGCACACGCTCGACAGCAAACGCGAAGCGCACGCCGCGCTCGATCGGCTGCGGTAACTCGTCGATGACGCCGACGATGCGGATGCCGCGCCCTTCCCACGCCGACGGCAGTTCATCGGCGAGTCGAATATCGGCGCGCCACGCGGCGTAGAAAAACCCCGCGCTGCCCGCCGCAGCCGCGATAGTGACTAGTGCGGCGATCCGTGCCGCACGCCGGCGCCAGCCGGCCGACCGGCGCTCGAGCCACACCGCTGCGATCGTCATCGCGACCAGTGCCACAATGCCAGCAGCGTATGAGAGCGAAGGCAGCGTTGCCTGCTGTTGGAGGGCGATGATCCCGAGCGCAAATCCAAGCAGTACGCCGCGCATTGGGACGCTTCTTACCTGTCAGCGCTCAAGCGGCATGCCGCTTGGGGCCCCGTGCCCCACGCAAAAAACAACGGCCGGCGCGAGGGCGAAAGCGCCCCGGGCCGGCCGTGGGAGAGTGTAAGCCTCAGTTCTTGACGCTGGGTGCCTGCTTCATCATGTCCTGGATCTTGGCGTCGAAGGTCGCGTAGGGCATGGCACCAACCAGGCGTACGCCCTCGAGCTTCCCGTTCTGGACCCGGCCGAGCACGAAGGAAGGTGTTCCCGTCACGCCCGCCGCCGTTCCCTCGGCGATGTCCTTGTCGATCGCCGCCTTGTACTTGTTGGAGTCGATGCAGCTCTTGAACTTGTCGACGTCGATGGACGCGTTCTGCGCATAGCCCAGGATCTTGTCCTGCTGCAGCTGGCTCGCATTGACAATCATGGTGTGCCGCAGCTCCCAGTACTTGCCCTGCTCGGCCGCGCAGCGTCCCGCGACCGCGCTGCGCATGGCGTTCTCGTGGAAGCTCAGCGGGAA
Organism: Casimicrobiaceae bacterium; assembly: GCA_035262745.1. Lineage (GTDB taxonomy): Bacteria > Pseudomonadota > Gammaproteobacteria > Burkholderiales > Casimicrobiaceae > PALSA-1003. The sequence continues at coordinate 15,203 of DATFSE010000010.1, read as the reverse complement.
ATCGCGACTCACAAATCGCACCTTGCCGGTGTCGATGTAGTTGGTCTTGATCTGGACGAAGGTGTCGTTGTGGAAGCGCTGGCAGAACGGGCACTGGTAGTCGGTGTACTCCACCAGGACCAGCGGCGCGTCTTCCTTGCCGACAGTGAAGCCGCCGGGCGTGAATGGCATGCTCACCTTGTCGTCTACGGGGCGTGCCGGCGCCTGTGGCGCGGCTGCCGGAGCGATCGGCCGCTGCTCGAGATTCTTTCGAATCGCTTTGAGTTCGTCGAGAATCTGCTGCGCCTGCTCCGAAGTCATGCCATCGGCGCGAGCCGGCAAGGCACCGGCGCCGAGCACCGCTGCCGCGCCGAGCACAGCCAGGTATCGCCATGTGCGGTTCATCATCGTCCTCATCGTGTGACCTTCGCTTAAGTTTCGGGGCTCCGCGCCGAGGCCGAAAACGGCTCAGCCGAAGATTGCGCGCCATCATAGGGTCGCCTGCCGCGCCGGGCAAGGAGGTCCGATAGTAGGCGCCTGCACCGGAACAGACGGTTGTGACTAGAGACGCCCCAGCCCATGAAACTCGCTCGCTGCCGCAAAGGACGTGCGCCATGAGCTTTCGTCAGGCGGAGCGGGGCCAAATCACCAGCTGAGTGCAACGGAAGACCGCGATGTCTCGTTTAGTCTCCTTGGCTCGCACGATCGCGTCCCACACTTGTGTGGTGCGCCCGAGGTGCACCGGCGTGGCGACACATTCGATCGCCCCGTCGCGAGCCGTGCCCAGGAAGTTGCACTTGAGCTCGATCGTAGTGAAGTTCTCGGCGCCCGCCGGCAAGTGCGCCATACAGGCATAGCCGCATGCGGTATCGGCAAGCGCGATCACCGTGGCAGCGTGCAGATACCCATTGGGCGCAAGCAAGTCGGGGCGCACGTCGAGCTCGGCCGCCAGACGATTCTCCTCGATGGCGATGATGCGAAAACCCACCAGCCCGGGCAGTCGACCGTCGCCGCGACGCACGAAGCGCTCCAGCGTGGCTTCGGGCCGCAACGGCATCGCTCGCCTCTCGCGGAGTTCGACGTTTACAAGCGATGAGCTACAGCCGCTGCTCGACCCAGGCCTTGACGCTGGCGAGAGCTGCTGGAAGCTTGTCCGGCAGCGTTCCTCCCGCCTGAGCCATGTCGGCGCGACCGCCACCCCGTCCGCCGACCTGAGTGGCGACATGATTCACAAGCTCGCCCGCCTTGATCTTTTCGGTGAGATCGGAAGTGACTCCGGCGATCAACGTCACCTTTCCGCCCTCGGTGGTGCCAAGCACAATGGCCGCTGACTTAAAGCGCCCTTTCAGCTGATCGATGGTCTCGCGCAGGACCTTCGCATCGGCTCCGTCGATCCGGGCGGCGAGTACTTGAGAGCCGTTGACTTCGATCGCCTGTGCCGCGAGATCGCCGCCCTGACTCGATGCGAGCTTTCCCTTGAGACGCGCAAGTTCTTTTTCCAGCGTCTTCACCTGATCGAGCACTTGCTGCAACTTTGCGGGAACGTCGGCCGCAGGTGACTTGAGAACGCGCGCAGCATCATTCAAGCGACTCTCGATTTCATGGGTGTAGGCGAGCGCACCTTCGGCGGTAACCGCTTCGACCCGCCGAATCCCGGCAGCGACTCCGGACTCCGAAACGATCTTGAAAAAGCCGATGTCGCCGGTGCGGGTGACGTGGGTGCCTCCGCACAGCTCGGTCGAGAAATCGCCCATCCCGATGACGCGGACTTCGTCGCCATACTTTTCGCCGAACAACGCCATCGCGCCTGCCTTGATCGCATCGTCGTAGGGCATCACTCGCGCCTCGACCGGGTAGTTGGCGCGAATCGCCTGGTTCACCAGAGCTTCCACGGTGTGAATCTCCTCATCCGTCATGGGCTGCGGATGCGAGAAGTCGAACCGCGTACGATCGGGATCGACCAGCGAGCCCTTTTGCACCACGTGCTCTCCGAGCACGCGCCTTAACGCCGCATGCATCAGATGGGTAGCCGAATGGTTCCAGGCCGCGCGCGCCCGCGCTGTCGCGTTTACCCGAGCATTGACGGTATCGCCGATTTTCAGTTCACCGTTCTTCGCCTCACCGTAGTGACCGTAGACGTCTGCCTGGATCTTCTGCGTGTCGTGCACGTTGAAAAGCGTCAGGCACGCGCCTTCCATGGTGAGCTCGCCGCGGTCGCCGACCTGGCCGCCTGATTCGGCGTAGAAGGGCGTCCGGTCGAGCACGACGACGCCACTCTGCCCGGTCGCCAGCGAGTCGACGGGAGTTCCGTCGCGATACAGAGCGACCACGTGGCCTTGTTCGGTAAGGGTCCGGTAGCCATCGAACTGCGTTTTGACGCCGCTGTATTCGAGTCCTTCGTCCATGCGGAATGTCGAAGCGGCCCGCGCGCGTCCGCGCTGCCTTTCCATGGCGGCGTCGAAGCCGGCCTGATCCACCATGAAGCCACGCTCGCGGCAGACATCGGCAGTGAGGTCCAGCGGAAAGCCATAGGTGTCGTAGAGCGTGAACGCGGTATCGCCGGAAAGCACCTTGACGCGTCGCCGCTGCGCGTCAGCGAGCGCAACTTCGAGGACTTTCATCCCGTGCTCGAGTGTCTGCGCAAAGCGCTCTTCCTCGGCGCGCAACACCTCCATCACATGCTCCTGCTTGAGCGGGAGCTCCGGATACGCCTCCCCCATCAGTCGTGAGAGCTCCGGGACCAGTGCATGGAAAAAGGGTTGCATGTACCCGAGCATGTAGCCATGGCGGAGCGCGCGGCGGATGATCCGTCGCAGCACGTAGCCGCGTCCCTCGTTGCTCGGAATGACGCCATCGGCGATCAGAAACGCCGCGGCGCGAATGTGATCCGCGATCACCCTGAGCGACGGCGACTCGAGGTCCTTGGTGCGCGTAAGCTCCGCGGCCTTGGCGATGAGATCTCGGAACAGGTCGATGTCGTAGTTGCTGTGCACGTGCTGCAGCACAGCAGCCAAGCGTTCCAGACCCATGCCGGTGTCGACGCACGGCTTGGGCAGCGGAGTCAGCACCCCGTGTTCGTCGCGGTCGAACTGCATGAACACGAGGTTCCAGATTTCGACGTAGCGGTCACCCTCGGCTTCGGCCGAACCCGGCGGCCCGCCGGGAATCCCGGCGCCGTGATCGTAGAAGATCTCGCTGCACGGTCCGCACGGTCCGGTCTCGGCCATCTGCCAGAAGTTATCCGAGGCGTAAGGAGCACCCCGATTGTCGCCGATGCGCACGACGCGCTCGCGCGGCACGCCGATCTCGCCCGCCCACACGTCATAAGCTTCATCGTCGGTGTGATACACCGTGACCCAGAGCCTTTCCGGAGGAAGGCGATAGACTTGGGTGAGGAGCTCCCAGGCGTATTTGATCGCGTCGCGCTTGAAGTAGTCGCCGAACGACCAGTTGCCGAGCATCTCGAAAAAGGTGTGATGCCTGGCGGTGTATCCGACGTTTTCGAGATCGTTGTGCTTGCCACCAGCGCGAAGACAGCGTTGCACATCTGCCGCGCGCACGTAGCTGCGTTTATCGGTCCCGAGAAACACATCCTTGAACTGGACCATCCCGCTATTGGTGAACAGCAGCGTGGGATCGTTGGCCGGGACGAGCGACGCGGAAGGAACGATGGTGTGTCCCCTCGCAGCGAAGAAGTTGAGGAAGTTGCGGCGGATGTCGGCGGATCTCATGGCGTCCGGCTCGGGAGCTTTCGGCGTACAGTGTGTGCAAATTCAATATCTTAGCATCTTTCGCCGCATCGTCTAAGATTCATCCGCCTTGTTCACGCAGCAGCTTGAAGATCGCCGATAGAGCGAAGCCACGGATCTGGAGAAACCGCACCTGGCGTGCCTTTTCGCGTTCGTTCGTGGGCGCGCTCCCGAACTTGCGCCGCCAGAGTGTCTCGAGCGCGACGTCGTCGTCGATTTCCACCTCCGCCATGGCGGCTTCGACCGCATCGCCTCCGACGCCCTTCGCTTTGAGGGCCGCGGCGATGCTGCGTCGGCTAAGCTGGCCCGTCTTCTGCGCCACAAATGATCGAGCATAGCGTTCGTTTGACAGATAACCCAGGGCCTCCAGTTCGTCGAGCAGCGGATCAACTTCGGCGCGCGACGCGCCTTTGACAGCCAGGCGTTCTTTCAGCTCGGGACGCGAATACTCGCGCCGCGCGAGGAGGCGCAGAGCCCGCAGCTTGAGCGCGGTGGTCAACCCCTCGGGGCGTTACTCGTCGGCGCTAGCACGTGCGGGCCCGGGAACGGGTACTCCCACGGCGGAGCGGATCTTTGCCTCGACCTCGGCGGCCACTTCGGGGTGCTCGCGCAGGTACTCGCGGGTGTTGTCCTTGCCCTGGCCGATCCGGTCTCCCTGATACGCGTACCACGCGCCGGACTTCTCGATGATGTTGTGCGCCACGCCCAGCTCGACGATTTCACCCTCGCGTGAAATGCCCTCCCCGTAGAGGATGTCGAACAGTGCTTCGCGAAACGGCGGCGCGACTTTGTTCTTTACCACCTTGACCCGGGTCTCATTGCCTACGACTTCCTCGCCCTTCTTGATCGAGCCGATGCGGCGGATGTCCAATCGAACCGACGCGTAGAACTTGAGTGCATTGCCGCCGGTGGTCGTCTCGGGGTTGCCGAACATGACGCCGATCTTCATGCGTATCTGATTGATGAAGATGACCAGCACGTTGGCGCGCTTGATGTTCGAAGTGAGCTTGCGCAGCGCCTGGCTCATCAATCGCGCCTGCAAACCGGGAAGCTGGTCGCCCATTTCGCCTTCGATCTCCGCCTTGGGCACCAGCGCGGCGACCGAATCGATGACGATCACATCAACCCCGCCGGAGCGAACCAGCATGTCGGCGATCTCCAGCGCCTGCTCGCCAGTGTCGGGTTGCGAGATCAGCATCTCGCCCACGTTGACGCCGAGCTTCCCGGCATAGATGGGGTCGAGCGCGTTCTCCGCATCGATATATGCGGCCACACCGCCCGCTTTTTGTACCTGGGCAACGACCTGCAGCGCGAGCGTCGTCTTTCCCGAGGACTCCGGCCCGTAAACCTCGACTACCCGGCCACGAGGCAGACCGCCAACCCCCAGGGCGATATCCAGGCCGAGCGATCCGGTCGACACCACGGACAAATCGTTCTGGGCCTGGGCCTCGCCCATTTTCATGATCGAGCCCTTGCCAAACTGCTTCTCGATCTGCGCCAGCGCCGCCGCCAGCGCCTTGCTCTTGTTGTCGTCCATGATGTTCATTCCGTTGGCCCTGCCCAGTCCATTGCTCATGTCGCGCCTTTTTGGGTTGTCACTCGAGACAAACCGATTATGGCATAGAACGATCGTTCGATACAGCCCTCATTTGGCCTAGGCCAGACGGTCAATGAGGCCTCGAAGCGCTATGCGCACCGACTCTCGGCGAATCCCTGCCCGATCGCCCTCGAGGTGCCGCGTTTCGGAATCCACTCCGGCGGGACCGGCCCAGGCGAAACACACGGTCCCGACGGGTTTTTCCGGAGTTCCGCCGGCGGGTCCGGCGATTCCCGTAACCGCCACGCTCAAATGCGCCTGGCTCGCCTCACGAGCACCTCGCGCCATTTCCGCCGCGGTCTCGACGCTGACCGCGCCGAAGCGCTCGATAGTCGCCGGCGCAACGCCAAGCTCATCGATCTTGGCCGCATTCGAATAAGTCACATAGCCGCGATCGAACCAGTCGGAGCTGCCGGCCACCGCGGTGATCGCACCTGCAACGAGGCCACCAGTGCAGGACTCAGCGACGGCAACGGTGGCGCGATCGGCCAGCGCTACGCGGCCAAGCTCGACCGCCAGGGCGTAGAGATCGTGGTCGATGTGCATGGCTCGATTCGCGGCCGAATCACAAGGCTCTAGTATTGCTCGCCGGGACGGGCGCGGTACCAGTAATCGTAGGCCCGGGTAAAGCCAAAGGCGCGATACAGCGCCAGCGCGGCATCGTTATCTGCGGTGACCTGCAGGTATGCCACGCGCGCCCTGCGCCGTCGCGCCTCGCGGAGCAGCGCCGCAACAACGGCCGTTCCCAAGCCCCTGCCGCGAAGCGCCTCGGCGGTGGTCACGGCGAACAGTCCAGCATGATCGCCTTCGATCTTGAGCAGGCCACACGCCGCCACCGTACCATTGTGACGGATGAGCGCGCCGGTGTGAGGCAGCGGATAGTTGCGCGCTCGCTCGATCGCGGCCGCGAGCGCCTCGTCTTCCAACTCGAGCAGTCCGGCAACGGCACGGTCCCACTGAGGCGGTGCGATGATCTCCACGGAGACGGAAGACTTTATGCGCACCGATCGAGTCAGGTCGGCGCGCTGCACCACGGTGCGCTCGAATTCGCGCCACCCCGCGCGGTCGAGCGCTCGATCGAGATCGCGCGGCTGCGCGAATGGCAGCATGCGGAAGATCGCCGGCAACTTCGCTGTTGCGTAGAAGCGCGCGCACCACTCGATTTTTTCCGCCAGCGGCAACGTCGACCGATAAAGTGGATTAACGCAGCGCAGCCGCTTGGTCGGTCCGGGCCGATAGCCGATCAGCCAGCCGTCATAAGCGAGCGACTGGAACGCTCCGGAGGCATTGAGCGCGCGCTCCTCCAGCCGGCGGGCTTCGGCCAGAGTTGTCTTTCGACTGCCTCTCACCCGACCACCCGCTGCCAGAGCGCGATCACCAGAAGCGCATAGAACGCGGCGACGATATCGTCGGCCATTACGCCGAAGCCATGGTGCCACTCGCGATCGATCAAATGCGCCGGGGGCGGCTTCAAAATATCGAACACGCGAAACAGCAAAAACCCGAACGCCTGGCGCACCGGGTCCGTTCCGACGAAGAACAGCACGAGCATAAATGCCACGATTTCGTCGCAGACGATCGCTCCGTGGTCGGCTACGCCCAGATCCCGGCCGGTTCGGTGCGCCGCCCACACACCGATGGCGAACCCGACCGCCAGCGCGACGAGATAACCGGCATCGCTAGCGTAGGTTCGCAACAACGCCGCGAGCGGCAAGCCGACCAGGGTGCCGACTGTGCCAGGCGCGACAGGGGACAAGCCCGCGCCGAACCCCAGCGCCAGAAAGTGCGCCGGATGCGCGAAAAGAAACTTCACGGTCGGCGCACGCGCCATGAGCGCTAATCTGCGAAGTGGTCGAAGGCATGGGGAAGCGGCTCGAGCCGCAGACCCGCTTCGTCCTCGATGTGCAGCGCAGAGCCCTCGGTGACGACGCCGATGCATGCAAGACCAAGGCCAAGTTCACGTCCGAGCGAATCGACCTGCGCTCTTTTAAGTGGAGGCACGGTGAAGCACAGTTCGTAGTCGTCGCCCCCCGCGAGCAGACATCTCAACGCGCACTCGCGTTCTGGTCCGCGCAGGCGCGCGTCCAGCGCCGCGCTTCGCGGTATGGCCGCGAGTTCCAATTTGGCGCCGACCCGCGACGCATCGAGCACGTGGCCGAGATCCCCTGTCAACCCGTCAGAGAGATCGATGGCAGCCGTGGCGACATCGCGCAAGCGCTCGCCCAGCGCCACGCGAGCATTGGGTCGGTTGAGCGCCGCATCGCAGCGCGCACGCTCTGCGGAAGATAGCTGGATGTTCCCCGAGTGGTGAGCGAGTGCAAGCGCCGCATCCCCCAGGGGTCCGGAGACCCAGATCGTATCGCCGGGCTTCGCCCCGCTGCGCGTCAGTGCCTGCCCTGAAGGCACTTGGCCGAGGATGGTGACGCACAAGGTCAACGGCCCTCGGGTCGTGTCGCCGCCGATCAACTCGACACCGTAGGCATCGGCGAGCGCGAAGAATCCGCGAGCAAAAGCCTGCAGCCACTCCGCCCGCGCCTGCGGCAGCGCGCCGGCGAGCAGCACCCAGCGGGGCGTCGCTCCCATCGCCGCCATGTCGGAAAGATTCACTGCGAGGGTCTTGTGGCCGAGCGATTCCGGATCGGTGTCTGCGAAGAAGTGTCGCCCGGCGACAAGCATGTCGACCGATATGGCCATCTCGGTGTCGGGCGCGGGCCGAACCAGCGCTGCATCGTCACCGATTCCCAGAATTGCGCTGCGGGAAGGGCGGTTGAAGAACCGGTCGATCAACTCGAATTCGCCAAGCGCTGGCATCGACGCCGGTGCGACTGCTCCCACGGCGCTACGCGCGTGCTGCGCTGACTTCCGGCGCGCGCGCGGCAGCGGCGAGCTTGTCGAGCACGCCGTTGACGAACTTGTAGCCGTCGGTCGCGCCGTAGACTTTGGCAAGCTCGACCGCCTCGTCGATGACGACGCGATAGGGGACTTCAGGCGAGCGCAGCAATTCCCACGCGGCGATCACCAGCACCGCCTTTTCTATGGGAGAGAGCTCGCGTGGCGCGCGGTCCAGATAGGGGGAGAGCGCCGCAAGCAGGCCGTCGAAGTCGCCGCTGACACCGTGCCACAGAACGTCGAAGAACTTCGCATCGCACTTGGCGTACCCGCCGGAACCGGCAAGCTGGGCGCGGATCGTCGATGGATCCGTTCCCGACAGCAGCCATTGGTACAGCCCCTGCAGCGCGAGTTCGCGCGAGCGACGGCGCGGACTACTGCTCATCGATTTGATCCAGCAGGTTGGCCATCTCAAGTGCCGCCAGCGACGCGTCGCGACCCTTGGATTCGGTGCGCTGACGCGCCTGCTCTTCGGTGTCCGTCGTCAGAATGCCGTTGCCGATGGGAATGCCGAACTCGAGCTGTACGCTAGCCACGCCGGCGGCGGACTCGTTGGCGACAATTTCGAAGTGATAGGTCTCGCCGCGAATGACAGCACCGAGTGCGACCAGAGCGTCGTAGTCGCCGGTCTGCGCCATGCGCTGCAAAGCGAGCGGCGCTTCCAAGGCGCCGGGAACGCTGGCAATGGTGATGGCGTGGGAAGAAACGCCTGCTTCGTCGAGGGCTCGCAGCGCGGCGGCCAGGAGCGCTTCGCCGATGTCGGCGTTGAAGCGCGACACCACGATACCCACCCGCGCGTGCTCGGCGCGAGTTCTGGGTGCGATCTTGCGTATGGGCATGTTCGATGCAGCGCTAAACCCGATCTAACCGCAAGCTCGGCCGGAAGCGTAACGCGGGCCGTTGTCAGCTTCAGCGGCCGTTCGCAGGCGATCCCTCATAGCCAGCCACCTCCAGACCAAAGCCGGCCATGCTCGGCATCTTCCTGGGTTGCGCCAGCACGCGCATCCGGCCCACGCCGAGATCACGCAAAATCTGAGCGCCGATGCCGTAGTTGCGGAGATCCATCCGATTGTCGCTGCGCGGCTGGTCAATGACGGCGCGCTCGCGCAACTCCCGCGGCGATTCGTTGCGATGAAGCAGCACGAGTACTCCAGCTGGCGCTTCCGCGAGGCGCTTAAGCGCGGCAGGGATAGTCCAAGAATGGGTACGGCTGCCGTAGTCGAGCAGATCGACGACCGAAAGCGGCTCGTGCACTCGTACCAGCGTCTCCCGTTGCGCGGCGATCTCACCCTGCGCCAGCGCGAGATGTGTCGCGTCGGTCAGCTTGTCGCGGTAGGTTACGAGTCTGAATTCGCCCTCCGCGGTGCGTATCGGCCGCTCGCCCACGCGCTCGACGAGCTTCTCGTTTTCGCTGCGATAGTGAATGAGGTCGGCGATGGCGCCAATCTTCAACGAATGCGTCTGCGCGAATTTGACGAGATCGGGCAGGCGCGCCATCGTTCCGTCGTCGTTCATCACTTCGCACAGCACCGCCGCCGGCGAGAATCCAGCAAGGCGCGCCAGGTCGCAACAGGCCTCAGTGTGACCTGCGCGCGCAAGAACCCCGCCAGGCTGCGCGATCAGCGGAAAGACGTGCCCAGGTTGAACGATATCCTGCGGTCGCGCTCCGGACGCGCAGGCGACGCGGATGGTGTGTGCGCGGTCAGCGGCGGAGATGCCGGTGGTTACACCTTGCGCGGCTTCAATCGATACCGTGAAGTTGGTGCCGTGGACAGAGCGGTTAACCGGGACCATCGGCTTCAAGTCGAGCTGCCGCGCGTGCTCCTCGGTAATCGGCATGCAGATGAGCCCGCGACCGAAACGCGCCATGAAGTTGATGACCGATGGAGTCACCGCCTCGGCCGCGACGACGAGATCTCCTTCGTTCTCGCGGTCCTCCTCGTCGACGAGGATGACGACGCGGCCAACCTTGAGCTCGGCGATGATCTGCGGTATCGGGCTGATTGGCGTCGTCGCCGGAGCTTTGGTCTCGGCGCCGCTGACTGCATGCAGACGGGGAATTTTTGCCATCGCCTAAGGGCTTGCGTTGCGCTACATCATTATACTTCGCGGCCATCGAAGAGCTTCAGCAATTGCGTTGCCAGTTCGCTCGCGGGATCACCAAGATCGCTCAAGACGGAGAAATGGTGCTTGCCCGGGATGAGCAGCGGTCCGGCGCTGCCTCGGGGACGACTTTCAGGCCAGCGCCGCCAGAGCACGCGCGACTGTCTGATGAACTCGCTCGTTTCATCCGCGCCTGCCGCGAGGAGCAACGGCGCCCGCACTTGCGCCTTGAGATGGACGGGACTCAGCTCGCGCGCTTGCTGGGCGTCGAGCCGCAGGTCGGAATTGAACGAAACGCGCACGAGCGGCTCAAGATCGAATACTCCGCTGATCGCCGAGGCTGCGACGATCGATTCCGCCGACAGGCCACGCGCCGCCCAGTCGGTCGCAAGGAGCATCGCGGCGAGGTGCCCACCCGCCGAATGGCCGGCGACGACGAGGCTGTCCGTGGACATCGAATAGTGCGCACCTTCGCGCTTGAGCCACAGCACCGCTTCGCGGCATTGCTCGGCGATCTGCGCCACGTTGACGTCCGGGCACAGGTCGTAGTTGATCACCGCCACGCCGACGCCGCGCTCGACCAGCGGCCCGGCGACGAATGAATGTTCCTGCTTGTCGAGGGCTCGCCAGTAGCCGCCGTGAATGAACATTAGCGTTGCTGCCGACCGCGGCGCGGGAAACAGATCGAGCGTCTGCTTCGGTCCTGCGCCGTACCGCAGGTCGAGGATGCACGAGAGGCGCTGCCGACTGGTGACGCTGTCGGCGGCCCAGCGCGCGAACCACTGCGGATGGTCGGGAAACGCCGCTCGGAGATTGTATTCGCGCTCGATGAAATCGTCGGAGAGCAGGGTCATGCGGGGGCGGGTCCAAGCAGCGGCTCAATGCGAATCTTGAGCTCGCCCAGCGACTCGATGCGCCCGACCAGAACGTCCCCCGGCGAGACCGCAGCGACGCCCGCGGGCGTACCGGTAAAGACCAAGTCGCCAGGGAGCAACTCGTAGTATTGCGACAGGAAGTGCAGCACGTGCGGAACATCCCAGATCATGTCCGCAAGGTCGCCTTTCTGGCGCGGCGTTCCATTGACTTCGACCGAAATCCGGCCCCGGCTCAAGTAGCCGACTTCGCTCACGGGGTGTATTGGGCCGATGGGCGCGGCCTGGGCAAAGGATTTGCCGATGTCCCATGGGCGTTTGATCTCGCGCATCGCATTCTGCAGATCGCGTCGAGTCATATCGAGCCCCACTGCGTAGCCGTAAACGAGTCGCTGCGCGCGGTCGGGCGAGAGCTCAGCGCCGCTGCCGCCGATCGCAACCACGAGCTCGATCTCGTGCTGATAATTATGAGTAGCCCGCGGGTAGCGTACGCCGCCGGTGGCTGGCGGCACCACCGGCACGACGGCGTCAGCCGGCTTGGTGAAAAAGAACGGCGGCTCCTTGGTGGCATCGCCGCCCATTTCCTTGGCGTGCTCGGCGTAGTTGCGGCCGACGCAATAGATGTGTCTCACCGGGAACAATTGCTCGCTGCCGGCGACCGGCACCGAGGGAATCTCCCAGCAGTCGAGCGCATATCTCACGGCTGTGTCCTCCGAAGTGAATGGGTGGCGCCTAAAAGAGGCTCGCTAAGCTCGTGCCGCGACCTTGACTAACGATACCGGATCTTCAAGCGGTGTCCGGTTGACGCTCTGGTGCCGCCGCCGCAAACGCATCGAGCGCGCGACAACTCGAATCGATGCGTGTCAGCGTAGGATACGCGTCGAGCGGTATGTTGTAACGACGCGCGTTGGCCAGCTGCGGAACGAGACAGATATCGGCGAGAGACGGCGTCTCGCCATGGCAGAACGTGCCGGTGGCACGATCGTTGGCGAGCTGGCTTTCCAGTGCCGAGAGTCCCAGATCGATCCAGTGGCGATACCAAACGTTCTTCGCCTCCTCCGATACCCCGAGCGTGCGCACCAGATATTGAAGCACCCGCAGGTTGTCGAGTGGATGAATCTCGCATGCAATCGACAGCGCTATGCTGCGAACGCGCGCACGCTCGGCTGGCGCGCCCGGCAGCAACCGTGGATTCGGGTAGCGCTCCTCAAGATATTCGATGATCGCAAGCGATTGGGTAATGATCCGCCCTTCGTCGATCAGCACCGGCACCAGCGATTGCGGGTTGAGGGCCCGATATCGATCGTCTCGCTGCTCGCCCTTGACCAGATGCACCGGAACGTACTCGAAGGCGACGCCCTTCAGGCCGAGCGCGATGCGCACGCGGTACGCCGCGGAAGAGCGGAAATAGGAATAAAGCTGCATGGCTAAAGACGCTTCGGATCCGGCGCCCGAGCGCGACGATGCTCAGGGCTTGTTAGCGCTATCGGCTGATCTGCGAACGGCTACTAGTTGAACGCCGCGATCCCGGTCTGCGCACGACCCAGGATCAGCGCGTGCACATCGTGCGTACCCTCGTAGGTGTTGACGGTCTCGAGATTCAGCATGTGACGGATGACGTGAAACTCGTCGACGATGCCGTTGCCCCCATGCATGTCGCGCGCCATTCGGGCGATTTCCAGCGCCTTGCCGCAGGAGTTGCGCTTCATGATCGAGGTGATCTCCGGCGACGCCTTGCCCTCGTCCTTGAGCCGGCCCAGTCGCAGGCAGCCTTGCAGTCCGAGCGTGATCTCAGTTTGCATGTCGGCCAGCTTTTTCTGGATGAGCTGATTCGCCGCCAGCGGCCGGCCGAACTGCGTTCGATCGAGGGTGTACTGGCGAGCTGCGTGCCAGCAGAATTCGGCGGCGCCGAGCGCACCCCAAGCGATGCCGTAACGGGCGCTGTCTAGGCAGCCGAAGGGTCCGGCGAGTCCCGAAACCCCGGGCAGGTGCGAGTCTTGGGAACAGAACACTTCGTCCATGACGATCTCGCCCGTCACCGAGGTGCGCAGGCTGAACTTTCCCTCGATCTTCGGAGCGGAGAGTCCCTTCATCCCCTTCTCGAGAACGAAGCCGTTGATACGCCCATCGTCGGTCTTCGCCCAGACGACGAACACATCGGCGATCGGCGAATTCGAAATCCACATCTTCGACCCTGAAAGTCGATAGCCACCCGGAACCGTCTTCGCCCGTGTCGCCATCGACCCCGGATCCGACCCGTGGTTGGGCTCGGTCAGACCGAAGCACCCAATCAGCTCGCCGCGCGCAAGCTTCGGCAGATACTTTTCCCGCTGCGCTTCCGAGCCGTATGCATGGATCGGATGCATCACCAGCGAGCTCTGCACACTCATCATCGACCGGTAGCCGGAATCGACACGCTCGACCTCGCGCGCGATCAAGCCGTAGCAGACGTAGTTCAACGCCGCTCCGCCGTAGCGCTCGGGAAGCGTCGCTCCAAGCAGACCAAGCTCGCCCATCTCTCTGAAAATCGCCGGGTCCGAGCGCTCGTGCCGGAAGGACTCGGTGACACGAGGCAACAGCTTCTCTTGCGCGTAGGAGCGCGCCGTGTCGCGCACCATGCGCTCCTCCGGCGTAAGCTGCTCCTCGAGCAACAGCGGGTCGTCCCAAGCGAAGCGGACGCTTTGCGGCGATGGCCGACGCTGAGCGGCAGTCACTGGGAGGGAATGGGAGCGCTGGGCGGGAACACTGCGAATTATCGCATGGGGTCCCTGGGATAGGCCTGCAAACGCCCGCATCTGGGGTTCGCCATTAGGGCGGCTGCAAAGCCTCCTTACTTTGGTCAATCCATCCAAAGGCTTAGGCCGTTCGGCAAAGTTATTTCCCGATGTGAAGCCCTACCATTCCTCCGGGTGTCGGCGGTTGCCGGCAGCTACTGGAGGCGACGTATGGCGGAACTGAAATGCCGAGTCCTAAACCGGCGCTTGGCTGGCGGCTTTTCGCTGATCGAGCTATTAACGGCACTGGCGATTTTTGGCGTGCTGCTTACTTTTGGACCGCCTGCGTACTCCGGCTGGATGGCGTCGCAACGGCTCGCCAATGAAGCACGCCACCTCGCCGAAACGCTGCAACTCGCGAGGAGCGAAGCGATCAAGCACGGCTATCGTGTAAACGTCTGCAAGACTCGCGATCGCGTCCAGTGCACCGATCACGGCGACTGGAGTTCGGGGTGGCTGGTGTACGTGGACGAGAATCACAACGGGCAGGTCGAGGACGACGAGATTGTCCTGCACAAGGAAGGGGCCGCCCCCGACGGCATTTCTATCCAAGGCAATCGTCCGATCGCGGACTACGTTTCGTTTACCAGCCTCGGGCACGCCAGACTCCTGGACGGCGGTCTGCAAATGGGCACCTTTGTGGTCTGCAAGCCTGGGCAAAATGCCCTCAAAGTCGTGCTGGCGAACAGCGGACGCCCAAGAATCGACAAAACATCGGAGATTTGTCCCTGAGTTGCCGGTGCGTCGCCGCCTATCGGACTTCCGTCAGCGTCGTAACCGTCTGTTCCGTTGGCAATACCTCTAATCGGCTTGCGTTGCCCGTTGCCGGGCTGGGGCATACCATCGCATCGGCCAAAAAGGGGAAGATTCGTGACGTCAAGGGGAGCCGCCGCGTTGCCTCAACTCGTCGCCGTCGCGCCAGTGCGCGCGAACGGTTTCACCATGCTCGAAGTGATGATCGTCGTGGCGATCGTCGGCATTCTCGCTGCTATCGCGCTTCCCAACTACGCCGATTACGTCAAGCGCGGAAAGATTATCGAGGCAACTTCCGCGTTGTCTGATTTGCGTACCCGCTACGAACAGTTTTACCTGGACAACAGGACTTACGCGGGCGGTTGCGCGCTCATCAAACCGATCGTAAACAACTTGCGCTCATTTACGATCGACTGTCCCGGGGAAACGGCGACAACATACAGCGGCACGGCTACGGGGAAAGCCGCCGAAGGCATGGCGGGCTTCG
>DATFSE010000009.1:0-28525 GCA_035262745.1 Casimicrobiaceae bacterium | reverse complement strand
CGCGTGAAGTCGCGCAAGACCAGCTTCGAGGACGGCAAGCTGACATCCGAAAGCTTCGAAGGAGAGCTGGACCGAAACGTCTACGAGAGCGTCGTCCGCGATGCGGCGCAGTTCTTCATGAGCCAGACCGCGACGCTGATGAACTCATTCATGCAGCTGTTGCCGTCCGTGCCGAAGTCGCGCCGCGATCGCGATTGAAGAGACAATGATCAGCGCCGAGGAGCTGCGCACCGTTCCCCTGTTCTCGTCGTTACCCGACGCCGAGGCGAGCGCGCTCGCGTCGCGTCTCGCTGACGTGCGTCTGCGCGAGGGCGACTGGCTCCTGCAGGAAGGTGAGCAGCCGTCGTTCTTCATGCTGATCGACGGCGAGATCGAGGTGCGAAAGATCGTCCACGGCGCCGATCGGCAGGTCAATGTCTATCGTCAGGGCGATTACTTCGGCGAGCTGCCGCTCCTGCTCGGTGCGCCGGCGGTCGCAAGCCTGCGCGCGCTGCGAGCTTCGCGAGTGGCGCAGCTCGATCCCGGCGACTTCTCCGAGCTGTTTGGCGCGTGCTCGACCTTTTCCTCGGAGCTGATGCAGACGATGTCGCAGCGCTTCTCACGCCTGCGCACACTGATGACCGAGGCGCCGCCGCCCAAGCTGACCATCGTCGGACACCGCTACGACATCGCCTGTCATCAGCTGCGCGATTTTCTGGTGCGCAACCGCATGACCTTCCGCTGGCTGGATCCGACGCGACCGTATTTACACGGGGAAGTCGAGCCGCCTCGGCCGGGCGATCGCTTTCCTGTGGTCGTGCTGCCCGATGGCGAGCGGCTGGTGACACCGACCTTGCGCGAGCTTGCCGAGAAGCTCGGATTGCAGACCAGGCCCAATGGCGAGGTCTACGATGTGGCGATCGTTGGCGGCGGTCCAGCCGGGCTCGCCGCCGCGGTGTACGGCGCATCCGAGGGGTTGCGCACGGTTCTCATCGAACGCGAGGCGCCGGGCGGGCAGGCCGGCACATCGACGCGCATCGAAAACTACCTCGGCTTTCCATCCGGTCTCTCCGGCGACGAGTTGGGAACGCGGGCGCTACAGCAGGCGAAGCGATTCGGCGCCGAGATCGTGGTCGCGCGCGAAGTTGTCGGACTCGATGCTGCGGGCAACGAGCGTGCGGTCGTTCTGGACGGAGGCGATCGGGTTCGCGCCCGCACGTTGATTCTCTCCAATGGGGTGACCTGGCGAGAGCTCGAATTGCCCAGCGCCGACGCCTTGCTCGGACGCGGCATCTACTACGGTGCGGCGCGCTCCGAGGCGATGAACTACGCAGGCGAAGACGTGTTCCTGGTTGGTGGCGGCAACTCCGCAGGGCAGGCCGCCGTGTTCTTCGCCAACTACGCGCGAAAGGTCACGCTGCTGGTTCGCGGACGCACGCTCGCCGACAGCATGTCGCATTACCTGATCCAGCAGCTTGGCGCCAAGGACAACATCGAGGTCCGGGTACGGAGCCGCATCGTCCGCGTCACGGGCGAGCATCGGCTGGAAGCGATTGCAGTCGAGAACCGCGATACCGGCGCCGTTACCGTCGAGCCGGCGGCCGCGGTGTTCGCGTTCATCGGCGCCGACGCCAAGACCGAATGGCTTCCTCGCACACTGATTTGCGACAGCAACGGTTATATCTGCACTGGTCGCGATGTGATGGATCAGATGCGGGAAGAGCCCGGCGCGTGGCCGCTCGAGCGCGATCCTTTCCTATTGGAAACGAGCATCCCCGGCGTCTTCGCCGCAGGCGATGTGCGGCACGGATCGATCAAGCGTGTCGCTTCGGGAGTAGGCGAAGGCAGCATGGCGATCGCGTTCGTGCATCAATTCCTAGCCGCCACGCCATAGCCGACACTGATCCGCTTTGAAAGCACCGTCCGCGCCTGCGCCGCGATCCCGGCCTCTTGGTGCTCGGATCAGCGCTGGGAGGTCGATCCGGGCTTGGGCTTAGCGGCCTTGGCAGCGCTCACCGTCGTGCTTTCGCCGGGCGTGAGGTCGCGGCATCGGCCGCCGGATGAGTTCACTTGTGATGCCAGTGCTTCCGCTTCCTTGGCGCGCCCCTCGCGCTGCGCGACGGACGACAAGGCGCAGAGCGCGTCAGTGTCGCCGGGACTGATTGCGAGCGCCTTGTTGAGTGCACTGCGTGCATTGGGCAGTCCGCCGAGCTGCAAGTGGAGTACGCCCACTTGCACAAGGCTCGGGACGTCCTGAGTGTCGAGTTCGACCGCTTTTTCGAATGCGCTGAGGGCGGCAGGTTGGTCGTTCAAAGCCAGATTGACCTGACCGAGGTTGCGCCACAGCGCCGCATCTCGCGGTGCCATTTCGACCGCTTTGGTGGCGGCTTCGAGGGCATCGCTGAACTGCCGCATCCTGGAATAACCGACGCTGAGCTCCTTCCATGCTTGGGCATTGGTCGGATGGTTTCGAGTCCATTCGGCCGCATAGAGAACCAACACGTTCCAATTGCCTGCCTCTTTGAGTTCCTGCACCCGGGCCTCGAAGTCCTCGCGCGCAATCGCTCCCGTCGCGCCCGGTCCCGTGCCGGCAGCGGCAGCCCCAGGCTTGGGCTGCGCCGCCGGCCGCGCCGCGCTGGCGGCGACCAGCTGCTGCGGTTGGCCTCCTGTTCTGAATGCGATCAACGCCGCCGCGACCAGCAGGAACGACAGAATGCCCGTGAGCCAGGCGAGCTGTGTGCGAGTCAGACCGGTGAAGCCATATTTCTCAGTTGCGCCTCGGCCCGACCCTCCCGCCAGGGAGCCGTTCGCGCTGGAAATGGCACGCTCGCGCCGCGCCACTCGAAGGGCGCGCCGGTTTCGCATCTCCAGGCGCAGCGCCGTCGCGCGAGCCTTGAGATAGGCAGGTCTGGCGAGCTTTTCGTCGCCGCCGGCCTGAACGACTGCATGCGCCCAAAGCGGCTGGTCCAGCTGACCCGTTTCGAGCTCCCGTTCCGCTTCGGCTAGAAAACGGTCTATTGCGGGGATCGCAGCTGCATTTTCAGTGACGCCAGGCGGCACACTGACTGCCGCTCTCGAGTCGGCCTCCGGATCCGCCATGTCCACCAGGCTCAAATCCGACGCACGCAGACCATGTCCGTACTTGGCCATGCCTTGTCCGATGCAAGCTTTATACCCGTACCGTCGCCGACACCTCGTGGGCTACAGCGGACGGCCCGGAAGACTCCAGTGCCCATCAGGGGATCGCGGTTGACCGCGCCGCGCAATCCCGAAATACTCCCCGGTCCCCGAACCGTGCCGATATCTCCATGACCGAACCTGCCAACGCCCCTCCCAACGACGAAGCAAAAAAGCGGCTCCGCGAGAAGGTCGACAAGCTGCTCGCGACCGAGGCACGCAAGAGCGAGGCCAGCATCGGGATCAACGGTCACACGCTCAAGTACGGCGCGGTGGCCGATTTCATTCCGGTGACCGCCGGCGGCCTCGATGACAAGCGCGGCGAGCCGGAAGCGGCGGTCTTCACCACGTCCTATTTTCTCGACAACGCAGATCCCGCAAAGCGGCCCGTGTGCTTCGTCTTCAACGGCGGCCCCGGATCATCTTCCATCTGGCTGCACCTGGGCGCGCTGGGGCCGAAGCGGGTGGTGATCCGCGAGGACGGCACGATGCCTGCACCGCCGTACGCAGTCACAGACAATCAGGAGTCATGGTTCGAGCATTTCGATCTGGTGTTCGTCGATCCGCCGCACACCGGCTACTCGCTTACCGCCAGCGAGGAGGCACGCAAAAAAATGCTCAGCGTCGACGGTGACGTCGAGGCGCTGGCCGAATGCATTCGAACCTGGCTGGGGCGCCACCGACGCTGGAGCTCGCCGGTTTATCTCGCCGGCGAAAGCTACGGAACGACGCGCGGTGCGGCACTAGCTGACAAATTGCAGGACATCGGCGTCGCCCTGTCGGGCCTCATTCTGGTTTCGTGCGCCATGGATTTGCAAAGCATCATATTCACGCCGCGAAACGACCTGCCTTATGCACTGTTTCTGCCCGGATTCGCCTGCGTGGCGCAATATCACGGCAAGCTCTCGGGTACGCTGGGCGAATCGCCCGACTCGGCGCGGACCGCAGCGGAGGAGTTTGTAACCGAGGAATATCTGGCGGCGCTGCACGCCGGAGCACGGCTGTCGAATAGCGCGCGGCGCCGCGTCATCAAGCGTGCGGCGCAGCTCACCGGACTCAGCGAGTCGCTGCTCGAGGAAAAGAATCTTCGCATAAGCGATAACACCTTTTTCCTCGAGTTGCTGCGCGATCGTGGATTGATCGTCGGCAGGCTCGAGGCGCGGGTGACGGGCCCGATGGCCGCGAGCAGGACGCGCGACTGGGAATTCGATCCCGGCATCGAAGCGATCGCCGCGCCGTACACCATGGCCGCGCACGCGTACATGAGCGAGCGCCTCGGCGTCGACACCCAGGCACGCTACGAAGTTCTGTCGATGGATGCCCACAAGCAGTGGAACTGGAACCGCGGCGAGCAGAAGGGCAACGGCTTCGCATGCACCAGTCCCGATCTGTCGCGCGCGCTGCGCCGCAATCCGCACTTGAGAGTGCTCGTGGCCAGCGGCCATTACGACCTGGGAACGCCGTTCAGCGCTACCGACTGGTCGCTCGCCCAGCTCGACGCGCCGGCGGAAGTCTTGGCGCGAGTGACCCATCACTACTACGACGCCGGGCACATGATGTACACACGGGAGACCGACATGAAAAAACTCAAGCGCGATCTCGCCGCTTGGCTGGCGCGGCGCGACTAAGAGCCGCGTCGGGCTGCTGCGCTATACCGGCTTGGTTGGTTGAGCGAGAGGAGTTGCAGATGACGGTCAATGAAGAATTTTCTTGCGAAGGCGGTTGCGACTGCCGCGCCTTACGCTATCGGATGACCAGCCGGCCGCTGTTCGTCCACTGTTGCCATTGCCGCTGGTGTCAGCGCGAGACGGGATCCGCGTTTGCGCTGAACGCGATGATCGAGGCCGATCGGGTCGTTCTCTTGAGTGGCTCGCCGGAAGTGGTGAACACGCCTTCGAACAGCGGCAAGGGACAGAAAATCACGCGCTGCCCAGTTTGTCGCATCGCCGTCTGGAGCAACTACGCAGGCGCCGGCGACAAGGTTCGCTTTGTACGCGTCGGCACGCTCGACCAACCGGACCGTCTGCCTCCTGACATCCACATCTTCACTATGTCCAAGCAGCCGTGGCTATTGCTGCCGCCGGACGCGCCTGCGGTCGAGGAATACTACGACCGCAACAAATACTGGCCCGCGGAGAGTCTGCAGCGACGCAAAGCGTTGTTCGCTTGACGGCGCGCCGCCCGGTCGTCCATTCGAGAGCCGCGGTGACCGATCTGAATCCGCAGGCCAAGCAGATGGCCGACGAATCGATGGTGCGCAACCTGGCGGCGCAGGCGCGGGCGATATGGCCGCAGGAAGTTTCATTGCTGCGACGCTATGCGCTCCCGGAAGCGCCGGCGATTCTCGACGCCGGCTGCGGAACAGGTGAGGGCGCATCGCGTCTGGCCGAGCTGTTCGAACGAGCCAGTGTGCTCGGCGTCGACATCGTCGACGCCCATCTCGAGTTGGCGCGATCGCGCTATGCGCGTTTCGGTTCCCGGTTGCGCTTCGAGCATCAAAGCGTGTTCGGCCTGGATGCGGCTTCAGCGAGCTTTGATCTCACCGTGTGCCGGCACGTCATTCACGCCATCCCGCATGCCGATCGAGTCATCGCCGAGCTCAAGCGCGTCACCCGGCGCGGCGGTTATCTGCACCTGATCGCCGAAGACTACGGCATGCTGCATTTCCAGAGCGGAACACCCGACCCACGCGACTTCTGGCATGTGGTGCCGGCGGCCTTCGGAGCGGCCACTGACACGGACCTGTTCGTCGGCCGGAACACCTTCGGGATCCTTGCCTCGATGGGACTGGAAGCGATCACCGTCGACTATATCGTGATCGATACCGTGCGCGTGCCGCGCGGGACCTTTGCCGGGATCCTGGAAGCGTGGTGCGATGGTTATGCCGACGTCATCGGCGAGCTGACTCCGGTCACGCGCGATGCCGCGCTAGCTTATTTCCAACAGATGATCGCCAATATCCGCGACCCCAGAGGCTACGCGGTGTGGATGGTTCCGGTCCTGAGCGCCCGAGTGCCTTGACCCGCAGTTGAAACTTAAGCCAACCCTTGGCCGGTGCGTTAACAATGCCTCTAGGAGGTCTCATGTCAACCGAGCATCAGGTCGTCTCCAAAGATCAATGGATCGAAGCGCGAAAGAAACTGCTGGCAAAGGAGAAGCAGTTCACTCGCCTGCGCGATGAGCTAAGCCGCGAGCGGCGTGAGCTTCCGTGGGAAAAGGTCGACAAGCAATACGTTTTCGAAGGCCCTGATGGCAGGCAAACCCTGACCCAGCTCTTTGACGGCAGAAGCCAGCTCATCATTTATCACTTCATGTTCGGTCCCGACTGGGAAGCGGGATGCCCGCATTGTTCGCGCTGGGCCGACAACTTCAACGGCGTCATCGTTCATCTCAATCACCGCGACGTCACCATGGTTGCCGTGTCGCGCGCACCCTACGCCAGACTCGCCGCCTACAGGAAGCGAATGGGGTGGACCTTCCAGTGGCTCTCGTCCGCGGACACGGACTTCAACTTCGACTACGGCGTGTCGTTCACGCCGGATGAGGTTTCTCGCAAAAAGGCGTTCTACAACTTCACCACCCAGGATCCGGGTGTGGCCGAGCGCGAGGGCGTGAGCGTTTTTTACAAGGACTCGAAGGCGAGCGTGTTTCACACCTACTCGACCTACGCCCGTGGCATCGACATGCTCAGCGTCGATTACCAGTATCTGGACTTGGTGCCCAAAGGACGCGACGAGGACGATCGCGGCCCGTTCTGGGTGCGGCGCCGCGACGAGTACTGAGACAACGCAGAAGTATGGCTTGACGCTCTGGCTTCGCGTAAACTCGGCGCTCGCCGCGGGGGCGGCATCTCAGGAGGGGATAAAGAATGAAGCGTTCCGACTGGCTTTTAGCCGTTCTCGCAGTCGCGTTGACCAGTGCCTGTGCTCCGATGGAACCGACCCCGATGACGGCCGAGGACAAGGCAGACAGGACGGTAGTCACCGGCTCGCATATCCCGTCCAAGTCGAGCAGCGCTGCAAGTCGCGAGGTGACAAACTCGAGTGGGCAGGCAGTGCAGGACGCAACCTTGCGTGGCACGAATAACGTTCCGAGCAGCTCGGGCCGCTAGACGTCCGCTGCGGACCAGCAACGGAAACGCCGGGCAGAGCGGAAGCCATTCGATCGCCCGATCTCGCAATCGAGCTTAAGCGCACCGCTATTTCAGCCGCGAGGCGAAGGTCGAGGCGCTCTAGCGCTCCACGCTGACTACGATCGCCTGGACCCTGCCTTCGACGGGGCCGTCGCCGAAGCGTGCGGCGATCGCTCTCCCAGCAACGTCGACGGCTTCCTCGAGACGCGAGGGATCGCGGGCGGTTATCTCGTTTAGGAGAGGCGTACCGCGACAAAAGGCCTCCGCCGGCACTCGCGGCGAAGCCGCTCGACTGCGTGCCGCGACGGTAGAGATCTCTGCCGGTTTGGCGAAGCCGGCGTTCGCGAGATCGCTGCGGATCGACGCGGCGTCGAAGTAACCATGCGGGGTTCGCCGCAAAAAAAGCGGCGGGTCACTCGGGAACATATCCTGCAAACCC
Source organism: Casimicrobiaceae bacterium (assembly GCA_035262745.1). Classification (GTDB taxonomy): domain Bacteria; phylum Pseudomonadota; class Gammaproteobacteria; order Burkholderiales; family Casimicrobiaceae; genus PALSA-1003. The sequence continues at coordinate 20,798 of DATFSE010000009.1, read as the reverse complement.
GCGGTCACGACGTCGGCGAAGTCGTTATAGTCGATGCGATCCCAGACGTTGAACAGAAACACACCGGCGGGCCGAAGCACCCGTCGCGCCTGAGCAAAGGCTTTGACCTTGTCTGGAAAGAACATCGCTCCGAATTGGCAGACCACTGCATCAAAGCTCTGGTCGGCGAAGGGTAGCTGCAGCGCATCGGCCTGACGCCACTCGACCGGTCGCGAAGTCCCAATCGCCGCGGCATAGTCGAGCATCGGCTGGTTGAGATCCGTGGCGGTGATCGAAACGCGCTCCGGTAGCGTTGATGCCATCGCCCGGGTCACGACGCCGGTCCCGGCGGCGACTTCGAGCACGCGCTCGAGCCGCCGGGACGAAAGCCTTTTTGCCAGGTCGTCGGCGTAGGGCTGGAAGATCAGCGGCACCAGAAGCGTATCGTAGAGCTTCGGAATCGAGCCGACGAAGACGGTGTCGGAGGCTGGCTTTGCCATTGCTGAAATCACGCCATCGCTGTTGGGTCCCTGTCTTTATGATACTAGCCTGACAAGGCCGATGAGCACTTCTACCAGACCAGTCGCCGAAGTCGTCGATGAAATCTACCGTGCCGAATCCCGTCGAGTCTTCGCCACGCTGATTCGTCTGCTCGGCGACTTCGACCTCGCGGAGGAGGCGCTGCACGACGCGTTCCGTGCCGCGCTCGAACAGTGGCCGCGCGATGGCGTACCTGCAAACCCACGTGCCTGGCTGGTTTCCGCCGGCCGGTTCAAAGCCATCGACGGCATCCGGCGACTCGCGCGATTCGACCCGTACGACGAGGTGGCCGAGCAAGTCGAAGGCATCGCCGACGAATCGGCGTCGCGCGAGGATGAGAACATCGAGGACGATAGGCTGCGGCTGATCTTCACTTGCTGTCACCCAGCGCTGCAAGCCGATGCACAGGTCGCGCTGACGCTGCGCGAGGTGTGCGGACTGACGACGGAGGAAATCGCGCAGGCATTTTTAAGCGCAGCGCCGACGCTCGCGCAGCGCATCGTGCGCGCCAAGGCGAAGATCCGTGAAGCGCGCATCCCGTATCAGGTTCCTGAGCCGGAGGAACTTGCTCAGCGGCTGGACAGCGTGCTGCGTGTGATCTATCTGGTATTCAATGAAGGCTATTCGGCGTCGTCCGGCAGTACGCTCACCCGTGTCGATCTATCCGCCGAGGCCATACGTCTGGGTCGCCTGCTCGTAGACCTGCTTCCCGAGCCCGAAGCGATGGGACTCCTCGCGCTGATGCTGCTGCACGAATCGCGCCGCGAGACCAGGACGTCACCTGAAGGTGATCTGATACTGCTCAGCGAACAGGATCGCTCGGCCTGGAATCAGGACCTGATCCGTGAGGGCGTGGCGCTGGTGGAACGAGCGCTTGCATCGCGGCGCTTCGGAGCCTACAGCGTTCAGGCGGCGATCGCGGCGGTCCACGCCGAAGCCGCCACCGCCGATGCCACCGATTGGAGCGAGGTCGTCGGGCTCTATGACGTTTTGCTACGGATCGAGCCCTCACCCGTGGTCGAGCTCAATCGCGCGGTCGCCGTCGCGATGCGCGACGGCCCGGCCTCCGGCCTCGAACTGATCAACGCCATACTCGCTCGCGGCGATCTCGAGGACTATCACCTCGCGCACGCGGCGCAGGCAGACCTGTTGCGGCGCATGGGCGAGACGGCGCGAGCTCGAGCGGCCTACGGGCGCGCTATCGCGCTCGCACGCCAGGAGCCCGAACGCCGGTTCCTCGAGCGGCGCCAGGCCGAACTGCCGCGCTGACGCCGGTCGACCGGGCCGCGTCGCAATCGTCGCGGACGCCTTCCGGGCATTGCCCATCGCCACGGCGTGGGCTTCGGCTGCAGACATCTTTCCTTTCGGTTGTCGATTTGACTCCTGCCCGTTCGACTAGAGACGGAAAGGAGATAATCATGGGTGTCCTGACGGTACTTCGAGGACTCGCGCAGAAGCTGGGTCCTTACCTGCTCATCGAGTTGTTACTGCCCGGCGGGTCGCTGGTGGCGCTCGCGCTTTTCCTTTACGAGCGCAAGAAGCTCGGGTCCGGCCGGCCTATCTCGTGGTCATGGTTCGATTTGAGGCGCGCCTTGATGCGGTGGATCAACTCGTATCGTCTCGGACTCGAGCCCTGCTACCTGCAGCCGCAGGCGGTCAAATCAATCCGGAGAGAACGATGAAGTATTTGTGCCTGGTGTACCTCGACGAGCAACGCTTGGAGGAAGTCCCCGACAGAGATTGCATGGCCTTCAGCGAGGCGCTGCGTGCCGGCGGCCATTCCATTGCCGCGGAAGCGCTGCAATCGGTTCATTCGGCGACCACCGTGCGCGTCCGCAACGGGAAGACGTCGGTGACAGACGGCCCTTTTGCCGAGACCAAGGAACAGCTTGCCGGTTTTTACCTGATCGACGCGAGGGATCTCAACGAGGCGATTCAACTCGCAGCGAAAATCCCTCCCGCCCGCGTGGGCAGCATCGAAGTGCGTCCCGTGCGGCAGCTGGGAAACCGCTAAAGGCAAAGGCGGCTGAACGTGAAAGCAGGCGGGAGGTCGATCTTGATACAGCGCTTGCGTCTTGGACGGTGGTGCTATCGCAGTTAACGTCAGTCGATTGCTCAAAGAGGGCCGGCGGTTGTCGATTTGCCGCCGCCTAATTCGACCAGAGGATGAGCACGCTTCCCAGCACGCTTGCCGTGAAGCCAGGCTCGTCGAAACGGAAACCTCACAGGAGACAACGATGCGATTCATGGTGATAGTCAAGGCAACTAAGAACAGCGAGGCGGGCGTCATGCCGAGCGAGAAGCTCTTGGCCGATATGGGGAAGTTCAACGAAGAGTTGGTCAGGGCCGGCGTGATGCTGGCTGGCGAGGGGCTTCATCCGAGCTCCAAAGGGGCGCGCGTCCGATTTTCAGCCGGCAAGCGTACCGTCGTCGATGGCCCCTTTGCCGAGACCAAGGAGCTGATCGCGGGCTTTTGGCTGTGGCGGGTAAATTCCATTCAGGAGGCAATCGACTGGGTGAAGCGCTGCCCGGACCCGATGCCCGGCGAGGATTCCGAGATCGAGATCCGCCAGGTGTTCGAAGCCGAGGACTTCGGCGCCGAATTCACTCCCGAGTTGCGCGAGCAGGAAGAACGTGTGCGCGCGCAAGCCGATCGTCTCGCGAAGTCCACCCAGCGCTGATCTCGAGATCCACGAAAGGAACAATCATGTCTAAGCTCGACGCCTATCTTATTTTCAACGGCAACTGCGCTGACGCGATGCGGTTCTACGAACGCACGCTCGGCGGCGAGTTGCAGATGATGACGCACGCCGAGTCGCCTTTGGCAGGCAAGGGCGCTTCAGCCGCAAACGCCGACCGCATCATGCACGCCCGATTGAGCTTCGATGGAGGCATCCTCATGGCTTCGGACTCCATGACCGGTCAGCCCTACGGCGGCATGAAGGGCTTTTCGCTGGCATTGACCTATCCCACCGCGGGCGAGGCGAGGCGAGTTTTCGATGCGTTGTCGCAAGGTGGCCAGGTCACGATGCCCCTGGACAAGACGTTCTGGGCCGAAGTATTCGGCATGCTGGTCGACCGCTTCGGCACTCCCTGGATGGTCAACGGCAACCTCGCCCAGATGTGACGGCAATTCACTTCGCGAACGGTAATCTCACTAAAAGGCAAAATCCGCCGGCGGCTGTTACGCCGGCGGTTTCGCTGCAGCTTTGGCGCGCGCCTGCCTGGCGCGGACGATACCGTTTTCGAGAGCCTGCTCTGTTGGGGCCTTGCGATTGGCGACGACCGCAATCGGAGGTAGGCGGTAGACCGGCGCGCCGTTCACGAAATCGCCGGTGAAGACCCCTACCATGGGAGGGTTTGCGGCATTTGTTGCGCTCTGCCCGGAAGAGGTAATGTCGCCGGCCCAGGCTTGCATCGCGGTCGCGACCAGCGCAGCCGCGAGCAAGCTTCGGGGATCACCGTCGAACACGCGCGACCATGTTTGGCGTTCAGCGCTGGAAGTGCGCACGTGGACGACGCCGACATCGCTGAGCGCGTGATCGTTCACCCGCATGGCGTCGGTCTCACGCACGTGGCGCAAAGTCGTCCAACGGCGCCATGCGCGGGAAAGCCGCTGCAATGCCACCTGCGACGCGGCGGCAAGGCGCAAGGCAGAACCGGCGGACTGCGTCGATACAAAGGTGCGGACCGGGTGATTCATGGTGAGCTCCGATTCGATGGATAACGCTGGTAAGCTTAGTAATCCAAAGCTCGGTTGGGAATCGATTTGTTCTGGCCACTTTGGTAAGATATGCTTACCAGCATGGGCCGCCTGCCACTCAACACTCTTTCCGCCTTTCGCAGCGTCGCGGAGCTGCAGAACCTGCGTGCTGCGGCTGAAGTTCTGCATCTCACGCACAGCGCTGTCAGCCAGCAGATCCGCGGCCTCGAGGAGCAACTTGGCTTCGAGCTCTTCGATCGCCGAGGGCGTCGCGTGGTGCTCAACCCGGCAGGCGAGGCTTTGTTGCGCAGCGTGCAGAGCGCGCTGAGCCAGCTCGACGACGGCGTGCAGGCGGCATCGGCGGCAGCGAGCGGTGTGGCACAAAGGCTTCGCGTCACGGTATTGCCATCGTTTGCCCAGCGCTGGCTGCTGCCGCGCATGGGCAGCTGGCGCGAGCGGCACCCGAATCTTGCGCTGGAGATCGACGCCTCGTTCCAGCTGGTCGATCTGCAGCGCGACGGCTTCCACGCCGGGCTGCGGCAGGGATTGGGTCCCTGGCCAGGCTTGGAATCTGAGCGCCTGTTCGACTCACCGATGCCGCTTATCGTCGTGGGCTCGCCCGCGGCCGCGCGGCGCCTCCTCGGTGCTGCGCCCGAAGCATTCGCGCGCGAGCCGCTGCTGGGCGATCGAGAGATATGGGATCTTTGGTTCGCCGCCGCCAGCGTCCGCACGAAAGTCACCCCGGTAGCGACCTTCAACGATGTGGGCTTGATGATGCAGGCAGCGGAGCAGAGCCTCGGGTTAGGACTGGGGCGCGAGCTCCTCGCGGCGGACGCGTTGCGCGATGGACGTCTGGTGAAACTCTCGCCGATCTCCATTACCCACGATCAGGCGCATCCCTATCATCTCGCCTACCCGCCAAGCCTTCGCGATTGGTCGCCGCTAGTCGCGCTGCGCCAATGGCTGAGAGACGAAATCAATCTGTCGCTGAAAAATCTGCGTCGCGAGTCGGAGAAGCGGAAACCGAAACCGCAGCGCCGCTGAGCGTCCGGTCGATTGAACGGCGCGGCTGCATGTCACGGGCTATCGGCTGCGCCGAACGATTAAACGCGCCGACCGATCAAACGAGAGTGAATGAATCTCGAGGAACAGCCATTAGCGCTTGATCCTGCAGGCGGCTTAGGCGTATGTTTCTTTCGCATCGACGCGAAATTCAGACGCCGCCAGTCCAGCGGACGCGCGTGTCGACCGGAGGCTCCATGAAACCATCGACCTTGTTGTCCATGATCGCCATCGTGACCTTTGGCGCGACCGCGGCTGCGCTTGCCGATGATCTCAAGGACAAAGTAAAAGTGGAGGTCCAAACCGCGGAAAAGCACGCGGGCATGGAGCCGGGCACCTACGTGTGCGCGGCGGGGCACCTGCACGTCAAAGGCAGCGTTCAGAATCTCGCCGATGTCGCGGTCGGGCAAGTCAAGGTCGCCGGGAAAGTCTTCGACGCGAACGGCAAGCTCCTGGGTACTGCGACCAGTTCGACCAAACAGTCGGTGCTCAACCCGAACGACAAGGCAAGCGTCGACCTGGAATTCCTCACTGTGACCGGACCGGCGATCGAGCACGTGAAAAAGGAGGAGCTCGCGGCCATCGCGGTTGCCCCCAAGCCGTGACCGCCGGCCTCGACCGTCAGGTCAGGCCTTCAGATTTTCCTTGAAGAAGGCGATGGTCCTAGACCAGGCGAGCTTGGCAGCGGCCTCGTCGTAGCGCGGCGTCGTGTCGTTGTGGAATCCGTGGTTGGTGTTGGGGTAGATGTACGCCTGATACTTGACGTTGTTCGCCTTGAGCGCCGCTTCCCAGGCCGGCCAGCCGGCGTCGATGCGCTCGTCCAATCCTGCGTAATGAATCAGCAGCGGCGCCTTGATCTTGGCGGTGTCGGCAGCGCTGGGTTGCGCTCCATAAAACGGAACCGCTGCGGCCAAGTCTGGTATGCGCACGGCCATGAGGTTGACGATGCCTCCGCCAAAGCAGAAGCCCACTGCGCCGATCTTGCCGTTGCACTCGGGACGCGACCGAAGGTACGGCACGGCGGCAAGAAGATCCTCGGTTCGCTTGGTCGCATCGAGCTGGCCGAACATTTGTGCGGCCTTTTCCTCGTCGCCGGGGTAGCCGCCTAGGGGCGTAAGCGCGTCGGGCGCCAAGGCCAGGAAATTCTCCACCGCCAATCTTCGGGCGACATCTTCGATGTACGGATTGAGCCCACGATTTTCATGGATGACGACGATCCCGGGCAGCTTTCCGGAAGCGTTCGCTGGTCGCACAAAGTATGCTCGCATCGTGCCCGATCCTTGCGGCGAGGGATAATTGACGTACTCCGCTTTGATGCGCGGGTCGTTTTTGGCGATCTGCTGCGCCCACGCGTAATTCGGCCGCAGGCTTTCGAGCATAGCGGCGGCGGTGAAGCCGCCGACGGCGTACTTCGCCGCGCCGTCGAGAAAGTCGCGGCGAGTTAGCATGCCGTGAACATATCCATCGAACAGCTTGAGGACTTCGGGCGGAAAGTCGGAGGCTTTTTTGCGTTCCATTACAGGCTGCTCCTTGGAGTGGGTGGCGGCTGGAAGGGTTGGCCGCGCCGATCAGGTGCCCGAGAGCTCGCTGGTCTTGGCGGCCATGATGAAATCGTTTTGGTGAAGCCCTTTGATCTTCTTGGTCTGCCATGAAATCTTGGCCCAACCCCAGCCAAAGCTGATGTCGGGATGGTGGCCCTCGCTTTCGGAAAGGGAACCGACCTTGGTCACAAAATCCAGAGATTCCCTGAAATTCTTGAAATTGAAGCCGCGCTCAAGCCGCCGGCCTTGGTCGACGAGTGTCCAGCCCGGGGTTTGTTTCAGATAGCCTTCGGCCGCTTCTAGCTCCAGCGGCGGTACGCCGCCGCGGCACGGCACGCAAGTCTTGGATTTGAGATCTTCGCTCATGGCAAGGTTCGGCCGGTCTGAACCTTGGTTAGTTCCTGGCGAGCATACGCTGCAGTCAACAGTGAGCGGGTGCGAATCTTCCTTTTGCGGTGCAGCGGCACCGGCTGTGCGGACTGCCCGCGTGAGTCCTGCGACGAAGCGCCTGGCTGCTCGATCTCGGGCCGCTCTACACACGAACTAGTTCATCAGCCTCGCAAGCTGTCGAACCGCGTCGCCGATCTGATGCGATCCGATCGCGCCGTAACCGAAGACAAGCCCCTCCGTCCTGTGATGCCCTGCCGCGAATTTTTGCCAGTCGTCCAGCCAGATGCCGGCTTCGCGCGCTTTGTGGATCAAACCCGCCACCGGCGCCCTTCGCGTGAGGTAAGTCGCGAGATGCAGCCCGGCTCCGATGCCGACGACTCGAAGGTGCTCGCCGCAAAAGCGTGCCAGGGCTGTCAGCAGGATTTCCCTGCGCTCGCTGTAAACCTTGCGCATCTTGCGCACATGACGGGCAAGGTGGCCTTCGGCGATGAATGCCGAGAGGATGTCCTGAGCCACGGTCGGCGCGTGCCAATCCGAAAGCTGCTTGGCCGCCAGCAGCGCATGCTTCGCCCACGGCGGCGCGATGACAAAGCCGAGTCGCAACGCCGGAAACATGCTCTTGGAAAATGTGCCGACATAGAAAACACATTGGCTCCGGTCGAGTGTCTGCAGCGCGTCGAGCGGCCTGCCTGCGTAACGGAACTCCCCGTCGTAGTCGTCCTCGATGATGACTGCGCCGCGTGTCCGAGCGAAGTCCATGAGTGCCGTTCTCCGAGGAAGCGAAAGGCGCACCCCGAGCGGGAACTGGTGCGAGGGGGTGACGCAGATGACCCTGGCATCGCTCGGAAGGCGATCGACCTTGAGCCCGTCGCCGTCGACCGGGACGGGAGCGATTCTGGCACCCGCCGCCGCGAGGACGTTGCGCAAGGACGGATAGCCGGGCTCCTCGATTGCGACAACCGTCCTGCCGGGTGTGACCAGAATTCGGGCCAGCAAGTCGAACGCCTGCTGCGCTCCGGCGGTGACCACGATGTCCTGCGGCGTGCAGGCGATGGCGCGCGCGAAGGAAATGTGCCCGGCAATTGCTTCGCGCAGCTTGGGACGCCCCTCCGGTTCGTCGTAGCTCGCTCCGCTGGTGGAGACGGCTCGCAGCGCCCGGGCCGAGAGCCGACGCCAGACCTCGAAGGGAAATGACTTCCAATCGGGAATGCCAATGCTGAAATCGTAGCGCCGGCGAGTCGTTCCGATCGCGATCAGCGAAGTGGGTGCCCGCCACGCCGGGCTGAGTCGCGCATCGCGACCGGAAGCTTCGCGCGCACGCTCGCGCCGCAACGGTCGCGAAAGAAAGTCGGCGACGATGGTGCCGCCGCGGCCGCCGGCCGAAACATAACCTTCGCTCAGGAGAAGGTCGTAGGCGGCAACCACCGTATTGCGTGAGACACCGAGGGTGGCCGCCAAATCGCGGGTGGACGGAAGGCGCAATCCGGGCTGCAAGCGCCCGCCGACGATCGCGCTCCGGAGTTGCCGATGCAGATCCTGTCGTAGTTGCCGGGAGCTACGCTCGGGCAGATCGATGGCGAGGTCGAAGCCTTCCCGGTTTGGACTCATAAAAATTGCTACTTATGGATCTTTTCTGGTGCCAATGATGACAGGTAAAGTCGTCCCCGTCATCACCGCAGAGGAAACTGCCATGGACCAAAGGAATCGTCGGCCGCACTTTCCGTCGAAGAACGTTCGCAAAGGGACCGTCGGTATTCGCGAGTTGCCGCGCATCGGCCGCGTCCGCGGGTTGTCACGGTTCACGGCGCGGGTGGAACACGTGCTCTTCGTCGCGACGCTCGCGGGAATGGCTTACATCTACCTCGGACCGCTTCTGGCGCAGGCGATTTGAAGACTGGCGGGACCGCCGCGCCGCCTCGCCGGGCGCTTGGCCTAGCCTCGCAGAAGATGTCGCGAGAGACGGCGAAGTCCCTCGCGCAGGCGCTCCTCGCTGGCGGCAAAACACCAGCGCACGAAGCCCCGGCCTTCGGGGCCGAAGGCGCTTCCCGGCGCAAGCCCGAGCTTGGCCTCGCGCACCAGTCGTTTGCAAAAGGTGAGGCTGTCGTCCATTCCAGCCACGCGAAAGAACGCATACATCGCGCCATCGGGCGGCGCTAAGTGGATGCCAGGCAGAGCGTTCAACGCCCCGACGAGATAATCGCGCGCGCGGCGGAAGCGATCGAGCGTGTGGGCGACCGTTGGCTCGCCCTCGTTGATCGCCACCACTCCGGCCCTCTGCACGAACACCGGCGAGCACGATGTGTTGTATTCGATGAGCTTGCCCAGATCCGTCATGAGCTCTTCGGGTGCAATGATCCAACCCAGTCGCCAGCCGGTCATCAGCCAGGATTTGGAAAAGCTGTTGGTGCTGACGACGCGGTCCTCCGCAGTCGCGATGTCGAGAAATGAAGGCGCGCATGCACCACCCGAATAGTACAGCCGCTCGTAGACGTCGTCGGCGACGATCCAGATACCGTGCGCGCGACAGTGCTCGAGTATGCGACGCTGGCTATCGCGGTCGAGCGCCCAGCCGGTGGGATTGTTGGGCGAGTTGATCATCGCCACGCGGGTGCCCGGTTCGAGCGCCTCGAGCAGACGCCCAACGTCGAGACTCCAGGCGTCGCCGCCGAAGGAGAGCGGCACGCGCACGACATTGGCGCCCAGAATTTTCGGTATCTCGGTGAGATTGGGCCACAGCGGGGTCACACACACCACACGGTCACCTGGGTTGACCAGCGCTTCGACTGTCAGCATCAGCGCCGACATGCCCGACGCCGTCACGGCGACGTTGGCGGGCGAGAGCGGTCGGTGCAAGCGAGAAAGATAGCCTGCGATCGCTTCGCGCAACTCGGGTATGCCGAAGTTCAGCGTGTAAAAAGTCTCGCCCGCCGAAAGCGAGTTGACGGCTGCATCGCGGATGTAGGCGGGCGTAACCTCGTCGGGCTCGCCGAACCAGAATGCTTCGATGTCCGGATCTCCCAGACCGGCGTTGGCGACTTCGCGAATCTGCGATGCGACCAGCGCGCGAACGGCTGATCGCGCGTTGAGATCGGAACCGGTGGAATAACTGCGGTCGTTCATCGGGCTCCCGGTCTTGCTCACCAGTTATAAGCCTACCAGACCCCGAAGAACACACCGGCTTGTTTGTGCGCCGCAGTTGCCGATGCGACTTGCTCGTCCGTCACTGTCAACCGGCGCTTGAGACTCATGAACCAATCGAGCAGCCGTGCGCGCATTTCGCGCCGTGTCGCATCGTATCCTGGATCCCGGCCGAGGTCGTGGAACTCGTCGGGATCGTTCTCGAGATCGAAAAGCTGCGAGGGCAGATCCTGCCAGTGGACATATTTCCAGCGATCGCTGCGCGCCATCCAGGCGCGGCATGCGTCGGGCGCACGTCCGAGAATGCGCCGCGCCTCGCGGTAGGAGTAGTCGAGCTCGGAGATCACGGCCTCGCGCCACTTTGATGAATCGCCTCCGCGCAGCAGCGGCAGAAGCGAATGTCCCTCGACGCGCTCGTTCGCGCTGGGTACACCCAGTGCCTGAAGGAAGGTCGGCAGCAGGTCGACGGCCTCGACCAGGCGGTTCTCGGTAGTTCCGCGCGTCGCATCCGCAGCGGAGTCGGGGTCGTAGACGATGAGCGGGATCCGCTGGACCACATCGTGAAAGTGCTCCTTTTCACCGAGCCAGTGATCGCCTAGATAATCGCCGTGATCGGAAGTGAACACGATCATGGTGTCGGCAAAGCGTCCGGCCGAGTCGAGCACATCCCATACGCGGCCGAGATGATCGTCGATCTGCTGCACGAGCCCTTGATAGGTCGGGCGGACAGTCTGCCACACCTCATCGCGCATGAAGTTTGCGCACTCCTCCTGCTGCCTGTAGGCGGCGAGCACCGGATGCGGCGATTGAAGCTCACGCGCATCGCGCTTGATCGGCAGACACTCTTCGAGCGCATACCTCGCGTGGTACGGCGCCGGCGCGACATAAGGCCAGTGCGGCTTGACGTACGACAAGTGCAGCGCCCACGGAAGGTCGCCCTTGTCGCGTATGAACTCGATGGCGCGATCGGTCGTGTAGGCGGTTTCCGAATGAGCCTCCGCGACGCGGGCCGGAAGACGCGCGTAGCGCATGTGCCAGCCCGAGACGACTTTGCCGTTCTGGTCAACGGCGCTGATGACGTAGTCTGACCACGGATCATCGCTCGCGTAGCCCCGCTCACGCAGATATGCGGCGTAGGCGCCACCTGGTTCTGGGCGATGTCCGTCGTGCCGGTCGAATTCCACAAAGCCGCCGGCGCCAAGCAGGCGGCCGCGCGCTTCGCTCAAGTCGAGCCCCAGTCGCGCCATGCCCGAGGCATCGGTGACCATGTGCGTCTTGCCTGCGAGCGTCAACTCGCGGCCGGTCCGCCCAAGATATTCGCCCAAAGTCACCTCGCCCACGGACAGTGGTACTCGATTCCACGTCGCGCCGTGGCTGGTGACGTAACGGCCGGTGTAGAACGACATGCGCGAGGGCCCGCAAACGCCCGATTGCGCGAACGCTCGCCCGAAGTTCACTCCGCGCTTGGCGAGCGCATCGAGATTCCTGGTCGCGAGGTACGGATGCCCGTAGCAGCCGAGATGATCCGCACGCAACTGATCGCACATGATGAACAGGAGGTTGCGCACCGCGCCCATGAGTCACCTGGCGAACGAGAACCTAATCCGCGCTGAACCCCGACGCCTTGATGATCGGCGCCCAGCGCGCGCTGTCCGCGGACATGATTGCCGAAAGCTCGGAGGGCGTAGTGCCGGTGGGCTCGTATCCCAGCTTGAGCAGGCGCTCCCGCAACTGCGGTGTTTTGATGGCGGCATTGATCGCCGACGACAGCTGGTCGACGATGGCCTTGGGCGTCTTGGCCGGAGCGTATACGCCGATCCAGCCGCTGCCCTCGATCGCGGGAAAGCCTTGCTCCGCGAAGGTCGCCACCGCCGGCAGCAGCGGCGATCGCCGTGCGCCGGACGTCGCAATAATGCGAATCTTTCCTGCGCGGTCGAGCTCCACCAAGTCGGACAACGCGTCGATGCCGCAGGGAACCTGCCCACCCATCAGGTCGGTTGCCAAGGGTACGCCGCCCTTGTATGCGACGTGGACCATGTCAACGCCGATAGCCTGTCCGATCATGAGCCCGAAGAAATGCGGCAAGCTGCCGGGAGCCGGCGAGCCGAAGCTCGCTTGCGCAGGATTCGCTTTCATCCAGGCGACAAATTCCGCCATGTTTTTCGCCGGATGATTCGGTCCGACCGCCAGCGCGAATTGATAGGTTGCGACCTGCGTCAGCGGATCGAAGTCCCTCCAGGGATCGTAGCTGAGCTGCTTGTACACCAGCGGGGCGAGCACCAGCACGACCACGGGAGCCAGCAGCAAGGTCGAGCCGTCGGGGGTTGCGTTCTTGAGCGCTTCAGCGGCGATGCGACCGCCGGCGCCGACCTTGTTCTCGACGATAACCGGAACGCCGAGAGAATTCTTGAGATTCTCGGCGATCAGCCGCGCAGCGACATCGGAGGAGCCTCCGGCCGCGAAGCCGACGATGATTTTGATCGGCCCTTTAGTCACGATCTGCGCGTGCCCCGCGTGCAGGACGAACACCGCGATGGTCAGGACGATCTGTGAAACGAGGCGGCGGAAGCGCACCACAGAATTGGGCGGTGTGTCGCCGCATCGCGGCGAGGCGACTGTTATACTGGCTGCGAGTTGAAGCGGCAAGCCTCGCGATGTTCTACGTGATCCACGCGATAGCGATCATCTCCTGCGGCGCTGCTGCCGCGCACCTGGCGTGGGCTCTCGCCGATGCGTTTGGGTGGACGGGCGTCGGTGGCGCGATCGTGACGGCATTCATCGGCATGGCGACCGCGACGCTGCTGTGGGCGGGCGGGGTTGCGCTGGGAAGGGCGTTGCGACGGACCAAGTAATTCTGCGGAGCCTTCACGGCGGGTGCGTCTTGACCGCTGCCGACTGGGGAAGACTCGTCCGCGCTGCCGCGAGGCTACGGTTGCTGTGCCAGCCGCCTTACACGGCCGAAGGGTCCTCCCCGATCGACAGCGGGCTTGGCATAAGCCTTAAGTGGTGACCGACACGACGGCGGACGCGAAGTGGCCGGCAGGAGCATCGCGCGCCACGACAAACACCGCCAACGCGAGGATCAGGCTGAAGGCGAGGCCAATCACCAGCGCTTCGACGCCAAGGCCGGCGAGGTCGCGCCATACACGGTCGCTCAAGGCGATGGCTTTTTCCGAGTCGACTCTTTGCATGGCTCCTCTATTCTCGAAATCCGGCCGGATCGGCGCATCGTCATTGCAATCCTGATGGCAGGCAACCGAAGGCGCCGCAGAAGGCAAGGTAGCGAAAAATGATGGCGGAATCATGGCAAGCGCCGCTTCCGTCGATCGTGAACGGTGCCGCTCCGGTATATTGAAGCGCCATGAGCCGCCGCATCGCCATCGTCGAAGACGAGCCCGCGATCCGGGCCAACTACGCCGACGCGTTGAAAAAGCAGGGCTATGAGGTCGCGGCTTACGCCAACAGGCCCGAGGCGCTGACCGCGATGAAGGTGAGGCTGCCCGACCTCGCGCTGATCGACATCGGCCTCGCCGACGAAATCGATGGCGGTTTTGCGCTCTGCCGGGAGCTGCGTGCCCTCTCCGCCAGCTTGCCGATCATCTTTCTGTCCGCACGGGATTCCGATTTCGACATCGTCGCGGGCTTGCGGCTGGGCGCGGACGATTACGTGACCAAGGACGTTAGCCTGCCGCACTTGACTGCACGCATTGCAGCGCTGTTCAGGCGCAGCGACCTGGCGGCGGCACCGCCGGAAGTCGAGGACGTCATGGAGCGCGGCAAGCTCAGGCTCGATTTGAAGCGGCTCACCGCGCAGTGGTCGTCGCAGCGCGTGGACCTGACTCTCACCGAATTCTGGATGGTACATACGCTCGCCAGATTTCCCGGGCACGTCAAGGATCGCGACAGCCTGATGGGAGCCGCCAAGATCGTCGTTGACGACAGCACGATCACTTCGCACATCAAGCGCATTCGCAAGAAATTCCTCGCGCTGGATCCTGCCTTCGACTGTATCGCCACGGTCTACGGCATGGGTTACCGGTGGAATCCTGAAGCAGGCGGATAGGCTACTGCGCGCCCCGATCGCATTGTCGTGTCCTCGCTCGCCCCTCGCCGTACTTCTTCTGTACTGTCTCGGGTCTCGCTGCGGGCCTTCGCGCGCTCGGGGCTGCTCGTAACGCCTCTGCGCCTGCTTCCATGATGCGACCATTCCGCGTTGCGCTCGGCATCCGCGCGCAGCTCTTATTGGTCCTTACGGTTTTCCTGGCGATTCCATGGCTGGGTTATGAGTACGTGCGGGAGCTGGAGCGCTTCCTGCGCGATGCGCAGGAGCGCACGCTCGCAGGCACCGCACAGGCGGTGGCGACCGCGCTGCACGACCGGCCGCGGCTGTTCGAGGTGAAGCCTGCTGCGGGCGAATCGTTGACCATTGAACGCGGCGGAGCTCCTGCTCCAACGGTGACGCCGGTCGCGACCTCGAGCCGCGGCGCTCCTCTCTCTCCCGAGATCGAGCAGATCATTCAAGGCCTTTCGCGCACGACGGCGCGCATCTGGGTCGTCGATCGCGAGCTCAATGTTCTCGCGCGCGCCGGCAGCCTGAAAGGAACGCCGACAATGGACGCTTCGGACGCGGCGCTGCCGCGAGTCTGGCGCTGGCTCGATCGCGAGCTCCTGCACCCGGTTTACGCCCTGGTGCTCAAGCAGCCGACCGACGATTTCAGCGAAGAGCTCGCCGGACGGGTGATGCTACCCGCACGCGAGGTCGATGGTGCGCTCGCCGGCATCTTGAGCGTCGACCGCCGGATGACCCCCGACGGCAAGGCGGTCATCGTCTCAGCGGCGCATCCGATCTGGGTCGGCGACCAAGTGCGCGGCGCGGTCATCGCGGAAGAGACGACCAACGCGGTGCTTGCCGAGCGCAACCGCGCCTTCGAGCGGCTGTTCTCCATCGTGCTGGCTGCACTGCTCGTCGGCTCGGTTGCGCTGACGCTCTATGCATCGCGTCTTTCGTCTCGCATTCGCCAGCTCCGCGACGAAGCCGAGGCGGCGATCGACGCACAAGGTCGTGCACGAGGCTCGGTGGCCGCATCGAATGCCGGCGACGAGATCGGCGATCTCTCGCGCAGCTTCGCGAGCGCGCTCTCCCGGCTCGCGCAGCACGCGAGCTATCAGCAGAACATGGCGAGCCGGCTGTCGCACGAGCTGCGTACTCCCATCGCCGTGGTTAAAAGCTCGCTCGACAACCTGGTGCTGACGCCCCTGCCGGAAGACGGGCGGGTATACATCGACCGCGCCCGGCAGGGGCTGACCCGCCTGACGCACATTCTCACCCGCATGACGGAAGCGACTCGACTCGAGCAGAGCCTGAACGATGCAGAGCGTCAGCGATTCGATCTGACGAGAGTGGTCGCCGGTAGCGTCGAAGGCTACCGTCTCGCCTACAAGGAGCGCTTGATCGAGCTCGAGCAGCCGCCCGGGACCATATTCATCGACGGCGCGCCGGAGCTCATCGTTCAGATGCTCGACAAGCTGGTCGCTAATGCAGTGGAGTTCGGTAAGCCAGGCACGCCGATCGTGGTGAGCGTTGCGCGTGTCGGGCTGGGGGTACGTCTCGCTGTCGAGGACGAAGGACCGCCGCTGCCGGAAGCGATGCGAGCCAGGTTGTTCGACTCGATGGTTTCGGTGCGAAACGAACGCGGCGGCGACCAACCGCATCTGGGCCTGGGACTGTACATCGTTCGCCTGATTGCGGAGTTTCACCGCGGCAGCGCGACCGCCGAGAATCGCCCTGACGACCGCGGCGTCATCGTCGCTGTCACGCTGCCGGCGGCTTAGAGAGTTTGGTCGTCGTCTGCACGCGGGCCGAAGTCCCGGCGCTTCGAACAATCGGCGATAATGGCGGCCGTGAGCGCACCGAATTTCCTGCGCCTGTACGTCTGCTTCGCTTCCGGCTATCTGCTTTCGTATTTCTACCGCAACGTCAACGCGGTGATCTCGCCGGAGCTGAGCGCAGACTTAGGCGTCGGCGCATCGTCGCTGGGCCTGCTGACGAGCGCTTATTTTTTTGCCTTTGCGGCCATGCAGCTGCCTGCGGGAATGCTGCTCGATCGCTACGGGCCGAAGCGGGTCGAGCCCGCGCTCCTCTGCGTCGCGGGTTGCGGATCACTTGTGTTCGCGGCGAGCGACGGCCTGCCTGGTCTCGCTTTCGCTCGAATGCTCATCGGCGCCGGAGTGGCGGTTTGTCTAATGGCGCCGTTGAAGGCCATTGCGCTGTGGTATTCCTCAGAAAGACAGGCTTCGCTTGCCGGTTGGATGATGGTTGCCGGTGCCGGCGCGCTGCTGGCGACGGCTCCGCTCGCGGCAGCGCTGTCTGTGTTGACGTGGCGCGGCGTTTTTGTCGTTCTGGCGCTCTCGACTTTCGCGGCCGCCGCGGCAATCTTCCTCATGGTACCGGATGCACCAGCCAGGCCGCAGGCGTCCGGCCTCGTCGAGCAGTGGCGCGGGGTGAGCAGCGTATTCCTGAGCTCCCGATTCTGGTGGCTGGCGCCGCTCGCCACAGTGAGCAGCGGATCGTTCATGGCTATTCAGGGTCTCTGGTCGGTGCCGTGGCTTATCGAGGTCGAGGGCTACAGTCGCGAGGTCGCGGCGCAACACCTGATGTTGATGGGTCTGGTGATCCTGGGCGGATATTGCGGGTTGGGGATGTTCGCGACGCACCTCGGGAATCGAGGCATTACCCCAGCTCATCTGTTCGCGACGGGATTCGCTCTCAATATTGCTGCACTCACGTTGATCACCGCGCGGGCTGTGTCGTTCACGTACTTGTTGTGGGCGGCATACGGCTTGGGCTCGGCGGTCAATGTCCTGGGCTTCACCGTGCTGTCGCAGGGATTTGCGCGCGAGCTCACCGCGCGGGTAAACACTGCGCTCAACCTGCTCATGTTTTCGGGCAGCTTCCTCGCGCAGTGGGGCATCGGCATCGTCGTCGACATCGCCCGGGCCGAGCTCGCCGCCGACACCGCTGGTGGATTGATCACGGCGTTCGCGATGTCGCTCGGCGCCCAGCTTCTCGCCTATGCGTGGTTCATGTTGGGCTGGCGCCGCCACGCAGTCGTAACTCCGGCAGCCCCGTCCGGCGTGAGCTTTCACCCCGTTGGCCCTGAGCGGGACGACGTTCAGGCACACTAGAGCGAGCCATAGCGTGAGCTTCCTTCAGGAGTTGCTTCAATCGGCGGCGGAACATGCCGGCGCCGGACGTACGGCGGACGCGCTTGCCGCGTATCGCGCCGCGCTAGAGGTTTCGCCGTCGCTCGCCGAAGTGCATCACAACGTCGGAGCGCTGCTCTACTCCCAAGGCGACGTCGCCGCGGCGGAACAGAGTTTCGGCAAGGCAGAAAGCTGCAAGCCACAATGGATCGCGCCCTCGCTCGCGCTGGGCCATCTGTATTTCCGCTCCGGACGCTACGCCGACGCCGAGCGCGCCTTCGAGCGCGCGCGTATGCGCGACCCGAATTCGATCGAAGCGCTGGGCAACCTTGGACTTACGCTGCATCGCCTCGGACGCTACGAAGCGGCCCAGCCGCATCTCGAACGAGCGCGTGAGCTGGCTCCCACCGACACGCGAGCGTGGTTTGCATTGCGCACCAACCTGCTCCTGCTGGGGCGCCTCGAAGATGCGGTGGACGACTTCCTTCGTTTCGAGCCTGGTGCGCCGCTTTCCGCCGAGCTGGTGACCACCGGTTTCGCGTTCTCGCGCTTCGTCGGCGACCCGGGGTACGAGGAAAAATATCTTCCGCTCGCGCTCGAGTGGCCCTATCGCCCCGATCAAGCCGAGCTTGCCGCAGTGACGCTGTCGCGCCTTCAATATTGCGACGTCCCACGCGACGTAATTCGTCGTATGTATGCGATCTACAACGGACTGCAGCAGCAGAATCGCGGACCTGCGGACGTTGGTGCATCGAAACCGCAGCGTAGGGACGGACTCATCCGGCTGGGCTATCTTTCCGCGGATTTCCGCGCCCATGTCATGGGGCGGTTGATGTTCGATATCATCGCCGCTCACGACCGCTCGCGCTACGCCGTGCACATGTACTCACTTGCCTCCGCCGACCGGGAAGACGCCGTGACCGCCGATTTCCGCGGTCTGACGATTCGCTTCGTGCAGCTGTCACAGCTCGACGATTCCGCCGCAGCTCAGGCGATCGCCGCCGACCAACTCGACGTGCTGGTCGATCTGATGGGCCACTCGTCTTTCGCAAGACCGGGGATCCTGCTGCACAAGCCGGCACGCGTCGTCATCAGCCACCTGGGCTATCACGGCTGTGTCGGGCTCGAGCAAATCGACTTCAAGCTCACAGATAGACAGGCGGATCTGTCCGATGCAGCGGCCTATCAGATCGAGGCGCCGCTTGCGCTGGAAGGCTGCGTACTTCCGGTGCGCCGCGTGCAGCCGGCGGCGCGAGCGATTGCAACGCGGGCGCAACTTGGCGTTGCGAGGCATGCGTTTGTTTTCGGTGCCTTCGTGAGCCTGCTCAAACTCTCGCCGCGTTGCCTCGCGCTGTGGCGGCAGATTCTGGAGCGCGTTCCTGGCTCGCTGCTGGCGTTCTCGCCGCTCAATGATGCCGAGAAGCCGATCTATGTCCGGCGGCTTGCCGGTTTCGGTATCCCTGGAGAGATCGTGTTCATACCGGCGCCGGAGGACGACGCGGCCGCGCGTACACGCTACCGTCTGGTGGATGCAGTGCTCGACACGCTGCCGTATACGGGCGGCGACACGACCGCGGCCGCGCTGGACATGGGTGTTCCGGTCGTTACGCGTGCGGGCGAGCGCCACGCCGAGCGCGTGAGCTACAGTCTGCTCGCGCATCTGGGCGTCACCGAAACCGTGGCGTGGAGCGACGAGGACTACGTCGCCATCGCTTGCAGGCTGGTGGGAGATCCCGGGTGGCGCGCCGAGATCGCTTCGTCGATCGCCGCAAAGCTGCCGGTATCGGGTCTTTGCGATGCTGACCGTTACGCGCGGAGCCTCGAATCGGCGTACGAGCGTGCGCTGGCGATGAAGATCGACGCCGAGGGTGGCGGAACGCCTCGCGGCCGCGAAGATGTGCAAGCGTAAGCGAATGCGCCGGGCTGATCGACCAGCCACAGAGTCTTAATCCATGCACCTGCATATCCTTGGCGTCTGCGGCACGTTCATGGGCGGGATCGCCGCCATCGCGCGGCAACGAGGACACAAGGTCACCGGCAGTGATCTGAACGTCTATCCACCGATGAGCGTGCAGCTCGAGAAGCTTGGTATCGGGCTGACCTCGGGGTATGACGCCGAGCAGCTCGAAGCAGTCGCCAGGGGCGCCGACGTTTTCGTGATCGGCAACGCGATCACGCGCGGCAATCCGCTGCTCGAAGCCATTCTCGATGCGGGTCTCAATTTTACTTCCGGCCCGCAATGGCTCGCGGAGACCGAGCTTTTCGGCAAGTGGGTGCTGGCCGTCGCAGGAACGCACGGCAAGACCACGGCGAGCGCAATGCTCGCTCGCATCCTCGATCACGCGGGACTCGACCCGGGGTTCCTGATCGGAGGTGTCCCGATCGATTTCGGTGTCTCCGCCAGAGCCACCGAGAGCAAGTTTTTCGTGATCGAAGCCGACGAATACGATACGGCGTTCTTCGACAAGCGCTCCAAGTTCGTGCATTACCGACCGCGCACGGCGATTCTCAACAATCTCGAATACGACCATGCCGACATCTTTCCCGATCTGGCGGCGATCGAGACGCAGTTCCATCACCTTGTGCGGACGATCCCGCGCCATGGACGGCTGGTCGTCAACGGCGGTGAGGAAAGCCTGAGACGCGTCCTCGGGAGAGGATGCTGGAGCGAAATCGAATACTTTGACGCCGACGGCGACGCCTCGGCTTCCAGGCCCGAATCAACGCTCAGGGAGCCCGGTCCTCGAGGCGGCCGCTGGAGCATCGCCGCCGACGGAACGATCGACCTCGAAGGCGTGAAGCAAGGGACACTGGCGCCGTTTCCGCTGATCGGCAGGCACAATCGCCACAATGCGCTGGCGGCCATAGCCGCGGCGCGGCACGCCGGCGTTCCAGTCGCCAAGAGCATCTCAGCGCTTGCGCGGTTCGCCGGCATCAAGCGTCGCCTCGAGCTGCGCGGTACGGTCAACGGCGTCGCTCTCTACGACGACTTTGCCCATCATCCCACGGCGATAGCAGCGACGCTCTCCGCGTTGCGTGGCGCCGTTGGGTCGGCGCGAATCCTAGCCGTGCTGGAGCCGCGATCCAACACCATGAAACGCGGAACCATGAAAGCGCAGCTGCCGGCGAGCCTGGCGGCAGCCGACCGCGTCTTCTGCTACGCGCCCGCGACTCTGGGATGGCAGCCAGCCGAAGCGCTCGCTCCACTGGGCGAGCGCGCCATAGTGCATGCCGAGCTGCCG
>DATFSE010000008.1:0-14221 GCA_035262745.1 Casimicrobiaceae bacterium | reverse complement strand
TCAACGGCATGGTGTACACCGGCTGCAGGGACTCGAACCTCTATGCGCTCGACGCGGCCACCGGCAAGGAGAAGTGGCGATACAACGCCGGCGGAAGCTGGGTGATCAGCTCTCCCGCGGTCGCCCGAGGCAAGGTGATCTTCGGCACTTCGGACTCGAGCCTCTACCTGGTGGTCGACGCCGAAGCAGGCAAGCCGCTTGTTCAGCAACAGGGAAAGGCATTCGTGTTCTCTTCGCCGTCGGTGGCCGGAAACGTGGTCTTCGTCGGCGTCCTCAACGGCACGCTCGAAGCTCGCGACCTCTCCAGCGGCGAGCTTTTGTGGGAATTCCAGACCGACGCGTCGAAGCGCAACAATGGGTGGGTGCTGACGGCGGATCGAAAATTCAACATCCCACTGCTGTTCAGGTCCAACTGGCGTGAAGCGCCGATTGTCGCGACCGACCGGCAGTTCAGGGTCGGCTCCATCTTCTCTTCCCCGCTGGTCGTGGGTAACGTCGTCTTCGTGGGCAGCACAGACGGCGTTGTGTACGCTCTGGAGTAGCGACGAAAAGCGCGGTTGGCCGTTTTTACAATCGCGAGTTAGCTGCGCGCCCCACGTTTCTGCAGTAATCTCGGTCTGGCCCAATGAATGCGCTCGAGGCCAGCCTTGTCTTGTTGCTTTTTGCGACTCTCGGCGGGAGTCAAGCCTGGGCACAGGAGAATAAGACGAGCCCGGCACCACGCATCTGGGATGTGCGGTCAGAAGCGTTTGTCACCGAGCCGCAACTCGTTCAGGCGCTCGCCGGCACGCGTTATCGACTGCTCGGCGAGGTCCACGACAATCCCGCGCACCACGTCATCCGTGCGCGGTTGATTGCCGCGATCGCAGCGACGGGAGTGCGCCCTGCAGTCGTCTTCGAGCAATTCGATCTCGATCGGGACGCTGTTCTTTTGGCCGCGCAGAAATCCGGGACTGACAGCGATCGGCTAGCTGACGTGGGTCATCTGGATCGCAAGGGTTGGATCTGGCCTCTGCACAGGCCTCTTATCGACGTCGCGCTCAAGCTGGGGCTGCCAGTAAGGGCCGGCAATGTATCGCGTGCGATGTTTCCTGCGGATCCGTCCGCGGCCGACAGGGATCGCGGCGCTCTATGGTATCCACGCCTTCATGCAGCGCGGTGGAGCGATGCGCAAGCCGCAGCGCTGCGTGCCGACATCGTGGAAGCTCACTGCGGCAAGCTTCCCGAAACAATCGTGCCCCGCATCGTGCTGGCGCAGCGGGTTCGCGACGCAGCCATGGCCCAAGCGCTGGTAGACGATGCAACGCCCGGCGGCGCCATACTCATTGCCGGTAACGGCCACGTTCGCGCCGACCTCGGAGTTCCCGTCTACTTGCACGCCCCCGGCTTACCCGATTCCAGCGCTGGCTCGCTGAGCCTCGGCATGGTCGAGGTCAACGCGGATGACGAACGTGCCTCGGACTTTCCGCGGCAGATGGTCGCCGCGAATCCAGGGTTCGACTATATCTGGTTCACGTCGCCAGCTTCGCGTGAAGATCCGTGCGCGAACACTGCTGGGCCGCGCTAGCGCGGGTCTCTGCTGATGACGCTATTCGGTACGCAGCAACGCTATGGCGCGGTTGCGCAGCTTCTGCACTGGATAACCGCAGTCCTGGTCGTCGCCGCATTCACCTACGGCCCGGGCGGGTCGGAGCAACGCGTCTACTCGGTCGCCAAAGACTTCGATCGCCAGACCCATGAAACCCTGGGGCTCAGCGTATTCGTGATCGTGCTGCTTCGATTGACCTGGAGGGCCTTCGATGTCACGCCCGAGGATCCGCCGACACCGCGATGGATGTGGCTCGCCTCCAAGGTCGTTCATGCGACGCTTTATGTGCTGCTCCTTCTACTTCCGCTGACTGCGATTTCGGGCGCATGGCTTGAGGGTCATCCGCTTACCTTGTTGGCCGGCGTGCACATTGGGCCATGGATTCCGGAGCTTCATGCGCTAGGCAGTTCGATCGCGTCGATTCATACCTGGCTTGGAGATACGATCCTGTGGGTCGCCGGCGTGCATGCCGCTGCCGGGCTGTATCATCATTTCGCGTTGCGCGACCGGGTACTCAAGTCGATGCTGCCTGGATGAAGGCGTCGCCGTCCGATTCTTCACTCAGATGGCCAAGCGGATCAGCGCCGGAATCCTTCTCTACCGCTCTCGCGCGGGAATGCTCGAGGTTTTCCTGGTGCATCCAGGCGGTCCCTACTGGACGCGCAAAGATGCGGGCGCGTGGTCGATTCCCAAAGGCGAGGTTGACGAAGGAGCCGACGAGCTCGCCACGGCGCGACGCGAGTTCGAAGAAGAAACCGGCTCAACGATTCACGGCGAGTTCGTAGCGCTGACACCGCTCAAACAGCCGAGCGGCAAGCTCGTTCACGCCTGGGCGGTAAGGGGCGACATCGATGTTTCGTCGGTAAAAAGCAACAGGTTCTCGATGGAATGGCCGCCGCGTTCCGGCAAGCAGAAGGAGTTTCCGGAAGTCGATCGTGGCGAGTGGTTCAGCGTTGCTGCTGCCAAAGAAAAAATAACGGCGGGACAACGCGCGTTTCTGGACCAGCTGCAAGCACGCCTCAATACAGTCGGCGCGTCGCGCGCTGAATGATCGCGTAGTAAGCGGCCCGCCGAGGCAAGATCGCTCCTCAAATCACCTCGTCGGCGCGCAAAAGCACGGCCTGAGGGATGGTCACACCGATGGCAGCCGCGGCTTTGCGGTTGATCACCAGCTCGAACGTTCTCGGTTGCTGGACCGGGAGGTCGCCCGGTTTGGCGCCCTTCAAGATCTTGTCCACGTAGACAGCCGCTAGCGCGTAATGCTCGATAAAGACGGGGGCGTAAGAAATCAAGCCTCCGTCCCTTGCCACGGATCCATTGTCGTAAAGTGCGGGCAGACGGTTACTGGCGGCAAACTCAATGATCTTCGCGCGATGAGATCCGATGACTGGCTCCATCAGCACAAGCAGGCCGTGAGGACGGGCGGCGCGGATGGTATCGAACGCGGCGGGAAACTCGTCGGCCCGCGTCACCGGCACGAACACGACACTGATACCGGAACGGCGAGCAGCCTCGGCAATGTCCTTTCGCGCAGGGGGAACGCCTGCATTGGTAGGATTGGCAAGCAATGCGACCTTTCGAAGACCGGGTACTATTTCGCGCAGCAGATCCATCAGTTTTCCACCGAGCGAAATGTTCGAGGTTCCCGTGACATTGCCGCCGGGTCGCGCGAGGCTTTCGATCAAACCGGCCTCGATCGGGTTCCCCGCATGCAACATGACTATCGGGATTGTCGTGGTGGCTTTGTGGGCGGCAACGGTCGCTGCGACCGCCTGGGTGACGATGACGTCCATCTTGCCTGCGACCATCTCGCGCGCGAGCTCGTTCAGCCGCGCTTCGCTGCCATCGGCAAATCTTTCCTCGATGATGATGGTCTTGCCATCCACGTAGCCCAGCTCGGCGAGGCGCTGGCGGAACAGGTTGACGTGCGTCTGATAGAAGGCATCGGTTGGCCTGGTAAAGTACAGCATGCCGACTCGCGGAACCTTCGGCTGCTGTCCGATGACGCCGTGCGCCGAGAGAGCCAGCGCGGCCGCTCCGAGGACCCGCAGAAAAGCGCGCCTCGCTGCCATGTTCACTGGATCACCTCGTCCGCTCGCAACAGCAGCGACGGCGGCATCGTAACTCCCAGCGCCTTGGCGGTTTTGAGATTGATCACCAGCTCGACCTTGGTGGGCAGCTCGATTGGCAAGTCACCCGGTCGCGCGCCTTTGTGAATCTTGTCGACGTAGAAGGCAAGACGGTGATAACAGTCTTCAAGCACCGGGCCGTAGATCATGAGATTGCCCTGGCGGGCGAATGGTGACCAGCCATCGATCGCGGGGATGCGCTCCTTGAGCGAAAACGCGGCGATGCGACCCGCGTAGCTCTGGGTGAAGCCGTCGGCAAAAGCGAGGATCGCGTCGTAGCGATCGCGTGCAATGTCGGCCAACGCAGCTTCCAGTTCCCTCTCGCTGTGGACCGGGAAATAACGCATTTGCAGCCCCAGGGCGTTGGCGGCGGCCTGCGCGGCGTCGAGCTCCTTGTGCTGTCCCGGATGCTGCGGATCGGCGAGCAGCGCGATACGCTTCATCGAGGGCAGCGCCTCCTTCATGATCTGCATGCGCTTGCCGACAAGGTCAAGGGCAAAGAAGCTCATGCCGGTCGCATTGCCACCCGGATGAGCAAAGCTCTCCACTACCTTGGCTTCAACCGGGTCGGCGCTGATGCCGAACACGATGGGAATCTTGACGTCCGAGACCATCAACGGATGCAAGGCCAGCCCGCCCTGCGCGACGATCACATCGGGCGTTGACCTCACGATAGCATCGACCTGCTGCTGGAGCTTCGCCTCCGTGCCATCGCCCCACCAGGTATCGATGACGAGATTCTTGCCCTCGACGTAGCCAAGCTCGCGCATGCCGTCGCGAAACGCGTCGAGATAGGGCGATCTGGAACCCGTGCGCTCGACGGACACCCACGCAACATGCAATGGCTGTACGCCCTGCGCTAGGGCGTATGATGACAGCGCGAGCGGAATGAACGGCAGTGCGTTACAGAACGAGCGACGATCCATTCATCCCACCTCGTCTATCGGCAGACCGCGATGAAGACACGCGCAGCGGTCTTGGACAAGCCGCCGTTCTTGAACCGCAGCAATCATACGACAACTCCATGGCACGCGTATTCATCACCGGAGCCGCCGACGGGCTCGGACAACTGGCCGCGAGGCGCCTGGTTGCTCAAAGCCACCGCGTCGTGCTGCACGCCCGCAGCCGAGCGCGCGCGGCCCAGGCGCTCGCTGCAGTTTCCGCGGCAGAGGCCACTGTGTTCGGCGATCTCTCCAGCATTGAGGCGTGCAACGAGATAGCGGCGCAGGTCAACGCGCTCGGGTCATTCGACGCAGTGATTCACAACGCGGGCATCGGCTATCGCGAGCGGCGGCGAACCGAGACCGTCGACGGGCTGCCGCTGGTGTTCGCGACCAACACTCTGGCGCCATACATTCTGACCGCGCTCATTCGCAGACCAAAACGGCTGGTGTACTTGAGCTCCGGCATGCATCGGAGCGGCGATCCGAGCCTGAAGGACTTGTTATGGCGCGAGCGTCCCTGGAACGGCTCATCAGCGTATGCCGACTCCAAGCTGCACGATGCGATCCTCGCGTTCGCAGTCGCGCGCAGGTGGCACGACGTCCTCTCCAATGCCGTGGAACCCGGATGGGTGCCGACCAGGATGGGCGGTCCGGGTGCGCCCGATGACCTCGATGAGGGCGCAACTACGCAAGCGTGGCTCGCCACGAGCGACGATTCCGCGGCGCTGGTCAGCGGCGAGTACTTCTATCATCAGCAGCGGCGTGCGCCGGTTCCGGCCGTGCGCGATACCAGGATTCAGGAGCGGCTGCTGGCGGAGTGCGCGAGCATCTCCGGCGTCACACTTCCGGATTGATTGGCGGCGGGCATCGGTGCAAAAAAAACCGCGCGGGGATCCCGCGCGGTGCCGAACAACGAACTACCTAGTAACGACGCTCTTCGTAGCGCGCCTCGTCCCTGACGCGGTTGGCAAGACGATCGAGATCGCGGTCGAGCTCTGCGAATTCGCGGCCGCTCAGCCTACCGTCGGCTTCCATCGCGTTGGCTCTGGCGTCGATGTCCCCCAGCTCGCTCTGCAAGCGCCGGGCTTGCCAAGGACGCAGTCTTCCATCGTTCAAACCACGCTCGATCCACTGGTTTATGCGCGCCTCCCGCTCCTTGATACTCGCAGACCGTGAATCTGAGCGTTCGTAGTACTGGACGGGAACGACTCGTGCGGAAGCCGAAGGGTCGCCGCTTTGTACATTGGGCATCCCGGCGAAGGCAGCCCCGGACGCGATTGCGCTACTAGCGACAACTATGAACAAAGTGCGCTTCATGACGTAGCTCCTTTATCGAACGGGCGTCGCAGTGAAATGAGGGCACATCCGTCGAGTGCCCGAACGACGCCTCGCCTTTGTTGGTAAGCATCGGCCGCGGCGGGTTCCACCAAAACGGGGGGGAACGAAGTCCAGTCTGTCGGAGGACTAAGCGCAGGATGCGAGACGGAATCCGACGTCGCCTGCAGGCAACAGGATCGTCCCGCATCCAGGAAATGGGCGTTCTCGTACTATTCGTCTCGACCGGCCCCCTTGATGCGAAGTCGAGTGCACCTGCCCCGTTGTACCCTGATCGCGCTCGGCTTCGCGTTGAACGCGAGCATCAACATCGCCCAGGCCGAGGAAGTGCTCAAGCTCGAGCCAGTGTCGGTCACAGGACACTACGAAAACGCGGTGGGCTCGACCGATGCGGCCAGCGCGGGCGTCATCACGCCACAATTGATCGACGATCGAGCAATCCTGCGTCCGGGCGAAGTGCTCGAATATGTCCCGGGGATGATCGTCACCCAGCATAGCGGCGCCGGCAAGGCCAACCAGTATTTCTTGCGCGGCTTCAACCTCGATCACGGCACCGATTTCGACACCTATCTCGCCGGTATGCCGGTCAACCTGCGCACGCACGCGCACGGCCAGGGCTACACCGATCTCAATTTTATGATCCCGGAGCTTGTTTCAAGGATCGACTACTTCAAGGGACCCTACTACGCGAGCCAAGGTGATTTCGCGACTGCAGGCGGCGCCAACATCCATTACTTCAACAGCACCAAGAACAATTTGGTCGAACTGACCGGAGGCGGCTACGAATACGGCAGGGCACTGCTCATCGGCACCGCGGACTCCGGTCCGGGGCAACTCCTGTACGCCTTCGAGGCCTACCACGACAACGGTCCGTGGGACGTGCCGGAGAACTACCGGAAGTACAACGGAGTGCTGCGATACACGATGCCGCTTGGCGACGGCCAACTGGCTGTGACTGCGATGGGCTACGACGGCAAGTGGACGGCCACTGACCAGATTCCACTGCGTGCCGTCGATGAAGGACTGATCGACCGCTTCGGCTCGCTCGATGCCAGCGACGGAGGCCAGAGCTATCGCTACAGCCTGTCCGTCGACTACTCGACCCCGCTTGCCGGCGGAATGCTGCAGACGACAGCCTATGGCATCGGCTACTACCTGAACCTGTTCTCCAACTTCACCTTCTTCCTCAATAACCCGGTTGACGGCGACCAGATCAATCAGTACGACAACCGCAAGATCTACGGCTGGAACGGGAGCTGGACAAGATCCGAGACCGTCTTCGGAAAACCGATGCAGAACACCATCGGCTAGGACATTCGCCAGGATCGGATCAATCCGGTCGGCCTCTACGATACGGCGCAGCGGCAGCGGCTCGACACCGTGCGGCAAGATAACGTCCGCGAAACGAGTTACGGCATCTATTTCGAGAACCAGACGCGATGGAC
Source organism: Casimicrobiaceae bacterium (assembly GCA_035262745.1). Taxonomy (GTDB): domain Bacteria; phylum Pseudomonadota; class Gammaproteobacteria; order Burkholderiales; family Casimicrobiaceae; genus PALSA-1003. The sequence continues at coordinate 6,780 of DATFSE010000008.1, read as the reverse complement.
GGAGTGGATGCGCAGCATCATCGGTGTCCGGGGCGAGGAGTACCACTTCGAGGTCGACAGCAACATCCCGGGGAACTCCGGCAGCACAACGGCAGGGATCGGATTGCCCAAGCTGGCGCTCGTTTTCGGACCGTGGGCCAAGACCGAGTTCTTCTTGAACGCGGGTGAGGGTCTGCACAGCAATGACGCGCGCGGCGTGGTCGCCACAGTCGATCCCCAGACTCTCGAACCCGTCTCGCCGGCGACGCCCCTGGTGCGGGCCAAGGGGGCCGAGATTGGCGCACGCAGCGAATACGTGCCTAATCTTCAATCCTCGATTGCGTTCTGGTATCTGCATTTGGACTCGGAATTGGTATTCCAGGGAGACAGTGGGACCACCGAGGCGAGTCTGCCGTCGAAGCGCATCGGCGTCGAATGGTCGAATCACTACACGCCGCTGCCCTGGCTGCTGCTCGATCTCGACCTCGCCTGGACCAAAGCGCGGTTCACCGGCAACAATCCGGATGGCAATTACATTCCCGAGGCGCTCCAGGCCACTGCGCAAGCGGGGATCACCGTCCAGAACCTGGGCCCGTGGACCGCGAGCATCTTCGGGCGCTACTTCGGCCCGCGCTACCTGACGCAGGACGGCGGCATCAAGTCGAACTCGACCACTGTGTTCAACCTGCAGGCGACTTACCAGCTCAACCCGAGCATGCGCATCCGCTTCGACGTGTTCAATCTCTTCAACGCCAAGACCAACGACATCGCCTACTACTACACGTCACGTTTGCCGGGCGAGCCGGCGGAAGGCGTCACCGATATTCACTTCCACCCGATGGAGAGTCGGTCGTTTCGACTCGGTTTGCTCTACAATTTCTGAGTCCCCGCTGTATACGTCCAGCGCACCATGCCCCTTAATCCGGCATTGAAGCAGCTCATCGAAACCAAGCTCGCGCATACTCACACGCCACAGTGGGAGCTGCCGATCGCCGAGGTGCGGCAGGCTTTCGGCAACCTTTGGACGCCGGCTATCACCGGCGAGCCAGTACCACTGCGACGTATCCAGGACATCGCGATACCCGCCACGGATACGCGCATCCCGGCGCGCATCTACGCGCCCGACGATGCGAAGCCATGTCCGATCATGCTGTATTTCCATGGTGGCGGATACGTCAAAGGCGGCATCGAAGAAAGCGATGCATTCTGCCGCAACCTGGCGCGCGTCGCGCGACACGTCGTCGTCTCGATCGATTATCGCCTGGCGCCCGAGCATGCCTTCCCTGCGGCACTCGATGATGCGGTCGCGGCCACTGTCTGGGCGGGGACGCACGCCAGCGATATTGGCGGCAAGCCCGGTGCGGTCGTCGTGTGCGGCGAAAGTGCGGGAGGTAACCTGGCCGCGGTGACTTGCCTGTCCCTGCGGGCGGACGCGCGAGTCAGCATCCGATATCAGGTGCTGCTGCAGCCAGTCGTCGACTTCACGCTATCGTTCCCGTCAATCGCCATGGCGCCCACCGAATGCCTGGTGCCTCGCGACGACCTCGCGTGGTACTACCGCACATACTGCAGCGAGCGCTGCGACGCAAGGGACCCCCGTGTCTCGCCGATCTTCGCCGAAGACCTTTCCGGCTTGCCGCCCGCGCTGATCATCGCCGCCGAATACGACACCTTGCGCGATGAAGCCCAGGCGTATGCCGAGCGGCTCAAAGCTGCGGGAGTCCAGACGCACTACGTCTGCGCCCGCGGAATGGTGCACGGCTTTCTGCAGATGCGCGGACTGGTTGCCGACGCGCAGACGGCAACCGAGGAGATCGCGCGCGCCTTGAATTGAGACAACGCTGTTCGTCCTGAAACGATGGCGCTATTCTTCTTGTGCCCCGTATCGATCCGATGATGAAAAGGTCTATTCGCATGAGTTCTTTTATGAGCGTCGTTCGGCGCGAGCCGGTTGGAATCCTCCTGGTTATTACTCTGGCGGCGCTTGCGCACGGCTGCGCGAGCCCGGGGCCGCCGCCGCCGGACGAGAATCAGCTGCTCGCCGCCGGATTCAAGGTTTTGGTCGCGAAGACACCGCAGCAACAGGAGCACCTGCAGGCCCTCCCTCCAGGCAAAGTGACCGAGTTGCAGCGAACGGGGGTGCATTACTTTGTCTACCCGGTCGCGGCCAAGAACCAGCTCTACGTGGGCACGCCCAAGGAGTACGCCGCGTATCAGCGGCTGCGGCCGGGAGATTACCCGACGCTGGCCCAGCAGCAGGCGGCGGACATGGCCTCGTACAACAAGCAGGACGCCACCATGCAGAACAACACCAATCGCGACATGTCGGATCCCTACTTTTTCTGGCCCACCTTCGACAACCTTGGCTGGCAGTGAGTCAATCCGCAGCCGTCGTGACTCAACTCACGGCCCGGCGAGCAGTCCGCTTGATTGCAGCATGCCGACGACTTCGTTGGCGTAACGCGGCGCATCCTGCTGCAGCGTCGCCGGACTGTATGTCGGCGGGTTGTATGTCCACACCGGTCGCGCCGTCTTGACATCGAACAACGTGGTATAGATGGTCGCGGCCTGATAAGTGGTGCTTACGATCCCGGGTTCGTACCAGCCCACGTACATGTTAGGGCCCGCCGGAACGACGACCCCGGAGGAAACGCCCACCGCGCCCGCGGTCGTGAATCCGGACAGTCGCACGAGTAATGCGGCATCGGCGCCGGACTGCGCGACGGCGGCCCGCATGGTCGCCTGGTCCGGCGTCTTGTCTGTCGGCACGAACTGCCAGCCCGGCACCGCGGAGACTCCGGCGCTCTGCAGTCTCGATACCATCAGGTTTTCGAAGCCGCGCTGGTCGGTAAGGCTCTGCGAGCTCAAGCCCACAACGAAGATCTTTTTGAAAGGCGGCCCCTTGAAGTCGGGATCGCGCCATGCCGTCGTATTGGTCGGACTGGGCGCAGCGGCGCATGCGGCGATCACCAGGCCGGCAACGAGGGACAATACCGCGTACAGCGAACGAGTGGGCAAGCTCAGCTCCTAGTTTGGGCGATCGGACATCGCCTCAATTCTACCGCGGCATGAGCGCGCACCGGCTCGTCTCGACGATAATAAGCGGTTTGTGCGTCGAATCAGGGAATCTCGAACATGAGCGAAGTCGGAACACCAGAAACTCTCGGTTTCCAGGCCGAGGTCAAGCAACTGCTGCACCTGATGGTGCATTCGCTGTACAGCAATAAGGAAATCTTCCTGCGCGAGCTTATTTCAAACGCTTCGGACGCCTGCGACAAGCTGCGCTTCGAAGCGCTCGCCGACACCGCGCTTTGGGAGAGCGATCCGGACCTCAAGATCCGCGTGCGCTATGACAAGTCGGCGCGCACGGTGACCGTGTCCGATAACGGCGTGGGCATGTCGCGCGAAGAGGTGATCAGCAACATCGGCACCATCGCCAAATCGGGTACGCGCGAGTTCTTCCAGAGCTTGACCGGCGACCAGGCCAAAGACGCGCACTTGATCGGCCAGTTCGGTGTCGGCTTCTATTCATCATTCATCGTCGCCGACAAAGTCACGCTCATTACGCGGCGCGCCGGGATGACGGCCGAGCACGGCGTGCGCTGGGAGAGCGACGGACAGGGTGAGTACACACTGGAGACCGTTACTCACCAAGCCCGCGGCACCGAAGTCACTCTGCACCTGCGCGAAGGCGAGGATGAGCTGGTCTCGGGATTGCGGCTGCGCTCGATTCTGCGCAAGTACTCCGATCACATCACCATTCCCATCCTCATGAAAAAGGAGGAGTGGGATAAGGACAAAGGCGAGCACGCGCTCAAGGATGAAGACGAGCAGATCAACCAGGCGTCGGCGCTCTGGGCGCGGCCCAAGTCCGAGATCACCGAGGAGCAATATCAGGAGTTCTACAAGCATGTCGGCCACGACTTCGAGGCGCCGCTCGCCTGGACTCACGCGCGCGTGGAGGGAAAGCAGGAGTACACGCTGCTGCTCTACCTGCCCGCGCATGCGCCGTTCGACCTGTGGGACCGCGAGCATCGGCACGGTGTGAAGCTCTACGTCCAGCGCGTGTTCATCATGGATGACGCACAGGACCTGATGCCCGCATACCTGCGCTTCGTACGGGGTGTGATCGACTCCAACGATCTGCCGCTCAACGTGTCCCGGGAAATTCTCCAGGAGTCGAAGACGGTCGAGGCGATCCGCGCCGGATGCGTCAAGCGCGTGCTCACGCTTCTTGAAGAGCTCTCGCAGAAGGACAAGGACAAGTACGCCACGGCGTGGAAGGAGTTCGGGCTGGCGCTCAAGGAAGGCGTGGCTGAAGACCACGCGAACAAGGAGCGGGTCGCCAAGCTCCTACGCTTCAGCTCCACGCTCGAGGAGAAGGAAGAGCCGGACGTATCGCTCGCCGACTACGTGTCGCGCATGAAGGAGGGCCAGGACAAGATCTACTACATCACCGCCGACTCTTTTGGCGCGGCGCGAAGCAGCCCGCATCTCGAGGTCTTCCGCAAAAAGGGCGTCGAGGTTCTGCTGATGCACGACCGCATCGACGAGTGGGCTATGGCCCATCTCACCGAGTTCGAAGGCAAGACGCTGCAGTCGGTGGCAAAGGGCGATCTGGATCTCGGCAAGCTGGAAGACGAAGCGGAGAAGAAGGAGCAGCAGAAAGAGGCGGACGAGTTCAAGGAGTTGACCGACAAGATCGCGAACGTGCTCGGCGAAAAAGTCAAGGAAGTGCGCGTCACTCATCGCCTGACCGACTCGCCGGCATGCCTGGTCGCGGATTCGTGGGCGATGAGCGCGAATCTCGAGCGGCTGTTGAAGCAGGCGGGGCACAAGGTGCCCGACAGCAAGCCTACGCTGGAAGTCAACCCCCACCATCCACTGGTTCGCGCGCTCAAGTACGAGTCCGACGACAAGCGCTTCGCCGACTGGTGCCACATCCTGCTCGACCAGGCTGTGCTTGCCGAAGGCGGTCAGCTCGACGAGCCAGGCGCGTTCGTGAAGCGCTTGAACGAGTTGATGCTGGAGATGGCGGGGGGCGGGAAGAGAATTTGGACGCCGGGGAGTTGACTTCTGTCCGGGCGAGAAGGGGTTTCCCGTTCCGGCTCTGAACTTTAGGTGCTTGATACGGTGGCGTGCGATGGCGCACCCCGATAGCGTTCGTATAGCGCTGCGGTAGGTGTGTCAAGAGAACATGTTAGGCTCCGCCTAAAGTACCGCCGCAAAAATGTCTCGTTGCCCGAGGGAGACTACAGATGCAAAGGAAACTGCTTCTTATCGTAGTCGTGGCACTGCTTCCGGGATACGCAACTGCCGCAAAGCTGAACCTCAGTCAGGATCTGGGCGGGCTCGATCTCACGGTCGCGATGGAGCCGCCGGGCGATCCGAGCGCGATCAGGGTCACGAACAAGTCGACCAAGGTGGTCGCATGTACCCTCTCCTACGGTCCGGCAGGACCGGGAGCCGAGTCGACGGTGACCGTCCAGCCCGGAAAGTCCGATACCCTGCGCGTGGTCGTCGATGCTTCCGACGCGCCCCGGTCGGCCAACCTCAAGTGCGCTGAAAAGCAGGCCGCCAAGAAATAGACGAGTCGTTCGCCTATCGGCAACGCCACGCGGTCGATACGCGACATCAGCCTGTTGCGCGCCGGTAAGCGGCGATCTCCCAATCGCCGCTCGCCTCATCGTGTCGAAGGACGTAGACGTTCCCGTCATCGGCGTCGACTTTAAACCACCGCTCGCTCGGCGCGTACCAGCGGTCGACCACTGCACGGACCTCTAGCCGGTGGGCGCCGCACCAGAACGCGAGCGGCTCCTGGTCGCCGCGGTAGCCTGCGTAACACTCGACACGAATCGCCACGCCGCGATGGTACTCTTTGGGCTCGCTCACCGCCTGCGCGAGTAGGGACGGGATCGATGAGCCCGGGGGATTCACATGACGCAAGCCATGGATATCAGGACGCTCATTCGTACCGTGCCGAACTTCCCGCGTCCGGGAGTCATGTTTCGCGACATTACGACCTTGCTCAAACGCGCCGAGGGCTTTCACACGGTCATCGAAACCTTCCGAACGGCTTACCGCGGCGTGTCGATCGACAAGGTGGCGGCCATCGAATCACGCGGCTTCATCATCGGCGCAGCGCTCGCCTACGCATTGAACATCGGCTTCGTCCCTATTCGCAAAGCCGGAAAGCTGCCTGCCGAAAACTTCGGCCAGGACTATCAGCTCGAGTACGGCGCGGACCGACTCGAGATGCACTCCGATGCGATTCAACCGGGCGAGCGCATCCTGCTAGTCGATGATCTGATTGCCACCGGGGGCACGGCCGAAGCAGCGCTAAAGCTGGTCGGCATCGTCGGCGGATCGGTCGTCGGATGCGCTTTCGTCGTCGATCTGCCGGATCTGGGCGGTCGCTCCAGGCTCGAGCATTCGGGCTATCCGGTGCTTGCCCTGTGCGAATTCGCCGGACATTAGCTGGCGATTTGCTTACACTGGCGACTGTCTTGCAGTTCCATTCGCCCAACGCAGCGGTCGGATGGCGCAACATTGATGCGCGGCTGCACCATACCTTGGCCAATCCCAGGAAAGGCCTGAGTTCATGAACAACCGAAACCTCGTGAAGGGCATCTTCCTCATCGCGATTTCGCTGGCGTTCGGCCTGCAATCGCTGCGTTACCCGATCGGGCAGTTCGCCCGCGCGGGGCCCGGATTGTTTCCGCTGCTGGTCAGTTCCCTTCTGCTTCTTCTGGGTGTGACGATGGTGGTGCGTTCGTTCTTCACCGAAAAAGTTCACCTGGA
>DATFSE010000007.1:0-7804 GCA_035262745.1 Casimicrobiaceae bacterium | reverse complement strand
GTGCAAGACGCCGGCAGTGCAGTCGCATAACGTGAGTGCATATGCTTGGCTTAGAGCGCAACGCTGATGAGCAACTGACGACAACGGTCGAGGCGGTGCAGCGCCATCACGACCGGTTTCGATTGAGCGAACTCGAGCGTGCGCGACGGTCGCTCGCGGCCGGAATCCCGGAAGAGAAGGTGCTCGAGGAACTGGCGCGCCGGCTCACCAACAAGTTTCTGCACGGCCCGATGCAGGCGCTGAACCAGGGGACGGCGACCGAGCGCGCAAGGCTCACGCTGTTGCTGCAACAGATCTATTGTTCGTTCGCCGAGTAGGCTTGCCGCAACAGTTCATCCGAACCGTGCCGGCACGTTTCGGATCCCCGGACGGCCGGCAATGGGTGAACCTTCACCGTCAGCGATGCCTGCGCCGGCACGCGCTCGGTGTTTCGCCAGTGACGGCGACGTAGGTGCGGCAAAAGTGGCTCTGATCGGCGAAGCCGGTTTCGAGCGCGATATCGGCGAGAGCGCGACTCGTCTCCACCAGCAGCGCCTTCGCCATCGCGATCCGTTTGCGGATGACGTAGCTATGGGGCGAGTCGCCCGTGCTCTGCTTGAATGCGCGGTTGAAGTGTCCGAGGGAAAGTCCCGCGATGCGAGCGAGAGCGTCGGTGGCGACGCTCTCGGCCAGATGCTGCTCGATGTACTCGCGAACGCGTCGCAGCGCGCCGGGTGCGAGCCCACCGAGCGGCCGGGACGGAACGGAGCTCCCGTGCGGCTTTGCGTGCCAGGCCTCCACGTCCGCTAGTACGTCAGCGTCGATGTCATTCGATGCGGTGGTGGCCGTTGCAAGCGCCGCCCGCACAGCGGCCATCAGCAAGTCGTCGGGGATATTGAGGTCGCGAGGTTTTCCGTTTACGCTGAGGGTGATCATGGCTTCCTGGTCCGTTCATTGACTCATGATTAACATCTTCGATTAAGTCCAGGTCCGTTCGATTAGCCTGTCGCCTTGGTCAAAAGCAATTTCGCGGGGGCTGTTTGGATCCACGTCCGCTAGTGCGTCAGCGTCGATGTCATTCGATCCGGTGGTGGCCGTTGCAAGCGCCGCCCGCACAGCGGCCATCAGCAAGTCGTCGGGGATATTGAGGTCGCGAGGTTTTCCGTTTACGCTGAGCGTGATCATGGCTTCCTGGTCCGTTCATTGACTCATGATGAACATCTCGCTTCACTGCCACTGAAGGTAGTTCTGCCCTTCGGTACCTTGTTTTCTATTTGCTCGCACGCCATCGACAGGTCGCTGAAGGAGACATCTTCTCCGAGGTAGTCGTAGCGCCACCTCCTCCACGGGTAACCCGTGACCTTGATCGTCATATCCGGGCTCGACTTGCCCTCATTTCGACCACTGTCCAGGTCGCCGGGAAGGCCAAGGGCTGTCCGTGATAGTGGCGTACTTCCGACCGAACTACGACGAAGGCTGGTCATCTAATTAAGAAACTGATCAGTGGGAGATGGTGCAACCAGTGTCGGCGGCAATGCGAACGGCAGTATGTCGCCCCCGAATCGCTCTGTGTCACGTGACATTTGAAATCAGACGAATTTCACCGCGCGGGTTTATTCGATTAGCCTGTGCTCCGGGATTTGCGCGCAGCTCCAAGACACCGAAACTGTGCAAATCTTCTGAATTCGTTCAGAATCGTTCCTTGAAGAGCACTGCCATTCGTGCTGCGTCCAGTTTCGAGGGCTCGAGGCATCGATATGACGCCCGCGGCACCCGTTGATCGGCCCGTTATTCCCGGAATCGAAGTCGTCCGCGAGGGTCGCGTCGAGGCATTCCTGCATGCGCGTCCGGCGCTAAGCAGCGCGGCGATCCGGTGGGGAGGTCTCGCCGTCGAGGATTACCACGTTCCCGACTGTGTCATTGCGAAACACGAACACGTGCATGATTTCTTGCACGTGGTATTGAGCGGGAACGTCCGGTACGAAGTCCTCACCGGGGGAAAGTGCCTTCGCTACACTTCGCAGCCAGGCACTACATTCGTCCTCCCGCGGGGCACCCTTGACGAATTGCGCTGGTCGGGTCCCACGCATCGCATCGCTGTAGCCCTGCACCCGAGCTTGTTGCTCACTGCCATTGACGAAATCGTCGGGCAGGACCACGTGGAGCTTACAGAGCACTGGAACGTCACCGACCACCACATCATGAGTGTGCTGCTGGCGCTCACGACCGACCTTGATGCGGGGTCCCCGGCGGGACGTCTCTACGGTGAATCGCTCGCGAATGCTCTGGCGGTGTACCTGCTGAGTCGTTACGCCGTACAGCGCCGCCTGCCGACTGTGCCCAAAGGAGGGCTTCCTCGATATCGGTTGAAGCGCGTGCTTGACTATATCGGCGATAATCTGGCGGAAGATGTCAGCCTGTCCGACCTCGCTGAATTGGCGGGCATGAGCGCTCACCATTTTGCGGAGTTGTTCAAGAGAAGCATGAGTTGCACACCGCACCGTTACGTGCTCCACGAAAGAATCGAACGGGCGAAGATTGCGCTGCGTGATCCGGAGTGCACAGTCTTGGACGCGGCAGCTATCTCTGGATTTCCGAATCCAAGCCACTTCGCCCGAATGTTTCGTCGCTTTGTCGGAATCAGTCCGTCGCAATTTCAATCCGATCAAACGTCGTTGCTCAGGATTACGCAGCGGCAGGCGACTCCCTGACGACGCTTTAATCATCGAGGGGAACCCAGGCCACTCGTGCGAATCGACCTGCCTCAATCCATCGATGCAGGCCCGACGACCGTGAAATCCAGACGATCCTCGCTGCCGGTGTTGCCGTAGAACACCTCGCCGATATGCAGTCCTAGGTAGACCGAGGTGACGGGATGGTGGCCCGCAGCACGCCCGCCCGAAAGATCGCCAGCACGCCGTCGCCGATGAGCTTCAGCACTTCACCGCCTGCGACGCGGATGGCGGCGATCACGGCCGCGGCATAATCGCTAAGCAACGGAATGATCTCGTGAGGGGCTGCCGCGTCCGTGATTTTCGTATAGCCGCGCAAATCAGAGAACCAAATAAACCGCGTTGATGCGGTCGGCGACACCGCGCGAGATGCGCCCGCTCAGCACGCGCTCGCCGGCATCACGGCCGAGATACACCTCGACGAGCGTGCGGGCGATCCGCGCTAGCGATACGCATTTGACAGCAAGCGCAAGCAACGGAACGAGTCGTCGCAGCGCAACGAGATCCGCGTCGCGAAAACCCTCGGGGCTCGACGTACAGCGGGATACCCGCGCTGCGGCAACGGTTGCAGAAGCCGTGCAAAGACTCGGTCTCCGATGTGCCAGCTAGACCCGCTTGCACGAGCCAGCTTTCGATGCGGATCAGCGACTCGACGGTCATCTCGGATGCGCCCGAAGCGGGCCGTTGACGTGCACGGCAGCCCTTTGATTACGCATTCTCGCGTGCCTCAAGGGCGTGGACGCCCGGGTCCTTAATTTCAGAAGATTTGCACAGTTTCGGTGTTTTGGAACTGCGCGCGCAACTCGCATGGCATAGGGTGAATGGACCTGGACTGAAAACAAGCGAGGAAGTAATGGTCACTCTCAACGTTCCGAGCGACCTGGCTATTCCCTGCGAAATGCCATTCGTATGGACGCTGCGCGATGTCCTGAGCATGACCGGCACGAGATTCGGCTGCGGCACGGGCCTTTGCGGCGGATGCACGATTTATATCGACGGGCAGCCGACGCGGTCGTGCATTACGCCGGTTTCGTCGGCAGTGGGCAAACGCATTATCACCATCGAAGTTATACGCCCTCGGCAAGGAGCTTATCCAAGCTCGCCTATGCCTTGCGCGATCGCGATGTCGTAGTTACCGCCTGCGGCAGCATTTGCCTGAGTCGCAGGAAAGACAGTTACGAAACCGCACGTTGCCGTGCGTACGCTAGCGTACCGTTTCCACTGCTGCTGTGAAGACATATCCAGCGCCGCGCTCAGTGCGGATCAACTGCTGTCCGTCGCCCTTGCCCTCAATCATCCTGCGGAGCCGTCCCACATGCACATCGACAGTGCGGTCGTACACTTCGTCGTTGTGCAGTCTTGAAAGCTCGAGCAATTGCTCGCGCGAAAGGACACGTTGCGGCGCGGCCAGAAAGGCGACCAGCAGGTTGAACTGACTGTTGGTCATCGTCAGAGTCTCGCCGTGCGGCGATTTCAGCCGACGCAGTCGCACGTTGAGCTCCCATCCCGCGAAGCGATACGCGCGAACACGCGCGAGGCCATCAGCTATCGTCTCCTGTTTGCGAGAGCGCCGGAGCAGTGCGCGAATCCGTGCGAGCAACTCGCGCGGAGAGAACGGCTTCGTGAGATAGTCGTCGGCACCGAGCTCCAGGCCCAACACGCGATCAGCTTCATCCTTGCGGCCTGTCAACATGATAATGGGAATGTCGGACTCGGCCCGAAGCTCCTGAGCGATACGCATGCCGTCTTCACCCGGCAGCTTCAAATCCAGAATGACAAGATCGACCGTTTCGCGCGCCATCACCTGCGCGATGTCCCTGCCCGTTCTGCTGACCGTCACCTTGATGTCGTAGCTGCCCAGAAAGTCAGCAATCATCTCTCCCACCAGCGGATCGTCATCGATCGCCAGGACGTGGATATCCTCGAGCGTTGCTTTCGACGCAGGCATTTTCGAAACCGATTCCTAGCCTGGAACGAACATTTATGGCGCGACAGTCGCCGATCAGTACGACGGGAATTTGACACGCTCGGCGACTCGCGTGTCATTTGTCATGTTGGAGTCACAGTCCTTTATGACCCCGCGTCTGGAATGGGAGGCGCGGGCGGCTTCACAACGGGCACCGAGGCGCGCACGCGTACGCGGGAAGGAGTTTCCGTGCCTGCCAAGGCATGCATCCTCATCGTCGAGACCGATGACCTTATTCGCAAGCTTCTCGAGCGCTGGCTCGGTGAGGCCGGATTCGAGGTTGTCGCCGTTGCATCGCACCATGCGATGCCTGCAGTTTCGCCGCGGCTGGTAATCACAGATGTCTCCGAGCCCGACAGTGCCCGGAGTATCATAGAGTCGCTGCGGGCTGCCTATGCTGTGCCGATCCTGGCAACGTCCGCTCGCTTTCGGCGCGGCCTCGGGGGTTCCAGCGAGCCAGCCAAACGGCTTCACGTCGCCAAAGTGCTGCCGAAGCCATTCAGGCGTGAACAGTTGCTGCGTGCAATCCGCGCGATACTGAAGTCCGCGTGAAAGATACACGGCAAGCCCCGCGAAACGCTGGACACGGGCTGGCGCGACTCAGTAACCGACGACGGCGGGGCAAACATGACGAAGATCATCGGCGCTAGTGTTCCGTTAACCAGCACGCTCGACGGCTCCGTCGCCGCCATCAATGATGGGAAGCGCGACATTGCCCCCGTGCTCGATGCCATTCCGGCAATGGTCGCCCTGCTGTCGCCGACTTCCGAGGTCGAGGCAGTCAACAGTGAGCTGCTCGCGTACGTCGGGCAGCCGCTGGAAGTGATCAAGCAATGGGGCACCAATGGAATCGTGCTTCCAGAGGATGTGCCTCGCGCCGCCGAAGTCTTGAAGCAAGCAATGTCGACCGGTCAGCCTTACGATATGGAGGTCCGCGTCCGTCGATTCGACGGCGTGTATCGCTGGAACAATACCCGCGGGCTTCCCTTTCTGAATTCGAGCGGCGGGATCGTGCGGTGGTTCGCCATGATTGCCGACATCGACGACCGCAAGCGCGCGGAGAATCGGCTGCGCGAATCGGAGCAGCGCTACGAGCGCGCGATGCTCGCGGCGGAGGCGGGATTCTGGGACTGGGACGTCCCGGCGGACGAGTTCTATCTTTCGCCGAAGCTGCTCGAGATGACCGACTTCCCGGCGGGAACGCGATTCGCAGGCCGGGCTGATTTCATGTCGCGCGCGCCCTTTTACCCAGACGATTGGGCGAAGTGGGAGCGCGCGGTGAAGGAGCTGTTTGCGAGCGGCGGCACGCGCCTCACGATGGAAATCCGCTCCCTCCATGGCGGCGAGACGCGCTGGGCGCTTCTGAGCGGCATGTGCGTGCGCGACGCAGCCGGGAAGGTCCTGCGCTGGACCGGCTCGGCGACCGACGTGACCGCACGCAAGCGCACCGAAGAGGCGCTGCGCGAATCGGAGCAGCGCTACGAGCGCGCCATGCTCGCCGCCGAGGCAGGGTTCTGGGACTGGGATGTCGCGACGGACAAGTACTACGTGTCGCCGAAGCTGCTCGAGATGATTGGTTTCCCCACCAAAACCGAGTTCGTCGGGCGAGCCGATTTCACTGGACGCGGACTTTGGCATCCCGGCGATCTGGCGAACTGGGAACGTGCTGTCAAGGAGCTCTTTGCCAGCGGCGGCACGCGCCTCACCGGGGAAATGCGGACGATCAATGGCGCGGAAACGCGTTGGTATCTACTGAGCGGCATCTGTTTGCGCGATTCGGCGGGCAATGTGCAGCGCTGGACAGGCTCGGGGACCGACATTACCGATCAGAAGCGCGCCGAAGAAGCGCTGCGCGAATCCGAGAAACGTTATGAGCGCGTGATGCTCGCCTCCGAGGCCGGCCTCTGGGACTGGGACGTGGTGCACGACAACTACTACTTCTCGCCGCAAATGCTAGCGATGTCCGGCATCCCGCTCGACACCACATTTCATGGCCGCGAGGAGTTCGTGCAGCGCGCGCCGCTCTATCCGGAGGACCGCGAGAAGTACCGACAGGCCGTGCGTCAGCTGCTCGCTGGCGATGGCACGCGGCTCGCGATGGAGCTGCGGTTGCTCGTCGATGGCGACACGCGCTGGATGAACCTCGTCGGCATGTGCTTCCGTGATGCGGAAGGACGGGCGTTGCGCTGGACGGGCTCCGCCAGCGATATTACCGAGCGGAAGCATGCCCAGGAAGCGCTGCGCCTCTCGGAAGAGCGCTATGCACTCGCCATGGAGGCCTCGGAGGAGGGTCATTTCGACTGGAACGTGCAGACCGACGCGATCTTCGCATCGGAGCACCTGAGACATGTGCTCGACTTGCCCGCGGACGCGGAATACCGCATTCGTGGCGACATGGTGGCGCAGATTCCGTTCTATCCTGGCGATGGCGAGCGCATTAAGGAAATGACACGCAACGTCCTCGCCGGAGCAGCCGGGCATCACGAATTCGAATACCGGCTGCTTCGTGGCGAAGTCCGGAAGCCACGCTGGATCCGTGCCCGGTGGAAGATTTTGCGCGACGCACAGGGCGTCGCGCAACGCATCATCGGCGTCGTTAGCGATATCACCGAGCGCAAACGCTTCGAGGAAGAGTTGCATTCGCGGCAGGAGATACTGGAAGTGGCGCAGAAGGCCGCGCGTGCCGCCGCGTTCGAGTGGCGAGTCGGGGCGGGCGAAGGCACAAACCGCTGGTCGCCGGACATGGAAGGCATGCACGGAATTCCCGCAGGTTCGTACGACGGAACCTACGACTCATGGCAGAAGCTGGTCCACGCCGAGGACTGGCCGAACGTCCAAGCCGCCATGAAGATTGCACAGCAAACCGGCGATGTCGACGCTGAATATCGGGTGATTCACCGCGACGGCGCGATACGCTGGCTTCAGGCAAAAGGGCGAATGTTCTTCGACCCCGAAGGTAACCCCACGCGAGTGGTCGGTTTCATGTTCGATATCACGGATCGCCACGTTGCCGAGGAGGAACTGCAGCGAGTCGAGCGTCAATTGCGTCAGGCTCAGCGTCTCGAAGCACTCGGCACGCTCGCGGGCGGCATCGCGCACGACTTCAACAATCTCCTCGGCGCGATAC
>DATFSE010000006.1:0-55192 GCA_035262745.1 Casimicrobiaceae bacterium | reverse complement strand
GGCGTAATCGAATCCGCCCTGCACAGCGGGCTTGGTGTCGGTCTGGGTGAGCCCGCGGAAAATGTACTGGCTATAGATGCCGAAGTTGCCGCTCAGCGTGTAGTCGGGTTCCGGCGGCTTGGCCTCCGCCTTGGGTGGCTCTGTAGCAGGTGTCGTCTGCGCGAAGACGTTGGCCGCGAAAAGCCATGCGACGGCGGACGATGAAACAGCGAAGCGAGTTGTGCGAATCATGAGAGTTCCATGGGAATGGTCGATGAGAGGACGCAACTGCCGCAGGCAGCTTCAGCATTTCCTGTGCCATTGCAAAAAATCACGATCACTCAATAACTTGCTTCATCATTTGCAGCATCCATGGAATTGCTGGTGGGATTGCCTGCGCCATTGCTGTGCGCGTATGGCGAGACAATGCACCGGCCTGGGGCACGCAATGCGAAAGCGTCGCTTAAGCCAAATGGCTGAAAGACCGCAGCGCTACCGCTTTGCTAGACTGCGATCGACGCTGATGAGGTAGGCCCAGACGCGAAGGAGCCTTATGTTGAACACCGAAAAGCTCGACGAACTGGCGCAACGGATCGGGAAGATGATCGAAGCCTCTCCCGCGAAGGACATCGAAAAGAACGTCAAGACGATGTTGCAGAGCGGACTCGCTCGACTCGACCTGGTGCCTCGCGACGAATTCACCGTGCAAGCGCAGCTCCTGGTGCGCACACGCGAAAAACTCGAAGCTCTCGAGGCGCGTGTCGCCGAACTCGAAGCGCGGTTGGCTCAAAGTCGAACCGGAGGCTGATTCAAAATCCCGCCGCGTCGCAGGAGCGCCGCGCGAATGCATCCATGCCGGTCGCCGTCCTGCACAGCCGCTCGCTTTCCGGCTTCGATGCTCCGGCGGTTGCGGTCGAAGTGCATCTGTCGGGTGGCTTACCTGCGTTCAATCTCGTCGGTCTACCAGAGACCGAGGTCAAGGAGAGCCGCGATCGTGTCCGCGCCGCCCTTCAGAACGCGCAATTCGAATTCCCTGCACGAAAGATCACCGTAAATCTCGCTCCCGCCGACCTGCCCAAGGAATCAGGACGATTCGATCTGCCGATCGCACTCGGTATCCTGGTAGCGACTGGCCAGCTTCCGTCGAACAACCTTGAATCGCACGAATTTGCTGGAGAGCTGGCGCTGACGGGCGATCTGCGGCCGATCCGCGGCGCCCTGGCGATGACGCTCAAGGCTCATCACGACGGCCGCGCCTTCGTTTTGCCGGAAGCAAGCGCTCACGAAGCAGCCGTGGTGCGCGGAGCGGTCGTGCATCCGGCGAAGAACCTGCTCGCAGTGTGCGCACACCTCGCGGGCCGCGAGACGTTGTCGCGCTGCCCGGTTATCGACTCGAGTCCTGAAACGCACGAGCACCCCGACTTGAGCGATGTGCGCGGGCAGTCACTCGCCAAACGTGCGCTGGAGGTCGCCGCAGCAGGCGAACACAGCTTGTTGATGTTCGGTCCGCCGGGGACTGGCAAATCGATGCTTGCACAGCGCCTCTCGGGGCTGGCACCGCCGATGCAGGAGGACGAAGCGCTCGAGAGCGCGGCCGTCCAGTCGCTGGTGGGAGGATTCGCGCCCAGCGGCTGGGGCAGGCGACCGTATAGAGCGCCGCACCATACCGCATCAGCGGTGGCGTTGGTGGGCGGCGGGAGCGATCCACGCCCTGGCGAGATCTCGCTCGCTCACCATGGAGTGCTGTTTCTCGACGAACTGCCAGAGTGGGACCGCCGCGTGCTCGAGGTGTTGCGCGAACCGATGGAGTCGGGGTGGGTTCACATCTCGCGGGCGGCGCGTCAGGCGACGTTTCCGGCGCGCTTCCAGCTGGTTGCTGCGATGAACCCGTGCCCGTGCGGGTATCTCGGCCATCCGACCGGACGATGCCGGTGCACGCCTGATCAGATCGCACGCTATCGCGCGCGCATTTCCGGGCCGCTGCTCGATCGCATCGATCTGCAGATCGAAGTGCCGTCGCTGCCCGCAGACGCCATGCCGGCACCTCGGAGCGGCGAGACGCCCGGGGAAACCAGCGCCACAGCACGCGTGCGCTGTATTCGCGCTGCCAGGCGGCAGCGCGAGCGGCAGGGTAAGCCGAATGGCCGGCTGCAGTCGCGCGAGGTGGAACGCTACTGCTCACCGGATCAGCCGGGTGAGGCGCTGCTCAAGAGCGCTTTCGCCCGGCTGTCACTTTCGGCGCGCGCATACCACCGGATCCTCAAGGTTGCACGCACAGTTGCCGATTTAGCGGCAGCGGAGAGGATTTCAGCGCCGCACATCGCCGAGGCGATCGGTTATCGTCGCCTCGATCGCCAATGACAAGACCGACCGACGGCTCGCCGCTGGGCCAGCCCACGACCTATCCCGATCGTTACGATCCGTCGCAACTGTTTTCGATTGATCGCAGCCCGGGCCGCGAGGCGCTGGGCATCCATGGCGAATTGCCCTTTTCGGGCGTCGACCTGTGGACCGCGCACGAAATCACCTGGCTCGACCGCGAGGGAAAGCCGCAGGTTGCCGTCGGTGAATTCCGAGTCGGGGCCGATTCGCCGTCCATAGTGGAATCCAAGTCGCTCAAGCTCTACCTGGGATCATTTGCACAGGAGCGAGTGGACACCGCAGCCGATCTCGGCGACACCATCCGGCGCGACCTCGCGCGAGCATGCGGAACCTCCGTCAGCGTCGCGCTTTCGCCTGTTGCCGCGGACGCTGGCATCGTGGAGTTGCCGGGAGAATCCCTCGACGCGATCAGCACGACCATCGACACCTACGTTCGCGCGCCCGAGTTGCTCGCGAGCCGGACAGGCGATGTCGAGGAGACGCTGCGTTCAGCGCTCTTTCGGTCCAATTGTCCGGTGACCGGGCAACCCGACTACGCCGATGTGATGATTCACTATCGTGGCAACCGCATCGACCACGAAGCGCTTCTTAGGTATCTCGTCTCCTATCGGCTGCATGCCGCATTTCATGAAAGCTGCGTCGAACAGATCTTTGTCGACATCGCCGAGCGTTGCCGGCCGGAGTGTCTGACCGTGTACGCGCGCTTTCTTCGCCGCGGCGGCCTCGACATCAACCCGTTCCGGAGCAATTTCGAACGGCCGCCGATGCACGATCAACGCACACCGCGGCAGTAGCATCGGCGACTGCTGCACTGCGATAAAATCGACGCGACCATGGACAGCGTCGCCGACGTCGTGCTGGACCGCGCGCAAGTTTTCCCCGGCGCACGGCTGCGCGAAATTCCGTACAACTACACCTCGTTCTCCGATCGCGAGATCGTCACCCGCCTGCTCGGGGCGGAGGCCTGGCATCTGCTAGAAGATCTCCGAACGCAGCGCCGCACCGGACGCTCGGCACGCATGCTGTTCGAAGTGTTGGGAGACATTTGGGTGGTCGAGCGCAACCCCTACCTGCAGGATGATTTGCTCGACAATCCCAAGCGTCGCGACTTGCTGATCGGCGCGCTGCGGCACCGCCTCGCCGAAATCCAGAAACGCCGTCGCGCCGATGCCGATCGCGAGCAGGACGCCAAGGTCGGAAGCCTGCTCGAGCGGGCGATCGCGGCGGTCGAAGGATTTGAGGCGAGCTTTGGCGAAGTCGCCGACCTGCGCCGACGCACTCTGCGTGTTCTGCTGCCGCACACTCGCCGCGACAACATTGCCTTCGACGCGATGGCTCGCGTCTCGCATGTGACCGATGCTACCGACTGGCGCGTGGAATACCCCTTCGTAGTGCTGCACCCGGATTCGGAAACCGAGGTGCCTGGTCTAGTGCGCGGCTGCATCGAGCTCGGGCTCACCATCATTCCCCGCGGCGGCGGAACGGGCTACACCGGTGGCGCGGTGCCCCTGGATCGCCGCTCCGCGGTGATCAACACGGAAAAGCTCGAGCGACTCTCTGGAATCGAGCCCAACGTCTTGCCGGGCCGTTCGGATTCGACCCCAACCATCGAAGCCGGTGCTGGCGTGGTGACAAGGCGGGTGATGGACGCGGCCGAGGAAGCGGGCCTCGTGTTCGCCGTCGATCCTACTTCGGCGGACGCCTCGTGCATCGGCGGGAACGTCGCCGTGAATGCCGGCGGCAAAAAGGCCGTCCTCTGGGGAACAGCGGTCGATAACCTCGTCTCGTGGCGCATGGTCACGCCCGAAGCCGAATGGCTCGAGGTCACGCGGCTCGATCACAACTTGAGCAGGATTCACGATTCGCTAGTCGCGAGCTTCGATCTCGCGTATCACGCGGTGGAAGCCGACGGTACGCCGGGGAAGCTCAAGCGGCGCGAGACGCTGAGTATTCCGGGAGGATCCTTTCGCAAAACTGGTCTCGGCAAGGACGTCACCGACAAATACCTGTGTGGGCTTCCCGGCGTTCAGAAGGAAGGCTGCGACGGGATCATCACTTCGGCGCGCTTTGTCCTCCACCGCATGCCGCCATCGGTGCGTACCGTCTGCCTGGAGTTCTTCGGGCAGGTTCGCGATTCGATCCCGGCGATCGTCGAGGTGAAGCGCTACCTCGACGCGCGGCCCGGCGGTGCCATCCTGGCGGGACTCGAGCATCTCGACGAGCGATATGTCAAAGCGGTCGGCTACGCAACCAAAGCCAAACGACACGGCCGGCCGAAGATGGTGCTGATCGGCGACATCGTCGGCGACGACGAGAGCGCCGTCGCGCGTGCCGCCTCCGAGGTCGTTCGCATGTGCAACGCGCGAGGAGCAGAGGGCTTCATCGCGGCATCGGCCGAGGTGCGCAAGAAATTCTGGCTCGATCGTGCGCGCACTGCCGCGATCGCGGCACACACCAACGCGTTCAAGATCAACGAAGATGTCGTAATCCCGCTTGAACGCCTGGGCGACTACACCGACGGCGTCGAGCGCATCAACATCGAGCTATCGATCGTCAACAAGCTCGCGCTTTGCGACGCTTTGCTTTCGATGTTCGCCGAGCCGCTACCGCCGGCGCTCTGGGGCGCGCACGAGGAAATGCGGCCGCCGCAGGAAATCATCGAAGCGCGGATCGACGAGGCGCGCGCCCTGGTCGTCGTTGTGCGGACGCGCTGGCAGCATCTGCTCGACGGGCTGGACGAGCATTTCGCGGCTCTGCAGGACCATTCGACCGTCGTCTCTTGGAAGCAGGAGCTCAAGGCTCCGCTGGAGGCCATTTTTGCAGGCGCCGCGTTTGCGCCGATGCTCACGCGCTGCACGGTGGTTCATCGCGAAGTGCTGCGTACTCGGGTGTTCATCGCCCTGCATATGCACGCGGGCGACGGCAACGTGCACACCAACATTCCGGTCAACTCGGACAACTACGCCATGCTGCGCGACGCACACGCCGCAGTGGCGCGGATCATGGCTCTGGCGCGCCGTCTGGGCGGCGTCATCTCTGGCGAGCACGGCATCGGCATCACCAAGCTCGACTACCTGACCGCTGGAGAGATCGCGCCCTTCGTCGCCTACAAGGCCAAGGTCGACCCGCAGGGCCGGTTCAATCGCGGGAAACTTTTGCCAGGCGCCAATCTCTCGGACGCGTACACGCCCAGCTTCAACCTGATCGGCGCCGAAAGCTTGATCCTGGAACAGTCGGAGATTGGCAGGATCTCGGATTCGATCAAGGACTGCCTGCGCTGCGGAAAATGCAAGCCCGTATGCGCGACCCACGTTCCGCGCGCCAATCTGCTCTACAGCCCGCGCAACAAGATCCTGGCGACGTCGCTGCTGATCGAGGCGTTTCTTTACGAGGAGCAGACGCGCCGCGGCGTGAGCCTTCGGCACTTCGAGGAATTCTCCGACGTCGCCGATCACTGCACCGTGTGTCACAAGTGCGCGAATCCGTGCCCGGTCGACATCGACTTCGGCGATGTATCGATCGCCATGCGCAACCTATTGCGCGAGCAGGGACATCGCAAGTTCAACGCAGGGGCCGCCTTGTCGATGTTCCTGCTCAACGCGACCGACCCGGCGACGATCAAGCTCGCAAAGAAACTGCTCATCGACTGGGGCTACAAGGCGCAACGCTTGGCGCACAAGATCGCTGCACAATTCGGAGCCTCACAGAGGCAGACGCTCCACCCTCCGGCGACGGTTGGATCCGCGTCGTTTCCCGCGCAGGTCATTCACTTCGTCAACAAACCCATGCCGGGAGGGCTGCCCAAGCGCACGGCACGCGCATTGCTCGACATCGAAGATGCGACAGTCATTCCGATCATCCGCAATCCCGCGCTTGCAGCGGAGGACGCCGACGCGGTGTTCTACTTTCCGGGTTGTGGCTCGGAACGGCTGTTCTCGCAAGTGGGCTTGGCCACGCAGGCGATGCTTTATCACATCGGCGCGCAGTGTGTGCTGCCGCCGGGGTATCTGTGTTGCGGCTATCCGCAGACTTCGGCTGGCAACCACGACAAGGGACAGGCAATAACAACGGCAAATCGAGTCCTGTTCCACCGAGTCGCCAACACGCTCAACTACCTCGACATCAAGACCGTCATCGTCTCTTGCGGCACCTGCATGGATCAGCTGCAGAAGTACGAATTCGAAAAGATCTTTCCGGGCTGCCGCCTGCTCGACATTCACGAATACCTTCTTGAACGCGGCGTGCGACTGGACGGTGTCAAGGGTGTACGCTACATGTATCACGACCCTTGTCACACGCCGATGAAGACCTATCAGCCACTCAAGGTTGTCAACGAGCTGATGGGAACCGGCGTGGAGCTCAACGAGCGTTGCTGCGGCGAATCCGGCACGTTGGCAACGACGCGGCCGGATATCTCGACTCAGGTCCGCTTCCGCAAAGAGGCGGAGATGCGGCGCGGCGCGGAAGCCAAGCGCGCCGATGGCTTTACCGGACCGGTCAAAGTACTGACCGCGTGCCCCTCGTGCCTGCAGGGCATGTCACGGTTTGACGGTGACGCGGGCACGTCGGCCGAATACATCGTGGTTGAGATCGCCCACCATGTGCTGGGAGAAGACTGGCTGCCGAAGTTCGTTGCGGCCGCCAATCGGGGGGGCGTCGAGCGCGTTCTGGTCTAGCGGGCCGATCAAGGCCCTAGGCTTAACTCGCCAGCAAACTTTGAGGCGCAACGCGCGGATCCTACAGAGTTCAGCCGGCCAACGCCGTGCAGTTCAGCGCCTCTTTGAAGGCTCGATGAAGCTCGGCGGCACCGAGGCGGCACCGATCAATGCCAGTCCATGATTCGCGGCAACCGCGGTGTCGGTAACCACCGACGGCGCGCTAACGACCAGCACCGAGGTGATTGCGGCGACGGCGAGCGCGAGGGTGACTTTGGAAACGCGTACATGCCGAGGCTTGTCCAGCGCGCTCTGGGCCCCCAAAAAGACCCCGCGCTTGCGCGTCGGGCGCGCAGCGCGGGTTGGAGGCAACCTTAAGTGCGAGCGCAGCTGATGCTCGCGTTGCATTGATTCGGTCGAGCGCGCTTCGTCGCTCCCAAAATCGCCCGGACCAGGGAGCGTGCCCGCTCGCGCGACGTGCTGCCTGCGCAGCGGTTTTTGCTCTGGAAGTTTGTTCATGATCTCCTCGCCCAGAAGAGCCTTCGAGCGCACCTCCCACGCCCATCGCTGCAAAGTCTGCTCTTAAGGCGCTCGCTGCGCCGCGGAAGACTCGTTCACAAAAGTGTTGAATATTCACGCCGCCGCACGTCCGGTCAGCGTCGGGCGCCGGGCGGCACCGCGTCGGCACCGCCAGATGTGCTATAAAGGGCGACCGGGCCGGGACGCGGGCTCCGGCATGCGCTCTCGTGCCCGTGGCTTTGAGACATGGCGACCAACGAGTTCACGCTTACTCAGACCCAGACGCAGCCAGGCGGCTCCGCGCTCGCGTTCTCCGACGCCGACGGATGCGCCGCGTGGTTGCGGGCATTGCCGCTCACCAACATCCCGAAGCACTACGAGGCGATCGTTGGCCAGCTGCGACGGCTCTCCGAGGCTGAATTCACTCCGCGCGACCGCGCACGCATCGCCGAGGTGATGCGCGAGCCGGTGATTTTTTTGCACACCGAGCTTGCTCGCCGTTATGCCGGCAAGCCTCAGCCGGCTGCCACTCGTGAGCGCGAGGCCTTCGACCAGGCCCTCATTCTCTGGCAAGCACTGTGGGCGCAGTATTCGGCATGTCTAAAGCCGCTGCTCGAAGGCGATCCCGAGCTGCAAGGGGTGAAGGCCAAGGTACTGCAGCGCGGTCTTTGGGTCGGCAAACAGCTCATCCTCGTGCACGGGCTCGCCCGGCAGTTGCCGACTCCCTCCATATGGCAGGAGCTGCACGCGTATTACCGGCTCGCCGAGATTCTCGAATGCACGGTCAGCGCAGTCACAGACGAACTGATGCCGAACGCGATCGGCGTGTCCTGCTATTCGACCTACTGCCATGCGTTGCTGCTCGAATTGGCTGATCCCTGCGCGATGTCGGTACGGCAGATCGAGCTCACCGACCGCTGGCTGGCCATGTGGGCGCGCAAGGTGTTTCCTTACGCCCAGCAGCGGGAGACCGAGGGCCCATTGATCTCGATCGATCTGGATGCGGCGACGGGCGCCGCGCTCGCTCAAGTCGGTCCGCGTCATCCTGGGGAGGGCGCACGCTTCGGCTATCCGGGCAAGCTCGCTACCAGCGTTCGCGGACGGCTGAAAAGACTCGCGAGCGGCGCCAGCCCTGCGGAGCTGCAGCTCGGTCACGATGTTTCGGCCGAAGCGTGCACGGCGCTGCTCACCCATCTGGATTCGCGCTGGTACGCACCCGTTGCCAAGCACGGCAGCAATGAGACGAATACTGCCGTGGAGCTTTGCGTCGGCGGCCTCGGCGCCGCGTATTTCAGGGTGGCGGGCCGAACCTTCAACAGCCAGGACATGGTCGGGCGGCTTTCGTATCAAAGCACTCAGCATTTGGCGACGTTGGGTGCACTCACCGACTACGACCGCAACAAGGAAGAAGCCGAAAAAGCCTGGGCCTGGGAACGCTGGCAAGGCGCCTACGATTGGACCAGCGCCAGCCTGCGTCGCGTCGGGACGGGGCAACACCGCTGGCATCTCGATCAGCTCGTGGTCGTGCGCGACGAAGAGCGCGTGCGTTGCGGCTGCGTGACGCGCGTGGCATTCGACGGAGGCACCGAGCTGGCGATGTCGCTGAAATTGTGGGCGGGAACGCCGACGGCAGTCGCGATGCGGCCGCTGACGACGGTGATGGTCGAGGAGACACCGTTCCCCGCGCTAGTGCTGGGTGCGACGCCCGATGAAAAACCGTGCTTGATCGTCCCGCCTCGGACGTTCGCCGCTGGCCGCGTGCTGCGCTCAATCGGCATCACACCGGAGCGCCGCTTCAGACTCACGCGGCTGATCCAGCGCGGCGCAGACTTCGAGCGCGTGGCCTTCGAGGACACAGCGGCCTAACAGACTAAACCGCAGCAGCGCGTGAACCGCCTCGGGGGCGAAACCAGCCCCTATCTGCTTCAGCACGCCCACAACCCCGTCGACTGGTATCCATGGGGCGAGGAAGCGCTTGCTCGCGCAGCGCGCGAGAACAAGCCCATTCTTCTTTCGATCGGATATTCGGCGTGCCACTGGTGCCATGTGATGGCACACGAATCCTTCGAGGATGCCGAGATCGCTGCCTTGATGAACCGGGACTTTGTCAACATCAAGGTCGATCGGGAAGAAAGACCGGACCTCGACCAGATCTACCAGGCCGCGCACGCGATGCTCACTCAGCGCAGCGGCGGTTGGCCGCTGACGATGTTCCTGACTCCCGGCCAGGAACCCTTTTTCGGAGGAACTTATTTTCCCAAGGCTTCGCGCTACGGCCTGCCGGGGTTCGCGGACCTTCTTCCAAAGATCGCCGCCGCGTACCGCGAGCAACCTCAAGCGATCGGCGAACAGAACGCGCGACTGAAAGCAGCGCTGTCGCTGACCAATCCCGAGCCGCCGGCTTCCGACACCGAACTTCCCGAGGATGCACTCCCGCGTGCCTTGGCGGAGCTCGCGCGTTCCTTCGATCCGCAGCATGGAGGCTTCGGCCGGGCTCCCAAGTTCCCGCACGCGGCCGAGCTGGACCTTTGTCTGCGGCAGCACGCTGAAACCGGAGACCAGAATGCGCTGGAAATCGTCCGCGTGACTCTGCAGCGCATGGCTGAGGGCGGCATCCACGATCAGCTCGCCGGAGGCTTCTGCCGCTACAGCGTCGATGCCGAATGGACGATTCCCCATTTCGAGAAGATGCTCTACGACAATGCGGCGCTGCTCGCGCTGTATGCCGACGCGTGGCGCGCGACCGGTGAGCCGCTTTCCGCGCGCGCCGCGCGCGGGATCGCAGCGTGGCTGCTCTCCGAAATGCGCTCGCCCGAAGGCGCTTTTTGCTCGAGCCTCGATGCCGACAGCGAACACGAGGAGGGCAGGTTCTACGTGTGGACACTCGACGAGGCGAGGGCGCTGCTCGACCAAGACGAGTTTGCAGTCGCAGCCGCGCACTGGGGCCTCGACGGGCCTCCGAATTTCGAGGGCAAGGCCTGGCATCTTCGGGTGGTAATCCCGCTGGAAGACATCGCCCGCGAGTCCGGTCGAAGCATGGAGCAAGTCGGCCTTGCCATCGAATCGGCGCGAGCCAAGCTCGCCGCCGCACGCAGCCGACGCGTGCGCCCCGGCCGCGACGACAAGGTTCTCACCTCGTGGAACGCCCTGATGATCGGCGCACTTGCGCGCGGAGCGCGTGCGCTCGACGAATCCGAATGGCTAACCGCCGCCCAGCGAGCCGCCGACTTCATCCGCGAGACTCTCTGGCGCGACGGGCGCCTTCTCGCAACCTACAAGGACGGACGCGCACATCTGAATGCCTATCTCGATGACCACGCCTTCATGCTTTGGGCGCTGCTTGAGCTGTTGCAGGCAGAGTTCAGGGCGCAGGATCTCGCGTGGGGCGTCGAATTGGCCGATGCTTTGCTCGATCGCTTCGAGGACCAAGCTGCCGGTGGGTTCTTTTTCACCAGCCATGATCACGAGACGCTGATACACCGTCCGAAGCCCGGGCATGACAACGCAACACCCTCGGGCAACGGCGTGGCGGCGCAAGCGCTCCGCTCGCTTGGCGCCTGGCTCGGCGAGACACGCTACATCGACGCTGCGGACAGAACGCTGCGCGCTTTTGCGCGCGAACTGGCTGCGCATCCGTCAGGATTCGCTTCGCTGCTGGTCGCGCTCGGCGAATCGCTCCAACCCCCGACCACGGTGCTCCTGGCCGGCGACGCCGCGACGTGCGCGACATGGATGAGGAGGCTGGGGCACGTTTACCGGCCTCGGGTGCGGGCCCTCGACGTGTCGGCGCAAACTGCGCTCCCGGACGCACTGGCCAAGCCTCATGTCGGGGCGGCGGGTCAAGCTACAGCTTGGGTTTGTCGTGGCGTCGCATGCCTGCCGCCGGTGTCGAAGATCGAGGACGTGGAACGCAGCCTGGCAAGCGCAGAGTAAGTGGCGCCGAGCACCTGCTTCCGGTACCATGGCGGCCGCTTCTCCCACGCTTCCTAATGGAGACCCCATGAAACGTCATTGGATCGCCCTGGCCGCCGGCTTGTGCGTCGCCGGCAGCGCCAGCGCTGCACTCGACACTGCTGCAGCCGAGGCCATGATGAAAAAAGACGGTTGCTCAGCTTGTCACGCCGTCGACAAGAAAGTCATCGGTCCTTCGTACCAGGAAGTCGCCGCCAAGTACCAAGGCGACAAGGACGCAGCGACCAAGCTGGCCGACAAAGTGAAAAAGGGCGGAGTCGGCGTATGGGGTCAGATTCCGATGCCGCCGAACGCGCAAGTCTCCGACGCCGATATCAAGGAACTGGTGGCCTGGATCCTGACGCTGAAAAAATAGGGCCGAAGATGCGAGGGGACGAGTTTTGACAATGCTCCCCGCCGCCGGTAACCTTGGGCCGTCCGTGCAGGAGAGTGCGGCCGCAACGCCGACCGCCGCCGAAGGCGTAACTCCCACAACCGCTCAGGCTTAAAGGACTGCGCGGACCGCAATCGGTCTGGAGAGCGGCCGCTCGAGATTTTGTCGTGCGACCCACCGAAGGGGCACCGGGCGCGCATTGAATGACGCGCGGACCGCAATCTCTCAGGTAAAAGGACAGACGGGGCGAAGCCGATCGAGGCTTCGCCCTTTTTGTCGCTTGATGGAGGGAACGTGCTCAAGCAGACCGCGCTCAATGCCGTGCATCGTGCCGCTGGCGCGAAAATGGTCGACTTCGGCGGTTGGGAGATGCCGCTTTCCTACGGCTCGCAGATCGAGGAGCACCATGCGGTGCGACGCGACGCCGGAATGTTCGACGTCTCGCACATGCTTCCCGTCGATCTCGCCGGATCGGGCGCCCGCGATTTCCTTCGCTATGCGCTCGCCAACAACGTTGACAAGCTCACCGTTTCGGGCAAGGCGCTGTACTCGTGCCTACTCAGCCCCGACGGGGGCGTGCTCGACGATCTGATCGTTTATTTCCTGGCCGAAGATTCGTTTCGCATCGTCGTCAACGCCGCGACCGCCGACAAGGACGTCGCGTGGTTCAACAAACTCATTGCGCAGCACGCCCCGCGTCTCAAGCTCACCCCCCGGCGCGATCTCGCGATGATCGCAGTGCAGGGCCCTCGCGCTCGCGAACGCGTATGGGCGGCCCTTCCGGGAAGCGCCGCGGTGACCGAAGCGCTGAAGCCCTTCGTCGCCGCGAATTTCGGCCAATACTTCATCGCGCGTACGGGCTACACCGGCGAGGACGGCTTCGAGTTGCTCGTTCCGGTGGCGCGCGTCGAAGCGACATGGTCGGCGCTTGCGGGCTTCGGAGTAAGGCCGTGCGGCCTGGGCGCACGCGACACGCTGCGCCTCGAGGCCGGCATGAATCTCTACGGCCAGGACATGGACGAGACAACTTCTCCGCTCGAATCGGGCCTCGCTTGGACCGTCGACCTTGCCAGCGTGCGCGATTTCGTGGGCAAGAGCGCGCTCGTGGCTCAGCACCCCGCGCGGCAGCTCGTCGGATTACTCCTGCTCGACAAGGGCGGGGTTCTGCGCAGTCATCAGAAGGTGCATACCGACTTGGGCGTTGGCGAGATCACCAGCGGCACGTTCTCGCCCACGCTAGGGAGCTCGATCGCACTCGCTCGTGTGCCCGCAGGCGTTGCACAGGGCACCACGCTGCGCGTGGAGGTTCGCGAGAAGCAGCTCGCGGCGCGGGTGGCCAAGCCCCCGTTCGTGCGTCAAGGGAAGATCCTCGTTTCGTAACCACCGGGAGAGCGCGATGAACGTACCCGCCGATTTGAAATACACGGCGAGCCACGAATGGATTAGAGCGGAAGCCGACGGCAGCGTGACCATAGGGATCACCGACCACGCACAGGAATCGCTCGGAGACTTGGTGTTTATCGAGCTGCCTGAAAAAGGCAGGCGCGTGACGGCGAACGAAGCCTGCGCAATCGTCGAGTCTGTCAAGGCGGCTTCCGACATCTATGCTCCGGTAGCGGGCGAGATCGTCGCCGTGAACGATGCCGTCGTCGGCGCGCCTGAGAAGGTGAACGCCGACGCCTACGCCAACTGGCTGTTCAAGCTCAAGCCGGTGAATTCCGCCGACGTCGCCAAGCTGCTCGACGCGGCCGCGTATACCGCCGCTATCGGCAAGGAATGAGAGCCCTCGCCATGAAGATGGACGATTTAAGGCCTTCTGCACGCCGGCCGCTCGCAGAGCTCGAAGGGCACCGCGGCTTTGTCGACCGCCATATAGGCACCAGCGACGCCGATCAGTCCGAGATGCTGGCCGCCCTCGGGGTCGCATCGCGGGCGGCATTGATCGACGCCATCGTTCCGCCTTCGATTCGCTCGAGGGCGCCTCTAGCGCTTGCCGCCCCCAAGGGCGAGCAGGAGGCGCAGGACGAATTGAAGGCAATCGCACGCAAGAACCGGGTGCTTAAATCGTTTATCGGCCAGGGATTCTACGGAACGTTCACCCCGGGTGTGATCCTGCGTAACGTGCTCGAAAACCCTGCCTGGTACACGGCGTACACGCCCTATCAGCCCGAGATATCGCAGGGGCGGCTCGAGGCGCTGATCAACTTCCAGACCATGGTGTGCGATCTCACGGGCTTCGCGGTGGCCAACGCATCGATGCTCGATGAGGCCACTGCCGCAGCCGAGGCGATGACCTTGTGCCGTCGCGTCGGAAAGAGTCAGAGCGCAACCTTGCACGTCGCACCCGATGTGCTCCCGCAGACTATCGACGTCGTGCGTACTCGCGCGCAGCCGCTGGGCATTACGGTGAACGTCGGTCCTGCGGAGGCGGCGCTCGACACCGACTGCTTCGCCGTGCTGTTGCAGTATCCCGGCGCGGGTGGTGCGGTGCGCGATTATCGGGCGTTTACCGAGGCGTTGCACGCCAAAGGTGCGTTGGTGATCTGCGCGACGGATTTGCTGGCGCTCACGCTGCTAAGCCCGCCGGGGGAATGGGGCGCCGATGTTGCCGTAGGATCGAGCCAACGCTTCGGCGTCCCCATGGGGTTTGGCGGCCCGCACGCAGCGTTTATGGCGACGCGCGAAGAATTCAAGCGAAGCCTGCCGGGCCGTTTGGTCGGCGTGACGGTCGACGCGGCTGGCCATCCTGCGTATCGACTTGCGCTGCAGACGCGCGAGCAGCACATTCGACGCGAAAAGGCGACGTCGAACATCTGCACCGCCCAGGTGTTGCTCGCGGTGATCGCGAGCATGTATGCGGTGTATCACGGCCCACACGGGCTCTCGGCAATCGCAGCGCGTGTGCACCGACTCACCGCCATTCTGGCGGCCGGCTTGCGCCGGCTAGGCCTCGTCATCGTCAACGACACCTTCTTCGATACGCTGATGCTTGCGACCGCAGAGCGCACTTCGGCGATTCACGAGGCGGCGGTAGCCAAGGGAATCAATCTCCGCCGCATCGACCCTGGCCACCTGGGTATTTCGCTCGATGAGACGACCAGTCGCAGCGAGATCAGGACGCTCTGGGAGATCTGCGGCAGCCCGACCACGGCGCTCCCCGATCTCGAAAGTCTGGACATGGCGGTCGAAGACGGCTATCCACAGGTGCTTCGCCGTGCTTCGGTGTTCCTTACGCACCCGACGTTCAACCGCTATCACTCCGAAACGGAGATGATGCGCTATCTGCGGCGACTCGCCGACCGCGATATCGCACTCGATCGCGCCATGATCCCCCTCGGATCGTGCACCATGAAGCTCAACGCGGCGAACGAAATGATTCCGGTGACGTGGCGCGAATTCGCACACCTGCATCCTTTCGCCCCGGCGAATCAGACGGTCGGCTACCGCGAGATGATCGGCGAGCTCGAACGAATGCTGTGTGCCGTCACCGGCTACGCAGCGGTATCGCTGCAACCCAACGCAGGTTCGCAGGGCGAGTACGCCGGATTGCTCATTATCCGCGCTTACCATGCGTCGCGTGGCGAAGCGCATCGCGACGTGTGCCTGATTCCGGCATCGGCGCACGGGACCAATCCGGCATCGGCACACATGGCGGGCATGCGCGTCGTTGTGGTGGCATGCGACAGCGCAGGCAACGTCGACCTGGCCGATCTCAAGGCCAAAGCCGAGGCGCATCGAGAGCAGCTTGCCGCGGTCATGGTCACGTATCCGTCGACCCACGGTGTGTTCGAAGCCGGCATCCGCCAGATCTGCGACATCGTCCATGCCAATGGCGGACAGGTCTACGTCGACGGCGCGAATCTCAATGCGCTGGTGGGGCTCGCCGCTCCTGGTGAATTCGGCGCGGATGTCTCGCATCTGAACCTCCACAAGACATTTTGCATTCCGCACGGTGGCGGCGGCCCTGGTGTCGGGCCGGTGGCGGTCGGTGCCCATCTCGCGAAGTTTCTCCCGGGGCATCGCGTTCTTGGCAGCCCGGAGAACGGAACGGAACGAATCGGTCCGGTATCGGCCGCCCCCTACGGCAGCGCCGGGATCCTGCCAATCTCATGGATGTACATCGCAATGATGGGCGGCGACGGTCTTAGAGGCGCGACCGAATCGGCGATCCTTGCCGCGAACTACATTGCGAAGCGCCTTTCGCCACATTATCCGGTGCTCTATACGGGTCCGGGCGGATGGGTGGCGCATGAATGCATTCTCGATCTTCGGCCGTTCAAGGACACCGCCGACATCGGCGTCGAAGACGTCGCCAAACGGCTCATCGACTACGGTTTTCATGCGCCGACCATGAGCTTTCCTGTCGCCGGGACGCTGATGGTCGAACCGACCGAAAGCGAATCGAAGGCCGAGCTCGATCGCTTCATCGACGCGATGATCGCGATTCGGGGCGAAATCCGGGAGATCGAACAAGGCCGCGGCGATCGCGCCGACAATCCGCTCAAGAACGCGCCGCACACGGCGGCATCGCTGCTGGCGGCGGAATGGGGGCATCCATACTCCCGTGAGCGGGCGGCTTATCCCGTAAAAGCTCTGATGGCCGACAAGTATTGGCCGCCGGTGGGACGCGCCGACAATGTCTACGGGGATCGGCACCTGTTCTGCTCCTGTATTCCGGTCGCCGACGACGCGTGAAGGTGCTCGTTCTCGGAGCCGGCGTCGTCGGCACGGCCAGCGCATGGTTCCTGCGCGAACGAGGGCACGAAGTGACGGTACTGGAGCGGCAGGCTTCGGCCGCGATGGAAACCTCGTTCGCCAACGGCGGGCAGGTCGCGGTTTCTCACGTCGAGCCGTGGGCAAATCCGCAGGCGCCGTTGCAGATACTGAAGTGGCTGGGTAAGCCCGACGCGCCGCTGCTGTTCCGGCCGCGGGTGGACTTCGCGCAGTGGCGCTGGGGCGCACAGTTCCTCTTCGAATGCCTGCCGTCGCGGACCCGGCGCAACATGCTGCAGATCCTGGCAATGAGCAAATATTCTGTCGCCGTGCTGCGCGAACTGCGCGCGGCGACAGCGCTTCGCTACGACGATCTGCAAAGCGGCATCCTGCAGCTCTATACCGACCACGAGGGATTCGAAGCAGCGGTCGAGACAGCTGAGCTCGTGCGGGGCTACGGCATCGCTCGGGAGGTGAAGACGCCCGACGAGTGCGTCGCGCTCGAGCCCGCGCTGGGTCGGCGACGTGAATGGATCGTCGGCGGAACCTACGCGGCGACTGACGAATCGGGCGATGCGCGCAAGTTCACGCAGGGTCTGGCAGCGCTCGCGGTGGAGCGTGGTGTGGCCATGCGCTACGGAGTGAACATCGAGTCGATTGCGGTCGCGGAGGGCAAGGTCTGCGGCGTTCGCATCGTTAACGAAGCGAATCGTAAGGAAGTGCTCGCTGCGGACGCCTACGTTGTGTGTCTTGCGAGCTACACGCCGCCCGTGCTGGCCCCCATCGGGATCTCGGTGCCGGTGTATCCAGCCAAAGGTTATTCGGCGACTTTCCGTGTGCTCGATGCTCAGGCTGCGCTAAAGGGAAGCATTACCGACGACGCCAAGAAGATCGTGTTCACGCGCATGGGCGAACGGCTTCGTGTCGCCGGGACCGCCGAGCTCTCAGGATATGGGCTCGAGCTCAACCAGGTGCGATGCGAAGCGCTCACGCGCTGTGCCCGTGGATGGTTCGGGGACGCGATCGATGTTTCGCGCCCCGAGTATTGGGCGGGCCTGCGCCCCGCGACTCCGTCCAATGTTCCGCTGATCGGCGTGACGCGCTATCCCAACCTGTACTTGAATACCGGTCACGGCACGCTGGGATGGACCATGGCTGCCGGCTCGGGCAAAGCCATCGCCGACATCGTGTCGGGGCAGAAACCCGAGGTTAATTTCGCGTTTCTTGGCGCTTGAGACTCGCTTTCGCCTCAGCCGATGATCCAGATCACGGCGGCAAGCCATGCGAGCGCGGAGATCTGAAGATGGCGGTCGCTGAGCATCAATCGGGCGGGATCCTCGGCAGCGTGCCGCTCATCGAGTAAATACAGGTAGCGAAAAAGCGCGTAGGTCACGATCGGCACGGTGTAGACCAGATTCGCGCTGCCGTGCAGGCGAATTGTCTCCGGACTGATGGTATAGAGACTGTAAGCGATCAGCGTGCCGCTCACGCACACGGTGATCAGGCGATCGAGCAGCTCCGGTGAATAATCGGCCAGCACCCTGCGTCCTGCATCCGGCGCAACGGCGGAAAGCTCAGCGCGGCGCTTGCCGAATCCAAGGAGCAGCGTGAGCATCAGCCCGCACATGAGGAGCCACGGTGACGGCGCAATGCCGACTCCGACCGTGCCTGCGAGGAGGCGCAGCAGGAAGCCGATCGCCACGGCGATTACATCGATGATGACAGCCCGCTTGAGCCCGAGCGAATAGGCGGCGTTGAGCAGCACGTAGGCGAGAAGCACGCCGACCAGCGCAGGGCCGACCCACGCGGCGAGCGCAAATGCGGCCGCGCCAAGCACGAGACACATCGTAGCTGCAGCCGCACCAGAGATGCGGCCCGACGCGATCGGCCGATCGCGCTTGATCGGGTGGATGCGATCGGACTCGCGATCGACCCAGTCATTGCCGACATACACCGCGCTTGCGAGCAGACAAAACGCGATGAACGCCACTCCGACGTTCGCTGCGAGCGTGACGTCGCGCCACTCGCGAGCGAAAAGAAAACCGGCCCAAACGAAGGCGTTCTTGATCCACTGCTGCGGTCGAAGCGACCGCCAATAATGCATAATCCCTCCCCAGCCCGAGCTCCCGGAATGCCACAGCGAGAACTCGAGACCATGGATATCGCGGCGAAGCCACATCATGCCTGAGCGCTCGCGTTTCGTGGCGCTCCTGGTGGTTCTGCTCATCGCCGCCGGGGCGTGGCGCTTGTTCGCGGTTGTCGGGGCGACACCGCTTCTCGGATACGCCAATCAGTTCGACATGCGGCGGACATCGGCCTGCGTCGGTCTCTGGCCGGACTTGCCGCCATCCGCTCAACTCGAAGCGCATCCGCAGGCGCCGCTGGTGCGCTACGTTCGGGGCGAGCGCCGTCCCGACGAATGCTATCCGAGCAGTGAGCTGTTGTTCGTCGCGCCGGTCGCTGCCATTGCCTCGTCCGGGAAGGTGATCGATCTGCGTCGTATCGGCGCCGTCAAGGCGTTCCTGCTGGTCGCCCTGGCATTGCTGCTCGCGGCGCTGCTGCGCGCGCAGGCGACATGGAGCATCGCGCACGCCGCTTTGTTCGCGATCGTCGTCTGCGACCCGATGAATGCGCTGTGGCTCAACACCCTCTACACCGAGTTCGCAGCAGTGTTCTTTCTCTATGCATCGCTGGTGTTGATCGTCGTCATCGCGGGACGCGAGATACTCTCTTCGCCGCCTCCCACGAGTATCCTCCTCCTGTTCGCGGTCGCGCTGTGCGGGCTGGGCTTCTCTCGCCAGCAACACATGCTGCTGCCGGCGGTGCTCGCCTTGCCGGTGGCGATGTCGCTGTGGCGGCCAGCGTTGCGCTCCGCGCTCGCGATCATGGTGTTGGTCGCGGCGATCGCTTTCGCGCAGGCGCTCCTCATTGGTCGTCATCCGGCGATCGCCGCAGCTAACAATGTCGATGTGGTCCTCGGCGCGATTCTTCCGGCGTCGCTCGATCCCGAGCTCACGGCGCAGCGTCTCGGTCTTCCCGAGCGCTGCCTGCAATCGTCCGGCGCCACGTGGTACGTCACCATGGGCGAGCCGCTGCAATCATCGTGTCCAGAAGCCTTGAGCGTTCCCCGCACCCGGCAGGCACTGCTGCTCCTGAGCGAGCCTTCCACGCTCGTGCGTGCTTTTATTCGCGGGCTTCCCCAGTTCCAGGATTGGAGGCTCGGCTACATGGGCGTGGTGGAAGGGCGCGAGTATGCCGGGGTGGAATCCGCGCAGGCGATCGCAGGTGGCGCTGGATTCAGCCCGTCATCGCGGGTGACCGCTTTCGAGCCGGCGGTTTTCGTGCTGGCGTTGACGGCTTCGCTCGTGCTTCTTGCGATAAGCACGATCGGCGTGATCGTTTGTGCCGCGATCGAGCGCCGCGCGCCACTTGTGCTGATCCTCTACGCGCTGACCGCGAGTGCGTGGTATGCCTTTGCGACGGCGATCTTCGGCGACGGCTATGTAGAGACCGCTCGCCACGCTCAAGCTGCGGCGACATGCCTGTACGCCGTCGCCGTGATGCTGTTCATATCGCTCTTCGCGCCGCTGTTGATCCCGCTGGGCGCGGGCGTGAGAGCGGCGATCATTGCGCCGATCGCCTCGGTGTTGTTCGCTTTGGTGGCTGTCGCGGTCGCTGCGCCGCTGCAACCTGCGCTGCGAGCGGCGATGGCGGCGATGCCGATGGCGATTGGAGTCGTCGACCGACCGCAGCAAAACGCCGTGGCACCCGGGCCAGTGAAGATCGCCGGGTGGGCTCTCGATCCGTTCGGAGTGAGTGGCGTCGTTGTCGTGACCGACAGTGGCGAAGTGTTCGAGGCGGCTCGCAATCTGCCCTATGCTGGAGCGCGCAATGAGCCGCTCGCGCTCTACTATCCGAGCTATCCGCAGGTTGCGAGCCCCGGCTTCGTCGTCGAGCTTCCGGCGCGCGTGCTCGCTCAAGGCGCTGTCGGAATCCGAACAATGGTTTTCAATGCCGCGGGCGGACGCTCCGAGATCGATCGCCGCCGTCTTGTTGCCGCGCCGCGCTGAATCGACGGCGATATCGATGCAGATCTCGAGGGTACTGCGCGCATTGGCGATCGTCGCGCCGCTGCTTGCCGGCGTGGTCTTCTATCTGCCCACGCTCGGCGGCGGCTTTTTGAGCGACGACTACAGCGTGCTGGGTGCGCTCTACGCGTGGGCGAGCGAGCAGCGGCTTTTCACCGCGTTGCTCGCCAAGCTTGTCGAAGGCCTCGACGCGCCGAGCCACTATTACCGTCCGATTGCGATGATGAGCTTCGGTGCGAACTACGTGCTCTCCGGTGCCCATCCGCTGCCATGGCGCTTGACCAATCTCGCTATCCATTGCGCAAGCGGTGCACTCGTGTTCGTCGTTGCATTACGCCTTGGCGAATGGGCAGGGTCGCGGGCGTCGACGGCAGCGGCGGCGATCGCTTCCGCGGTGTTCATCGCGTTCCCGACCAACGTCGAGGCAGTCGCGTGGGTGTCCGGACGCTACGACCTCCTGGCGCTGGCGTTCATGCTCGCCACGGTGGCCTGCTTCCAGCGCTCTCGGCGCTGGGGCGACGGCTGGGGTGTTGCGGCGTTGCTCACGGCGGCTTGCGCGCTCGCGAGCAAGGAATCGGCTGCATTACTGCCGGCGTTCGTGCTCGCAGTGGCGATCGGTCGTCATTGGCACGAGGGATCGAGACGTGCGCTCGCGCAGGGCGTGCGCGATGCGCTGCCATGGCTCGCTCTCGGCATCGCCTACTTTGCGCTTCGATCCGCGATCTTCGGCACGCCGTTTCGCGTCTATCCCGGAAGCTCTCCGGTCGAGGCGCTGTTGAGCGGGGCGTGGCTCAAGCCGCTCGTTTCGACCGGCGCATGGCTCGAGGCTGCCATGCCGTCACCCGCTGCGCGGCTTGCGTTTCTCACCGCACTCGCCGCACTTATCGCGCTGGGTGCGTTCGCTTTGGTCGATCGGCCTTTAGCGCGCGGCGCATGGGTGGCGATCGCAGTAACTGCGGTGCTGTCGATTGTGCTGCTGCTGCCACACATCGTTGCGCTGGCAACCAATGGCGAACAGGGCCGCCTCTATTACACGACGTCGGCACTGCTGGCTCTGCTCGCTGCGTTCCCCTGGTTTCGGGTGAGCTCGGTGCGATTGCGGTTTCGAAGCGTTTTAACGGTCGTGGTGACGGCGGGATTACTCGCCTCGGAAGCTGTTGTGTTACGGGCGGCGATGGTGCCATGGAGTGAAGCGGGAGCACAGGTCAACGTGCTGCTCGCGTCGCTCGCACGCACCGCGGACACGATCCCACCTGCGGGCTACGCCCTCGTGGTCGTGCCGGACCATGTAGGCACCGTACCCTTCGGTCGCAACGCCCAAGGTGGTTTGATCTCGCCGCCCGTGCAGGCAGGAGAGCTCTCGCATCGCCTTGTCGTACAGACTCCGCGCGACTTGCCTCCGTGGCCCGAACATATCGCGCGCGGGTTCATCGACGCGTTGCGCCGCTATCCCTTGTCAGCAGTGTGGGTCGCCGTGGCGCAGGGCAAGACCGTCGGCGCCGAAGCACCGACGCATTACTTCTGCTGGGCAGTGCAGGCGCAGGAGCTCGTGCCGCTTCCGTGGTCCGCCGAGCTGGCTGTGCGCGATTGGCTTGCCGAGTGGAAGGGCGCGCTCGCCGCGAGCGGATGTGACGATTCAGCGCGCGAGCTCGCGCTGTTTTGACGTAACGATGGCGCTATAATTCGCGTCTTTCTGCATTGATCCCCATGTTCGTACGGACAGCGCCGTGGTTGATGGCGCTTTTTGCTTCGGCCGCCGCTCTTGGCGCTGGTGTCCCGCCCGCAGCGGCACCTCCGCCGCCGATCGCCGCGAAGTCCTATCTCCTGGTCGACGTTTTGAGCGGACAGACTCTCGCTGCGCAGGGTGCTGACGATCCGAGGGAGCCCGCCTCGCTGTCCAAAATGATGACCGCCTATCTCGCTTTTCGCGCCCTCAAGGACAAGGAGCTGCTTTCGTCACAGGCCGTGACGGTTTCGCAAAAGGCGTGGCGTGCAGAAGGCTCGCGCATGTTCCTCGATCCCAAGAAGACCGCGAGCGTCGACGAGGTGCTGCGCGGCATGATCGTCCAGTCGGGCAACGACGCGGCAATTGCACTCTCGGAGACCATGGCCGGATCCGAGGATGCCATGGTCGAGCGTATGAACAAGGAAGCGACGCGGATGGGAATGAAGAATACTCATTTCGTCAATGTCACCGGCTTGTCCGCGCCGCAGCAGGTGTCCACCGCCAACGATCTCGCTCTTCTCGCCATCGCCACCATCCGCGACTTCCCCGAGTACTACCCGCTGTATGCCATCAAGG
This sequence comes from Casimicrobiaceae bacterium, assembly GCA_035262745.1. GTDB lineage: Bacteria > Pseudomonadota > Gammaproteobacteria > Burkholderiales > Casimicrobiaceae > PALSA-1003. The sequence goes on along the minus strand of DATFSE010000006.1, from coordinate 32,209 downwards.
AGTACCGCTACAACAACATCACCCAATCGAATCGCAACCGGTTGCTGTGGACCGATCCCTATGTCGACGGAATCAAGACCGGCAATACCGATTCCGCGGGTTACTGCCTGATCGCTTCCGCCAAACGCGGCCCGCGCCGGCTGGTGTCCGTCGTTCTCGGAGCCGGATCGGATTCTGCGCGCGCGATGGAATCGCAAAAGCTGCTCAATTACGGGTTCCAGTTCTACGACACAATTCAGCTCTACCAGAACGGACAAGCCGTAAGTTCCCTGCGCGTCTGGAAGGGAGCCTCCGACGCAGTCGACGCGGGGTTCGTGGCGGATCAGTTTGTGACCTTACCCAAGGGGCAGGCGCCGAAGTTGAAGCTCTCGATGGAAGCGGTCGAACCGCTGATCGCGCCCGTAGCACAAGGCCAGCGCGTCGGCATGGTGCGCGTCACCCTCGACGGCAAGCAAGTGGGCGAGTACCCTCTGCAGGCGCTCGTCAACGTGCCTTCAGCGAACATCTTCGGACGCGCCTGGGATACGCTTAAGTTGTGGCTGAAGTGAGGCAACGAAAGGCCCGACCATGACCGTCTACCTGAACGGCCAATTCCTGCCGCTGGAAGAAGCCAAGATATCTGTGCTCGACCGTGGCTTTATCTACGGCGACGGCGTTTACGAGTTGATCCCCGTTTACGATCGGCGTCCGTACCGCCTTTCCGGACATCTCGCGCGGCTTCAGCGCAGCCTCGATGGCATCCGTCTCGCCAATCCGCACACTGTGGCCGAGTGGGAGGCGATCATCCGTGAGTTGATCGGTCGCATGCCCTTTGCCGATCAAGGCGTCTATTTTCAGGTCACCCGTGGCGTCGCCAAGCGCGATCACGCGTTTCCCGCCGGTGTTGCGCCGACCGTGTTCATGATGAGCAACCCGTTGGTCCTGCCGACTTCGGAGCAGATCGAGCGCGGCGTCGCAGTCATTACCGCGGTCGACGAGCGCTGGCTGCGTTGCGATCTGAAAACCATCTCGCTGCTCGGGAATGTGCTCGGGCGGCAAGCTGCGGTCGACGCCGGCGCGGTGGAGTCGGTTTTCTTCCGCGACGGCTACTTAACCGAGGCGTCGGCATCCAACGTGCTGCTCGTGAAGAACGGCATCGTGATCGCGCCTCCCAAGGACAACTTGATTCTCCCGGGAATCACCTACGATGCCGCATTTGATCTGGCGCGAGAGGGCGGCATCCCGGTCGAAGTACGGCAAGTCTCGATGGAACAAGTACTAGCCGCCGATGAAATGTGGCTCTCCTCGTCGACTAAAGAGGTGCTCGCGGTGACCACCATCGACGGCAGACCCTTCGCGGGAGCCAGCCCCGGGCCGATGTTCCGCAAGATCCACGCGCTGTTTCAGGCGAGCAAGCGTCGCCTTAGCTAGCGTTCCGGCTCCTGCGGGTGAGGCCGGCGCAAATAGAAACGGCCGGCATGCCAGACCAGCGGCTCGATGGGGCGGTGGACGCAGGTCTCGACCTGACCGATGAACAGCATATGATCGCCGGCGGGATGCAGCGCATGATGACGGCACTCGAGCCACGCAACGCAGCCTTCGATCAACGGCGATTCGGCCTGCCCGAGGCGGAAAGCCACGCCGGCGAAGCGATCGGCGTGGGGACGTGAGAATCGCCGCGCCAATTCGATTTGGTCGTGCGCGAGGACATTGATCGCATAGCGCTGCGCGCCTTCAAAGGCCACGAGGCTCCGCGAGCGCAACCCAAGGCTCCAAGTGACCAGCGGTGGATCCAGCGACACCGAGTTGAACGAGTTCGCGGTGAAGCCGACGAAGGCATCGTCGCGCAGGCGCGCGGTAATAATGGTCACGCCCGTTGCGAACTGCGACAGGGCGTCGCGGAATTGGTGTTCCCTTGGGGAGTGCGCAGCGCGTTCGGTGGACATCGAAGGGAATCGCGTGGCGCCCTGAATGATTGCTGCCGCTGATCTTAAGCGCGCCCTTGCAGAGGTGTCAAAAGGCTGCATCAGCCTGCTAGACTAACAACTCTCCCTCTGCTTTCCGGCGCTTCGAGCATGAACTCGCTCTCCAAAATGGTGGCGAACCGCTACGGCGGCCGCAACCTGCCCATCGCACTGGTGCTGCCGGACGGAGGCCGGCTCGCGCTGTCGGAGACCCCGGAGATCGACATCTACGCGCGCACATGGAGCGGCTTGCGCGCACTTGCCTTTCCCGAGCTTGGCCGGCTTGCCCGCGCCTACGTCCACGGCGACATCGATTTCTCGGGAGGGGCGCGCCGCGTGCTTGGACTCGCCGAGGCGCTCGTTGGCAGCGTGACCCACGGTCGCGAGCAAGCGCGCGCGAGAGTGCGGCAATGGTTGCACTGGCGACGCGGCAACGCCCGGAACATCCAGCATCACTACGACGTTTCAAACGCGTTCTATCGCATGTGGCTGGATGAGCGAATGGTCTACTCCTGCGCGTACTTCAAAAGCGAAGCCGATTCGCTCGATCAGGCGCAGGCGCAGAAGCTCGATCACATCTGTCGCAAGCTCATGCTCAAGCCGGATGAGGAATTTCTGGACATCGGCTGCGGATGGGGCGGTCTCATTTTCTGGGCGGCGCAGAAGTACGGCGTGCAGGCCACCGGCATCACGCTGTCGCGAAACCAGTACGACCAGGTACGTCTACAGATCGGCGCGCTCGGGTTGAACGGGCGCGTGCAGGTCGAGTTGCGCGACTATCTCGATTTGCCGACGGAGCAGCGGTACGACAAGATCGCCAGCATCGGCATGTTCGAGCACGTCGGGATCAAGAACTACCCTCGGTACTTTGGCAAGATCCATCAGGTCCTTAAACCAGGCGGGCTGGTGTTGAACCACGGCATCACCCATAACTGGCCCGGCGCCGAGAGCCTTGGCAGCGGCATCGGCGACTTCGTCGAGGAATATGTTTTTCCAGGTGGGCAGCTCGCGCACGTATCGCGCGTCATCGGCGGACTCGCCGCCGAAGGACTCGAGCTCATCGACGGCGAAGCGCTGCGCGAGCACTACGCACGCACGCTCTGGCACTGGGTCGAGCGGCTGGAAGCCAACGCCGACGCCGCCAGGAGGGAGATCGGCGAAGAAAAATTCCGTGTCTGGCGGATCTACCTTGCGGGGTCGGCACATGCCTTCGATCGTGGATGGCTGTCGCTTTTTCAACTCCTTGCCGGAAAGCCCTTGCCCGATGGACGCCTGCCCCATCCGCTCACCCGCGACTACATGTATCCGCACTGAGCGAGGGGTTGCAGCAGAGGAGCGGCGACCGCATATTCGGGCGATGGAGAAGCCCATGACAGAGACTTTGCTCGAATTCCCTTGCGCGTTCCCGCTCAAGATCATGGGCCGGACGCAGGACGGCTTTGCCCAGACGGTGCTCGAAGTCGTACTGCGCCACGCTCCCGATTTCGACAGCGCGTCGATGGAGATGAGAGCCTCTCGGCAAGGGAACTATCTCTCGCTCACCTGTGTAGTCAACGCAACCTCACGCGAACAGCTCGATGCGCTCTACCGCGAGCTCTCGGCGCACCCCCAGGTTGTAATGGTGCTGTGACGGCTGCCGGCGGGCCTGGCTTGGGGTTGTCGCGAGCGGCTAAGGACGCAGCGCGAGTCGACCGCACACACGGGGTTGATCGTCGAAGAGCCGGCGCGACTACCGGCGCCGATGTGGTTGTGCGTGGTCTCGGTCTGAGTTGCTACGACGCCACGTGGCGCGCGATGCAATCCTTTACTGCCGCTCGGAACGCGGCGAGCGCCGATGAAATCTGGCTCACGGAGCACCCACCGGTATACACGCTCGGGCTCGCAGGCCGCCCAGAGCATCTGTTGCGCGACAACGGCATTCAGCTGCTCAAAGCGGATCGCGGCGGGCAGATCACCTATCACGGTCCGGGGCAACTGGTGCTGTATGTTCTCGTCGATCTTGCCAGGCGGAGGCTCGGCGTGCGAGCGCTGGTACGGACGCTCGAGAGCTGCGTGATAGAATTTCTCGAAACCTGCGGGGTGTCCGCGCATACCAGGACCGGGGCTCCCGGCGTCTACGTCGCCCTTCCCGCGGGCGAAGCGAAGATCGCTGCACTGGGTCTCAAGATCAAAAACGGCTGCAGTTACCACGGCCTTGCGCTCAATATCGACATGGATCTCACGCCGTTTGCCGACATCGATCCGTGCGGCTATCCCGGCCTCGCCGTGACCCAACTCAAGGATCTGGGCGTCCGGCGTAGCGTGGAAGACGTCGGCTCCGTCCTTGCGCCGCTACTGGCTTCGTCTCTGCCCGCGAGGTCGTCGTGAGCGACACCGCCGTCTCCTCGACTCCGCTTGGCGTCAAAGAGCGGGGCGAAGCCAAGACCTCGCGCTTGGGTTCCAAGTACGCGATCAAGGTGGTGCCGGTCGAGCGCCTCAAGAAGCCCGAGTGGATTCGCGTCCGGGCGCCGTCTTCACCCCGCTTCTACGAGATCAAGAAAATACTGCGCGAGCACCATCTGCACACGGTGTGTGAGGAAGCCTCCTGCCCCAACATCGGCGAATGCTTCGGCAAGGGCACGGCGACCTTCATGATCATGGGTGACATTTGCACTCGCCGCTGTCCGTTCTGCGACGTAGGACACGGACGGCCGCTGCCGCTCGATGTGGACGAGCCCCGTAACCTGGCTCGAACCATCGCTGCGCTCAAGCTTGCCTACGTGGTTGTCACCAGCGTCGATCGCGACGACCTTCGCGACGGCGGCGCGCAGCACTTCGTCGACTGCATTCGTGCCGTGCGCGAAGTCTCGCCGTCGACGCAAATCGAAATCCTGGTTCCCGACTTTCGCGGTCGCCTGGAGCGGGCGCTGGAAATTCTGGCGGTCGCACCGCCGGACGTCATGAACCACAATCTCGAAACCGTGCCGCGGTTATACAAGCAGGCGCGCCCTGGCTCCGACTATGCGCATTCGCTGCGCTTGCTCAAGGAGTTCAAGGACCGCTTTCCGGAAATTCCCACCAAGTCCGGGCTGATGGTCGGCCTGGGCGAGAGCGATGACGAAATCCTGGCGGTCATGCGCGATATGAGGGCTCACGCCATCGATATGCTCACCATCGGTCAGTACCTGCAGCCTACGACGGGCCATCTTCCGGTGATGCGGTATGTGCACCCCGACTTCTTCGCCATGTTCGAGCGTGAAGCCTACGCGATGGGGTTCAAGCATGCCGCGGTCGGCGCGCTGGTGCGCTCGTCTTACCACGCTGATCTGCAAGCGCACGGAGTGCTCGAGTCCGCTCTGTAGCGCCGCCTCGGGAGAACGGAAATGCGGCAACGTTGCCTGCGCCTGATCGCGGCGATCGCGCTGCTCGCCTTCGTGGCTGTCCCCGCCTACGGCGAAGTTTCGGCAATCCGTATCTCCCACGGGTATGGCGTTCTCTATCTCCCGCTGATGGTGATGGAGAGCGAAAAGCTCCTGGAGAAACAGGCGAGGGCGGCTGACCTTGGCGACGTGAAGGTGACGTATCTGGTGCTCGACGGTGGCAACGTCATCAACGACGCGATGCTCTCGGGCGCGCTCGACATCGCGTCGATCGGAGTGGCTGGGTTTCTCACCCTCTGGGCCAAGGCAAAGGATAATCCAGCGCTCGAGATCCGAGGTCTTTCCGGAATGAGTTCGTCGTCGTTGTACTTGATGACACGCAATCCCAACGTGAAAACGCTCAAGGACTTCACCGACAAGGTGCCCGGGATCAAGACGTCGCTGCCCGCGGTGATACTGCATATGGCCGTGGCCAAGGAGCTTGGCGATGCGAACTACTCCAAGCTCGATCCCATCACGGTCGGCTTGCCGCATCCCGAAGCGCTGACGGTACTGCTCTCGGGCAAGGGCGAGATCAACAGCCATATGGCGTCGCCGCCATTCTCCTACATCGAGGATGCTACGCCTGGGCTGCACCGTGTGTTCAACTCGGTCGACGTGCTCGGCAACATCACGCTCGACATGACGTACACGTCGCGCAAGTTCTACGAGGCGAATCCGAAGCTCTGCACGGCGTTCATCGCGGCGATGAACGAAGCCAATGCCCTGATTGCGAGGGACCGAAAGAAGGCAGCAGAGATCTACCTTGCGGTGTCCAAGCAGAAATCTTCCGCCGACGAAATCGTCAAGATCCTGGACGATCCCAATTCCAAATTCTCGACCATGCCTGACGGGACCATGAAGTACGCGGACTTCATGTTTCGCGTCGGGACGATCAAGGCGAAGCCGGCATCGTGGAAGGATCTTTTTTTCCCGCCGATTCATGGTTCGGCGGGAAGCTGATTTCCTCAAATAGTCGCGGTTAGTGGCCGGCCGCGAGTCCGACGATGGTCTCGAACCCGCCCCAGAACATGCGTTTGCCGTCGAAGGGCATTTTCGAGGGATCCATCGACTCCTTGAGCTGCGGATCCTCCATTACCGCCTTGCTGATGCGGTCCCGATCCTTCTTGTCTCGATACACGACCCACGCCAACGCGATCACTTCGCCGTCTTTGAGCTGCACGGCCTGGGGAAACGATGTGATCTTTCCGGGCTGAGCGTCGTCGCTGATCGAGTCGGAGTAATACAGAGCACCGTGGCGCACGTGAGCATTACCCCATTCCGCAGACATGCGCTTGTAGGTATCGAGGTTTGCACGGGGGACGGGGATGACGATGGCGTCGATATAGTGCGACATAGGACCTCCGTTGGGCCAAAACTGGTTCGACCGATCGCGCCCGCCGCCGTTCCGCTTCGAATGATCGAGTCGGGTCGGCGGCTGACTCGCCAGAATGAAACCAGTCTCTCGTGACCGACTTCAGCCGGGAGGCGCCGTGCCCTTCGGCCAGAGCAGCCACATTCTGCCGGCCTGTTTCATTTGACCGGCCTCTCGTTCCGCCTCGCTTCCGAAACCCCAGAACCAGTCAGCGCGTAAGGGCCCGCGAATCGCGCCGCCCGTGTCCTGGGCCAGCATCAGTCGCTCGAGCGGCTGTCCGGAGATGGGCTGTGTGGTTGCGATGTATACCGGCGCTCCCAATGTAATGAAGCGAGCGTCGACAGCGATCGCTCGGCCCGCTTGAAGCGGTACGCCGAGCGTTCCGATGGGCCCGTCGATTCCCGCCAGCGGATCGAGCAGGACTTCACGGAAAAACACATAACTCGGATTTTCGGCCAGCAATGCCGGCACCTCTTGAGGGTGCGCCTGCGCCCAGAGCCGGATGCTTTGCAGTGAAACCTGCTCGAGCTTAAGCTCACCGCGCTCGACCAGCACCTTGCCGATCGAGCGGTACGGCCAGCCGTTTTGATCGGCATAGCCCAGGCGCACGATGCTACCGTCGGCAAGCTCGACGCGTCCCGAGCCCTGAACCTGGAGGAAGAATGCGTCGAGCACATTATCGACGTAGACGAGTTCTCTAGCCGATATCGGAACCTTTCCTGAATCGATGTCCGCGCGCGGCCAATAAGGAACGACGCGTCGACCGTCGACGCGCCCGCGAAGACGCTTATCTGAGAGCTCGGGATAAGGCGTCGAAAGGTCGACGACGAACAGGTCGTCCGGGGGAGCATAGAGTGGGTATCGATAGCGCTCGTCAGGCTTGCGGCTGCCATGCAAGAGTGGCTCGTAATATCCGGTAATCAAAGCTTCGGCGGCGCCATCGCGGCCGCGAACTTCGTATGCGTTAAAATGGCGCTCGAAAAAAGCGCGAGTAGTTGGCGTATCGCTCGGCTCGGTAGCCACCGCGGCGCTGCACGGCTCACGCCAGATCGGCAGGGTTGATGGACGCGCCAGCAGTATCGAGCACCCCGTGACAAACGGCAGCCAGGCATCCTGAAGAGTGTCATCTGACCAGCCAGGAAGATCAGAGAACGAAACATGACGCCACTCTACCGATGCAAGGTCAGGCTTGCCCGGCGGCTGCGTAACGCACCCACATAGCACAGCGGCGCACGCGGCGAGCCCTAGGAGGCGCAAGGCGATGGAATGGATTCTGTTGGAAGCGGGTGTCGCGCTGGCGCTTGCCGTGTTCATCGTGTGGTTTACCATGGGCGGCAAACGGAATGAGCCGAAGCGCGGCTCACCGGCCAGCGACGACGACAACCAGACGTCCTAATGCAGAACGCGGGGAACGGACAGCGTGAACGGTGGGATCGGCGCGTCGAAGGCGTGCCCGTCCTCGGCAAGCATCTGATAGGTGCCTCGCATGGTTCCCACCGAGGTTTCCAGGTGGGTTCCACTGCTGTACTCGAAGCTCTCGCCGGGCTTGAGCAGCGGCTGCTGCCCGATGACTCCCAGTCCCTTGACCTCCAGCACCTTGTTGTTGGCGTCGGTGATCACCCAGTGCCGGCTGATGAGCTGCGCGGGGACGCTGCCCGTGTTGGTCAGCATGATCGTGTAAGCGAACACGTACTGATTCTTGGCAGGTTCGGACTGCTCGTCGACGTAGATCGCCTTCGGCACGATGGTGATCTCGTATTTCTTGCTTTCCGCCACGGGTACGCTCTTTGCTCGTGATCGAGGGATTATAACGCGATGCGACACTGCGAGATTGCGCCGTCTATTCTCTCCGCCGACTTCGCTCGCCTGGGCGAGGAAGTCCGCTCCGTAGTCTCCGCCGGCGCTGACCTGATTCACTTCGACGTGATGGACAACCATTACGTCCCCAATCTCACCGTCGGCCCGCTGGTATGCGAGGCGATCAAGCCCATCACCAGCGTGCCGATCGACGTGCATCTCATGGTGAAGCCGGTGGACCGGATCGTGCCGGACTTCGCCAAGGCAGGAGCGTCGATCATCAGCTTTCATTTCGAAGCTTCCGAGCACGTCGATCGCACCATCGCGCTTATCCACGACTGCGGATGCAAGGCCGGATTGGTGCTCAATCCGGCAACGCCGCTCAACTGTCTCGATCATGTGCTCGACAAATTGGATCTGGTGCTGATCATGTCGGTGAATCCCGGCTTCGGAGGGCAAGCGTTCATCCCCGAGGCGCTGCCCAAGCTCGCGCACGTGCGCTCGCGCATCGACGAGCTCGCGGCACGGACCGGTCGCCAGATACGGCTCGAGGTGGATGGAGGCGTCAAGATCGACAACATCGCTTCGATCGCCAAGGCGGGCGCCGACACCTTCGTGGCCGGATCGGCAATTTTCGAGTCGCCCGACTACGCAAGAACTATTGCGGCGATGCGCGCCGAGTTTGCTGCGGTGTGCAAGGAAGCGGCGGCGTGAGCAGGGAGCAGGGGCCCCGCGCGTAGCGCGGGGATGCGACCGTAAGCGAATCGCCGTCGGTCGGCCGACACGGCGCATTGTAATTTGCACAGCGAGCACAAGGAGGCCGCGGCGTGAGAAGGGACCAGGGGCCTCCGCACGATTAAGCCGTGGCATTGACCGCCGTCAAGAAGAGGTCTTGTTCAGCGGCGTAAGCAGGTATAGGCTGAATAAGTCACCCGTGCGCAGGTGAATTTCTGCCGCGCGCTAGCGGTGCCGCCGAAACCGAATCGACTTCCCTATAGACCAGTCGCGGTGTCCTCCCAGGAGGTGCAATGAACAAGTTCGTCTCAATCCTTCTCTGGCCGGTGGTAGCCATCGTCGGTGCGTTTGCTTTTGCCGCGCTTGCCCTCGGCCGGGGCGAGTCGGTCAATGCAGTTTGGCTGGTGACCGCGGCGCTCTCGGTGTATTTCATCGCCTACCGCTTCTATAGCAAGTACATCGCCGAGCGGGTGCTCAAGCTCGACGACACCCGCGAGACGCCCGCAGTCCGCCACAACGACGGCATGGATTACGTGCCTACAAACAAGTGGGTGCTCTACGGCCATCATTTCGCGGCGATCGCAGGCGCGGGCCCGCTGGTAGGCCCGGTGCTGGCGGCACAGATGGGATTCCTTCCGGGAACCCTATGGATCCTCGCCGGCGTCGTGATCGCCGGTGCGGTCCAGGACTTCATCGTGCTGTTCGCATCGGTGCGGCGGGACGGGAAATCACTCGGTGAAATGATCAAGATGGAGCTCGGCCCTGTTCCAGGCGGCCTTGCCCTCGTCGGCGTCCTCGCCATCATGATCATCATCCTGGCTGTCTTGAGCCTGGTGGTGGTGAAGGCCCTCACTGCAAGCCCATGGGGCTTGTTCACCATCGCGGCGACGATTCCCATCGCCTTGCTCATGGGCCTCTACATGCGAGTCTTTCGTCCGGGACGAGTCGGCGAAGCCTCGGTGATCGGGGTCGTGCTGCTGCTCGCGTCGATCATCTTCGGGCGTACCGTGGCCAACGACCCGACTCTCGGCCCGATGTTCACTTTGACCGGTCCGCAGCTCGCCTGGGGCCTCATTCTCTATGGAGGCATCGCCGCGAGCCTGCCGGTCTGGCTCATGCTCGCGCCGCGCGACTACTTGAGCACCTTCCTTAAGATCGGCACCGTCGCGGCGCTCGCCGTCGGTATCTATGTCGTGGCGCCGAAGCTCGCCATGCCGGCGACGACGCGATTCATCGACGGAACCGGTCCCGTCTTCTCGGGAACGCTGTTTCCATTCCTGTTCATCACGATCGCTTGCGGTGCCGTCTCCGGCTTCCATTCGCTCATCTCGTCAGGGACGACTCCCAAGATGATTGAGAAAGAGTCGCACATGCGCTTCATCGGTTTCGGCGGCATGCTTGCGGAATCGTTTGTAGCGATCATGGCGCTGACAGCTGCGTGCGTGCTCGATCCAGGGATCTATTTCGCGATGAACGCACCGACCGCGGCGATCGGCAGCACCGCGGCAAATGCGGCGCAGGTGATCTCGAGCTGGGGATTCACCATCACCCCGGACATGATCAACCAGACCGCGAAGGACATCGGCGAAAACACCATTTTGTCCCGCGCAGGTGGCGCTCCGACCCTTGCCGTCGGCATGGCACAAATCCTGGCACAGGCCCTGGGCGGCAAGTCCATGGAGGCGTTCTGGTATCACTTCGCGATCCTTTTCGAGGCTCTGTTTATCCTCACCGCAGTCGACGCCGGAACGCGCGTCGGGCGCTTCATGATCCAGGACATGCTCGGTCACGTTTACCGTCCCTTGGGCAATACCGAATTGCTGCCCGCCAATGTCCTTGGAACCGTACTTTGCGTCAGCGCCTGGGGCTACTTCCTGTATCAGGGTGTCGTCGATCCGCTGGGCGGCATCAACACCCTGTGGCAGCTCTTCGGCGTGGGCAACCAGATGCTCGCCGGCATTGCGCTGCTCTTGTGCACGAGCATGCTGGTCAAGATGAAGCGCGAGCAGTACGTGTGGGTGACGTTGGTACCCACGGCATGGCTGCTCATTACTACGCTGACGGCCGGCGTACAAAAGGTTTTCCACCCCGATCCGCGTATCGGGTTCGTCGCGCTCGCCCGCAAGTTCAGCGATGCAGCAGCGCAGGGTACGCTGCTTGCGCCCGCCAAGTCGATCGAGGAAATGCAACGCGTCGCCTTCAACAATTATCTCGACGCCGTCGTTTGCAGCGTATTCGTGCTGCTCGTGCTTGCGATGTGCGTCTACGCGGCGAAGATCTGCCTGCAGGCGCTGAAAGTTTCGCAGCCGACCGCCCAAGAAATTCCTGCATTGGCCGGCAGCGGAGCGGCGATGGCATGAGTACGAGTAGCGGCAAGGAGCAGGCGCCGCCGGCGGCGGAAACCACCGGGGCGCCGGTCACGGGCGACTCGCCAGCACACAAGCTGCAAGGCGGGATCCGCGCCTTGCGGCAGGCGTGCCGGCAGATCGTCGGCATTCCCGACTACGACCGATATGTTGCCCACATGGCGAAGCACCACCCCGGGGACGCGGTGCTGTCACGCGAAGAATTTTTCGCCCGGACGATCGACCGCAAGTACGGACGCAACGGGCCGCGGTGCTGCTAGGCTGAGCCGTAGCTATGGTGGTATAGTTCTCGGACGGGCCGGCTCGTCGACGAGCCGAGCCCGAATCGCGACCTCTCCAATGAGCTTCAACGCTTTCAACCGCAACCGCCGGCCCTGGCGGCACGGCAACGACTGGCGCTGGTGGCGCCACGCCTAAAGCCGCGCCTGCGTCGCGCGCATTCAAGCGGCGCCCCAAAGCCTTTAAGTTGCGTACGTTGAGAGACAAGTTGAAGCGCCATGACCGAAGCCGAATTCCGCGCGCTTGCCGCGCAAGGGTATAACCGCATACCGCTGATTCTCGAGTCCTTCGCGGACCTCGATACGCCGCTTTCGCTGTACCTAAAGCTCGCCAATCAGCGCTACACCTTCCTGCTCGAGTCGGTCGTCGGCGGCGAACGTTTCGGCCGCTATTCCTTCATCGGCCTGCCTGCGAAGATACGCATTCGCGCAAGAGGGCGTGCGATCGAAGTCGAGGACCGGGGCGGTGTTGTCGAACGGCACGAAGGCGATCCGCTCGAGTTCATCGGAGAGTTTCTCCACCGCTTCCGCGCGGCACCGCGGCCCGGTCTTCCACGCTTTTGCGGTGGCCTTGCCGGCTACTTTGGCTACGACACCGTGCGCCATATCGAAGCGAAGCTCGCCGATTCGGCGCCGCCATGCTCGCCTGAGCTTGCCGACATCCCGGACATCCTGCTGCTGCTGACCGAAGAGCTCGCGGTCGTCGATAACCTTTCGGGACGGATCTCTTTGATCGTCTATGCCGATCCCGCCGAACCCAACGGCTACTGGGATGCGCATGACCGGCTGCATGCGCTGCGGCGCAAGCTGCGCGAGCCTTGCAGCATTCCTTTTCAGACCGCCACCGGCGTGACGCAAGCGGAAAGCGAATTCGGCGCCGAAGCCTTCCAGGCTGCGGTGGCGCGGTCGCGCGAGTACATCGTGGCGGGCGACATCATGCAAGTGGTGATCTCGCAGCGCATGCGACGACGCTTCGCCGAGCAACCGCTGCAGCTCTATCGGGCGCTGCGCTCGCTCAATCCTTCGCCGTATATGTTCTATTACGACCTCGGTGATTTCCATGTCGTGGGAGCGTCGCCGGAGATCCTGGTGCGCAAGGAGGCGTCTAACATCACGCTACGGCCAATCGCCGGCACACGGCCTCGCGGAACGACGCGCGAAGCCGACGAGGACTTGGCGAGCGAGCTTCTGGCCGACCCGAAGGAAATCGCCGAGCACCTGATGCTTCTCGACCTCGGACGTAACGACGTCGGGCGCGTCGCCCAGACGGGCAGCGTGCAGGTGACCGAGCGCATGGTCATCGAGCGCTACTCACACGTGATGCACATCGTGTCCAACGTCGAGGGGCGGCTCAAGCCCGGCCTGACCAGCATCGACGTCCTGCGCGCGGCATTTCCCGCGGGCACGGTGAGCGGCGCGCCCAAGGTGCGCGCGATGGAGATCATCGACGAATTGGAGCCTTCGCGCCGCGGAATCTACTCCGGCGCCGTCGGCTACATCAGCTTCCAGGACGACATGGATACCGCGATTGCGCTGCGCACGGCGGTGGTGAAGGACGGCATGCTTTACGCGCAGGCGGGCGGCGGCATCGTCCACGACTCGTCCCCCGAAGGCGAGTGGCAGGAGACGCTCAACAAGCTGCGGGCGCTCCTGCGCGCGGCGGACATGGTGCAGCTCGGACTCGACGCGGAGAGCTGACTCATGCTTCTGATGATCGACAATTACGACAGCTTCACCTACAACCTGGTGCAGTACTTGGGCGAGCTGGGCGCCGAAGTCAACATATATCGCAACGACGCGATCACGCTGGAGCAGATCGCCGCCTGGCGGCCTGAGAAGATCGTAATTTCGCCGGGGCCATGCACGCCGACGGAAGCGGGCATCTCAGTGCCGCTGATCCAGCGCTTCGCGGGCGAGATCCCGATCCTCGGCGTTTGCCTGGGCCACCAGGCGATCGGCCAGGCATTCGGAGGGCGTATCGTGCGCGCCGGACGCGTCATGCACGGCAAGCTCTCGACCATACGCCATCGTGGAGACGGCATTTTCGCCGGGCTCAACAACCCGCTGACCGCCACACGCTATCATTCGCTGGTCATCGAACGCACCGGTCTTCCCGAGTGCCTTGAGGTGACCGCCGAAAGCGAGGATGGCGAGATCATGGGCGTGCGCCACCGCCAGCTCGCCGTGGAGGGCGTGCAATTCCATCCCGAGGCGATCTTGACCGAGCAGGGTCACGAAATGCTCGCCAATTTCTTGAACGCGCGAACAGAGAGCTGAGACCATGTCAATCAGCATGCAGGACGCACTGCAACGAACCATCGAGCATCGCGAGATTTTTCACGACGAGATGCTTGCGCTGATGCGCCGGATCATGGGCGGGGAAGTCTCCCCCGTCATGATCGCAGCGCTCACGGTGGGTCTTCGAGTCAAGAAGGAAACCATCGGTGAGATCGCTGCTGCAGCACAGGTGATGCGTGAATTTGCGACCAAGGTCGACGTCCCCGATCGGGAGCAGCTGCTGGACATTGTCGGTACCGGCGGCGATGCCTCGCACACCTTCAACATCTCGACCGCTTCGATGTTCGTGGCGGCGGCCGCCGGTGCGCGCATCGCCAAGCACGGCAACCGCTCGGTGTCCTCGAAGTCCGGCAGCGCAGACGTGCTTGAGGCGCTCGGCGCGAATATCCAGCTCAAACCGGCAGAGGTCGCGACCTGCGTCGCCGAGACCGGTGTCGGCTTCATGTTCGCGCCCAACCATCACAATGCGATGAAGCACGCCGCGCCCGTGCGCAAAGAGCTGGGCGTGCGCACCATCTTCAACATCCTCGGACCGCTCACCAATCCCGCGGGCGCCACCAACCAACTCCTCGGCGTGTTCCACCCGGATCTGGTCGGCATCCAGGTGCGCGTGCTGCAAAGGCTCGGCAGCAAGCACGTCCTGGTTGTCTACGGCAAAGATGGCATGGACGAGGTTTCGCTCGGGGCGGCGACCATGGTGGGCGAGTTGAAGGATGGAGCGGTACGAGAGTACGAGATCCATCCGGAGGACTTCGGCCTGCGCATGATCTCCAACCGGGGGCTCAAGGTCGCCGACGCGGTTGAATCCAAGGCAATGGTGCTCGAAGCTCTCGGCAACGTCGGAGGCACCCCGCGGGAGATCGTCGCGCTCAACGCCGGCGTCGCGCTCTACGCCGGCAACGTCGCTCAGTCGATCCACGAAGGGATCGAACGGGCTCGCGCCGCGATCGAATCCCGGGCTGCGATAGCCAAGCTCGAGCACTTCGTCGCGACTACGCAGAAGCTCGGGACCAGGGCGTCTTGAGTCGAGCCGACATTCTCACCCGGATCCTCGCCACCAAGGCGAAGGAGGTCGCTGCGGCGAAGACCGCGCGCCCTTACATCCGGCTGCGGGCCGACGCCGAACGGGCGCCGCGCCCTCGCAACTTCGTCGATGCGCTGCGCGGAAAGATCGAAGCGGGGCGCCCCGCGGTCGTCGCCGAGATCAAGAAGGCGAGTCCGAGCAAAGGAGTGCTGCGACCGATCTTCGATCCGCCGGCGATCGCGCACCGCTACGAAGCGGGGGGTGCCGCGTGCTTGTCCGTGCTCACCGATCGCGAGTACTTCCAGGGCGCCCCGGAATATCTCACGGCTGCTCGCGCGGCATGTTCGTTGCCAGCATTGCGCAAGGACTTCACCATCGATGAATACCAGGTGGCGGAGGCGCGCGCGATTGGTGCCGACTGCATACTGCTCATCGTCGCCGCGCTCGAGGACGCGCAGCTCCGTGCACTCAAGCGGGCAGCTTCGGAGCTCGGCATGGCAACGCTGATCGAAGTCCACGACGCGATCGAGCTCGATCGAGCGCTTGCGCTGGACACTCCTCTCATCGGCATCAACAATCGCAACCTTCGCACTTTCGAAGTCGCCCTCGAAACGACGCTCGACCTGCTGCCGCGGATCCCACCGGATCGGCTGGTGATCACGGAGAGTGGCATTGCAACGAAGGGCGACGTAGCGCGCCTTCGCGCACACGGGGTCCATGCTTTTCTCGTCGGCGAGGCTTTCATGCGCGCCGCGGACCCGGGAGCCGCACTCTCTG
This sequence comes from Casimicrobiaceae bacterium, assembly GCA_035262745.1. Taxonomy (GTDB): domain Bacteria; phylum Pseudomonadota; class Gammaproteobacteria; order Burkholderiales; family Casimicrobiaceae; genus PALSA-1003. The sequence continues at coordinate 16,218 of DATFSE010000006.1, read as the reverse complement.
CGCTTTTCGCCTGACCCTGGCGACGACGGTTTGGTATCATTTGCCGCCCGGTTCCGAAGGTGCTAGTCGCGGTTATCCGTTCGCGAGCTTGTTGACGGGCGAGGACTTTAGGGTCGATCGGTATCTGATTTCCGTTTGCGGTTCGGCAGGCTCGCCGCGAACGGTCTTCCGCGAAGGTTGCTCGTGTCGGCGATCGCCGTCGAGAACGTAGCCAAGCACTGGACCACCACCGCCGGACAGGTTCGTGCGGTCGACGGGCTTTCATTCGCACTCGATCAAGGGACGCTCAACGTGCTGCTGGGCCCGTCCGGCTGCGGCAAGTCGACCACGCTGCGCCTCATTGCCGGTCTCGATCAAGCCGATGCAGGGCGCATTTTCATTGGAGGTCGCGACGTTACGCGTTTGCCGCCTGCGCAGCGCAACATCGCGATGGTCTTCCAGTCGTACGCATTGTTCCCTCACCTGAGCGTCGCCGAGAACATCGTTTTTGGGCTGCGCGTGCGCAAGGTAGAGAACACCGATCGGGAGCAGCGTTTGAAGCGCGTGGCGGGCCTGCTCGGATTGGCAGAGCTGCTCGAGCGCAAGCCGGGACAACTTTCTGGAGGTCAACAGCAGCGCGTGGCGCTGGGGCGGGCGATCATCGCCGAGGCGCCCGTTTGCCTGATGGACGAGCCGCTATCCAACCTTGATGCGCAGCTTCGGCAGGAAATGCGCCAGGAGATCCGCAACCTCCAGCGCAAGCTGGGGGTGACCATGGTCTACGTCACGCACGACCAGGTCGAAGCCATGTCAATGGCGGATCGAGTCATCCTGCTTTCCAGCGGGCACATCGAGCAGAACGGTGCGCCCGCCGACTTGTACGAAACTCCCGCCAACACCTTCGTCGCCCGGTTCATAGGCACGCCGCCAATGAACCTGATCAAGCTCGAGCGTACCGCGACCGGCGCAGTCATCGCCGGTACGGGGGGCCCGGTGATCGCACATGCGGAGCTTGGTGACGCAACACTGGGAGTGCGGCCGGAGCACGTCAGCATCAGCGGTACGCCGGGTGTCGACGCGATCGTGGAAGCCGTCGAATACCTTGGGGCGGACTCGCTGATCGCCTGTCGCGTCGGCGGCCAGCCATTGACGGTTCGCATCGGCGGCCGCCTCGGCCTAGCGCGCGGCGACTCCGCTCGGTTGGGCTGGGCGGCGGGTGCGCTGCATTTCTTCGATGCCGCGAGCGGTCTTCGCCGCGACGTCGCACCGAATCGCGAGCCCGCGACCATGCTTGCATAGATTCGTCGGTTGCATTTCACGAGGAGGAAGCATCATGAAGTGGAACTTGGTCGGACGCTGTGTTGCTGGTTTCGTCGCCGCCGCGCTTTCTGCGCTCGTTCTCGCCCAGGCGCCCGTAGAGATCTCGTTCTACTACCCGGTCGCAGTTGGCGGTCCGATCACCAAGATCGTCGACGGACTCGCAGCAGACTTCGAAAAGGAGAATCCCGGAATCAAGGTCAAGCCGATCTACGCGGGTACCTATCAGGATTCGATCACCAAGGCGCTCACCGCCGTCAAGGGCGGTGACTCGCCGACCACTGCAGTGCTGCTGTCGACCGACATGTATACCCTGATCGATGAGGATGCGATCGTGCCCTTCGACAGCTTTATCAAGACGCCGGAGGATCAGGCGTGGCTCAAAGGCTTCTACCCCGCGTTCATGGAGAACAGCCAGACGGGGGGCAAGACCTGGGGCATTCCGTTTCAGCGCTCGACCATCGTGCTGTACTGGAACAAGGAGATGTTCAAGGAGGCGGGTCTCGACGCGAACAAGGCTCCGGCGACTTGGAAAGAGATGGCGGAGTATGGACAGAAGCTCACCAAGCGCGACGCTTCGGGCAAGGTCACGCAGTGGGGCGTGCAGATCCCTTCATCGGGGTTTCCGTACTGGCTGTTCCAGGGGCTCACCACCGAGAACGGCGTGCAGCTCATGAATCCTGCGGGCACAGAAACCTACTACGACAAGCCGGAGGTCATCGAAGCGCTGCAATACTGGGTCGACCTGTCGACCAAGTACAAAGTTCATCCGGAAGGTATCGTCGACTGGGGAACGACGCCCAAGGATTTCTTCGAGCGCAAGATGGCGATGATGTGGACCACGACCGGAAATCTCACCAATGTCAAGAACAATGCCAAGTTCGATTTCGGCGTCGCGATGCTGCCGGCCAACAAGCGTCGCGGCAGTCCGACCGGAGGCGGCAACTTCTACATGTTCAAGCAGGCGAAGCCCGAGCAGCAGGCGGCGGCGATGAAGTTCATCAAGTGGATCACCTCGCCCGCGCGCGCTGCCCAATGGGGCATCGACACCGGCTACGTCGCGGTGCGGCCCGATGCGTGGGAGACACCGGCCATGAAAAAGTACGTCGCAGACTTTCCTGCTGCCGCAGTCGCGCGCGATCAGCTGCAATATGCCGTCGCCGAGCTTTCCACTCACGACAACCAACGCGTGACCAAGGCGCTCAACGACGGATTGCAGGCGGCGCTTACGGGCACCAAGGCGTCAGGCCAGGCCATGGCCGACGCACAGCGCGAGGCGGATCGGCTGCTGCGGGCTTATCGGAAATAGCGTACTGCCATACCGCAATGCTAGAGGGGGTAAACCGCTTGGGGCGTGGGCGCGATGTGGCGCAGTCGTCGTACGCGGGTGGCGCGTGCGCGGCCACTCGTGGGTTGAGTGGCCGCCGCGCGCCGGGCACCCGCGCGATGACAGCCTTTGCGCCACTGCGCCAAGCCCAAGCGGGTTATCCCCGAATCGGTTAGCGACGCAACGGGCGGTGAATCGATGACGCGCCTCCGTGAGCGGGCATCAACCAAATGACCCGCAGCGCGCAATGGCTCTATGGCTGGTTGTTGCTGTTGCCGGCAGCGGCCCTGCTGGCGCTGTTCACCCACTACCCCACGCTGGGCACTCTGTGGCACAGCTTCTTCTCGACTCCTCGGGGTGCGCGACCATCGGCATTCGTCGGACTCGAAAACTATCGGCAGCTCGTCGACGACCCGATCTTCTGGCAGGCGCTCAGCAATAACCTCTGGTACGCGGCGGGCACGATCCCGCTCTCCATTGCCCTTGCGCTGGCGATGGCAGCGTGGGTCAACGGCAAAATCGCCGGTCGCGGCCTTCTTCGGCTGGCTTACTTTACGCCGACCATCCTGCCGATGATCGCGGTGGCAAACATCTGGTTATTCTTCTACACACCCGAGTACGGCTTGCTCGAAAAATTGACGGGCGCGCTGGGACTGCCAACGCACAACTGGCTCGGCAGCAAGAACACTGCGCTGGGCGCGCTGATGGCTGTGGCGGTGTGGAAGGAAGCCGGGTTCTTCATGATTTTCTATCTGGCCGCGTTGCAGCAGATGTCGCCCAATTTAGCCGAAGCCGCCGCGATCGAAGGCGCATCGCGATGGTATTTCTTCCGCCGAGTCACCTTCCCCTTGCTGATGCCGACGACGCTGTTTGTTCTTGTCAATGCTGTCATCAACGCATTTCGACTCGTCGATCACATCGTGGTGATGACCCGCGGCGGGCCGGACAACGCGACCGAGTTGTTGCTCTATTACATCTACGAGATCGGTTTCCGCTTCTGGGATCCTGCGTATGGCGCTGCGCTGACTATGGTGCTGCTCGCCTTGCTCGGCATGGCGGCGCTGGCGCAATTCTGGTTCCTCGAGCGCCGCGTGCATTATCAATGAACGCCGTGCTGCACCCTGCGTCCGCGATGGGACGCTTTTCCGAAACCGCTGCCGCATGGCTGCTCGGCGCTCTGTGGATACTGCCGCTCGCTTATGCGCTGTGGACCGCTTTTCACCCCGGAGACTATTCGACGCGCTTCGTGCTCTCCGCGCCGCTGACGCTCGACAACTTCGTCAGAGCCTGGCACGCCGCTCCCTTCGCGCGCTACTTTGTGAACACGATTCTGCTGTGCGCGATGATACTGGCCGCCCAGCTCGTGTTGTGCACTCTCGGGGCGTACGCTTTCGCGCGCTTCGAATTTCCCGGACGCAATATTCTGTTTGCGCTCGTCCTGGTGCAGTTGATGATCATGCCCGATGTGCTCATCGTCGAGAACTACCGCACCATGAGCGTATTTGGATTGCGTGACACGATTGTTGCCATCGGATTGCCTTATATGGCCAGCGCCTTCGGCATCTTTCTGCTGCGGCAGACGTTCAAGACGGTTCCCAAGGAACTCGACGAAGCCGCGCGCGTCGAAGGCTGTACCCCCCTGCAGGTGCTGTGGAAAGTGTATGTGCCGCTGGCCAAACCGGTGTATCTGGCATTTGCGCTGGTCAGCGTGAGTTATCACTGGAACAACTTCCTGTGGCCGCTGATTATCACCAACTCGGTTGAGTCGCGGCCGCTCACCGTGGGACTGCAGGTATTCTCATCCACCGATCAGGGAATCGACTGGTCGATCATCACCGCGGCGACGCTGCTCACGACCGCACCTCTGTTGATCGCGTTTTTTCTTTTCCAGCGGCAATTCGTTCAATCATTCATGCGCGCAGGCATAAGGGCCTAAATGAAGCTCATCACATGGAACGTCCAGTGGTGTCGCGGAGTCGACGGCGAGGTCGACCCGGCGCGCATCGTGAGACACGCGCGAGCCGTCGCCGATTTCGACGTGCTCTGTCTTCAGGAGATCGCGAACAACTATCCCGATCCGCGCCTGGCCGGAAGCGCCGGCGAAAACCAGTTCGCGGAGCTCTCGAAGCTATTGAGCGGCTATCAACCGGTGCCCGGCGTCGCCGTCGACGTGCCTGCAGAAAAGGGCGGCAGACGCCACTTCGGAAACATGATCCTGTCGCGACTGCCTGTCGGGCAGGTGTTCCGCCATCTGCTGCCGTACCCGGTTGATCCGGGAGTGAACGGCATGCCCCGGGTCGCACTCGAAGCGGTGATCAGCGCTCCGTTCGGCGATGTGCGCGTCGTTACGACTCATCTCGAATACTATGGAAAGCTCCAGCGCGCGGCGCAGGTCGAAGCGCTGCGCGCGATATACACTGAAGGAAGCGGCCATGCACGGCACGGGGGCATCGTCGACACCGAAGGAGGGCCATTTCATACGCGGTTGCGGCCGTCGGGCACGATCATCACTGGAGACTTCAACCTCGAGCCCGACGATCCGCTGCATGCCCGGATGATCGCGCCCTTCGACGATGGCACGCCACAGCTGATCGATGCGTGGGAAACGGCGCATCGCGGCGAGCCGCATCCCGCGACGTTCAAGATCTACGAAAAAGAAGTCTCCGACGAGCCGGAGCAGCACTGCGATTTCATATTCGTATCGGCGGATCTGCGCTCGCGGGTGCGCGATGTGCGGGTTGATCAGAAGACACAGGCGTCCGATCATCAACCGGTGCTTCTGGAGCTCGGATAGCAACGAGCTCACGCGTCGCGCCCAAGCGCTTCTTTGGGCGGGGAACCAAGCTCGCGGGCTGTTTGGACCGAACCTTGCGCCCGGGCGTAAAATACTAGACTGCTATTCGGGACGCAGACCGCTCATGCTGCGATACAAGCGCCAGCACTGCTCTCCTTGACTGCTCCCCTTCCGTTTACCGGCGAACGCTTTACCCCAGAGCAGAGGGGTTCGATCTGGTACGAGCATTGGCACCGTTACTGCGCTACGCTGCCCGCGGCCCGTGGCAAGCGCGTGCTCGACGCGGCCTGTGGCGAGGGTTACGGCAGCTGGCTCCTGTCATCCGCCGCCGATTCCGTAATTGGCATCGACCACGACAGCGGCGCAATAGAACACGCATGCACGCGCTACGCGACGCGGTCAAACCTTCGCTATCTTCAGGGGTCGTGCACGGCATTGCCGCTTGCCGATGCGAGCGTCGATCTGGTCGTTTCCTTCGAAACCATTGAGCACCTCGAGGAGCAGGAGGCGATGCTCGGGGAATTCCGGCGCGTCTTAGCGCCGGCCGGCGTGCTGATCATCTCCTCCCCCAACAAGGCTGTTTACTCACAAGAGTCGGGCTACACCAACGAATTTCACGTGCGCGAGCTCAATCGCGGCGAGCTTGCCGCGATGCTCGATGCGAGCTTTCCTCAGCAAGCGTGGTACGCGCAACGGGTGCTTGCACACTCCGTGATGTGGCGGGAGCAAAGTCCTGTCGCCGCACCGGTCGAGCTCGTCGCGCTCAACGAGGATCGAGTCGACGTGCTCGCCGCGCCGGCATCGGCGATGTACTTCATCGTGGTTTGCGCTGCGAAATCTGCGTCGCTGCCGCACCTGCCGGCACTATCGCTATTCGATGACGGCGCACAGTCGCTCTATCGCGATTATCAGCGAGTGCTGCTTGCGGAGAGTCGCTTATACTGGGACGAGCTCGACGCACGCAGGATCGCCGAGGCGCGCTTGTCAGAGCTGATCTATGCCGTGAATGACCTGGCCGGCTCCCGAGCGCGCGAGCAGGCGCTTGCGGCGCGTGTCGGGCCGATCGAGGAAGCTCTGCAGCGCGCCGAGAGCGGCCTGCGGCAAGCGCGCGCGGAGCTCGAAGCCGCGCGTGCAAGGCTCGCATACCGCGAATCGCTGATCGGCTGGGCGCGTTGGCCGCTGTCACGTGCACGCCGGCTCGCCAGGACCAGTAGTCAATGACCGTCGACGTCATCGTTCCGATCTATCGCGGCGGCGCGTCTGCGCGCCGGTGCATCGAGAGCATTTCGGCCTCGCCACAACAAACGCCTTTCGAGCTTGTCGTCGTCAACGATGGATCTCCGGAGGCCGATCTCGTGCGCTGGCTACGCGAAGCGCATGAGCGCGGGCGCGTGACGCTGATCGAGCAGCCGTCTCGCCAGGGCTTTGCTGCTGCCGTGAATCGCGCGGCGACCCTGCACCGCGATCGCGACGTGGTCATCGTTCACAGCGACGCCGAGGTGGCGAACGACTGGCTCGATCGTCTTGCTGTGCATGCCGCTGCCCATCGCGAAGTCGGTACCGTTTCTCCCTTCGCGAGCTATGGCGGCGTGGCGGGCTATCCGCGTTCCGGGGTGAAGAACACGCTGCCCGATGGATACACCCTTGCCGAGCTGGATCTTCTTTTCCGGCGCGCGAACCGCGCCGTCAGCGTGAACGTGCCGCTATCCTGCGGGCCGTGCGTCTATGTGCGGCGCGAGTGTCTCGAGTCGGTCGGTCCTTTCGACAGCAGTGCGCTTGGCAGTGACCACGGCGTCGAGCAGGATTTCAGCTTGCGCGCAGCCAGCACGGGATTCCGGCATGTGCTCGCCGCCGATGTGTATGTCTGGCATCACGGGGAAGCATCATTCGGAGAAGCCGAAGCGATGGAGCTCTCCGCGCGCGCAGAAAAGGCGCTGGGCAAGCTCTACCCGAACTATCGCTCACAGCGCACGGAGTTTGTCAGGCGCGATCCTGCGCGCCCGTCGCAGCGCCGCGTCGACCTGCTTCGCCTTGCCGAATCGCCGCGGCAGCTCCTGCTCTTCATTACTCACGGTTGGGGCGGCGGCATCAGGCGCCACATGAACGAGCTGGCCGCGATGATCGCCGATCGCTGCGATGTATTGTTCCTCGAGCCCGGCGCCGGCGACACCGTAAAGCTCTCCTGGCCGAAGGCGGGCGAGGGATTCGCCCTGTACTATGAATTGCCGCGAGACATGCGCGAGCTCGTGTCCTGTTTGCGCGAACTTGGCCTTGCGCGGCTCCACTTTCATCACGTGCATGGACTGCCGCGCGCCGTACTGGATCTTCCCGGCGCCATTGGCGTTCCGTACGACTGTACGCTGCACGACTACTATTCGATCTGTCCGCAATATCACCTGGTCACGGAGGACGGCCGCTACTGCGGCGAACCGGACACCGTCGGCTGCACGGCCTGCTTGACGCGACGCCCAGGCCTCTGGGGCCTCGATATCGTGGCGTGGCGCGGGGCTTTTGGAACGTTGTTGCGCGGTGCGGATCGGGTCTTTGCACCTTCGCGCGACGTCGCTCAGCGCATCAGCCGCTACTTTCCCGACGTCAAGGCGACCGTGATGCCGCACCCCGAAGCGGAGATCAGCGCGTTCAGACGGGTGACGCGCGTGGTGACTCTGGGCAACCTCTCGCCTGACAAGGGCCTCGACGTGGTCGCCGCGTGCGCTGCCGATGCGAGGAAACGGGATCTGCCGCTGTCGTTCCGAGTGTTGGGTCCGACCACCAAGCCCCTTCCGCAATGGCCGGGGGTCGCGCTGTCAACGCACGGCCAGTATGCCGAAGGCGATTTGCCACTGCTCATCGGCGCGGAACGACCAGATGTGATCTGGTTCCCGGCTCAGGTGCCGGAGACCTACTCCTATACGCTCAGCACGGCGCTCGCCAGCGGCGCCGCGATCGTAGCTTCCGCCCTGGGCGCGTTCCCCGAGCGCCTGGCGGGATATTCGCGCGCACTGCTCGTTCCCTGGAACGCGACGCCCGCTGAATGGAACGATGCCTTGCTCAAAGCCGCGAGCACGACGCAAGCGGTGCGCGCCGCGCAGCCGCGAATGGCGACGACATGAGCGAGCCCCAGCGCTACGCGGCGATGTATTTGGCGCCGCTGCCAGCCTTTCCACGTGCGCGCCGCGCGTTGAGCGAAGCGCCCACGCTCGATCCGCGGCATTGCTTTCTGGAGAATGGCGAAACGGCTGTCGCGCCCGATCTCTCTCTACCTCAGCTTTTCAGCGCCGGCGTCCAGTGCGGGCATGTCGAGGCGCGCGACGAGCTCGGACGGCGCGTTGCCGTCGTCGATGCCGAGCTCAGGGAATTCCGTGCAGTACGCGATCGCGCGCAGCTCGATCGCGAGGAGCTCGCGGTCCAGTTGCATAACGCGCTGCGCGAGCAACTTGCCACGCAGCTTCACGTGGGGCGACTGGAAACGCTGCTTGCCGCGACGCGCGCACGTATCGAGGAATATCAGTCCAGCACCAGCTGGCGGCTCACCGCCCCGCTTCGCTACGGCGGGCGCTACGCCAAACTGGCCATGGCGCATGCGCGAGCACACTGGGCATCGCTGCGCGCGTCGCCACGCTACGGTGGAATGGCCCTTGCCATTGTCAAGGACGAGGGCGCCGCGGCGTTGGCTCGAAGGATCGTTCGCCGCATCACCCGCCCTAACCGGTTCATACCTGCGCTGGCAGGGGGCTTTGCTCAGGAGCTGGAGATACGGCCGCTGGCATTCGCTCCTTCGGCACAACCGCGTGTGAGCATCGTCGTCCCTGCGTACGGCAAGCCGCTTTTGAGCTATACATGCCTAAAAAGCGTACACGCGAATACGCTTTCCGGAGCCTTCGAGGTACTGCTTGTCGACGACGCGTCGCCGCAACCTCTCGCGCAGACGCTTGCCGCCGTCAGCGGCATTCGCATCCTTCGAAACGAAGTTAACTTAGGCTTCGTCGGTTCTTGCAACGAGGCTGCTCGGCAGGCACGGGGCGAATTCATCGTCTTTCTCAATAACGACACGATCGCCACGCCGGGCTGGCTCGACGCGTTGCTAGGCGTATTCGAGCGCCACGCGGACGCGGGACTGGTCGGTGCCAAGCTCGTCTACCCCGACGGTCGCTTGCAGGAGGCGGGCGGGATCGTCTGGCGTGATGGCTCGGCGTGGAACTATGGCCGCAACGACGATCCCGAAAAGCCGGAGTACAACTACGTTCGCGAAGTCGACTATTGCTCCGGCGCCTGCCTGGCGATCCGGCGCGAGCTCTTTGTCGCTGTCGGCGGTTTCGATTCGCGTTTCGCGCCGGCCTATTACGAAGATGTCGACCTGGCGTTCGCCGTGCGCGCGGCGGGGCACAGGGTCTATTACCAGCCGTTGGCGACAGTGGTGCATTTCGAGGGGGCGACCGCGGGCACCGACGAGACAACCGGAGTCAAACGTCACCAGGTCATCAATCAAAGTACCTTCGCGACCAAATGGGCGAGCTCGCTCACCGGCCGCCGGGCGAACGGCGTCGCGCCGGAGATTGAGCGCGACCGCTGGGCCAAGCGGCGCGTACTGGTCATCGACGCCTGCATGCTTACGCCCGATCGCGATGCAGGTTCAATGCGCATGCAGGAGGTACTCGAAATCCTGGTGAGCCTCGGATGCAAGGTCACATTCGCCGCTGACAATCTCGAATACCAGCAACCGTACGTCAGCGCGCTTCGCCAGCTCGGCGTCGAAGTTCAGTTCGCTCCTTACGTGCGTTCGATCCCGCAGCTGCTCGGCAGCCACGGCACGGAATTCGACATGGTGATGGTGTCGCGGCACTACATCGCGATCAAGTATATCGACACGTTGCGAGCGTTCGCTCCCAACGCCCTGATCGTCTTCGACACAGTCGATCTGCATTTCCTGCGCGAAGAGCGACTGGCCGAACTCAACGCGAGCCGCCTGGCCAGAGGCGCAGCGGCGGCCAAACGGGAAGAGGAGCTGGCGCTGATCCGCAAGGCCGATGTGACGCTTGTGGTTAGCACGGTCGAGCGCGACCTATTAAACCAGCTTGCACCGGACGCGCGGGTGATGGTGCTGTCCACGATCCACGAACCGCTCGCGGACGGAAAGCCCTTTCGCGATCGCCAGGGGCTGGTGTTCATCGGCGGATTTCGCCATCCGCCCAACACCGACGCGGTGCTCTGGTACGCGACCGAAGTACTGCCGTGCATTCGCCGCCGCCTCCCTGGCGTCAAGACCTATATCATCGGCAGCGATCCTCCTCCGACAATCAAGGCGCTCGCGGCCGACGATCTGATCATCACCGGCTATGTTCCGGACGTGATGCCGTACTTTGCCGACAGCCGCGTTTCGATCTCACCGTTGCGCTACGGTGCCGGCGTCAAGGGAAAAATCAATCTCGCCATGAGCTACGGACTTCCCGTTGCCGCGACGACTCCATCGATCGAAGGCATGCATTTGACTCCCGGGGTCGATGTGATGATCGGCGACGGACCCGATGGCTTTGCCGACGCGGTCGGGAAGCTCTACAACGACGAGGTGCTGTGGACGCGGCTCGCGCAGGGCGGACGCGAGAATATCCGCGCACACTTTTCGCGCGAGGTCGCCCGCGGGTCGATTACACGACTGCTCGCGCTCTGCCGCGGGAGCAGGGCGCCGTAGGGTTCATATCGCCAGGCTCGATCCCCTCAGGCGCGCGTGGGCGGCGCCTAACAGCCGCCGCCTCATGCCGAGTGCAGAGTTACCGCCTCCGGAAGACAACGTCGCGCACGCCGTGGCCTCGAGCGAGACCGCGGCGCTCGAACTTGGTCACCGGGCGATATGACGGCCTGGGAGCGTAGTCCCGCACCGTGTTGACGAGCAGTGCCTCGGCTCGAAAGGTCGCCAGGATCGCGGCCGCGTATTCCTCCCAGTCGGTGGCCACGTGGATGTAACCATCGGCGGCGAGCCGTTGGGCGAGCATGTGCACAAAGTCGGGTTGCAGCAGACGGCGCTTGTGATGACGTTTTTTTTGCCACGGATCGGGAAAGAAAATGTGCACGCCGGCGAGCACGCCGGGCGCGATCATGTGTTTGACGACTTCGACTGCATCGTGACGCACGATACGGACGTTGCCGAGCCCCTGCCGCTCGATCAGTCTGAGCAGTCCACCGATTCCGGGCGCGTGCACCTCCACCGCCAGGAAGTCCTGATTCGGCTGCGCCGAAGCGATCGCAGCCGTGGTCTCCCCCATGCCCGAACCCACTTCGAGCACCTTGGGATTAGCGCGGCCGAAAATCGCGTCGAGATCGATCGGTTCCGGCGAATACTGAACGCCGAAGCGCGGCAACAGTTTGTCGTAAGCAAGCCGCTGCGCCGGCGAAAAGCGGCCTTGCCGCAAAACGAAGGAGCGAATCGGCCGGCGCAGCAACGCGATACTCATTCGCGAACGTGCGCGCGTAGCAGGCGTTGCGCCGGCTTAAGGAGCCAGCAGGCGAGTCCAGGAGGGGTCGGAGAGCTTTCGCTCGAAGGTGGCATCGCCTTGCTGTCCTGCCGGCGTGTATACAATCGTCAGGGTATCGGCGCTTTTCCACGTCGCTGCCGCATCGCTCCAGATTGACCCGGGCGACCATGCCAGCTCCTTTTTAAGATCGTCCTTGGAGATGCGCCACACGGCAATTTCGCCGCTGCAACCCTTGGCACAAATATCAGCGGTGACGAGGCGTTGCCGGTCGGGTGAAAGCTGCGGCTCGGCCGGTAGATCGAATCGGCGATTGGTAGTCCGCTGCAGAAGCGTGAACAAGGTGGCGTCGTTGGTCGTCGTATAGAGCACGACTGCATTGATCGGATCAAGCGAATCCCACAGGCTGTACGAGCGGCCCTTAACCGGGTCATCGACGTCGGTGAATGTTGCCGTACCCGATGGATAGAGCGCCACCAGTAGCCGCTCACCATCGCGGCGGGCGAGACCGGGCAGGCGCTTCAACTGAATCTCTTCGACGAGGCGTCCGCAATGCGCTTGTCCCTCGGCTTTGGCGCATGCCCCGGCGATCTCCTCGTCCGATAAACGCGTCCCGGTCGCGAACAGTGGGATGCAGGCCGCTGCGACGACGAGGATGCGCAAAGCGGGCAGCGCGCTGCAGACCGCTGCCGTTGGTATCGATGCGCCCATGCCGAGACGTTCCGAACGATTTAACCGATAAGCCCGGTGGTGGGCGAGCTCGGGCTCGCGGCGTAGAACTTGCGCGGCATGCGTCCTGCGCGAAATGCTTCCCGCCCCGCTTCAACCGCCTTCTTCATGGCGCCCGCCATGAGGACTGGATCCTTCGCCAGCGCGATTGCCGTGTTCATGAGCACTCCAGCGCAGCCCAGCTCCATCGCAACCGCCGCGTCCGATGCAGTACCGACACCGGCGTCCACCAGCACGGGAACTTTGGCCTGCTCGATGAGCAACCCTAGGTTCCACGGATTGAGAATGCCCATGCCTGACCCGATCAGCGACGCGAGCGGCATGATGGCGATGCAGCCCACGGATTCGAGCTCCCGGGCGATGATCGGATCATCGGAGGTGTAAACCATCACGTCGAAGCCGTCCTTCACCAGCGTTTCGGCGGCGCGGATCGTTTCGCGCACGTTGGGAAACAGCGTATGCGGGTCACCCAAAACCTCGAGCTTGACCAGCCTGTGGCCATCGAGCAATTCGCGCGCAAGCTTGAGCGTGCGCACGGCATCCTCGGCGCTGTAGCAGCCTGCGGTGTTCGGGAGCAGGGTGAACTGCGACGGGGGAAGATGGTCGAGCAGCGAAGGCTCGTTCGGATTCTGACCGATGTTGGTCCGGCGAATCGCCACCGTGACGATCTCGGCGCCGGACGCATCGATGGCGCTGCGCGTCTGGGCGAAATCCTTGTACTTCCCGGTGCCGACGAGCAGGCGGGAGCGATAGGCGCGTCCCGCTACCACCAACGGATCGTCGAGCTTGACCAGCGCCTTCTCGGCGGGAGCGTTCATGGGGTCAGCCGCCTCCCACCGCGCCTACAACCTCGATGCGATCGCCTGCCGAAAGCCGAGTTGACGTGTGCTGGCTTCGCGGGACGATTTCGCCGTTGCGCTCCACGGCAATACGTTTTCCTTCCAGATCGAGCTCGCGGACGAGATCAGCGATGGTCGCAGCGGCGCTGCGGCACACGTGCGGGGAACCGTTGACAACCAGCGAGAGCATAACGCACTACCTTGATTCTCATAGTTTAGCACGCACCTTAAGCCGCCACAGAATGTGCGGAGGCGCCCGCTGGAACCGTTCTATTGAGAGTAACGGCGCATCGAAGCGCGCAGCAAGCGCAGCTGCGCAGCAAAGCGGGTGCAGGCGTCGCAAAACAGCAAGTGGAGCCGGACGCCGAGTTGACGCCGTAGCGGAAGACGGCCGTCCTGCATCTGCGAGAGCAGGCGGCTCGCTTCCCTGCATGAGATCAACCAACCCAAGGTATTTCCACCCTCGTCATGTGGCGTCCCCGGCCGCCAAATCAGCCTGCTTCCGCCATCGGCGGAGCGCGACCCTGGGCCGGAGCAAGTCGCCCACAGGTTGGTCGCGATGTTCGATGGTTGCTTACAAGCGGCATTCAGTTAACGTGCCAGGAAGTCCCGAATCGCCGTCGATGCCTTGCTCACCTGGAAAAGTCCGTCGTAATGACCGCCGTCCCCCTCGATCTCGAAGACGTCGACGCTGTTGCCCTGAGCACGCAGGACCTCCGCCCAGCGCCGCACCATCGACGGCGGGAAAAACTGGTCGGAGCTCGCCGGGACGAACAAGAACTTCGCCTTGATTTTTTTCGCCTCAGCGGCGACGGAGAAAAGCTGGTTGGCACGCGCCGTATACAGGAAGTGGTTGGCATCGATCGTCTTGGCCCGGGCAGCGGCGGCCTTGTAGGTCCCGTCTTCGATTGCATAGACGTTGCTTAATGCGGCACCAGGATCTTTGTCATCGGCCGCCCATTTGCGTCCATAGCGCTTGTCGAGACCGCCGAAGCCCGACGCCGACAGGATGACGAGCTTTACCGATTGCGCTACACCCTCCATCGGCTCCTCGCGACCGTAGTAGTCGCCGTTGTTCCACTTCGGGTCCGTGACGATGGGCGTGCTCCACATGTTGAGCATTTCGATACCGTAGGCATTGATCTCGAGGCCCGGCGCGATGACCGCGACAACCCGCTCGACGACGTCGGGATACGCTGCGGACCACTCGACTGACTGGATGCCCCCGTTCGAAGCTCCCGCTACCGCATGGAGCTTCTTGATTCCCAGCGAATCGAGCAGCGCCTTCTGCACGTTGACGAAATCACGTATGCCGACTACCGGGAAGCTCATGCCGTACGGCTTGCCCGTATCGGAGTTGATCGTTGCCGGTCCCGTGGTAGTGACGTTCGGATCTCTGGTGTTGACGTTCACCAGATTGTCGCTGCTGATCACGAAATACTTATCGGTGTCGATTGCTTTGCCGGAGCCGATGATCGCATCCCAGTAACCGGGAGCAGCGTCCTCCGGCTTGTATTTGCCCGCGGCGTGCGAATTTCCAGTGAAGAAATGGCAGACCAAGATCACGTTGTCCTTGGCTGCGTTGAGCGTGCCGTAAGTCTCGTATCCAACTCGAACGTTCTTGATCGTCTTGCCGTTCACAGTTGTGTAGCTGGGCATCGTGAACACATCTTTCTTGACCGTGCCGTCGTATGCAATCGCCTGATTCGCCAGTGCCGCGACTGCGAAGATCGCGGCGAAAAAACAAGTGCGTGCGCGTTGTGACATCGAGGCTTCTCCCTGAAGATGCGCGAAAAAAGGAGGGCTTGCCGTTCAAGGCAAGCCCTCGACATCTGGTAGCGAGCGAGGGACTCGAACCCCCGACCAAAGGATTATGATTCTTCGGCGGATCGCCGCTCTTTCAAACACTTAAGTCGAAATTCATTCCGCAATTGGCACGAATTTTACGCCCGCAAACCCTTTACTGGTGCGGTCTACTTCCAATTTGCGGAACGAAAGCGAACGCCTTCGGCGACCGACTTCGTAGGATTCCAGGCGGCCAAGACCGGTAGTTGAGACCGTCACTCGATAGCCGGCATTCGACGAGCGGATCGGCCATCTTCAGCCGAGGCCGCATGAGGTCATGGCTTGTAGTTGTAAAAACCTGCTCCCGATTTCCTGCCCAGCCGCCCCTTTGCGATGTACTCGCCGAGGAGTTGGCGTGGGCCTTCCGGAATTCCCGGGCGTTCGGCGGCATAGTGTTCCTCGATGTCCAGCACTACGTCGAGCCCGACCATGTCCATCAAGCGGAACGGTCCCTGCGGTGTGCCAAATGTGCGCTCGAAGATCGCATCGACGTCCTCGGGAGTAGCCACGCCTTCGGCGACGACGGCGAGCGACTCGCGCTTGATCGCCGCCCAAACGCGGTTGAAGATGAATCCGGTGCTCTCACGGCGCACGTGGTACGGCGCTAGGCCCCATTTCGGAGCGGCCTCCATGAGACTCTCGATCACCGCGGGATCGGTTTTGCCGCACGACATGAGTTCCACCACGTTCATTGCTGGCGGCATGTAGAAGTGCATGTTCACCACACGCTCCGGCTTGGTCACGTGGTCGATGAACCGGCTCGACGGAATGGACGAGGAATTACTGGCCAGGATGGCATCCGCTGGCGCCAGTGCGTCAAGATCGGCAAAGATCTTCTTCTTCAAATCCAGCTGCTCAGACACCGACTCGACGACCAGGCCAACCCCTGACAGGGCGGACGCGAGATCATCGCTCGGCACA
>DATFSE010000005.1:0-64120 GCA_035262745.1 Casimicrobiaceae bacterium | reverse complement strand
ACGCCGGCAGCAACGTCACCTGGGTTCGTTCCTCGCCTTCGATGAATCGCTTCATACACTGCCGCCCCGAAGAAACCCGTTGCTTCAGTGTAGGAAACTTCTTCGTCTAGGCAACCCTGCGTTTTTACACGCCCTCGGCCGACTGCAGCCGTACCAATCAGTCGCCCATAGCGGCTGTTCAATTGCCGCCAACGACCCTGAGCCGTCATACGGTTTTGGCGAAAGCCGACATTGCGGGGAATGACCGTCGCAGTGCCTGGCGACGTTGCTTGACCCTCCGAGGGCAACGGCGTAGCGTCCCCAGCGCATCTTCTTGGCAAGTAAGTCCCGGCGGATGAAGCAAGATCATTCAGTTGCCTCTTATCCCGACGCCGGCACAAGCACGCCAGCGCTGCCTGGCTTCGGTGATTTCCACGGCCACACCTGGCTCAACACCGCGCATCAGGGTGCGCTCCCGCTCGTCGCAGCAGCTGCCGCGCGCGAGGCAGTCGACTGGAAAACGGCGCCTTTCGAGTTGACACAGGAGAGATTTGATGAGGTGCCGGCACGCCTGCGTGCTGCGCTTGGCCGTCTCGTGAACATACCAGCCGACGAAATCATCATCGCCAACAGCGCTTCATATGGTCTTCACCTGCTGGCTACCGGATTCCCGTGGCGCGAAGGTGACGAGGTGATCGTCGCTGAGCGTGATTTCCCTTCGGACATTCTGCCTTGGTTGCTTGTGGAGCGCACTCACGGGATACGGGTAGTACGCGTTCAAACGCGAGGCCCCATCGTTGAGGCGGACGAACTTACAGCCGCAATTACGTCCCGAACGCGTTTGTTCTGCACCACGTTGGTTCATTCATTCTCGGGCCACGCAATTGACGCCAAAACGCTCGGATCGATTTGCCGCCAGCATGGACTCGCCTTTGTCTTGAATGCCTCGCAAGGACTCGGGGCCAGGCCGTTGGACCTCGCCGAGATGCCCGTCGACGCGCTTACCTGTGCGGGATGGAAATGGCTATGCGGCCCTTACGGCACCGGATTTTGTTGGATAAGGCCTGCTTTGCGTCGAACCCTGCGCCCGACGAAGGCCTATTGGCTCGCTATGCTTACGGCTAAGGATTTGGGAAAGGAAGTTATCCCTATTGATGTGCCTGATGTCCTTGCCCCGAGGGCCTATGACATATTTGGCACAGCAAATTTCTTCAACGCGGTGCCGTTTACCGCGGCAATTGAGCATGTGCTGAGCATCGGCACTGATAAGGTCGAATCTCATGACCAACTGCTTGTGGATTGCTTTCTGGATGGACTTGAACGACGCCGGTATGAGGTGACGAGTCCTATCGAACGAACAAGCCGTCGGTCGACGCTGATTTTCTTTTCGCACCAAGACCGAATGAAGAACCGGAGCATCTACGAGGCGCTGACCAATGCGGGCGTGCATATTGCGTTTCGAAGTGGATCGCTACGCCTCTCACCGCACCTATACAACTCCAGCGACGATATCGAGCGCGCCTTGCACGTGCTGGAGGAAGCTGCCTGAGCTAGCTCGCTCAGGCTTCCGCATGACAAGACGAGAAGCGGCGGCTGCGCGCCGCTTCTCGGAATGATTAACGGAAGTTGCGTTTGGCAGACTCAGTCATGCTGTACGGGCGGAAATGTGGCTGGGTTGGGTGTGCCTTTACGGGCATCACACACCGGGTGTCCAAAGCCGCTGACGCTGGAGACGGTCATGCTTTTGTTCGAGTCGGTGTTCGGGTTGGGATTCAAAATTCCCCCAAAGCAAAGAATTGGGCCGCTGGCGTCTTTGACCCGTGGCGCGTGCTGGCGTAGCGGGGTTTTCCGCCTCGCTTTTGAGTTTGGCACACCCCTTGCGGGTGGCTGCCTTAGGCGCAGTTTACTAGCGTGTGGGTTCCCCCCACTGACGCTGCTCGTCATATAGCGACGACAGTGGCGCTCGCCGGCCCGGCAAGGAGAATGCGGGATCAAAGACATGGACCACACGATCTGTCCGTGAATTTCCTCCGATTTGCAGCGTCCGTCGCGGGACCGACGTATGTGTGCCTGCTCACGCTTGCGCCCCTGAACGCGGATGCTGCCGAAGGCGCGCTGGGCCGACCCATCTCGGGAACCCTCGTAGCTCCGAACGCAGGCGTGGTTCCGCCGGAGCCCATCTGGATCACGAATCTCGGCGAAATCTGGTTCGATGGCTCAATCGGCGGCAACCATCTGGTGCCGATCGCCGGTCAGACCTCGGTGGGCCTTGATGCGAAGGTCGCCATCACTCTCGCGACGGTGGTCAAGGTTTGGGATACCGGTCCCGGCGCGTGGAACTTTGCCAGCGGCGCGACAGTGTCATATGTCTGGACCGAGGTGACCGCGACGCTCGCGATCCAATCGGAGCGTCAATCGGCCTCCAACCTTTTCGATCTCTACTTCACGCCGATCATCGCCGGTTATCACATCTCCAAGGACGAGAACGTGGCGCTCAGCTTCAACATCTGGGCCCCGACGGGGTCCTATGATTCCACGCGAATCGCGAACACGAGCCTCAATACGTGGACGTTCATTCCTCAAATTGCTTACACGAAGCTTTGGCCTGACGCCGGATTGGAGTTTGATGCCGTCAGCACGGTGCAGTTTTACACGCGTAACAACGACACCAACTATCAGAATGCGCCGCTGTTCACTCTCGACTTGATGGGACTCAAGCGCTTCGACAACGGATGGGGTGCGGGCGTGATCGTCAGCACGGTGCAGCAGCTTGGCAAGGATTCGGGACCGACGGCAGACAAGCTGGGCGGGTTCGTCGGCTACGACTGGACGGTCGGGCCAATACTCACCTACGACACCAAGCTGGGGGGAAAGATGCCACTATCGTTTTCACTGCGCTGGGTCCCGACGATCGCGAGCAAGAACCGAATGAGCAGCCCGAGCACGGTAATGGGAACGGTCACGCTAGTTTTTTGAGCACAATTCAAAGCAATGGGTCGGGCCTGCTATTTCATAGGTTCTCGACAGCTGCAATGCTATCCTTGCGCCCCATCAGACCTGAGCTTGGGTTGAAGTGCACAAAGCGGACGGAGATTGATTATGGCGATTCCGAAGGAGTCTGAAATCGACATCGGACGAAGAGATGCTCTGAAGACCATTGGGGCAGGAGTCCTGGCTGCATCGGAGGGAGTGAGCCTGTTCGCCAGCGCTGCGACTCCTGCCGCGGGCGCCACTCCGACACTCGATCCATCGAAGGCGGCAAACGGTCCGTACAACATTCTTCTCATCCTGACCGATCAGGAGCGCTTCTTTCGCCCGGGCGAGTTGCCGAAGGACTATCGCCTGCCGGCGCACGAGCGGCTCGCGAACAAAGGGATCGTGTTCGAGAACCACCAGATCAATTCATGCGTGTGCACGCCATCGCGCTCGGTGCTCTATACGGGCCGCCACATCCAGCACACGAAGATGTTCGACAACACGAACTTTCCGTGGATCAGCAGCATGTCGACGGACATCCCGACGCTGGGCCACATGCTGCGCGAAGCGGGCTACTACACGGCCTACAAGGGAAAGTGGCATCTCACCAAGGAATTCGAAACGGTCAATTCGCTGGGCACGCCGGAGAAGATCTTCACCAAGGAGATGGATGCCTATGGGTTCAGCGACTACTTCGGCGTCGGCGACATCATCGCGCACACGCGTGGCGGATACCTGCACGACGGCATCTTCTCGGCGATGGGAGTGAACTGGCTGCGCGGCCACGGCAAGGAGCTGGCCGCCCAGGGCAAGCCGTGGTTTCTTGCGGTTAATCTGGTGAACCCGCACGACATCATGTACATCAACACCGACCGGCCCGGCGAGAAGGTCCAGGCGCGCAATATTCTTGGCCACATCGAGCCCGTGCCCGCCGACCCGATTTATGCGAAGCAATGGCCTTTCGAGCTTCCCTCGACCTACCAGCAACGGCTCGACGCGCCTGGCCGCCCTGCGGCGCACGCTGACTATCTCAGGTCCCACGACGCGCTCTTAGGAAACATCGCCAACGAGGATTGGCGGTGGCGCTACAGGCACAACTACTACATTAACTGCCTGCGTGACGTGGACCGGAGCATCGTTCCGTTGCTTGATGAACTCGAGGCGCTGGGGCTCGCAGGCAACACGGTTGTCGTGCTCACCGCAGATCATGGCGACCTCGACGGCGCCCATCGCCTGCATTCCAAGGGCGCGACAGCATATCGCGAGCAGAACAACGTCCCGCTGATCGTCGTGCACCCCGCCTATGCGGGCGGCAAGCGCTGCAAGGCGGTGACCTCTCACCTCGACATCGCACCGACGCTCTTGAGCCTCACCAACACCAGCCCGGAAAAGAAGGCGGCGATTGCGAAGGATTTGCGGGGCAAGAATCTCTTGCCCTTGCTTGCGGCACCGGAGAGTGCCCAGTACACCGCCGTCCGCGACGGTTCGCTCTATTGCTACAACATGTTCGCCTACATCGACGGGGAATTTATGCAGAAGGCCGTCGCCATGCTCCAACAGCCTGACGGGAAGTCCAAGCTCAAGGAGGCCGCAGAAGAGGGGACAATGCGACCCGACTTGAGCAAGCGTGGCGCAATCCGCTGCGTCTATGACGGGCACTACCGGTTCGCCCGCTATTTCTCACCCAAGCAGCACAACCGCCCCTCGTCGGTCGAGGCGCTCTTCAGACTGAACGACGTGGAGCTTTTCGACGTGGAACGCGACCCGCTGGAGCGCAACAACCTCGCATTGAATCGGGACAAACACACCGAGCTTATCGAGGCGATGAATGTGAAGTTGAACGCATTGGTCGAGCAGGAAGTGGGCGAGGATGTCGGTCAGATGCTGCCGGCCAACGCGGACGGCGGTTGGGTCGTGACAGACGCTGTTTACGACGTGTGAACGATTTGAGCGAACGTACGGACCAACCTGCGGACCGTGCTTAACCGGAAAGCGCTGTCCATGTGGAGGCTCAGGGACGCGACGCGAGCCGGGCTCATCGGCCCTGCGCTCGCGCCGCGTTCTTCAAGGGTTAGCAGCTAATGCGCCGAAGTTACCGGCCGATCAAGAGGTTCAGCGCTCACGGCTTTCCTGTTGACCGGTCATGGGGCACTGTGCACGTTGCGATTTGCGTGATGGTGTTCCCCGCAAGATCGCTCGCTGTCGCGCTTATCGTATAGATGCGACCGGTGCCGCTTCCAGCCCGCTCGGCTCGCAGTTGAACTACGCCGCCCGAGATCACTTCGTCTGGCGCCAAGTCTCCGTCCCCCGTACCGTCTTCCGGTTCGTTACTTTTGACCGTCAGGACGGGCGCTCCCGTAGGACCGGACATCGCATCGGACACGCTAACCGAGGCGACCTGCACCAGCCGATGATCCGGTGGCCAGAGTGAGCAATTCGACGGCAGCCCACTGATAGTCGGGGGCGTCTGATCGATGCGCACCGTCAGCGTCCTCGCTGTCTCCTGATTACCCGCATTGTCGACGGCAAAGTAAGTCAGTGTCGTGGCGCCCTCCGCCGAGATCTTCACGATGGCGCTTGCGCCGGGAACCACTTCCGAGCCCGTCGCCGCACCGGCAAGCGAGTAATGCACTTCCTTGACACCAGAGCCGCCCACATTGTCGGTTGCGCCCAGCGTGATCGTCACCGGCGTCTTGTTCCATCCCACGGGATTGGCGTCGGGCGAGGCTGACGCCAGCGTGGTGGGCGGTGTCGTATCAACGGTCGTGGGAGGAGGCGGCGGAGGAGGCGGTGGCGGAGGCGGTGCGGACGCGTCGAGGAAACCGAGCCGGATGAACGGTCCCGGATCGATGCCGCGCGCCGTCAGTTGATCAGCCGTGACCCCCGCGAGCGGTGCGTATCCTCCCGAGCCTGTCGGCCCTTCCATCGTAACCACGACGTCCGGATTCGAAGGGTCCGGCTCGATGACAGGATCGATGATGGCGACGCCCTCCTCCGATGCGTCCGCCCTGATCTGAAACCACAGCGTCCCCGGGGTGGCATCGAATACAATTGTCCTCGTGAACTCGGTTGAGTATCCGTCGAAGGCGGCGCATCCCCCAGTCAGCGTGTCGCAAATCGAGCTCGCGCCCACGCCGCCGTCCGTTTGGCCGATCGCGCCCGAGCTACCCTGAACCAAGAAGATTGTCCCTTCGTTCTGCAGGTCCGGCCGGAACAAATTGACGATGTCACCCCAGGCGTCGTACGTCACAAGGGGGTCGTAGCTGAGCTTCGAGCTGAGAACGAGCCACCAGCTCGCCACGGATAGGCGTTCCGCGTCGGGCATCGCCGACGAGCCGGCGGCCTTGAACTTCGCCCGCACCTTGACCGATCCCCGGCCCTGAGGGTCGTAGATGGTCGCCCGGCTAGTGAGGATCCCCGATGCCCCGACACCGATGCATCCGCCGCCGCCCTTCGCCTCCGCTACCGCGACGGCCACGTTCGGAAGGGCGAGCGCCGCTCCGGCGTTCGCCGATCCGGCTTCAGCCGCGGCGATGATCTTGTTCGCGTCCGCCTGCTTTCCCCACCAGTCGAGGTCGTTATCGACAGTGGTGAAGGAGCAACCGGAAACATAACTTGCCGCCGCAATTACCGACACGGGATCGTAGTAGACGGGGTCCGCAGCGGCCGGCAGCGCGAGCAGCGTGGATGTAGCGACCGTGACAATGTTGATGAGCTTGGATTTCATGACACCTCCTGGTTGTCGGTTTCGGGATTTCGCTCCGGGGACGCACTGCTGGCAGTCCTCGTTCGGAACGTGCAGGAGCGTGCTGGAGGGCCGCTTTCCGATCGCTTACGGATTCGGAAATGTGATCGGATGCGGCCCGACGGCCGGTCGCCAGCAAGGCGACTCGCCGATGCCAGAAGGAGCTGAGCTAAGCAGGCCGCGTCGCGCTAGCGACGACCCGCGATTTCCCGGTGCAGTCGTTCGGTCTCCGCCGACGGCTTGACCCCGAGGACGATCGACAGCAGCTCGCGGCAACGGCGGAAGGCGTTGAGCGCTTCGGCGTGATCACCCTTTGCGGCGAGCACGCGCATAAGGCCGCGGTATAACGGCTCGGCGAGGTTGTCCGCTTCCAACCCGCGTCTATACAAATCGATCGCGGTCACCCACTCGCCGTTGCGCTCCAGCATCTCGCCGAGACGCAACAGCGAGCGCACGAATCGCGAACGCAACGCATCGCGAGGCTTCGCTATCCACGGGCTCTCCTCGGTGCCGAGGAGCGGGCCAGGATAAGCGTCGAGCAATCGGCGCACGGCCTGAGCAAGTGAGGCGGCTTTGGCATCGCCATCGCCGGCATGTTCCGCGGCGTCGAGCGCCGCCTCGAACGCCCAGACGTCGGTCCAGACGAGGGCGCGGGCCAGCGAGAGCTTGCCGGCCGAGAGGATGAGCGCATTGTCGATGTCGACGAGCTTGCGCAGCCGAAAGAGCGCCGAATCGAACGAGCTTTTGGCCGCCGCGCCATCGGCGTCCGGCCACAACGCCGCCATCAGATACTCCATATCGACATCCTTGCCGCCAACCGCCACGACGAACTTCAGCACGTCGAGCGGACGCTGCTGTGCCTTGCCGGTAAACCGCATCGGCTCCCCATCGCGAATGAGCTCGAATGCGCCGAGCACGCGAATGCGGAGCCGGAACGGCCACTGCGCGCACGCGTCGTCCGGCGCGACCAGCCCGTGTCGTTCGATCAACGATCGCACGTAGGCGGTCTCGATGCCGCGCTCGAGCGCGAGGTTCGCAAACCGTGCAGCGAGGTCGGGGCGGCTCGGCAGGAACACGATATCACCGCGCGCGCGGCGTTCGGCCAGCACGCGCACCAGTCCTTCGGCCGCGCGTTGCGTATCCCCGGCATTCATGTCCGCCTCGACCTGCAGAAGCTCGCGCCGTTCCTCGAACAACTTTCGATCGACCGGTGCTGCACGCGCCATGGCCTCGTCGAGAGCGCGGCTTGCGCCCTCGCGGTCACCCAACGCCGCGCGGGCCCAAGCGAGGCGTGCCAGGAAATGCGGCATTTGCAGCGATGGAATGTCCAGGTCGCGAGCCATCGCGAGTGCCCGTTCCGCGTGGTCGGCCGCGGACTTACGGTGCCCGAGGCGCTGGTCGAACACGGATCGCAGGTGAAGGTAGTAGGGCCAGAGCATGCGCTGATGCGGCGACAAGTACCGCTCTATGGCGTCGAGACGCGCCTTGGCAGCCGCGTGATCACCCTTGTTGACGAGCGCTGCCGCTTCCTGATGGTCAATATCGAACAGGTGATTCTCGAGCCCGTAGCGCTCAGCGATGGCGCGCGCCTCGGTCATGACTTGGGTCGAATCCGCATAGCGCCCGCTGATGAAGTGCCAGTGCGCGAACTGCGCCGCCCACCACACCTGCATCAACGGCGTCACCTCCGGGTTGCGCAGGATCGGCTTGATCCGTGCGACGAGCGCGGCCGCGGCGCTGCCGTCAGTGGTCCAATTGATGTAATTGAGCAGGATCGATGCCGCCATCACCCGCACGTTGAGATCGCTTTCGCCGTCAATGAGCTCGTCGAGGCGTTGTGCGCAGGGCGCGCTAGCTTCGTCATCCGGCTTGCGTAGCAACAATGCGATCAGCAGCGCGGCGCGGGCACGGAGCTCGCTCGCCGCATCCAGCTTGTTCGGCCGGTCATCGCGCAACAGACGCTTGAGCTCGGGTACCCAGCGATCGAGCGGCGTGAAGGTCGCCCACTCGTAGTAATAGCTGTTCACGATGGCGCTCAAGGCGAGCGCCTCGCCACGTACATCGCCGGCCGCGCGGAACGCATCATATGAGCGCTCGATTGCGGGACGGCCTTTATGTGGCTCGACGAAGACCCATGCGCGACCGAACCAGTAGGTGAGCCAAGGGTCACCCTCGCGTATCGCGGCGGGCAGCGCCTCGATACGGTCCGAAAGGGCCTGCGAGCGGCCTTGGCGCGCCCAATCGAGCGCGTGCTCGAGTATGAGCTTGCGCATTTCCTCCCATTCGCGGGCGTCCCGAAAGAGCGCCAGCGCCTCGCTGATGAGCCCGCGTGCGGCCAAGAGATGGCCGGCGCGCATCGCAAGAACGCGGCGCTCGTTCGGCGCAATGCGCGTGCGAAGCTCCTGCAACAGGAACTCGCGGAACAACGCGTGGTAGTGATACGTCGGCTGCTCACCCGGGCGCCGATCGGTGAATAGGTGGTGGCGGTACAGGTATTCGAGTAGGCGCGGCGCCTCATCGTTGTCGCTGAGCGCGACGGCTTCGGCACCGGTGATCGACGGCGCGATCGCTGTGAACATCAGCACGCGCTGGTTCTCCGGCCGGGCGCCGTTGAAGATCTCGCCTGCGAAATACTGGAAGATCGCCTCCTTCCCCTTGCCCAGCGATTCGTCGAGCGTGCCGCCGCGTCGGCGAAGATGCTCGCGCACCAGCACGAGGGCGGCCACCCAACCGTCGCTTTCGCGCTGGATCCGCAACAGCTGATGCCGGTCTAGCGGCTGGCTGCCGAGGATCGAATGCACTTCGTCCTCGGTGCAGCGGAGCTCCGCTTCGTCGATGCGCGCAATGCGCCCGCCTGCGAGAAGGCGAGCGAACTCCGGCGGAGGATCGGCGCGCGAAATGACGATGACCGTAATCCGCTCGGGCACTTCTTCCAGCCCCTGCGCGAAAGCGGCGCGTTGCGCGGCCGTTGTATCCGCCTCGTGGAAGTTGTCGAACACGAGGGCGCAGGGTACGGGCAATGCCGAGAACAGATCGCGGAAGAAGGTGCGAACGAAGCGTGCGAGGTCTTGCTGCGGCTCCGACGTGAACCGCGGCAAGACCGGCCCCGTCTTGCCGACAAGATGCTGTGCAGCAATGCGGAGGTAGTGCAGGAATGTCGCACTGTCGGCATCACCGGCGTCGTATTGGTACCAGAGATGGCGCCGGTGCCGCACCTCGAGATAGCTCGCGACGAGCGTGGTCTTGCCGGCGCCCGGCGCCGCGCACAGCCATACGATCGGCCGCGTCGCCGCCTCGTCGAGCACCGCGAAAAGACGCGGCCGCGACAGCGCCTCGTACAACTTGGGCCGGGTCAGCTTGGCAAGGGGCGCGCGGGCAGCCACCTAGGTTCCTAATCGGCACAGTGGACCTCGACGAGCTTAGCATGCAGCGCGCCGAACTTCCTTTTCTGGACAAGGGCTTGTGGGGAACGCTTGGCCGTCACGCGAATCGGTAAGTCATCGGAAAGCAGCCCGCGATCAAGCTCCAGCCCGTCCTGACCAACGGAGTTTGCGATGCTTCGCACATCACCGCTTTTCCTCGCCCGCTCGGCATTCGTATTGCTGGTGGCGTGGGCATGCTACGAATTCGCCGGCTTCCTGCACGGCGACGACCAGGGGACACTGCCGCTCGCCGTGGCGGGGATCATCGCCATATCAGCGCTGGTCGCGAGCATCGTAGGATTCGCGTTCTGTGCACTCGCCGGCAGTGCGTTCGCTTACCTGAGCGTCGATCCGGTGGAGGCGGTGCGAACGATGACGGTTTGCTCTACGGCGATCCAGCTCTACGCGGTGTGGAGAATCCGCCACGCGATCCGATGGTCGGCGCTGCGTCCGATGCTCGCCGCAGGCGCTTTTATGGTGCCCGTAGGTGTTTGGCTGCTTCTGCATGTCGACGCCGCCCTGTACGGGGTGGGACTCGGGGTGTTCCTCTCCGCCTATGGTTTGTTAGTGGTGTTTCGCCGCAACGATATCGTCGTGTCGGGTAGCCCCTGGCGGGATGCCGGCGCGGGCGCACTGGGCGGCTTGGCGGGAGGACTTGCCGGTCTGTCCGGGTCCTTCGTCACGATCTGGTGCTCAATGCGCGGCTGGGACAAAGGCGCGCAGCGCGCGGTATATCAACCTTTCATCCTGGTCATGCAAGTCTGGACGCTCGTCTGCTTGCGCTGGCTTGCGAGCAGGCACGTGCCGCTTTTCGAAGGGTTTAGGTTCGTTCCGTTCGCGCTGCTCGCTGGCATCGCCGGCTTCGCTATCTACGAGCGCCTCTCGCATGCTCAGTTTCGAGCCGTGGTGAGCGTGCTTCTCATTTTGTCCGGGTTCGGGTTGCTTGCAAGGGCGCTGTAGTGCCGGCGCACTTCTTCGGCGGCAGCTATCGGTTGCGGGGCTCCTCACCCGCGCGCAGTAACAGCGACTGGAATGCTCAGCCCGAGGCCATTCGCGGTCTTGAGGTTGACCACCATGCAACACGCTCCGCATGTGGCACGTCGCGCTCCAGCGCGAACTCGTTGCGGGGCAGCAGGTGGCGCTCGTCGTTCCCGACTCGGGCGTGTTAACACTAATGGTCGTGCTCATGAGATACTGCGCAAATGGAAATCACCGAAGCGCAGTACCGGCGGATCGAGCATTGTTTGCCGCTGCAGCGTGGCAACGTGAGCTTGTCCAACCTGCAGGTCGTGAACGCGATCTTGTATGTCGCCGAGCAAGGCTGCAAATGGCGCGGTCTGCCCAAGCGATTCGGCAACTGGCACACGATCTACACGCGCATGAACCGCTGGTCCAAGAACGGCGTGCTCGATCGCGTGTTTGCTCAGCTGCAGCACGATCAGATCGTTCGTATCAAGATCGAGGCCGTGGCCCTGGACAGTACCGCGGTGAAAGTGCATCCCGATGGAACCGGGGCTCTAAAAAAAACGGCGCGCAAGCCATCGGCAAGTCGCGCGGCGGTTGGACCACCAAGATTCATATGGTTGCCGCGAATGCTCGAACGGCCATAACGTTTGCCCTTTCCCCTGGGCAAGCGCACGACGCGCCCGAGGGACGCAAGCTGCTACGCCAGCTCGGGAGGCCTCCGCGGCCGCTGCACCTGATCATGGACCGCGCGTATGAAGGCGACGAGACGCGGCAGCTCGCGCTCGATCTCGGCTTTATCCCGGTGGTCCCGCCTAAAGAGAACCGCATCCGGCCTGGGAATACAACCGCGCCATGTACAAGCGACGCAACGAAATCGAGCGACTGTTTCGTCGACTGAAGGGCTTTCGACGAATCTTCTCTCGGTTCGAGAAACTCGATCTCATGTTCATTGCTTTCATCCACTTCGCACTCATCGTCGACGGGTTGCGATTAGTGTGAACACGGCCTAGTCCGGTGGCCGAAAGCGGAATCGCATGAGCAGGCGGAGTGGCGTCCCCGCTCAGGCAGGGGAGGAAGTCGCCTTGAGGGCGGCGGCGAAGACGCTGTATAGTGTTTTAAATGCCTGCGGGCTGAAGTCCTGGTAATAGCCCGCCGTGACCACTACAACCAATTCCATCTCACGGACGACCCGTATGGTCTGGCCGCCTCGCCCCTGAGCTTCGACCCAGCTCACGTCCTTGCGGTTGTGGCGGCCGTGGCCGGTCCACCACAGGTAGCCGTAATCTTCACCATCCGTCGCCTTGACCAGAGTAGAGGTGGACGTGTCGATCCAGGCCTTGGACACGATTTGGCGATCGTTCCAGCGGCCTCCGTCGAGAACGAGCTGCCCGATTCGAGCCATGTCGCGCGGGCGTAGGTGCAGTCCGCCACCGGCGTCGGTGTCGCGACCGATCCGGTCCCACTGCTCGCCTGAGATTCCGAGCGGCTTGAAGAGATGCGTACGCGCGAATTCGTCGAGCGGCTGCCCGGTCGTCTTCCGCACGATCGCAGAGATTAGCGCCAGCGCACCCGTGCTGTAGAAGAATTGCTCCCCGGGCGGAGCGACCACAGGGCGAGTGAGCACATAGCGGCAGGCGTCGCCCGACATATACATGCGCACCTCGTCGTTTGCCGAGTTATTCCACGGCATGGCCTCGACCCATTGCAAACCCAAGGTCATGCCCAGCGCGTGGCGCAAGAGGAGACGATCCCTCTCGGGCGTGCGGATATCCGCTAGCTCGGGAAAAAAACTGAGGATCGGCTCCTCAATGCTGCGTATGAGGTCTTGGTCAATCGCGATTCCAACGACCAGCGATGAAACGCTCTTGGACACCGATTTCAGCGAGTGAAGTGTATGGGCATCGAATGTAACGTCCTCGACGCGAGTGCCAAGAAAGCTCACCGGAACCTCGTCCTTGCCCGTGAAGTAGCGCTCGAAAACCAGATTTCCTCGGTGAACGACGAGGACCGAATGGATGTTAACTCCCGATGTGGCGAGCCGATCCGCCATGGTGCGCAAGGCTTCGCGATCAACAAGTTTGTCGTCATCGGCGGGGGTTACAGCCCAGTCCTCGGTGCGCTTCCGTGGTGCCGCGCAACCAGATACAGACATGGCGAGACCCGTGAGTGAGCCAAGGGCCGTGCCGCTAAGGAGCGAGGTGAACTCACGCCGTCTCAAAATCATTTCCCCGGTAGATGGAATCCATAATTGGCCCTCGAAGAGATTGTAACCAGTGACCGGTCGCAAGCAGCGCCACATGAGGTTGCATGAAGCGGGGTTGGCCGCATTTGGTGCCCTTCATGCGCTTTGCGGACGGACTACTGCCATGGCCATCAACTGACGGCAACGCATCTGCCGTCCGTAGTGTGAACAGGCCCTAGTTCAGGTCTGGATCAACGAAGAACCTGGTGCCGGAGACGGTTAGGGTGGCGGAGAGCCCCGTCTCGGTGATCTGGTAGAGATAAA
The DNA here is from genome assembly GCA_035262745.1 of Casimicrobiaceae bacterium. Lineage (GTDB taxonomy): Bacteria > Pseudomonadota > Gammaproteobacteria > Burkholderiales > Casimicrobiaceae > PALSA-1003. The sequence continues at coordinate 50,526 of DATFSE010000005.1, read as the reverse complement.
CGCCGGGCGAGATTGCCGCCGCACCGCTGAACATCTCGCCTTGCCCGCCGACCATCGCTGATAAGTTCCCCTGGCTACCGAATTCCCAGCCCTGGTTGATGAAGTTGGAGAGCGCTGGTTCCGTCGTGAAAACGAAGATCAGCTGGTTCTTGTTGACCCCGAACCCGAGCCCACCCTGCACCTCCAGCATTTTCATGTACGTCTGACTGTTGGTGCGCTTGTTCACTGCGAGACCCTTGCCGCTGGTACCACCGGCGATCATGAGTTTCATGCCGAACGTGCTGAACGCGGCATAGCCTGCTGCATTCTCGATCGACCGGCGGGCGTTGGGGGCGATTGCGTAAAGTGCAGAAAGCGCTTGCTGGGAGGCAGCCTGCACTTCCTGTCGTGCAGCGGCGATGTCGGCCTGGCTTGGCGGGCCGCTGATCGCGTTCTCGAGCCTCTCCAAGATCTGTGCGTCGACAGGAGTCAGGGAGAATCCAAGCGCGAACGTTAACATTGCGAGTGCTGCCTTCATGTCCTCTCCGATCACCGTTCGTTACTAAATGAAAAGTCGGCGCTGAATGCGCTGCCGATCACGGTGCACGAAGCATGCGTGCACCGCATACGATCAGCGGGACAAACTTCTGACGTACTTAGGATGGGCGTTCCAGTTCGGATCGGCAATAAGTGAAACCACTTAATCATGGCTACATTTTTGTGACGAAACGAGCCCCACGAACCATTCGCGTTCTTGAAAGCTGACGTTCATCAAACCCTTATCAGTGCTCCCGTATCGGCATGGCTCGCGCTCTCTGCACCAACTCGTTCAGCTCCGGGACGACCCACTCGTTCCCATCCAGAAAGGCCTGCCGCTCTTTCTCGGTGCGCGCCACAAGCTGATCGAAGATACCCACAGTGACTCGGGCTCCATAGTGGGTGTCTCCTGAAAAAATTGCATCAAAGGCTGCGCTGCCGACTTCCTCGTTGAAGTGACCGAAGTCCTGCCATAACCGGCCGCGCATCGGCTTGCCTGCGTGCAGGCGTTCAGTATTCAGCGGGCCGTAGCCGAAAAAATCCCAGATTTGAACCTGCTCCGTCTCTCCGCCCGCTTCCTTGTCCGCAAGGGCGACGGCAGGCCACAGGTAGTTCCAATGTTCCTCCGGGCCATCGCAACGGCGACCGCTTTCGTTAAAAAGCACATGAGTCGGGTAGAACAACAACACCAGCTCTACCTTCTTGGCCAAGGCGAGGCGGATCAGCTGGCGGAGCCCGGCGACCTGTTCGGGTGCCGGAGCGTCCTTGCTGATCCTGGCCAAGTCCATCGGCCGCGACGGGATGTCAACTGACGGGCACAGCGCTCCTCTGAACCATAAAGCAAAGTTCCCAATCACCTCGTCGTCGGTCTGAAGGCGACTGTCATTGCGAACGAAGCTCCATACACCTTCACGGGTCATCGCTCGACTGCCGTGCTGCTGGCGCAGTGTGTCGAACGAGGCGTCGAGCGCAGTGCGCGAGAACAGCAGCTTGCTGTAGTCAGCCCGACCCAGTTCGTCATCGGTAGGGCAAGGGCTGCTGTCGACACCGGAGACACCCACGACCAGCCGCTTCATTTGTGGCTGGCGCAACGCAAACATGGCAAGGCAGTACACCTCACTCCATTCCGCGCCTTGCACGCCAAGATTGAACGACTTGAGCAGACCGTTCCGCGTAAAGCCCGGGTGAAGCGGGGGCAATCCGATCTCGGCAAACGAATTGCCGACGATCACTGCTTCGGGCTTTATTTTGGCCACAAGCGCGGCTTTCACCAGCCTCTCGTTTCCAGGCGCTTTGGGCTTAAGCAGGTTGAATCCGTCGATCTCGACTACGCGGAAGTACCCGAACGGGTCGACTATGGCATTGAACAGGCCGACCACACCGAACAACAACAGGGTGATGCCGACGCACGTCAGGCTAAACACCTTAGGGCTCATGTCAGAAGCGGAAATAGATGAATTCACTGTAGCGGTGAATCGACAGGAGCGCGAAGAGAGCAAGCGCCACCGATGCGGTTGCCCATAGCGGGCTTGGCCGCCAGGTGAGGACTCCGGCGTTGCCAGGGTCGCCATAACCTGCTGTCAAGAGCGCCGGACGATACGGCGCAAGAATCTGTTGTGTGTTGGGTGCGATCCAGCAAAATGCCAAGAGGAAGCACAACCAATTCAATTGCGCGCGTCGGTCGAAGTGCGCGAGCGCCCCAAACTGGACGCCGTGATTCGCAAGCCAACTGGCAACGGGGCCGGCCGACGGCTGCCATTCGGATGGCAGGACGACGCCGTGCTGCCCGACCATGCTGGCAAGGATGTTAGCGGAGGTCGCAAGATCCGGCGCGCGGAAGAAAACCCACGCGACGACGATCGCCACGAACGTGATGACGGTGGCGAGCACGCCCCCGCCAGGCAGCGACCTGACATTCATGGACTTGCGCAGCGCCCTCCATCGATGGTTGACGAGTAGATACACACCGTGCAGCCCGCCCCACACCACGAATGTCCATGCGGCGCCGTGCCACAAGCCTCCGATCAGCATTGTCGCCATAATGTTGACGAAGCGGCGGCTCGGCGTCTTGCGATTGCCGCCGAGCGGAATGTAAACGTAATCACGCAGGAAGCGCGACAGCGTGATATGCCAGCGCCGCCAGAAATCGATCACGCTGCGCGCTTTGTATGGCGAATTGAAGTTGAGCGGCAGGACGATGCCGAACATACGCGACGCACCGAGCGCCATATCGGTGTAGCCTGAGAAGTCGAAGTAAATCTGGAAGGTATAGGCGAGCGCCGCTCCCCAGGCCTCGAGCAGCGTGAGCGACCTGCCGGCAGCGGCGGCGTTGAATGCCGGCGTGACGAAAGACGCCATGTCATCGGCGATCACTGTCTTCTTGAACAGCCCGATGACGAACATGGTCAAGCCTACTGCGATGCCGTCCCAGTTGAGCTTGTACGTGGCGCGCTGCTCGAACTGCGGCATCATCTCGCGATGATGCAGGATCGGTCCGGCGATAAGGTGCGGGAAATAGGAGACGAACAGCGCGTAGTGCATGAACCTGTATTCACGCACAATGCCCCGGTGTACGTCGACGAGAAACGCGATTTGGGTAAAGGTGAAGAACGAAATGCCGAGCGGTAGAACGATGATGGGCAGCGCGCCGAAGCGCCCCGTCAGAATCTGCAGATTGGAGAGGAAGAAGAGCGCGTACTTGAAGTAGGCGAGCAGGGTGAGATTGACGGCGATTCCCGCAATCAGCAGCCGCTTGCTTGCCTGCGGGCCCCGAGACTCACGTTGCCGTGCGATGCGGCTGCCGAGCACGAAGTTGAAGCAGATCGAAGCGAGCAGCAACGCGACATAGCGCACGTCCCACCATGCGTAGAAGTACAGCGAAGCAACGGTGAGCCAACCCGCCGCGAGGCGCTCGCTGACGCGGGCCAGGACCAGAAAACCGACCAGGACAACCGGCAAGAAGGCAAAGATGAAAGGAAACGAGTTGAATAACACCGTAGCCTCTGGCGTATGGGCCACCGAAGCGGAGGCACGCTTCGCTTGAGACATACCGCCTCGCGCATCTTACCCGCAAGGTTCAAAGAGGCAGTTATCGGCAGTAAGGAATGGCCTGTAAATCGCGCGCACACGGTTGGTCCTGCTATCTCCTAGCCACGTCAGCGTATTGTGGTCGAACGCGTGAAGATCAGCTGGCGATGTGACTCACGCACTAAGACCGGGAGCTAGCTTGGGTGGTTTTTTTTGAACAGTCGCACCATCATCGGGCGCCGGGATCGTCTTGCCACCGTTCCCCACTAAATCCGGCAATGGTTTCATGCTGGGTCCGCCCCATGGCTTTGGAGGTATCGGCGCCGGAGCTGGATGAGGTGCCGGCGGCTGTACGATTGCGCTGCCGAATGCCGGCGGTTTTGGACGATTGAGAGCTGCGTCTATGCGGCCAGATAACGAAGGCGCAGTGTCCACCCGTGGGACACCGAACTTGGGCAGTTGGAGTAAGTCGATCACTGTTTTCGGCAGAGAGGCATGCGAGTGCCATTCCGACTCGATACCCTGTTTGACGTGCCCCCCGAACATGATGAGCGGTATTCGCGAACCGCCGATGACCTGGAAGCCGTTGGGGTGCAAATCGTCGATGACTGTCTCGGCGTCCGGAGTTGCCACGTGATCGGCGTAGCCGCCCCAATCGTCCCAGGTAAGAATAAAAACGGTGTCCATCCAATCACCGGCGCGCACGACAGCGTCCACCCGCGCCCATGTCAGATCATGTCCCTTCTTGACGTAATTCGGATCGGGAGCCCTGTCGGGCGCGTGCTCATCGTAACCGGGCGGACTCCAGACTAAACAGAAGTCGGGGAGGGTCCGTTGCGTCGCCATGGCGATGAACCGGTCTGAAGCAGGGTCAGTCGATGTGAATATACGGGCCTTACTCGCCGGGTCGCTTAGCTCCATATAGTAATTGAGAGGATAGCGACCCGGACCGGTGAACGCACCCCAGTTGAGCCCAGCTCGTTCGACGAGCTTGAAGATGGTTGGAAGATCCCAGGTCGAGGAAGCGGACGGGTTCCTCAGCGTCGGCGATTGCCCGCCTACAACGAACATGTGCCCAGACGTGGAGTTCGTACCGAGACCGAAGTGATGGTCACAAAAAGTGAATTGCTTGGCAAGCCAGCTGTAATAGGGAATGACAACATCGTTGTCGATCTGAACCGTCGCCGCAGTGTAGTCACCCATCTTGAAGTGCACCCAAGCGTTGCGATCATGCTCTGGGTCAGGCATCGGTGGCGACGATTGGAGATGCCCTCGATTCTCGATTTCTGCACCCCACGCCGCCATCGTTGGAAAATAATAGTCAGTACTCTTGTTTTCCTGCAGCAGAATCACCACGCGCGTCATGACACCGCTCCTTCCGTTGCCGCCGCTTCTCCGCTTTCAATGGATGGGAAACGGCAGCGGGTAATATCGCTTCATCAATGTCTGAAGATAGTCATGAAGTCGATGCACCGAGCGCCGGCTTCCGACGTGACAAACCTGGCCGACCTGGCCTCCGAGATCGTAGATGCGAACGACGATTCCGTCGGCAAACTCCAGGTCGATCTGATCTTTGACTCCGGGAACGCTCCCTTTCCTGCATCTCTCCTCGGTGTCCTGCACGCCGGTGGACGCCTCCCGGACTAATAAGCTGAGCTGTTGCAGCTCGCCCGTGGCTATCTTGCCTTCAATGGTGCGCCCTGCACTGGATCCACCTGCGACAAATGCGCCATCCGAGCGAATCCTGAAGCCGTAGCGTCCAAGACAATATTCGTCTTGCATGGCTTCACACGCTGTCGACTCTCGAATTTCGACCCAAGGCGCCGCCGGTCTCGTCGACGCGGCAACGGACACAGCCAACACCTCACTAATCGCAACGATGACGCCGATGACCCAGACCACGCTCCATTGGCGCCTGTTGTCCATTAGTGCGGGGCAGAACGGCATCACGTTGTGTTTGCAACGGCAGCTCTTTGGAGGCCGACCAGAAACTCAATGCTGCGAGCAGTTCGCCGTGCTATACGCACTTGTTTGCCTTGTTCGACCATTCCAACTGGACGGTGTATTGCCCTAGCTTCTTGGTCTTCCACGCGCAGATGTCCCCGATTTCGCCATTGGTGTCGTCATACCAGCCCTGTCCAGGGATGGCATCGGTGATCGCCTCGCTAAGCTCATGCGAACTGGTCGAGGTCAATGCATCTATGCCCGACAGTCCACCAAGACAACCCGTGCAGCCCGGATAGGGCATCGCCGCGTAGAAGATCTGTCCCGAAATGTCGTTGTGATATCCGCAGAACGCCTGACACGACGCCGATCCACCTTGCACGACGCGCACACCCGGTGGCAAGTAGACAAAGTACAGAGTATTCGGCGTCGGATGAGGCACCGCCGGGTTCGTGGAAATCTCCTGCTGCAGCATGTGCTGGATCGCTGTATCCGACACCGAGCGACCCAGGCTGGGTGTCGTGATCGTAGTCGATCCAGTGCGCTTGCCGTGTCCGATCTCCTTCCCAGGCACGCTGTACTCAGCGAGTTGATCGATGAGGGGGCTCGTTAAGATGTAGTCGAAGAACTGGTTGATCTGGGTGGCCATCGCGTTTTGCGGAGCCTGCTGCCAGGCGGCTCCCCAGAAAATCGTAAATACCTCGACCGCAGTGAGCAGTGGGCCGTTTCGATATGTGAGTTTCGGAGCGGCCCGAGGAGCCGCCGCAGCTTCAGCAGTCGGTTGAGTTACGCTGTCGGCGACGAACAGCGGGACAATGCGAATCGCATCTGCGTGGGCGGAATAGATCTTCTTGGCAGGATTAAGTTCATTAGCCATGGTTGCTCCAATTGAGTCGATCAAGCGAGCGAAGGCACGTTCTGCGATAACTCGGCCGGCAGAAGGAGAATTTAATTCCTTCGCCGGTAGAAACTCGCATTGCGGCTAAAGGTAGCAGACAAACCTTACGAAACTCTTGCAGCAGCGAGTGACCGGAGTAGATTGAACAAGCAGGTCTAAACGTGATCCATGAGAGGCTGCGGTATCCGTCAACGCTCGCGTATCAGCGCGCGCAGCTTGTTGCCGGCTTGCGACGACTGATCGGCGCACATCTCGACGCCGGACCGCGATAGATCGCCTTTGAGGACATCCATTGCTTTGCTTGCGTCGCGCAGTGGCACCTTGCGCGAGATCTCGCCATAGCGATCGCCATCAGGTAGCTGCGAAATATCGATGTCGTAGGTCGGAGGTTCCGTGCGATATGTCTGGAGGCGCAACGGACCGAGGGAGCGAATCGCTGTCGGCAACGGCCAGATTCCGACGACTTCGCGCAGATACCTCATCTGCGACTGGCTTAGCAACTGCGCGGGCGCGACTCGCCCGGAGACCAGATCGTTGGTCTCTTTGGGACTCAATGCGCGCGTGAGCGACACTGCGCCAGTAGTGCCCGTATCGTACATGTCATATTCGCATTTACCCTCGCGGGGTGGTACGAGCTGTGGGCCAAGCCGCGCACAATGCTGGTTGGCAACTTTCAACGTGAATTCAGAATGACCGTTCCCCGCCACCCGAAGGCGAAGGCGCAGCCCACGCTCGAAAAGCGACAGCGTCTCATCATCGAATTGCCAGACCACGATCGGCTCTCCACGCGAATGTGCACGAAGCGCTCGCACGATCTGGTCGGTAGGCGAGCACAGGCCGATTTGAATTTCCGCTTGCGCTGCCTTCGCCCCAGGAGTCGAATCCGCAGCAGCAATGGCGGGCCGCACTGCTGCGACTGCGAACATCACCGCCATCTGGAGGGCGAGTGATAAATCGGCCGTATTCGAAGGCTGGGCCACTGCAAGGATTACCCGCAAGAGGAGACGCGGTCCACTAGGCTATCACGGCAGTGAACGCGCATCACCCGATGCGTGGCGACATGCCGGGTGCCGATGGAGTAGCATTACAAACGGTCCACGCATTTGCGCCGCCGCGCCAGGGAGAGAAATGCCGTTCGTGAGCCTTTCGCGACAAGCGGCCATCGTAGTCACTGCGGCAATGCTTTTGCACGCTCCAGCGAGCGCGCAGAACCCAGCGGAGGGCACCAACCCGCTGGAGGCCGCTGAGCCCTGGCGGGTCGTGATTCTGCACAACGCGGATTTCCTGCTTCCGGGATCCACGATCATGGACCAGGCGCTCCGCGAAGCGCTGGTGAGACTTTCGCCCCGTCCATTGGATCTCTACGGCGAGACATTGGATCTTCTCCGCTATCCAGAGTCGACGGAAGCTGAGCTGGTCGCCCTGTTGCGGAAGAAGCACCAAGGTCACCGAATCGATCTCGTGCTGGCTCGTGGCCAAGGCGGCCTGGACTTTGCCTTGAAGCACAAATCGGAGCTGTGGCCTGGTACACCCGTCGTTTTTTACAACAACGTGGGGGACACGTTCCAGGTTGGCTCCAAGCCGATCAACGACGACGTCACCGGGCTGTTGATTGATCTTGATCCAAGCGGAACGCTCGATCTTGTGCGGCGAATGCATCCCGGAGTTCAACATCTATATATCGCCGGCGGCGTCGCGCCCTACGACCTCGCCTGGAAGCGTCGCGTGGAGGCGCTGGTCGCGGAGCGGACGGATCTTGCCAATGTGACGTGGCTCGATCATTTGCCGTTGCCAGAGCTCGTTGAGGCGGTCGGGCGCCTGCCTGCCGACTCCGTCGTTCTGTATACCTCCATGATGCGTGACGCCGGTGGCTATGAGCGCATCAGCCAGCGCGTTGCAGGCATGGTTGCCCGAGCCGCGAATGTTCCGATTTATGGTTTTATCGATACCTACATCGGCCGCGGCGTAGTTGGAGGCGACATTCCCGACTTCGCAGCAGAAGGACGTGAAGCCGCGAAACTCGCCTTGCGCGTGCTTCAGGGCGAGCCGCCTTCTTCGATACCCATTCAGCCAGCGCCTCCTGCTCACTGCGTCGTCGATGCGCGCGCGTTGACGCGCTGGCATATCGACGAATCGAAGCTACCGGCTGGCTGTGAAGTACGCTTTCGCGAACCTTCGATATGGCGCGATCACCAGGAGTACGTTGCGGGCGGCATTGTTGCAGTCTTGCTGCAATCAATTCTGATTACTGGGTTGCTTCTTCAGCGGCGGCGTGTCCAAGTGGCGCGCGCGGGTGAAGCGAACCGTCGCACAGAGCTGGAGCGTTCGCTTGCCTTCGAGCGTCTCCTCGTGCAAATTTCCTCCACCCTCTTGCGAGGGCCACTAATCGATCCGAAGCCGGCAATTACCCAGGCACTGCGCCGAATCGGTGAATTTCTGGGTGCGCAGCGCGCGTTGCTTTGGAATCTGGATCCGGTAGGCAGCCGAGCAGAGCTTACGCACAGCTGGATCGCGGACGGTGTTGCTTTGCCTCCCGGCAGCACGGACAAGCAGCAACTGCCGACGATTTTTCAGCGTGTTTCGCAGGGCGAGGTCGTTGCGGTCTCGAACGTAAACGATCTGTCGGAGGACGATCGTGATGGCTTGCGCCCTTTCGCGACGAGCTCGATTCTGGCGGTCCCACTTATGGTCGACGGACTCATTGTGGGCGCGTTGTCGCTTGCTTCGGTGCGGGAGCACCGCGCGTGGCCGCCCGAGCTGATTCCACGGGTGCGGTTAATTGGCGAGGTCTTCGCCACCGTGCTGATGCGCCAACGCTATGCGACCAAGGTGCAGGAAGCGCAGACTGAGACGGCGCAATACCGGGAGCGCCTGGCGCATCTTGTGCGCGTCCACACGGTCGGTGAAATGTCTGGGGCCATCGCTCACGAAGTCAACCAGCCCCTGATGGCGATCGAGAACTATGCGTTGGCGGCCAAGCGCCGGATCAGGTCGGACAATGGCGCGGACGTTCCGAAGCTGAAGGAATTGCTCGACAAGATCGCCGCACAGGCCGCTCGAGCCGGTGACGTGCTCAAACGCTTGCGCTCCATCGTCAAGAAGCACGAATCCGAAGCGACCGAGCTTGACCTTGGAACATTGGTGTACGAGACCGTCAATCTGGTGGAGATGGAGAGCCGTCTCAAGGATATCCGTGTCGAGGTCGCAGTGAGTCCCGACCTGCCGCCTGTCCATGGCGACGATGTACAGATTCAGCAGGTCGTGCTGAACCTGGTGCGGAACGGCGTCGAAGCAATGGATGGATCAGAGGTTATCGACAAGTTGCTCAGGGTCGAGGTGCAAGATTCGAAAAACCACCATCTGATCGTCCGTGTGATCGACCATGGCAAGGGCGTAAGCCCAGCCGACAGAGCGCACATCTTCGAGCCTTTTTATTCGACCAAGGAAAAGGGGCTTGGCATCGGGCTCGCGATCTGCCGCTCGATCGTCGAAGCGCATGGCGGGAAGCTGTCGTACGCGGTCAATCCGAGCGGCGGCTCGATGTTCGAGTTCAATTTGCCGATCGCGGAAGAGAAGGCCGAGCAATGAACGAACCGACTGTCTTCATTGTTGACGACGACGAAGCAGTGCGCGACTCGATCGGCGAGCTGGTCGGCTCGGTCGGGCTCACCGCGACTACGTTTGGCTCGGCGCAAGAATTCCTCGATGCGTACGACTCCGAGAGCCCGGGATGCCTGGTGCTCGACGTTCGCATGGCGCACATGAGCGGTCCCGCATTGCAGGAGAAACTGGTTGCGATGGGAGCAACCATACCGATCGTGTTCATCAGCGGCCATGGGGACATCCCGATTGCGATCAAGGCAATCAAGGCCGGCGCCGTCGATTTTGTGCAGAAACCCTATCGCGATCAGCAGCTGCTCGACAGCATCAATGAGGCGTTGCAGCGCGACGCCGCGGCCAGGCTCGCGGCCAAGCGCAGCGATCACTTCGAGCATCGCTTGACCGTGCTCACCGATCGCGAGCGAGAAGTAATGAAGTTCGTCATGCAAGGATGGTCGAGCAAGGCTATCGCCAATGCGCTCACGATCAGTCATCGGACGGTCGAGGTGCATCGAAGTCACATTCTGGAGAAGCTCGACGTGCGAAGCGTTCCGGAGCTGATCCACCTGGCAAAGGAGCGGCCGGAATAGGTTGGCCGTCGCGGAGCTACCATAGGTTCCGTCGCTTCGAGTACGTAGTTTCACTTATTGTCGATTCATCCGGTCGCGCACATTCTTGGCGCGCACAGGTCGTGACGGACACACCTTCCGTCCGGACTCTGCATGTGCACGCCCAGAGGCGCGCAGGAAAAATGCCGGGTGGCCATTGCGCGATATCGTCTACATCGTTGCGCCCCTGCCGGGAGAGAGCGGCAGAATCGCGGAGGCCTTGTCCGGGGAACAACTCGACCTGCGAACTTTCGATACAGCAGAAGCTTTGATTGCTCAGCTCGGAACCGACGCATGTGGTTGTGTCGTCGCGCCCGTGGATCTTCCCGGCATGGGGGTTCGGTCGCTAATCGAGTGGGTCCGTCACCGCCAGCTTTGCCTAACGGTTGTGGTTCTCGGACGCGAGGATGATCTGCGAGCAGCGGTCGATGTCGTACGGGCGGGCGCGGCTGAATTTGTCGAGCATCCTTTGAAAACTCGGCGGCTGCGCACGGCGGTGCACCGTGCCATCGCCTCGGCGCGTGTCGCTCACGCCCATTGCCGCTGATCCGTAAGCATTACCACGTAGCGGTTACGTGGTCACACGAATGGTTCTCGTAAGGTGCATTGCCTTACAGTCGCGCGGTCGCGAGACGAGTTGTGGTGTTCATCTTCCACTGCTCCCGCGACCAGGCATTTCCTTACGGCACGATCGAGTCTCAAGCCCTTCGATTTGCAACGATGAGGGAGATCAATATGCTTTGCGCATCAAAATTACGCCACGGCATTTTTGCATTGTTCAGCGCTTTGGCGCTTACAGCGATGCCGGCATTCGCGCAACCAAAGCCCAACATCCTGGTGATCATGGGCGACGACGTCGGTTGGTTCAACGTCGGTGCCTATCACCGGGGCATCATGTCCGGGAAGACGCCTAACCTTGACCGCCTTGCTTCTCAGGGCATGCTGTTCACCGATTACTATGCCGAGGCGAGCTGCACGGCGGGCCGCGCCAACTTCATCACCGGCGAGATTCCGCTGCGCACGGGACTGACGACGGTCGGCCAGGCTGGCGCCGATGTCGGAATACCCGATCAAGCAGTTACGCTTGCAACCGCGCTCAAAGCACAGGGCTACGTCACCGGCCAGTTCGGAAAGAACCATCTCGGCGACCTCAACAAATATCTGCCGACTGTGCACGGCTTCGACGAATTCTTCGGATATCTGTATCACCTCGACGCGCTGTCGGACCCGTACTGGTACTCGTTTCCGGTCGACGAGAAGTACTACAACACGTATGGCCCGCGCAGCGTGATCCACAGCTATGCGACGGACACCGACGATGGGACGGTGGTGCCGCGCTGGGGCAAGGTCGGCAAGCAGAGGGTAATCGACGAGGGCCCGTTGCCGCCGTTCCCGGACATGTCGAACGTGCCGAACATGCACGACATCCCGTTCCTGAAGGCAAAGTACGACATGACGACCTTCGACGAGGTGCTGGTCAAGGCGTCGAACGACTTCATGGACAAGGCAAAGCAAGCCGGCAAGCCGTTCTTCGTCTGGCACAACACGACGCGCATGCACGTCTGGACGTTCCTGTCGAAGAAGTACAGCTCGATGCAGAACAGCCAGACCAACTACGGGCTCGAAGAAGCCGGCATGGCGCAGCTCGACGACAGCGTCGGCGCGCTCCTGAAGCATCTCGACGACATCGGCGTGGCCGACAACACCATCGTTATCTTCACGACGGACAACGGCGCTGAAGTCTTCACGTGGCCCGATGGCGGCATGACGCCGTTCAAGAACACCAAGGGCACCGTCGGCGAAGGTGGCTTTCGCGTGCCTTGCATGATCCGCTGGCCGGGCAAGGTTAAGCCCGGCACCGTCGAGAACGGTATGTTCTCCGGCCTCGATTGGTTCCCGACGCTGATGGCCGCGGCAGGCAACCCCAACATCACCGATCAATTGCTGAAGGGCGTGAACCTCGGCGGCCGAACCTACAAGAACCATCTCGACGGTTACAACCAGATGGACCTGCTGACTGGCGCCGGACCATCCAAGCGCCACGAGCTGTTCTATTTCGGCGGCCCGACCCTAGGCGCCGTTCGGATTGACGATTTCAAATTCACGTTCTATCAGCAGCCCTGGGGCTGGCCCGGCGAGAAGACCACCACGGACATGCCCGTAATGGTCAACATTCGCCAGGATCCCTTCGAGCGGACACCGATGACTCGCGGCCAATCGATGAATGAGGGCGCCGGCGGATACATCAATGACTTCTATGCTCGGGAGTTCTGGCGCTTCGTCTTGGTCCAGGGGTTTGTCGCGAAGCTCGCGGAGACTGCAATCGACTATCCGCCGATGCAGGATCCCGCTTCCTTTAATCTCGACGCCGTGAAGAAGAAGATCGAGGCGATGATCAAGCAGCACTCCGGAGAATAGGCAAGCAGGCGAGCAAGGCGGGCGCTCGGTTGCAGAGCGTCCGCTTTGTCGCATTTTGTTGATAGTGCTGGACGCGATTAATCGTAGCAGAAGACCGCCGGTGCGGCTCGCTGCGACAAGGCGGTCACATTAGGAGGTTAGATCATGACTAAATTGCTTATCGGAACTATCGCAACAGTCACGGCATTGGCAGCAACGATGGCATCTGGGCAGGTAAACCTGACGCCGTCCGACAAGACTCTCTACAACGGCATGGATGTGAAGGTAATGACGCCGGAGGAAACGGCCAAGTTCCGCGCCCAGCGGGATGCAGCGAAGGCGAAATGGGACGCGATGACGCCGGAAGAGAAGGCAGCCATAACCAAGTCCGCTCGCGGCAAGAAGCTTTCGGACTTGAACCAGATGGAAGTGTTCGGCGCCGACGACGACCTGCAGAGGATGAGCAGGGAAGAAACCGCGCAGATGAAAGCTGAACGCGAGGCTGCGAAGGCGAAGTGGGACAAGATGACGCCCGACGAGAAGGCGGCCGCGAAAAAGGCTGCACAGCAGAAACGGCTGAGCGAGATGAATGCGGCGGAGCGGGCCAGCGCGCAAGAGAGCATCTCCGGAGTCATTAAACAATAATGTCTTCTGGCGCCAGCGCTCCCTAATCGAAATTCGAGGAGAACGACAAATGAGCAAATTCTTCGTGCAGTCGATGGCGTTGATGCTCGCCTCGCTGATTGCGGCTGGAGCCGCGAATGCCCAAACCGCAACTGCGCCCGCAACCGCGAAGGACGGCGCGTCACTGGCGCAGAAAAATGGCTGCTTCAACTGCCACGATATAGATAAAAATAAGGTCGGCCCACCGCTCAAGGAGGCGGCGGCCAAGTACAAAGGCAAGTCGAACGCAGAGTTCGTCGCCGCGGTCAAGAAGGCGCATGCGAATCTCAAAGCGTCGGACGAAGATCTGCAAACGATGCACGAGTGGATGCAGTCGGGCTTCATGCGCGCTGCGGGAATGTAACTCAGACGATTTATTAGAGCCATGCGATGAAGAGCGCCCGGATAACCCGGTGCCCGCGTTGGATCTGAACAAGAAGCCACAGGTCAAAAGCGGTGGTGGCTGACGTCGAGTGGTTAGACCGATGTGTATGTCGCGGGCCACCACTTGTTGCGAGGTGGCCCGCGCTGTGACATCCGAGGGAATGCGATGCACAAGGTGCTAGAAAAGCTCAAGGAAGAATTTTTCAAGGTGCTGCCCCCGACGATCTTCTTCTTCGTGGCGTTGCACATCGTCTCGGTCGTCCGTATCCTGATTGCGAAAGGGACGCAGTTTCAGCCTTTGTCCACCATGTCCATCGCGGTCGCAGCGCTGATCCTTGGCAAGGCAGTTTTGATTGCGGACATGCTGCCGCCGATCAATCGCTATCCGGACAAGCCGCTCATCTATAACGTGATATGGAAGACAGCGATCTATCTGCTGGTCTCGGCGGTAATCCACTACGCGGAGCGCCTCATTGATTTCAGCCGTGAAGCGGGCGGCATCGCCGCCGGCAACGCGAAGCTGCTCGCGGAGATCGTGTGGCCGCATTTCTGGGCGACCCAGATCATCCTTTTAGTACTGATCCTGATGTACTGCACGGGGCGCGAGCTGGTGCGCGTAATCGGCAGGGAAAAGGTGCTGCGATTATTCTTCGGGCCGCTGCCGTTACCGGCTTTCTGATCGCGGGTTGACCGCACCAGCTACTCCAGGAGGCGATGCCATGCCTCGGTCGCGAAAACCACCATTGAAGAAAACGAGTGCTTCGCGGCGCGAGCTTCCCTCGCGGATGGACGCTGCGGAGCGATCGGCCATGGGCAAGCGGCTGCGCGAACGCGTTGCTCGCGATGCGCATGGCACCTGGCGGCCGCACGCCGCCCGCGCGAGCCCGATAGACATCCTGCACGCTGCGGACGCGACCCGCCAACCCCAGCTCGTCCCGCTGCGTTATGGCCGGATGCTGCAGTCGCCGTTCACGTTCTACCGCGGATCCGCAGCGGTCATGGCGAACGATTTGGCCCACACGCCGAGCACCGGCATTTATGTCCAGGCTTGCGGTGACTGTCACCTCATGAATTTCGGTGGCTTCGCTACTCCGGAACGCCGCTTGATCTTCGACATCAACGACCTCGATGAGACGCTGCCCGCTCCGTGGGAGTGGGACGTCAAGCGACTCGTCGCATCCTTCGTGCTCGCAGCACGCTCCAACGGGCTCTCTGACAGCGTGGGTCGCGATGCGGCGATCGCCTGTGCTCGCAGCTACCGCCGGCAGATGCGCGCATTTTCCGACATGGACGTGCTGGAGATCTGGTACGCCAGGCTCGATGACAGCGCGATGATCGCGATGATGCCCGAAGCCCGCAAGGCGGCGCTACGCAAACGGATCGCCAAGGCGACGTCGAGCAGCAGTGCCGAGCTGGTGTACCCGAAGCTGGTCGAGGGCGCGGGCGAGGAAGTTCGCATCCGTGATACCCCGCCGACGATCTTCCACGAGGAGGGCTCGCGGGCCGCGGGCTACCAAGACATGTTAAGGGATGTCCTGAAGAAGTACCGGGAAACGCTGCCGGAGGATCGGCGAGTTCTGGTCGACCGGTACCGCCTCATGGATGGCGCGGTCAAGGTGGTGGGCATCGGCAGCGTCGGGACGCTGTGCATGGTAGCTTTGTTCAAGTCGATCGCCGATCGCCCGTTTTTCCTCCAAGTCAAGGAAGCCAACGCATCGGTGCTCGAAGCCTTTGCCGGTAAGAGCGCCTTCTCTCATCACGGTCAGCGCGTGGTGATTGGGCAACGGCTGATGCAGCCGGCCTCGGACATGTTCTTGGGGTGGGTCACCGGGCCTAAGGGCCGGCACTTCTACCTGCGCCAGCTGCGCGACGTGAAGCTGAGCCCACTGGTCGAGACCTATGACGCCGAGATGCTCGCGATCTATGCCAAGGCATGCGGTTGGGTTCTGGCGCGCGCGCACGCCAAGGCCGGCGATCCGTGGGCAATCGGAGGTTACCTCGGGAAGCAGGCTGATTTCGACGAAGCAATGGGGAAATTCGCTCTCGCCTATGCGGATCAGGCCGAAAGCGACCATGCGGCGCTGAAGGCCGCCGTTCGTGCCGGCAAAATCGAAGTGCAACTGGAGCACTAAGAGGGGACGCCCGAACAGGCTGCCGCTCGGTGGATGCGATAGTGCAGTGCTAGCGGCGGCGTTGCCCGCTTGGAAATCGGATTCGTGGGCGCGTCGCTTGCGGGAAGCGCAAGGAAGAATTTTCCGCAGAAACCCAGGAACTTAATTCATGAACAGATTGATCGCAGTGGTTTGCATGCTGGCGTTCGAGCTCGTCAGCGACGCTTTTGGCCAAGCTCCTTCCGGACCCCCTACCGGTCAGGCTCCGGCCGCGGTTGGTGACCAATGGCCGAAGACGGCGCAACTCGACGGCGCGACGTATACGGTTTTCCAGCCTCAGCTCGATAGCTGGGATAGCTACAATCTGGCGGCCCACGCGGCCGTTTCCGTCCTGCCTCCAGGGAGCCAGAACCCGGTATTCGGCGTTCTTAACGTAACGGCGATAACGAAGGTCGACCGTCTTGCACGCACCGTCTACTTCACCGACACGACGGTGCAGAGCGCGAGCTTTCCCTCGGCGGCGAGTTCGGCTGGGAGTTATCAGCAGGCGTTTCAAGCGCTCTTTATCAAAGGGCCCTTCACCATCTCGCTCGACCGCATGGAGGCGGGGCTGGCTGTGCTCAATGCGCAGAATCAGGCGAAGTCCGTGCCAGTGGAGAACCCCGTTCCGCAGTTCGTGTTCTCGCCGACACCCGCGGTACTGGTTTTGATCGACGGCGATCCCGCGTGGCGTCCGGTCGCCGGAACGCCCTATCAACGCATCCTCAACACGCGGCCTCTATTGCTGCGCGACAACACGGGCACGATCTACTTCCACCTCTTCGACGGTTTCCTCAAGGCCCCAGGGCTCGCCGGGCCGTGGACGACGGCGACTGCGGTTCCACCGGGCGTCGCCAAGGCAGCTGCCGACTTGGGCAAGAGCGGCGCGGTCGATTTGATGGAAGGGCCGCCGGACGAGAAGACCGGCAAGAATCCATCGCTTGCGTCGGGTGCGCCGGGGGTCATCGTTGCAACCAAGCCGACCGAGCTCATCGTCACCGATGGCGTACCCGACTGGGCAGCGCTAGAGGGAACCGGATCGCTGCTCTACCTCAAGAACACCGATGCGAACGTCTTCGTCGACACAAATACGCAGCAGAACTATGTCCTCGTAAGCGGACGCTGGTTCACGTCGCGCGGGCTGAACGGAGCCTGGACCTATGTTGCCGCCAAGGACCTTCCGGCGGCGTTCGCGCAGATCCCCAATGACAGTCCCAAGGAGAACGTCAAGGCTTCGATCCCCGGCACGGTACAGGCGAAGGAAGCGCTGATCGCCACGCAGATTCCGCAAACGGCGCAGGTCGATCGCGCCAAGGCGACGTTTACGCCACAATTGCCAGGTCCGCCCGACGTGCAGCCCATCGAGAGCACGTCGCTCAAGTACGTCTCGAATTCACCGACACCCTTGATCCAGGCACCGAGCGGCGCCTGGTTCGCGCTGCAGAAGGCAGTCTGGTTCACGGCGCCGACACTGCAAGGGCCGTGGACGGTGGCGATCACGGTGCCGGCTGAAATCTACGCGATTCCGCCCAGCTCGCCGGTCTATTACGCGACCTACGTGAGGATATATGACGTGACGCCGACGACGGTGACGGTTGGCTATCTTCCGGGCTACATGGGAACGTATGTCGCCGGTGGGACGATCGTTTACGGCACGGGCTACGTGTACACGCCGTACATTGGTACTACCGTGTGGTATGGCACCCCGGTGACCTACGGTTACGCAGCGGCGCCGGCATGGACGCCTTGGACTGGCTGGGCGATCGGCTTCGGCATGGGGTGGGCGTACGGCGCTGCGTGGGGCACCGGCGCCTGGGGCTGGGGCGCAGCACCTTATTGGGGTGGTTACTACGGTGCTGCATGGACCGGCAGCGGCGCTTACGGCGCTTGGGGGCCGGGCGGCTGGGCCGCCAATTCTGGCAATGTGTATCACCAGTGGGGTAACACCACCGCTGTCACGCATTCGTCCGCCGGCTACAACGCATGGACCGGCAACGCGTGGGCGGGGCAAGCCGGGCACTCGTACAACTCGCAGACCGGGCGAATCTCGGCCGGTCAGCGAGGCACGGTCGGCAATGTTTACACGGGCAACTACGCGAGCGGAACGCGCGCAGCGACATACAACCCGACTACAGGTGTGTCTGCTTCGGCTGCGAAGGGCACCGTGGGCAATGCATATACAGGTCAATCGACCAACGTCGCGCGCGCCAACGTACAAGGCGCGGGCGGGAACGAAGCGCGCGCCGCCACGGTCGGCAACGATCACTACGCCGACGTGAACGGCAACGTCTACAAGAACACGGGCAGCGGCTGGGAAAAGCACGACAGCGGCGGAGGCTGGAGCAGCGTGAGCGACGACTCCGCAAAATCGATGCAGTCTGAGCAGGAAGCTCGAAACAAAGGCGAGCAACGCTCGGACGCTTCGTCCTTTGGCGGCGGCGATCACAGCTTCGGGAGTGGATTCCGCGGCCGCGGAGAAGAAATGGGCCACGAAAGTGGTGGGTTCCGCGGTGGCGGGCGCGGGAGGCGGTGATAACGCCTAGCTCGGGCTGCGATGACCGAAGAGGAACGAAACGCTCTCGTCGTGATTCTGGGCGCCGCGGTTCTGGCGCCCATGATCGCGAACTGGCTTGCCAAGCGAGTGCGTCTGCCGAGCGTCGTGCTGGAGATCGTGCTGGGCATCGTGATCGGACCGTTCGTCCTGGGTTGGGTGCGCATCGGCCACCTGATCAACGTGTTCGCGACGATCGGCTTGTTGGTCCTGTTCTTCGGCGCGGGATTCGAGATCGATTTCAAGGGCATCCGCGGCCGACCCGCGTGGCTCGCCACTACGGGGTGGTTCATCTCGGTCGCGCTCGCACTCGCCATTGGCCAGTTGCTGGAATTGAGCGCGCTCGTAAGCCCCGCCGCGATCGTCGCGCTCGCCATGGCGACCACCGCGGTCGGGACGCTGTTGCCAATGCTGCGCGACGCGGGCGAGTTAGAGACAGCCTTCGGACGCAATGTCGTCGCCGCAGGAGCGATTGGCGAATTCGGGCCCATCATTTTGATGGCATTGCTGCTCCAGACCGAAAGCCTGGCAAAGACGGGCGGGCTCATCGCGTTTTTCGCCACGCTTGCCGTTGCGGCCGCTTGGGTGGCGTCCAAGGCCCAGGTGCCGCGCTTGATCGAACTCTGCCGGCGGCTGATGCATACGAGCGCACAGCTCCCGCTCCGCACCGTGGTGTTGATACTCGCCGTGCTGGTGCTGCTGTCGCGCGACCTGGGGCTCGACACGGTGCTCGGAGCGGTGACCGCAGGCATCGTGGTATCGCTCGCCGTGCGCGGCGACCAGCGCGAAGCCTTGGCGCACAAGATCGACGGACTGGGCTTCGGCTTTTTCATCCCGATCTTCTTCGTGGTCAGCGGCATTCGCTTCGATCTTGCAGCGCTGCTCGCCAAACCCGCGGCGATTCTGCGCGTCCCATTGTTCCTCGCACTGTTCCTGGTGGTGCGCGGGCTGCCGGCGCTGTTTCTCTATCGCAAAGATCTCCCGCTTGGTGAGCGCCTTGGACTGGCGCTCCTGTGCGCGACAGAGCTGCCGCTGGTGGTTGCGATCACGACCATCGGCGTTGCCACCGGAAAGATGCACTCGGAGAACGCGGCGGCGCTCGTGGGTGCCGGCATGCTGTCCGTCTTGCTCTTTCCGCTGATTGCATTCTGGCTGCGCGGCCGGACGGCAGCGAAGAAGGGTGACGTGCCCGTCGTCGGCACGGCAACCTGAGAGGTGCCTTCGGTGACGATCCGAATTTCGCGATTGCCGATTCACGCTGCATTCGTGGCGCTCTGTCTCTTCGCGGGCATGGTCTCGGCGGCCCAAACCACAGCTACCAAGGAGTACCAGGAATCGACGCTCGACCAGAATAAGAAGAGCTCGGTCGGCGCGGTCGGGGTGATGCAGCTCATGCCGGCGACCGGCGAGACGCTCAAGGTCGGCGATATTCATACGACCGAGGCGAATATTCATGCGGGCACGAAATACCTGGATTAGCTCATGACCGAAAACTTCGAGGATGCGAATTTCACCGGCCAGGAGCGCACTCTGTTCGCGTTCGCAAGCTATAACGCCGGCCCGGCCAGCATCGCCCGAATGCGCATGGAGGCGAAGAAGAGGGGGCTCGACCCCGATCGGTGGTTCAACAACGTCGAAGTCGTCACTGCCGAGAAAATCGGGATGGAGACGACCACCTACGTTCGCAACATCTACAAGTACTACGTCTCCTATAAGCTCGTAACGGAGGCGCAGGAGACGACGCAAAGGCTCAAGGAACAGATTGCGCCAGGTAAATAAATGCAGGGAGTGCCAAAAGGAGCGCGATGTGGCATTCAGCCGTTTGTCGCATTCAGCGATTTGCTAATCATGATCGCAGAAGGAAGGAATCATCATGGGACGTCTGATCGCTATCGCATTGATATGTGCAGTGTTGGCGAGCGCCGCTCCTTTCGCCACTGCACAGGAAAAGAAAGGAGCAACGGTAGGCATGCTCCGCTGCAACGAGGCAAGCGGCTGGGGATTGGTGTTCGGCGCTACGCGTGATCTCAAGTGCGTCTTCAGCAGCTCGGAGAAAGGGGCGCAGCCCGTCCACCTTACCGGCAAGATCAAGACCTACGGGGTGGACGTAGGCTACCAGGCGAACTCAGTGATTCTCTGGGCGGTCGTTTCGACCAGCGATAAGTTCACTCCCGGTTCGCTGGCAGGCAACTACGTCGGAGCGACGGCCGACGCGGCCTGGGCTGTCGGGCTCGGGGCGAACGTTCTGGTCGGAGGCTCTAACAAGGGCTTTGCACTGCAGCCAGTCAGCGTACAAGGGTACAACGGAGCCAACCTGGCCGCCGGCGTCACCGAGGTTGAGCTGGCGACGGCGAAATGAACAGGTCGCTCTATTTTTCGGCTCGAAGAGGGGGCGTCGCGCTGCAGCCATTGAGCGTCAAGAGCTTGCTGCTCGGTGGAAATCCCGCCGCGGCCGTCACGGCAGTCGACTTGGTTCAAGCGAAGTGACCGCAATCCTAAGGACAATGCAATGCGCGTGATCGACAACAGCCGCATCCTTAGCGGTGAAGCGAAAGCGATGTTTGCAGCGGCGGTTCCAGCCCTCGTAAGCACCGTGTTTTGCACAACAGCGGCTGCCGCGGACATCGCCGGCCAAGTGCTCGGCGGCGGCGCGCCGATCGTCAATTCTACGGTCACGCTTTTTGCGGCGAGCGCAGGCAACCCGCAGCAATTGGGCCAAGCACGGACCGGCGCCGACGGACGATTTTCGATCAGTGCGGCATCTGCGCCCAGTGGATCGATCCTATACCTCGCCGCGAAGGGTGGCAGGCCAACGGCGAACCCGTCGAGCGGCGATAACCAGGCCATCGCATTGATCGCATCGGTAGGCACCCAACCGCCGGCGAGAGTGACGATCAACGAGATGACGACGGTCGCGACGGTGTGGACGCATAACCAGTTCATCGATGGCACGACGATCAAAGGTCACGCGCTTGGGCTCAAGATCGCTGCTGGCAACGTGCCTAGCTTCGTCGATGTGCAAACCGGTGGATGGGGTACGGCGATTCAGGATTCCCTCAACAGCGGCCAGACGCCGACGATGGCGAACTTCGCCACCTTGGCGGACGTGCTCGCCGCTTGCGCGACGCGCGTGATCGCTGATGCATGCGCAAAGCTGTTCGCCGCCGCTACGCCGCCAAGAGGCAATGCGCCGACGGACACTTTGACGGCGGCGCAGTCGATCGCCCGCTATCCGTGGTACCAGCCCGATCGGCTGTTCGCGCTGCTCGGCGAGTTCTACCCGGTCCTGCAGGGCAAGACGATGCGCGCGGTGCCTTACATGCCGTATCTCAATTTCTCGCCGAGTGCGTGGGTCCTGCCGCTGAAATTCGACGGCGGCGGCTACCGCGCGGGCGGCGGGGCGATGTTCGACAGCGAAGGGAACCTTTGGACCGGCGACAACTTCACCGTTGGCTGGCAGGGGCAGGATTCGTTGTGGCAGGGCAATGCCACCAAGTTCGATCCCAACGGCAAGCCGTTGTCACCGAACATCACCGGGTTTGCCGGCGGCGGCATGCAAGGCGGCTCGTTCGGCGCGGCGGTCGACGCCAATGACAATGCCTGGTTTTCTACCTATGGGGGCAAGTCGATTGCGGTATTCGACAAGAACGGCGCGCCGCTGACACCGCCGGAGGGCATCACCTTCGATGGGCAGCTCGGACTGATGCAGGGCATCATCGCCACGCCAAGCGGCGACGTGTGGGCGCTCGGCGTCTCGAAGCGCCAGCTCCTCTATTTTCCGAAGGGTGACTGGACCAAGGGTCGGATCGTCTGCGAAGGCGACAGCGCCGAGCCGTGCAAGTCGTTCCTCGGGCCATTTCACCTCGCCATCGATCAGCAGGATCGGATCTGGGTTTCGAACGCCAGCGATAAAGTGACGCGCTTCCCTGCGGCGGATCCGAGCAAAACCGAAAATTTCAAGACCGGAATCGTCAACAGCGGTCTCAACATCGACAGCCAGGGCAACGTATGGGTCACCAACCGGTTCGGTGATCGGCTGTTGGGCATGGCCCACCTGGTCGACATGGCGGCGCACCTGAAGCTCGAAGGGCTGGAGTCGGCCACGGATTACATGGTAAGGACCATGTCCAAGCAGAACGGCAGGGACGGCAGTGTCACTCTGCTACGGCCGGATGGCACGCAATATCCAGGCTCGCCGTTCACGGGCGGTGGCCTGCCCGGACCCTGGGCGGTGGTTGTCGATGGTAATGACAACGTCTGGATTTCCAATTTCGCGATGCCCAATAGCCCGATTACGCAGCTCTGCGGCGTGCGCACCGAGAACTGCCCGCCCGGCTTCAAGACCGGAGACCAGATCTCGCCGCCCGGCGGCTACGTGGGTGGCGGGTTACAGATGCAGACAGACCTCGCTATCTCGCCTTCGGGCGACGTGTGGGTAATGAACAACTGGCAGGACATCGACAGCTGCTTCAGCAACGCCAAGGAAGCGCTGTCAACGCGATGCGGCGGTCAGGGAGTGACGGTCTTCTTCGGCATGGCCAAGCCAGTGCGTGCCCCGCAGATCGGGCCGGCACGGCCGTACTGACAATACTGAGCGGCAATAAGCGCGAAAGGACAGCAAAATGCAATACCCGTCGTTAATGCTTGCGCTCGTCGCTTTCGAGCTTGGAACGCTGCCGATTGCAGCGACAAGCGCGGAACTAAGCGCCGAAGAGCTTGCGAAGCTGGCACAGAACCCCGTCGGCAATCTGATCAGCCTCCCGTTCCAGAACAACTCGAACCTCAACTTCGGACCGCTCAAGAAAACTCAGAACATTCTCAACATCCAGCCGGTGATCCCGATCGAGGTTTCGCCGGAGTGGAACATCATTACGCGGACCATCGTCCCCGTGGTTTCGCAGCCGGCGCTTTTTGAAGGCGATTCGCGCACCAACGGCATCGGGCCGACGGACTTCTCCGCGTTCTTGTCTCCCGCTGATCCCAAGGGTGGGTTGATCTGGGGCGCTGGCCCGATCATCCAGATTCCGACCACCTCGAATTCGGCACTGGGGTCCTACCGCTGGGGCCTCGGGCCGTCGTTCGTCATGCTGCATCTCGACAAGGGCGATCCCTGGGTTTACGGCTTCCTGGTGAACAACGTCTGGTCGGTTGGCACCGGTGCCGGCGGGTCGTACGACAATTTTCTCCTGCAGCCGTTCATCAACTACAACTTCAAGGACCACCCAGGTCTGTACCTCACGAGCTCGCCGATCCTTACCGCCGATTGGAAAGCCTCCGCCGGACAGCAGTGGACGGTACCGATCGGCGGCGGCATCGGCCAGATCTTCCATTTCGGCAAGCTGCCGGTGAATACGCAGATCAGCGCGTACTACAACGTGGTCAAGCCCGACTTCGGGCCGAATTGGCAGATTCGGGCGCAGGTGCAGCTCATGTTCCCGAAGTAGCATCTGCCGCACGCGTCGCGGCGCGCACTCGTCGACTGGAGAAACCGTGAGATTCCTTCGCCACTCGCACTTCCCTCGCGCTGTCTTGCTGGCGGCGGCGCTCGCCTTTGGCGCGCACGCGCTCGCGCAGGACGATCCTCTCCCATCATGGAACGACGGAGCTGCGAAAAAAGCGATTATCGACTTCGTGCAGGCGACCACGACACAAGGTAACGCGAACTTCGCGCCGCCGGAGGAGCGCATCGCGACGTTTGACCAGGATGGGACCTTGTGGGTCGAGCATCCGATTTATTCGCAGTTGGTGTATTGCTTCGATCGCGTGCCCGCCGCAGTGAAGGCCAAGCCGGAGTTGGCGAACGTCGAGCCGTTCAAGACGGTGATGTCGGGCAATCTCGAAGCGATCTCCAAGTTGCCGCTGAAAGATCTCGAGAAAATCGCTTTCGCAACGCTGACCGGTATGCCCGTGGAGCAGTTCCAGGCAGAGGTGAAGAAGTGGCTTGCCGAAGCGAAGGATCACCGCTGGAAGCGCCCCTACACCGCGCTCACGTACCTGCCGATGCAGGAGGTGCTCAAGTATCTGCGCGCCAACGGCTACAGGACTTACATCGTCACTGGTGGCGGAATCGATTTCGTTCGCGTCTACGCCGAGCAGACGTATGGGATACCGCCGGAGCAAGTCGTCGGGACCGCCGCCGGCGTGAAGTACGGATACGGCAAGGACGGCAAGCCGTTCCTGACCAAGGAGCCGAAACTCCTGCTCAACGACAACGACGCAGGCAAGCCGGAAGGTATCCATCTGATGATCGGCCGCCGGCCGTACGCAGCATTCGGCAACTCTACCGGCGACCGACAAATGCTGGAATACACCAAGGCGGGTAATGGTATGCGCCTGGCGATGCTCGTGCTGCACGACGACGCCAAGCGCGAGTATGCCTACGGGCCTGCGCGAGGGCTGCCCAACACCCGAGTCGGCACATTCACCCAGGCGCTCTACGACGAAGCAAAGAAGGACGGCTGGATCGTGATCAGCATGAAGGACGATTGGAAGAAGATCTTTGCATTTGAGCCGTGACGGAGGAGGGGAGGATTCTAACGCGCAGTCGGCAGTAGCGTAATCACCTATACCGCGGTCGGTGCGCAGAAGGTGGCCGTAGCGGCGCGGGTTTCGATGATCGCGTGGGCCGTGAAGCCGGTTAAACCAAATCGTCGTGCTGGGGCTCGAGGGCGCCACTGCGCGCCAGTGAGAAGCGAAGGCATTGCATTCGATCCCGTCTTCCTGTCACGCTTCCAGTTCGCACTGCTTCGAGGAGCCGCAAGATGACTAATCTGCTCCAGTCGTTCGCGCGCAAGGCGTCGAGACCACGCCTCTGGTACAAAGGTCGACCCTCGGCGCCCCTCGCTCTGCGCTGCGGTGCCATGCTCTCCTTGCTCGCGCTGGCAGGCTGCCAGCAGCTGATCGTTCTCCATCCCAAAGGAATTGTCGCCGAGGGGACGACGTCGCTCCTGACCGGCTCCCTCATCATCATGCTTCCGATTGTGGTGCCTACGATCCTCGCAGCGCTCATCTTTGGATGGTGGTACCGATCGTCCAACACGCGGGCTAAGTACGATCCGAGCTTCGTCGAGTCAGGCAAGCTCGAACTTCTCACCTGGTCCGTTCCCCTGCTCACGATCATGCTCCTCGGAAGCGTATCGTGGATCGGCTCGCACGATCTCGATCCGGCGAAGCCGCTGTCGGGAGAGGAGCCGCTTGAAGTCCAGGTCGTATCGCTCGACTGGAAATGGCTGTTCATCTATCCGGACCAAAACGTCGCCAGCGTGAACCGTCTGGTCATTCCCGCCGGCGTTCCGATCCACTTCACCCTGACTTCGGCGAGCGTGATGAACGCCTTTTTCGTGCCACAGCTCGGCAGCATGATCTACACGATGAACGGCATGGCGACTCAGCTCAATTTGCAGGCTGATCGACCCGGCACGTTCATGGGCCTCTCTGCAATGTTCAGCGGCAATGGCTTTGCCGACATGCATTTCAACACCGAGGCGGTGCCGATGGCGGATTTCGACGCGTGGGCCAAGGAAGCCGGAAACGGCGGCCCGACGCTGAGCTCGCAGGCCTACAAGGATCTCTCCGTCCAGAGCATGAAGATCGCTCCTTTCACCTACTCATCCGTAGAGCCAGGTCTGTTCGACAAGATCGTAATGCAGGCGCTGCCGCCTGGTCCCGGACCCACTACCAAAGGAGGGTTCTAGCATGTTTGGCAAACTCACCTTGGACGCCATTCCATGGGGACATCCGATCCCCCTTATCGCGGGCTTCGGGGCCTTCGGTGCTGTTGGCGCCCTCGTCGTGTTACTCCTCTACAAGGGTTACGGGCCGTATCTTTGGCGCGAATGGATTACCAGCTGCGATCACAAACGCATCGGCGTGATGTACGTGTTACTCGCCGGGATCATGATGCTGCGCGGCCTGACGGACGCCATCATGATGCGGTCGCAGCTGGCGATCGCCTACAACGCGGCGGGATACCTGCCGCCGGACCATTACGATCAGATCTTCTCCGCCCACGGCACGATCATGATCCTGTTCATGGCGATGCCCTTCATGATCGGCCTGATGAACATCGTGCTGCCGCTGCAGCTCGGCGTTCGCGACGTCGCCTTCCCAACACTCAACTCCATCAGCTTCTGGCTGACGGCGACCGGCGCGCTGCTCATCAACCTCTCGCTTCTGATCGGCGAGTTTGCCAAGACGGGCTGGCTCCCCTATCCGCCGCTGAGCGAGCTTACTTATTCGCCGGGCGTCGGCGTGGATTACTACCTCTGGGCGGTACAGATTGCAGGGGTCGGGACGTTATTAACAGGTGTCAACTTCATTGCCACAATTTTGAAGCTTCGCGCCCCCGGCATGACCCTCATGCGCATGCCGATGTTCACCTGGACCGCGCTCGTATCCGTCCTGCTCATCGTCGTGGCCTTCCCCATCTTTACCGCGACTCTGGCGATGCTGACCCTCGATCGTTATCTCGGCTTTCACTTCTTCACCAACGAGGCGGGCGGGAACATGATGATGTTCATGAACCTCGTCTGGGCCTGGGGGCATCCGGAGGTCTATATCCTGGTCATGCCGGCGTATGGCATTTTCTCCGAGGTGGTACAAACCTTCTCAGGCAAGCCGCTCTTCGGTTACCGCTCCATGGTGATCGCTGCGATGAGCATCGGCGTTCTCGCCCTTCTCGTGTGGCTGCATCATTTCTTCACCATGGGGGCCGGCGGGGACGTGAACGCATTCTTCGGCATCATGACCGCGATCATCGCGGTGCCGACGGGCGTCAAGATGTTCAACTGGCTGTTTACCATGTACCGCGGCCGCATCGTCTTTGCGACGCCGATGATGTGGGCGGTGGCCTTTATGGTCACCTTTGCGATCGGCGGCATGACCGGCGTCATGCTGTCGGTTCCCCCAGCGGACTTCGTGATGCATAACAGCTTGTTCCTGGTCGCGCACTTCCATAACGTCATCATCGGGGGTGTCGTGTTTGCGGCGTTCGCCGGCTACACCTACTGGTTCCCAAAGGCCTTCGGCTTCCGACTGATCGAGAGTTGGGGGAAGGTCGCATTCTGGTGTTGGGTCACCGGGTTTTATCTGGCCTTCATGCCGCTCTACGCGTTGGGGCTCATGGGTGCGACACGGCGCATGCAGCACTACGATGTCGCCGCTTGGCATCCTTGGATGCTGGTGGCGGAAGTAGGCATCATCCTCGTATGGATTGGAATCGCGTGCCAGATCACGCAGCTCGTAAAGAGCTTCCGCCACAAGGAGGAGCTTCGCGATTTGACCGGCGATCCCTGGAACGGTCGCTCGTTTGAATGGTCGACGACCTCGCCACCACCCGCCTTCAACTTTGCCGAGCTGCCACGGGTCGCAGACAGGGATGCTTATTGGCTCGCAAAACAACGCGCGATCGAGACGCAATCGCTTGCGCCCGAGCCGGCCTACAAGGATATCGAGCTGCCGCGCAATAGTCCTACTGGTGTCGTCTGTGCCTTTTTTGCGAGCTTCTTGGGCTTCGCGATGATCTGGCACATTTGGTGGCTCGCGGCATTGTCCTTCATCGGCGCCTTCGCGACATTTGTGGCCTTCGCGTGGCGCGACCGGGATGAATATCGCATTTCGGCCGCAGAAGTGGCGCGCATCGATCGAGCGAACCGCGGCAGCCGCCTCGCGGCAATCGCTCAACTTGGGGCTGCGCCATGAGCATGGCACGAACGGATGTCGGCTTTGCCGGCGGCGCGGTCAACGTGCCAGTGGTGCACGCGGAGGGCGGCGTAGCCTCCAAGCGCATCGTCACAGCCTACGGCTTCTGGGTCTTTCTGCTCAGCGACGTCGTCATGTTCTCCGCGTTCTTCGCAGCCTACGTGGTCCTGGTGAATATGACGGACGGCGGCCCGAGCGGCAGGGATCTGTTCAACTTATCCATCGTCGCGCTGGAGACAGGGTGTCTGCTGCTGTCGAGCTTTACCTGTGGCGTGGCAAGCCTGGGCGCGCGCGCCCGCAACAATTCGTGGTACTACGGCGGCATGATCGCGACGGCCATTCTCGGCGTCGCGTTCCTGCTCCTCGAGTTCCGCGACTTCACCAATCTGATCGCGCAAGGCGCTGGGCCGTCGCGCAGTGCCTTTCTGTCGGCCTACTTCGCCCTGGTCGGATGCCATGGCGTGCACGTGACCATGGGTGTCCTCTTTCTGCTGACCATGATGGCGCAGGTGTACGCCAAAGGCTATCGGCCCGACATCCTCCGGCGGGTCCTCTGCTTCGGCCTGTTCTGGCACACGCTGGACATCATCTGGGTCGGCATTTTCAGCGTGGTCTATTTGCTAGGAGTAGCACCATGAGCGACACCAAAACTGGAGTGCATGTGCACGATGGCGACATTGCCCCCGGCGATGAACGCGCCGACGGCACCGAGGTCGCGGAGGGCATTCGCGGCTATCTGATCGGGCTTGCGCTGTCCGTGGCCGCTACGGTCGTTGCGTTCTTTCTCGTCGGGACGTCGCTGGTGTGGCAGCCCAGCATTCCGGCGGCGGTGATCGTGCTGGCGATCGCCCAGATGGGCGTGCACGTTGTCTTCTTCCTGCACATCACCACCAGGCCCGACAGCGTCAACAACGTGATGGCGCTGACGTTCGGCATTTTTGTCGTATTTGTGCTGATTGTTGGATCGGTGTGGATCATGACTCATCTCAACTACAACATGATCCCGATGGAGCGGCTCATGCAGATGCAGAGGTGACGAGACGGTCACTGGGGTCTGTCCTCCATGAATCGCAAAGGCGGGGATTGAACAATCGGAGAGGCGCACCATGCTCGGCTTCGAACTGGATTTCTGGGACTACGCTACGTTCGCGACGGCAGCCCTCGCTGGTTTAGCGGGCGTGCTGATCTACGTGTGGATCGCCGGATTGCCGGGACGGATCGCGCTCGCGCGCAAGCATCCGGAAGCCGAGGCCGTCAAGATCATGGGCTGGGCCGGTCTGCTGCCTACGGTGCTGCCGTGGATACAAGCGTTCATCTGGGCGTTCAAGCCGACCGATGTCGTCGACATCCGGCGGTTTCCGGACCAGGAAGCCAAGGCGATCGCGGAAGAGATGCGACGTCTGAACGAGGGACCGGGTGCGGCCGCCGAGCGCGGCAACACGACGGACACCGCGGTTCCGCTTCGCGAGGCGCCGACGACCCCACGTCCACCGCACGGCGAAACGAAAGACTAGGCGGGCCAAACCATGCTGCTCGGCTTCGTCCTCCTCTTCGCCTACTGCTTCATCGTATGGCTGGTGTTCTTCAAGTTCAGGTGGTTGAAGTTCACCATTCCCTGGGGCTTCTTCTCGACCTTCTTCGTGCTCCATCTCGGGATCATCTTTCTCATCGGCCTGCGCTTCGTGACGCCGTATGCCACCGAGGCGAAGATGATCCAGCATACGGTCCAGCTCGTCCCGCGGCTGCCCGAGCCGACGCTGGTCACCGCGGTGATGGTTGAGCCGAACGTTCCTGTCAAGAAGGGACGGCCGCTGTTTCAGTTCGATCGCCGGCCCTATCAGTACAAAGTCGATCAGCTCGAGGCGACGCTCGCCAAGTCGAAGCAGGACGTGCTCGTCCTGAAAGCCGACACCCAGATCAACGCGCAGAAGATCGCGAAACTCAAGGCCGACCTCGATTACGCCAGGTATCAGGCGAAGCTCTCGTCTGAGCTTGCACGCAAGGGCGCTGGACCCGAGGAGGACGTGCAAAAGTGGAATGCACAGGTTACGGCATACGATGCAAGCATCAAGGAAGCGCAAGCCGAGGAGGCGCGAGCCAAGCTACGTTATACCTCCGATATCAACGGCGTCAACACGACCGTCGCCGAGGTGGAAGCCGAGCTCGAGCAGGCGCGCTACTACCTCGACAACACGTTGATGGTCGCCCCGGAGGATGGCTATGTCATCAATCTGCAGGTGCGGCCCGGCATGGTCGCTGGCGATATACGTTTTGGCGCGATCGCGTCGTTCATCGTCGATGCCGACCGGTATCTCCTGGCTAATTTTTTCCAGGAGAACTTGAAGTACGTGAAGCCGGGACAATCCGTCGAGGCTGCGCTCGACCTTTATCCCGGACAGATCTTCACCGGCAAGGTCGAAGCCATCTGGCAAGGCAGTGGCGCCGGGCAGATGCTTCCCAGTGGGACATTGCCGAACTTTTCGTATGTGCCGAAGGAGATTCCGCAGGGCCAGTTTGCCGTCGCGATTCGGCTGGACGATCCGGACCAGTCCAAGTTCCCCATCGGCACGCAGGGTCGGGCAACGATCTATACTAATCCGAAAAGCGCCTTTGTCGTGCTGCGCAAGATCGCGATCCGCGGTTACACCTGGTACAACTGGCTGTATCCGTTCTCCGGATGATGAGAACCCTCGTCTTCATTGTTGCAGCATTGCTCGCTGGGTGCGCGCTCAAAGCGCCTATCACGCATACCGAATTGGTGGACCAGGCATTGCCGCAAGGGACCCACATTCCTCCCACGTGGAAGGCCGACTCGAACGTGCGCCCGGTAGAGGACGACTGGCTCAAATCGTTCAACGATCCCATGCTCGATGCCATCGTCGCCGAGGCGATCGCGAACAATCTCGATCTTCGCCAGGCGGCGGACCGGGTGATTATTGCCCAGCAGAACGTCATCGTGGCTGGGGCACAGCTCCTGCCGCAAGTCGGCGTGCAGCTTGGTGCGACCACCGTGCGCGACAAGGATCAAAACAGCGACTTCAATTCCTCGCTGGTGTACGCGGGCGTCGCGTGGGAGCTCGACATCTGGGGTCGACTGCGCGCGCAACGGGCTGCGTCCGAGGCGGCCTACGAGGCCACCGCACTCGATTACGCCTACGCACGTCAGTCTCTCGCAGCTCTCACTGCAAAGAGCTGGTATCTCGCCATCGAGGCGCGGCAACTCGTGGGGCTCGCCGAGCAAAGCGTGAAAATCTTCAGCGACCTTCTCGAGCTGGTGCAGGTCAGACGATCTGCGGGCAAGGATTCGGACCTGGATGTGGTGGACACGCGCGCCAGGCTCGACACGGCGCGGAGCGCGCTCCAGGAAGCCCTCGAAGCATATGGCGAAGCGCAGCGCGCGCTCGAAGTATTGCTGGGGCGCTATCCCGCAGCGGAGCTCGCAGTTGCGTCGGACTATCCGCTGTTGCCCCCGCCGGCTGGGGCCGGGGTACCCGCGTCGCTTCTCGAGCGTCGACCCGACATCATTGCCGCGGAGCGCGTAGTGCTCGCTGCGTTCCGCCAGCAGGAGGCAGCGGAGCTTGCCCTGCTGCCGGATTTCTCCATTTCGTTCGGCGGTGGGCGCGCGGGAAGCCAGGTCCTTTCACTGCTGCGCCTCAATCCCTGGTTCGCGGCTGCCGGGATCGGCGTATCGATCCCGATTTACGAGGGCGGTGCGCTG
The DNA here is from genome assembly GCA_035262745.1 of Casimicrobiaceae bacterium. Taxonomy (GTDB): domain Bacteria; phylum Pseudomonadota; class Gammaproteobacteria; order Burkholderiales; family Casimicrobiaceae; genus PALSA-1003. The sequence continues at coordinate 18,371 of DATFSE010000005.1, read as the reverse complement.
CGGGCGCAAGTCGCGATCGCCACCGCTCAGCAGGCGCAGGCAGTGGCCCGATATGGCTCGGTTGCGCTGACTGCGTTCCGGGAGGCAGAGAACGCGCTCGCGAACGAGCAGCTGCTCACGAACCGCGTACCGTTCGAAAGCCGTGCCCTCGCTGACCGCACGGCAGCGGTGGAGATTGCGACGATTCAGTATCGTGCGGGTCGCCGAGATCTTTTGTGGGTCGCGCAGCTACAGTCGGAGCAAATCGCGACCGAGGCATCGCTCATTAAGCTGAAGAGCCTCCAGGGCGCGAACCGTATCCGACTGCATCTTGCGCTAGGCGGCAGCTTCGATGCCTTGCCCGCTGCGACCTTCCCGAGCTTAAGCGCAAATCAGCCGTCGACTGGGACAGAACAATGAACCATGCGGCGGCCGGCGCCGCGAGCATCGTGCTCGAGGGTCGCATCACCGCGTACACCGCGGGCCCTGTGTGGCAGGCGGCGCTCGACACGCTCGCGAATAATCCTGATCGCCCGGTCGTCGTCGACGCCTCGCGGGTGGAGTATATCGATGACGTCGGCATTGCGCTCCTCTTCGACCTCGTACGGCAGGAGCGTCCGCAGGGAGCGAAAGTCGAAGTGCACGATCTCGAACCGAGATTCGCGGCGCTTGTCGGCGCCTACGACCCTAAAGATTTCGTTCAGCCGCCGAAGGTGCGCAGGCACATCGGCATCTTCGAGCACATGGGACGCGCAACCGCGCAGCAGCTCGCCTATGGCGAAGCGATGCTGGTGTTCCTGGAGGATTGCGCAGCCGCGGCGTGGAGCACGTTCCGGGGACGTGGGACTGCCCGCTGGAGCGAGGTGCTCGACATCGCCACCGAGGCCGGCGCCAATGCGGTACCGATCGTGCTGCTGATCGGCTTCCTGATGGGCGTGATCATCGCCTTCGAGATCGGGTTGGTCGCGCAGCAGTTCGGTGCCGTCATCTTCGTCGTTAACGGAGTCGGGGTGGCGATGCTGCGCGAGCTGGGCCCGCTGATGACGGCGATCGTATTCGCCGGCCGCACCGGCGCCGCTTTTGCAGCGCAGATCGGTACGCAGAAGGTCAACGAAGAAGTCAATGCGATCACTACGTTCGGGCTGAGTCCTGTCCAGTTCCTGGTCCTGCCGCGTCTCATCGCCGCGACGCTGATGGTCCCGCTGCTTGCAGTGCTGGCGGACGTCGTCGGCATCTTCGGAGGAGCGCTGGTGATGGTCGGCTTCGGGGTCAGCTTCGTGCAGTTCTACAACCAGTTGCTCGGCGCGGTCACGCTGACCGACTTCGTGCTCGGTGTCGTGAAGGCAGCCGTGTACGGCCTGGCCATCGCCGCTATTGGCTGTGAGAGAGGTCTGGCTACCGGCGCGGGTGCGACCTCGGTGGGGCTGTCGACCACAAGCGCAGTCGTGACCAGCATCGTCATGATCGTGGTCATCGACGGCATTTTTACGATCTTCACGAGCTGAAACATGGATGTCGCCACGCCGCTCACGAATCGATCCGGACCGGGAACGAACGGTGCGGCCCCGGCGATCAGTGTGCGCCACCTGAAGATGGGCTACGGCAAGCGCGTGCTGCTCGACGACGCATCGTTCGACGTGCAGCGCAGCGAGATCATGGTGATCCTTGGCGGCTCGGGCTGTGGCAAGTCGAGCCTGATGAAGAACATCATCGGCCTTTATCGGCCAATGGTCGGAGACATCTCGATCGGCGGCGTGAGCATCGTGACGACGAGCTCGGAGGAGAGAGCGAAGCTGCAGCGCAGCCTGGGCGTCATGTACCAGAGCGGCGCGCTTTTCGGCTCGCTCAACGTTCTGGAGAACGTTCGCTTTCCCCTCGACCAGTTCACTACCCTGCCGCTCGCGCACAAGAACCTCACTGCGCGGATGCTGCTGCACCAGGTCGAGATGGCCTACGCCGAGTCGTTGATGCCCGGCGAACTCTCCGGCGGCATGCTCAAGCGCGCCGGCATCGCGCGCGCAATGGCGCTCGGCTGCGACATCTTGCTGCTCGACGAGCCCTCGGCCGGTCTCGACCCGATCACTGCCGCCAACCTCGATCGGACGATCCTAACGCTGCGCCAAAGCCTGGGCTTCACCTTCGTCGTGGTCACTCACGAGCTACAGAGCATCTTCAACATTTCCGATCGCGCGATCATGCTCGATCCCGTCTCGCGCAGCATCATTGCCGAGGGCAAGCCCGCTGACCTGCGGGACCACAGTACCGATCCGCGGGTGCGTCAGTTTTTCAACCGCGAACCGGACAAGGCCGCGAAAACGACAGGCGGATAGACCATGGAAGAAGGCAAGCGCTACTATCGGCTCGGACTGTTCGTCTTCGTGGCACTGCTCGTGCTCGCCGCGATCCTGTTCATCTTGGGCGGACGGTCGCTGTTCCAGCCAACGTTTGTCTTCGAGACCTACTTCGATCAGTCCGTCGCGGGGTTGAACGTGGGGGCACCGGTCCTGTTCCGCGGCGTTCCGCTCGGTGAGGTGACCGAGATCGTGACCTCCTACGTCGAGTACGAAGCACACCTGCCGCTCGACCAGCGAGTGGGCTATATCGTCGTGCGTGCCAAAGTCAACGTCTCAAGGGAGCAGGTGCGCGAGCTCGAGGACGATATTGATGTCCTGGTCGGGAAAGGGTTACGCGCGCAGACGCAGCTTGCAGGCATCACGGGCCAGCAGTATCTCTCACTCAACTTCTTCGACCCTGAAAAAAACCCGCCGCTCAAATTCGAATGGAAACCGAAGCATCACTACGTGCCGTCGGCGCCGAGCCTCACTGGCGAGATCATCGCCAACGTCCAACACTTTCTCGCGAGCCTCAACGCCGCGAACGTGCAGGCACTGGCCCAGAACCTGAATACGTTGGTCGTGAATCTGAACAGGAAAGTCGAGCAGCTGCCTGTGGCAGAGCTCTCGAGCGAGGCAGTAGGGGCGCTCAAGGAGGCGCGCGTGGCCATCAATCGCGTGAATGCGATCCTGGGGCGACCTGATATCGACTTGGCGCTGCATAACATTGCTTCGGCTTCCGGGCGGCTCGATGGGCTGCTCGCTGACAAGGCAGTCAAGCAGACCGTCGACAACACCGCCGTCTTCACCGACCGCCTGCGGAAGCTCGCGGAATCGGGTGAACTCGACCGGATGGTCACGAGCATCAACGATGTGGCGCAGCGCATCGACGCGCTCGTCGCCGACAATCAGTACGACGTGCGTGCAATCGTCCAGGACTTGCGTGCGACCGCGGGCAACCTGCGCACACTGTCGGAGACGCTCAAGCGCTATCCAGCCGGCGCGCTCATCGGCGGCCCGCCCAACAAACTCCAGCTTCCTGAGAAGTCGCCATGAACCTCAATCATCCTGCTATGGCGGTCTGCGCCGCTCTGATTGTCGCGGCATGCTCGATTGGCAAGCCAATCCCGGAGGCGACCACCTACATCATTGAGCCGGAGCCGCCTACGCCGATGGCGGCCGCGCGGCGAGCCGAGTCGATGCGGATGGGCGATGTACGCGTCGCCGGCTCTTTCTCCGGCAACGGGCTCGTCTACCGTATGAACGATGTTCAGTACGTCTCCGATCCGTACCATGCGTTTATCGCAGACCCGGCTTCGATGCTCGGCAATGGGATAGCCTCGTGGCTCAATCGCGCCGGACCGTTCAAGGCGGTGGCACAACCGGGCAGCGCACAATCCTCGAAGTCGGTTCCTTATGTGCTGGAGGCCACCGTGACCGAGCTCTACGGCGACTTCCGGCCCGGCGTGCCAGCGGCCGCGGTGATGACCATCCAGTTCGCGCTGGTCGATACCACGAAGCCAAGTGCACTCACGCCATACCAGAGCACGATTGGCCGGCGCGTCGAGATCGCGCAGGCCTCTCCCGATGCGCTGATGCGCGGCTACGGGAAGGCGCTGACCGAAATACTCTCGCAGCTAAGCGCCGAACTCGCGTCGCTGCCGGCGAGTGCGGCCGCGCGGGGCTCGGACCTCTCTGACGCACGAGCCCCGAGTGCAAGCCCCCGGCAGGATTTGAACCCACAATCGCCTGGTTCGTAGCTGGCGAAGTGACTCTAACTGAATTGTTTTTACTTGCTAATTGGGACGACCCATCCACGAGCTCTTCTACAGTGACTCGAAACACGCCTCCACCCAACCAGGACGAAGAGGACAACGCGGGGCTGCTCGCGCTTGCGGCGAGCGGACTTGTGGTGGGAGCGCTGACCGGCCTGGTCGGAAGCGCATTCCATCTCGCGCTCGACGGCGCGCGCCAGCTGCGGTTAGTGCTGCTCGCGTGGACGCACGCGTACCCGGATGTGGGATGGCTCGCACCGGTGCTACTCGCCGCAATCTTTGCTTACGTTGCACGCTGGCTCGTGGGGCGCTTCGCCCCCCAAGCATCAGGGAGTGGTGTTCAGGAGGTCGAAGCCGTCATTCGTGGCGAGGCCGCTCCGATGAGGGGCGTTGTGCTGCCGGTCAAATTCGTTGGTGGTGTACTCGCGCTCGGTTCCGGCATGGCGCTCGGCCAAGAGGGGCCGACGGTCCAGATGGGCGCCACCATCGGCCATCTATGGTCGCAACTGTTTCGCCTGCGAGCGGGAGAAGGTCGCGCGTTGCTCGCGGCTGGCGCCGGAGCAGGCCTCGCCGCTGCGTTCAACGCGCCTCTCGCCGGAGCCATCTTCGTGTTCGAGGAGTTGCTGCGGCGCTTCGAGCTTCGTGTCGCCATCGCGACGCTCTCCGCGTGCAGCGCGGGACTCGTCGTAATGCGCATGCTGATCGGCGATCGCCTGGGTTTTTCCGTACCACCCGTTGTCGTAAGCCTGTTCCCCGGCTATTTCTTTTTTCTCCTGCTTGGCGCGGTGATAGGCGTATTGGGCGTGCTGTACAGCCGCATGGTGGTCGCAGGGCTCGATGCTGCGGATCGCGCACGCCATCTACGGCCCGAGGTTCAAGCAGCGATCGTTGGCGCGATCGTCGGATTTGTCGCCTGGGTCGCAGATGACGCCATTGGCAGCGGCGAACATCAGGTCCAGGCCGTGTTCGACGGTGGTCACACGTTCGCCCTGATCGGAATCGTCTTTCTCGTGCGTCTCGTACTCGGTCCGCTGTGCTATGCACCGGGCCTTCCTGGCGGCCTCTTCGCACCGTTGCTCGTCATCGGGTCTTTTGCGGGAGTGCTGCTTGGTAAGGCGATGGAAACATTGGTTCCGGGATTTGTGCCGCCGCTACCGGTCATCGCTGCCGTCGGCATGGGGCGCTGTTCGCGGCGGTCGTGCGTGCGCCTGTAACCGGCATCGCGCTCGTTGTCGAGATGACCGGAGCGAGTAGTTTTTTTATACCGCTGCTGACAGCGTGTGCAAGCGCAATCGCCGTACCCACATTGCTAGGCAGCCGGCCAATCTACGACACGTTGCAGGAACGCGACGCGCGGCGCAGGGAATCTGCCGCGCGATAGTCAGGGCGTGGTGACGTCGAACATGGTTGCTTCGGTGCTACGTGCATCACCCTATCGTGCCCTGGTCCAAGCATTTGGGGGACCGTGGTAGAGTACTCGACCGTTGAGTCGCAGTGATTTTTCAAGGAGATCGCTTCATGCCTACGCAATACCAAGCTTCACCGCGGCTCTACCATCGCCGCAGCTTCCTGAGCACGTGTTGTGCAGCGGCCGCGATGACGTTTGTCGCGAGCGGGCCACTGGTTAGCGCGGCGTACGCCGCGGCGCTGACCAAAGCCCAGCGCGAAAAGCTGACTCCGGACCAGATTCTAGAGCTCATGAAAAAAGGCAATAAGCGCTTCTACACCGGCCAGCGCGAAGACTACAACTTCCTGGCGCAGCAACGCGCGACCGCGGCAGGCCAATATCCGGCTGCGGTGCTGCTGAGCTGCATCGACTCGCGAGCTCCGGCTGAGACGATCATGGATTTGCGCATCGGCGACATCTTCAATTGCCGCATAGCGGGCAACGTCGAGAATTCCGATATCCTCGGCAGCATGGAGTTTGCATGCAAGATCGCTGGGGCCAAGGTGGTTCTCGTCATGGGCCACACGTCGTGCGGCGCGATCAAGGGCGCGATCGACAACGCCCAACTGGGCAATCTCACAGGCTTGTTGGCGAAGATCAAACCCGCGGTTGACGCGACAACCTACGCGGGTGAAAGAACGGCAGCGAATTACGCCTTTGTCGACGCCGTCGCGCGCAAGAATGTGGAGATCACGATCGCCGACATTCGAAAGGACAGCCCCGTGCTCGCGGAACTGGAGTCGCAAAAGACAATCAAGATCGCCGGCGGGATGTACAACCTGAAGACTGGTGTCGTGGATTTCTTCGGGTGAGCAAAGACGTCGGTGAAAATGACTCGAAATCCGGCCACCTCGAGTGATCGCCTTAACGCACCGTCCGCTGCTTTTGCTGGCGGTCTCCTTTGTGGTCCTCTGGCTTTCGGCATGGGTCGGGGCAGTTGGCTTCAAGAGGCTCAAGTCCCACATTGCCGAGCTGCATGACGACTTTAATGTTGTTCAGGGCGGCACGCTGACCCTTCTCGGGCTCATCATCGGATTCACATTTTCAATGGCCCTGACGCGATACGACCAGCGCAAGAACTACGAGGAGGAGGAAGCCAACGCAATCGGCACTGAGTATGTTCGAGCCGACCTGTTGCCTCAAGCCGATGCGGCGAAGGTCCGGGCATTGTTGGTGAGTTACCTCGAGCAGCGCATTCTGTTCTACACGACGCGGGACGAGGACGAGCTTCAGCAGATCAACGTGCGGACGGCAGAGCTGCAGAATGAGATGTGGTCCGCGGTGCAAGTCCCGGCGACCGCGCAGCCAACGCCGGTGATGGCTCTCGCGGTCAGCGGCATGAACGACGTGTTGAATTCGCAGGGTTACACCCAGGCCGCCTGGCTGAACCGAATTCCTGTCGGAGCTTGGGCGCTGATGGCAGCGATCGCCGTCAGTTCCACAATCTTGGTTGGCGTCGCAGCGCATAGCGTCAGAGAAGGACGTGGTCTTCTTGTGATCTTGCCATTCGTTATCTCCATCGCATTCTTCCTCATTGCGGATATCGACGCCCCGCGTCGGGGCATCATTCGCGTGATCCCGCAGAATCTCGAGCTCCTTTTGCAATCGCTGCGACCTTCTTAAGCTTGGTGACAGTCTCTCGTCAGCTTCGGGACAGATACCGACGTCGTTAGATAGCGCACTTGCGCCGTGTGTCATAAGCTGACAGACATGGCGCTTTCGTCGGTGCTCAGATACTTGGGCGTTGCGCTTTTGTGCTTTGCCGGCGCCTTCTTTCTCATCGGTGTGCTTCGAACCGCCGGACACGCGTCGCCGCGGAAAGGCGGGAATCAAGAGCCTGAAATGTTGCGCGCGCGGTTGGTACGGCGCGCAGACTGGACCTGCAGCGCAGCGTTGCTCACCGTCGCGCTTGTTGCATTCGCGACGAGCGTAATCGGAACTGGCCCAGTTTTCACTCAACCGAGCGGAAATTTGTCTGGCGCCGTAGTTCTGATCGCAGCGCTTACGGCGATTGTTCTCGCCACCGTACTACTGATCCGATACCTGATCTTGTCACGCGCACTTCGAGACTTCGACAACAGCCCAGCAGGCCGGCGTCCACCTGACTAACGCGGACGACTTGTCGTAGAGCTTCGGCGCATGGTCGGGCCATACCGCCGTCGTCACTGCCCTTCAGATCTGCGCCGCAGCGCAAGTTCCCCTCGGGTCCACAGCCATGCGTATTGAACAGTGGACGCGATGATGGTGCCCAGGACGATCAGGAACAAAAGCGGTAACCAGGCATCCAGGCGGATCCAATGCGCGGCTGACACCAACACCAGGACCAGGACGGAAAACTCGAGAAACGTGTTCGCCTTGGACAGGCGCGTCGGTTTCATTTCGAGGTTACGGCCGCTGAAGCGGTAGATAAGCACACCCAGCACGATCGCGATGTCGCGGACGACGATGGCGATCGCAAGCCAGATGGGAAGCAATTCCTGCCACGCGAGCAACACGGTAGTGACAAGCATGTTGAGCTTGTCGGCGATAGGGTCGAGAAGCGCTCCGAGTCTCGATACCAGCTTGAACCGGCGCGCAATGTAGCCGTCGGCCAGATCGCTCAGCGCGGCGATCAGGAAGATAGCCGCCGCCGCTGCGTAAGCTCGCGAGACGACGCAGTACGCCAGGATTGGCACGAGGCCGAGCCGGACGAACGTAATCAGGTTCGGAACGTTATGCATCGCTCCTTGGTATGCCTTATCGGCTGATCTCCTTCATTCAAAGTATGCCTGGTAACTTTTACAAACGAATTCCTAGCTTGTTTTCGCATGCAACAGCACCTTGATTGGTCGGAAAGCGGCGCCTAGACTGCCAGTAGCTCCGGTTTGTTGTATTACAAGCGAACTGGAGCGATGCTTTTTTGGAATGCAATGTGACCGTATGCAAGGAGGTAGCATGGCTACATCGGAAAATCGTAAGCAAGACTCGCAATCGTCCATCGGTCTCACGAGGCGGGAGTTTCTTCCAATGCTCGGAGCGACCACGGCATTAGCTGCGATCGCTCCGCAGGCACTCGGCGCGGCTTCCGTCGATTCCAAACCGTCCGGCGCACAGGCCCGCTTTGTCTATGTCGGCACCTATACCGCGCCAGGTGTCCCGCCCGGCGGGACGCACCCGAGCACGGCCGTCGGCATCTATGTTTTCAAGCTCAACCCGAGCGACGGCGGATTGACTCCGGTTCAAGTCGTGCCGGCATCGAACCCATCGTACTTGGCACTCGATCCGACGCTCAGTCATCTCTATTCGGTCAACGAGAACGCGCCCGGTGGTTTAAGCGCCTACGCGCTGAATCCTTCGACCGGCATGCTCACTTTCATCAATTCGATGGCGGCGAGCGGCGACTTTACAACGCACATCAGCGTTCATCCATCGAGTCAATATGTTTTCGTAGCCAACTACGGCCAATTGAGCGCGCCCGGGAGTTTTCAGGCGTTCCGGATCAATCCCGATGGATCGATCGGCGCGATGACGTCCCTTTTCCAAAGCATCGGCTATGGGACCAACGCGGGTCCAAATCCGGCGCGGCAGGAGACGACGCACGGCCACCAGATCATCACCGACCTCACCAGCAGCCACGTCTGTGCAGTCGATCTGGGGGCGGACAAGGTGAATACCCTGAACCTGAATCTGGGAACAGGAGCGCTCACCACGGCAACCGTGCCGTTCGCTCCGGTGGCGTCGGGCTCCGGTCCGCGACACATGGCGTTCCACCCGGACAAGGTGCACGCGTACGTCCTGGACGAGATGGCGTCGTCGGTCACTGTTTTTGACTACGACGCCGTGCGAGGTGCCTTCATCTGGGTGCAGACCATATCGACGCTGCCGGACGACTTCACCGGTACAAACACGACGGCGGAGATTCGTGTGCACCCGAGCGGCAAGTTCCTTTACAACACCAACCGCGGTCACAACAGCGTGACCATGTATTCGATCGACGAGGACACTGCGGAGCTCGATGTCATCGGGTGGGTATCGAGCCGCGGCGAATGGCCGCGTGGAATGAACCTCGATCCGTCCGGCACGTTTCTCTACGTGGGAAACCAGAATACCGACACGATTGCCGTCTTTCGCATTCAGCCGTCCAACGGCAAGCTCAAATTCAGTACCATTGTCAATACGCCCACGCCTGTTGATATCGAGTTCGGTCCGCTGGCTTGATATCGTCTTTAACCAAGCACCCCGTCCTGCGACGGGGTGGCTTGGACTTGGTGCCGTGGCAAGCGCAGTCTCGGAGTTGAAAAAGGGAACTCTGTCCCAGCCTGACGCGGGGCTCTCCCGACCGCGTCCCAAGTAGAAGTTTTGGCGCTGCTCCAGCAGCGCAGAGCAGGGGAGGGACTCGTGTTGTTCCTCTTATCGCTGCCCGCACGGGCAACCCGACCCTCGCGCCCGTTGTCTTCTCATCGCTGGTAGCGCAAGGCGGGAGGCGCCTTGCGAATGCGTACTGCCAGCGCCAGCCTGACCGCCCCTTCGGGCATTCCGAAAATGCATGCACGCCATGCAAGCATTGCGTTTGTACCGCCGACCCATTGAGTCGAAAATAGAGTCCGAAGGCGTCTGCCTAAAGGGTGCAGATGCATGAAAGAGGAGAATGCATGAAGGCGACCAACCTATTGCGAGGAGCGGGACTCCTGCTGTTAGCCGCGACCGCCTGGGGCGGGTTGTTTCCGGTGTCGATGGTGACCCTGCCAGTGCTCGATCCGTTCCACATAACGGCGATCCGGTACGGAATCACCGCGATCGTTTTCATTGGATTGCTCACGCTGGCGGAAGGGCCGCGGGCGCTGAACCTCGAAGGCCGCGGCCTGCGTGCTGCGTCGCTGGGGACGGTGGGGTTCGGCGGGTTCAGTCTGACGGTTTTCATCGGTCTTCAATATTCGCGGCCGGAGCACGGCGCGATCATCATGGCGACACAGCCCCTCATCGCGGCCGTGGTGGCGTGGTGGTTGCGGGGCGTTCGGCCTGAACGAGCGACCCTGGCGTTTCTGGGAGTCGCGCTGCTGGGTGTTTTGTTGGTCGTGACCAAGGGTCATTTCACGGGCCTGTTTGCCGGCGGAACGGGACTTGGGGACGTGCTCATGTTTATCGGCGCCGTATGCTGGGTCGTCTATACGCTCGGGGCCGCAGACTTTCCGTCGTGGTCGCCGCTGCGCTACACGGCGCTCACCTGCGCGCTCAGCCTTCCGGCGATCTTTGGCCTGACGGCGCTGGCAACCGCGACCGGTTACGTTTCCACGCCTAGCGCCGGCGACATCGAGTCGGTGGGCTGGCAACTCGCGTACACCATTGGCATCGCTTCGGTTCTTGGCGTGTTGTGCTGGAACGCGGGCAACAAGTTGCTCGGCGTCACCAACGGCGTGTTGTTCATAAACTTCGTTCCGGTCACCGTGTTCGCCATCCGGATCGCCGAGGGACATCGCTTCCAGCCGATCGAGTTCATCGGCGCCGCACTCGTGATCGGGGCTTTGATTGCCAACAATCTTCTCGCCCGGCGCGCTGCCGCGTCGACACCAAGCGATCGGCGGCGGGAAAGGGGGCTTGCGCTGTCGCTTCGCGGGGGTTCACCGAAACCGGAAGGCTGCGGCTAGTGCCTCTTGACAGGTCCTAGTACTACGGTTCCGGGATCAGTGAGCCGTATTTCGCCTTTCGACGTCGATATCAACGTACTTCCATGCCTCCCGGAAAAACGGGTCGGCCTTTAGCCCAAGCACCCACGGTTGCACGAGCACGCTGCGGTAACGGTAGGTGCCCAGCATCAGCGGCATGTAAGCGCCGGCTATATCGGCCATCTTGACGTACAGCGCGGTTCGCTCGGCGCTGTCGGGGAGCATCCGCGCCTGTTCGAACAGGCGGTCGAACTCGGGCAGGCTGAAGTGCGAGTCGTTCATGCCATTGCCGATGTTCTTGCTGTAGAGAATCTCCAGCGCCACACCGCCATCGCGAAGAGTAATCAGACGGGCAAGGCGGAACATCTGCAGTTGACCCGCCGTGCTCATCTTTATAAGGTCCGGCCACTTCTGCTTGACGAATTCAATGCGGATGCCGACCTTGTCCATGCTGCGCTTCCAAAGCTCGTCGAACTCGCGGCTTTCGCTGTCGGGTTGCGAGCCAAGCTTCAGCACCAGCGGCGAGCCGTCGGGCATGGTGCGGTAGCCCCCGGGACCGCTGCGGCGGTAGCCGAACTTGTCGAGCAGCGCCTCCGACGCAGTCGGACCATACTGCACGCGGCGCCGCGCCAGGTCATGGCCCGAGAGTCCCGGCGGAATGATCTGCGTCGCCAGCACCGCCTGTCCCTGGCGCAGGACGCGAATCTCATCGTTCACGTCGTAAGCCATGGCGATGGCGCGGCGTAGCGCGATTCGCTCCGGAGTGTAGCCGCCCACCACCGGATCTTCCATATTGAAATACGTATAGGTGAACGCGCTCTCGAGTATGCGTGTCCACTTGACGCCTTGCCGCTCGTACTCTGCCTTGAGCGCTCCGTTTTCAAGCACACGATCGACCAGGTTGTAAGGCACATGCAGATAATCGATCTGGCGCGAATTGAAGGCGAGCAGCCGCGGATTACCCTCTTCGATGACATTGACCTCGACCTGCGAGACGAGTGGCAGGCGCTTGCCGGCATTGGCTCGCACCAGCAGCGAGTCGCTGGCATCGAAGGCGGCGGGAAAGCGCTCGTCCCGATAAGCAGGATTTGCGGCGAGTACGACCCTGCTGCCGCGCTTCCACTCCTTGAGGGTGAACGGACCGGTGCCCACCGGATGATCCATGATCCAACCGTTCCCAGGGCTGCCATAAGCTTCAACGACCTCTCGCGCTACCGCTGCCATCACGCGCGTCGTGATGTATTCGAGCAGCATATAGTCAGGCTGCACAAGCTTGACCTGGAGCGTGTAGCGGTCGAGCGCCTGCAGGCCTTCGAGCTTGGCGTCGTAATCGAACTTGCCGCTGGAGCGGGCCGCCGCCACGAGCTGGTCTGCACCGACGAGTTTGCCGTCGAGATAGAAGCTCCAGAACGAGCGCATGCGCGGATCGATCAGCCGCTTCCAGCTGTAGACATAATCCTCGGCGACGAGCTCGCGCGGCTTTCCGTGAAAAGCGGGATCCGGCGTGAAAAAGATGCCCGGCTTGATCTTGAACACCATGGTTCGGCCGCCGTCGCGAATCTCGGGCAACGCCTGCGCCGTCGAGGCTTTGAGCGCGTACGGGCGCTTGAGGTAGTCGTATTCGAGCAGCGAATCGAAAATCGCGCGGCAGATCCATCCCGAGTAGCTGTCGTTGGCGACCTGCGGATCGAACCCAGTCGGATCCTGCTCGAAGGCCACACGCAGAACCTTTGCGGGATCGGCCGCATGTGTCGGGAGAATCGCGAGAACGAGAAGAGCCGCAAGCCATCCGCGCAAATACCGCATCTTCACTCCTTGTGGCAGCGGAGGATGGATCGAAGGCTACTCCTTGCGACCTGGGGTGTCACCCTCCGGCGCGAGCGCCGCGCACAGGCTTCCACGGTGTTGAAGCGCCGGTGGTTACCTGAAGCGTCGCGTATGGCATCATCGCGTCCGGAAGATTCAATGAAGGATCGCACCGTTGTGAATTCGACCAGCAACGCCGGCGGCACGATTCATCGGTCAGGCAGCCCCAGGCCCTGATTGGCAATCCTCGATTGAAAATAACGGAGCGCCGTCGTGCCGGGCCAGGCTGATCTGCTGACCAACATCGGCTTGTGCGTGTCGGCGGCGGCGGTGCTGGCGATCCTCGCCCATCGGCTGCGGCAGCCTCCGCTGCTCGCGTATTTGATCGCGGGCGTTCTCATCGGGCCGGAGATCGGCTTCGGCTTCATCAGCGAAAAGGAGAGCATCCGCACGGTCGCGGAGATCGGCCTGATTCTGCTGCTGTTCATCATCGGCCTGGAGATGGACCTGAAGAAGCTCCTGGCGGCCGGCAAGCCCGTGCTGGTGGCGGGACTGCTGCAGTTTCCTTTATGCGTCGCCATCGGCTTGGCCTGCTTCCTTCCGTTCGAATTCCGCGGAAGCGGCGTGGGGCTGCTGTATCTGGCGGTCTGCCTGGCGCTGAGCAGCACCATGATCGTGGTGAAGCTGCTCTACGACAAGTTCGAGCTCGATACGCTGCCGGGACGCATCACCCTCGGGGTGCTGGTGTTCCAGGACGTGTGGGCGATCCTTTTTCTAGCCATCCAGCCCAATCTGCTGCATCCCGAACTAGGTGCGCTGCTCGCGTCGCTGTTCAAGGGCATCCTGCTGGTTGCGGTGAGCCTGCTGGTAAGCAAGACGCTCCTACCACGCATTTTCCAGTCGGTCGCCAAGGTGCCCGAGCTGGTCCTGATCGGCTCGCTCGCATGGTGCTTTATTGTAAGTGCGGTGGCGGACGCTGCGGATCTCTCCCCCGCAATGGGGGCGCTGATCGCCGGCATCAGCATTTCCACCTTTCCGTACAACATCGACGTCGTCGCAAAGGTGATCAGCATCCGCGACTTTTTTGTGACCCTGTTCTTTGTCGCCCTGGGCATGCGCATCCCCATGCCGACCGTCGACGTGATTCGTTTCGCGGCAATCGCTGCGGCATTTCTGGTCCTGAGCCGCTTCGTTGTCGTCTTTCCGCTCCTGCGCGCGCTGCGTCTGGGGCATCGAGCCAGCCTGCTGCCATCGATCAACCTCGCGCAGATGAGCGAATTCTCGATGGTCATCGCGGCCATCGGACTAGGCGATGGTCACATCGAAGAAAGAATGGTCAGCGCGCTGATCTTTGTGTTCGCGCTCACCTCGGTGACATCGACCTACATGATCGAGTACAGCCACCAGCTGCAGGCACTGTTCGGAGGCTGGTTGCGGCGCGTCGGTTTCCGCGATCTGGACGACCTTTCCGGCGCTCCTGCCGACAGCGAACAGCACAAGGACGTGGTGCTGCTCGGTTTTTTTGTCGAAGCGAGCGCGCTGGTGCACGAATACGAGCTGGAGGCCAATGACGGACCGCACCCCGTGCTGGATCGCTTGCTGGTGATCGACTTCAATCCCGAGGTTCACGCCGAGCTCAGGCGTCGGAATATCGCATGTGTCTACGGCGACATCTCGCACATGGAAACGCTTCGCCACGCCGACATCGAAGAGGCGGCGCTCATCGTGTCGACGGTTCCGGACACGGTGCTCAAAGGTACCGATAATCTGGAGCTGCTGCGCAAGTCGCGACGGCTCTGCCCGCGAGCAAAGGTCATCGTGACCGCGGGTCGCACCGCGTCGGCGCTCGATCTCTACGAGGCAGGAGCCGACTACGTGTTCATGCCGCGGCTGCAATCGTCGGCGCAGATGGCGGCGATTCTTGTCAAAGGGTTGGAGCGGGGATTCGACGATCTGCGCGAAGGCCAGGTTGCACATCTGCGCCAGCGCAAGGAGGTGTTGCAGTGAGCGGCTAGGAGCGCGATAGCAAGTCCGGAGATCGATTTTGGCGAAAGACTCATCTAAAGGCGCCATCCTGCTTGCCTCGCCTGGCCATCTCCTTGCAGTACGCGTACAACGCCTCATATACGATCCACTGCGCCTCATTGATCTGATGGTCATCCTTGAACCCGAGATGCCGGAAACCCTCAGCGACCGCGTTCAACCCTGCTGCCTCGGGTTGATTCCAGAGCGAATTGTCCGTGTCCGCGCCATTGACGATCTTCGCGAGTAGGACCATTGCTGGATCTCGATCAAGGCTGTACTTCTTCACGAATGCATCGAACGAACATTCCTTGCCGTGGTGCCCGAACTCAACGTCCTTTACGTCATATGGAGTGGCGTGCTCCCTATCGGCGATGGCTATCACCTGATCTGTTGGCACGAAGAGAAACTCCGCCTCGGGGTCAATGAATTTCTTGATCAGCCACGGGCAAGCAACACGGTCGACCTTAACTCGTTCTCGGGTAATCCATTTCATAGCGACGCTCCTTGAATTGGTAGGACCAAGTGTTCTATCGCACCGCGTAGACCCGGATCTCCGCAGGCGAGGGTGGGCGCGCCGGTACGGCTATGTACATTGCCTTGCGCGAAGGCACGAAGAGACCGGTGCGGGCGCCGGGGGCAGTAGTTACCTGGGTAGCAATCTGATAATGCTCAGCATCGCGCTGCTGGACAACGTCGACGACACCTTGCCCACAGACCGCGTAGATGCGTTTGTGCTCCGGATCGAAGAAGAGATCGTCCGCGTCGCCCCCAATGGGCAGGCTCGCGATTAGTTGGCTGTTCTCGGTGTCGTAGATGAGAAGCGCCGCTGGCCGCCGCGTGGCAACGAAGAGGCGGTGATCGGGCTCATCCAGCGCCATCGGGAAGTTTGCCCTCATGTCATCGAGCGCCCACGTCTCGATGATCGATCGTTTGTTTCGGTCGACCACAGCGATCTGGCCGGCGTCTGGCACATTGACGAATATCCGCGTCGCTTCGCTTTCCAACTGGAACGACTCCGGGTGGCCTGCGAGCTTGATTTGATGAACTAGCTTCGCCGTTGACGCATCAATCACGGCCATCGCGCTGCCGTAACCTACGTAAATGTGTCGGCTGCTTTGGTCGTAACGAACGTTATCCGCATCTTCGAGCCCGTTGGCGGAGCCGGATCGAGTGAGCTCGGGGCCCGCGAAAACATCGACTCGCCCGCTCCGGCCGTTGGCCACGAAGAGCCGCTTCATTTCCGAGACGTAAGCAACGCCCTGCGGTTCCTGAAGACGCTCGAGGCGAGCGCTCCGCCTCCCAGCGCGGAGATCGATCACTTCGACGCTGTCATTACCCAGCGCAGCGACAAACAGCCGTTCACCATCGAGATCAACAG
The DNA here is from genome assembly GCA_035262745.1 of Casimicrobiaceae bacterium. GTDB lineage: Bacteria > Pseudomonadota > Gammaproteobacteria > Burkholderiales > Casimicrobiaceae > PALSA-1003. The sequence continues at coordinate 1,986 of DATFSE010000005.1, read as the reverse complement.
CGAGATGATCAATCCGCCCACGAACATCCGGCAGCGGAATGGTCTGGATCAGCTCCAGAAATTGGGGCGACTGTGCGTTTGTGGCAATTGCGATCATCAGTACTCCGAGCCCACTTGCGTAGACGAGGACGCGAACGAGGTTGAGCAACGCTGACCGATGCATTATTTATGAAGCGCGGGAAACACAATTAGTCCAATAATCGCGGCGACTGCGACCACCACTGGCTCCGGAAGCTTCTTGAGTCTCCAAATGAGACTGATGGTGACGAGCGCTATCGAAGCGGTCACGAAATCGACTATCGATCGCTCGGCCAGAACTATCACCGCGCCGGTGATGGCCCCAACGGCGGCCGCCGTCACACCGCGAATGAACGCAAGGAGACCAGGCCGCTTGCCGTACTTCTTGAAGTAAGGTGCCGGCAGAATTGTGAACAGATAGCACGGAAGGAATGTGCCCAACGCGGCAACCACGGCCCCCGCCAGCCCAGCAATCAGGTAACCGATGAAGCCCACCGTGATGACCACAGGACCCGGTGTGATCATCGCTACGGCGACGGCGTCGACGAACTGCCGTTCATTCAGCCACTGGTGGTCGTGGACGACACCGCCGTACAGGAATGGAACGATGGCTAGCCCGCTGCCGAACACGAACGCGCCGGCCTTGGCGAAGAAAGCGCCAAGTTGGCCGAGGAGTGTCCAATCAAAGCTTGTCGCCACGGCGCATGTCGACGACGAGTGCGGACCCAGGGCGATCAGGCCCGGCATGGTACTCCGACTGAACCAGCCCTTCGGCGGTGCTCGAAGGAACCATGCGAGCATGCCACTGGCGAGGAACAGCCAGATGCTTTCCGACTCGGTCCAGACCGTGAAGCCCGCGGTCACTACATAGATCGTCCACAGGAGTCTGTCCTTGCCGATGTTCTTGGTCGTCAGCTTGTAAGCGCTGATCGCGATGATGCCGATGACCGCGGCGCCCACGCCATAGAAGGCTGACTGCATCCATGGAAGGCCGCCATAGTGCACATAGGCCCAACCGATCATGACGACCATCAGGAACGAGGGCAGCACGAACGCGATGCCGGCGACAGTCGCGCCGAGAATCCGGTAATGCACGTAGCCGAGATACATCGCCAGCTGCGCTGCCAGCGGCCCCGGCATCAATTGCGCCAGCGTGAGCCCCTCCTTGTAGTCCTCCTCGGCAATCCAGTTCCGGCTTTCGACGAGGTCCCGATACATGTATCCGACCAAGGCAACCGGACCGCCGAAGCCGATACTGCCGAGCTTCAAGAAGTAGAGCGCGAGCTGAGCAAGGGAGTAAGGCACAGGCTCAGCAATCACAGCGCATCCACAGAGCTGACCGTTGCACAGGAGGACCGTCAGGCATGGTTCCTATGACGCTCGTGACCACAAAAGGATGGGGCTCAACCGTAGAGCTTCATCGGCCCTCCGATTGCCTTCCAGCCCGAGTGTCCGCTGTTCATGTACTTCGCATCGAAGCCTGCCTCGCGCAGCTTGATCGCGGTCTTGCAGCCGACGTGAAAGCCGTAAGAGCAGTACACGACCACCGGTTCTGATTTCGACAGCTCGCCCATCCATTGCTGAAGCTGCTCGGGATCGCGCCACTGCACGCCCTCCGCGATGTCCCGCAGGCGCGAGACGGTCGCGCGTGGGCGCACGTCGATGACCTGGACGGGCTTGCCGGCGGCCATCATCTCTCTGACTTCCTCCACGCCGATGCCCGGGTCATCGCCGAATTCCGGCTGTTCGAGTCGCCGCGGCTTAGGGACTTTGGCCGCGTCTTCGTAGCGCAGCTCCAATGCCGGCCAATCGACATTGCGCAGGAATGTGTCGACGTATGCCTTGGCGTTGGCGCCGAAGTCGAGGTGGTAGGCATGCTCATACATGTCCAGCGCGAGAATCGGTACTCCGCTCGCAACCGCCTGTGAGTGCTCGGCAGCGTACTGGTTGATGAGGCGCCCGTCGCGC
>DATFSE010000004.1:0-25268 GCA_035262745.1 Casimicrobiaceae bacterium | reverse complement strand
GCGACGTTCCCAAGACGATCGTCCTCATCAAAAGCGCCAGCGTAGTCTCACAGTAGATCATGATCATCCTGCACACCAACCACGGACCGATCACGCTCGAGCTCGACGCCGAGCGTGCGCCGAAGACCGTGGCCAACTTTCGCGCGTACGTTCGCGCGGGGCATTTCGACAACACGCTGTTTCACCGCGTCATCGACGGCTTCATGATCCAGGGCGGCGGATTCTCTCCGGACTTCACTCAGAAGCCGACGCGCCCGCCGGTTGAGAACGAGGCCGCGAACGGACTCAAAAACAAGAACTATACGGTGGCGATGGCGCGCACCTCCGACCCGCACTCCGCGACGGCGCAGTTTTTTATCAATGTCGCCGACAATGCCTTCCTTGACTACCGCTCGCCCGACGCCAAGGGTTGGGGATATTGCGTCTTCGGCCGGGTGGTGGGCGGCACCGAGGTCGTCGACAAGATCAAGCGGGTGGCTACCGGCAACCGCGGATTTCACCAGGACGTGCCCACCCAGAACGTAGTGATCGAGCGGGTCACCGACGAGGCTTCGAGCTAGGGTTCGACCGACTCTGCCATGCCGGCGACGCTGTTCATCTCGGACCTGCATCTGTCGCCGGCGCGGCCGCACCTCGTCGCGGCGTTCCACGAGCTGTTGCATGGCCCAGCGCGGGGCGCTTCGGCTCTCTACGTGCTCGGTGACCTTTTCGACGTATGGCTGGGTGACGATCAACTGCGCGAGCCGCTTGCATCCGCTGTTGCGGACGCATTGGCCGAGATTGCCGGATCCGGCGTCCCCCTCTTCGTCCAACGCGGCAACCGGGACTTCCTGATCGGCGAGCGCTTTGCCCGAGCGTCCCGGGCGACGCTGCTGCCGGACCGCGTGGTCCACGACGTGCAGGGAACGGCGACGCTGCTCATGCACGGAGATCTTCTGTGCACCGACGATGTCGAATACCAGCGCTTTCGTTCCTACTGGCAGGATCCGGCACGCCGCCGCCGCGTCTTGTCGCGTCCGTATTTCGTTCGCAGAATAGGAGCGAGGGTGATGCGCTTCGGCAGCCGCCGCGCAACGGCCGCCAAGACTGAAGTCATCATGGACGTGAATGCCGACGCCGTGGTTGCAGAGCTGCGCCAGCATGGAGTGTCAAGGTTGATCCATGGCCATACTCACCGTCCTGCGCGGCACGAGGTCACCGTCGACGGCCGCGCCTGCGAGCGCTGGGTCCTGGCCGACTGGTATCGCGTCGGAAGCTACCTCGAGGTGTCTCGCGATGGAGTCGTTCCGCACACCATCGGATAGCCGATTCAAGCTTGGCGATCCCGTGCGAGGTCGCTACGGGTGGGGATCTTTAAACGTCCCGGAACGAAATGGAGCAAGCTCTTGACGCCGGAGCTCTTGTCGCCGCAGTGGTTCTCAGCTTTGTTCGCGATCGTTCTGATCGATCTCGTGCTCGCCGGGGACAACGCAATCGTCATCGGTCTGGCAGCGCGACATGTGCCCTTTCAATACCGGCGCCGTGTCGTGATCTGGGGCACGGCGGGCGCAATCTTGGTGCGGACTGTGCTCACGCTTGCCGTCGTCTGGCTACTCAAGATTCCTGCGTTCCTCCTTATCGGCGGGCTTGCACTCATCTACATCGGCTGGAAGCTCACCCACGATCCGAGCGAGAACGTGCGCCAGTTAAGGCCGGCTTCGACGGTGCGCGGCGCGGTCCAGACGATTATCGTTGCCGATGCGATCATGGGCTTGGACAACGTGCTTGCAGTCGGGGGAGCGGCCCAGGGATCGTTCCTGCTTGTCGTCACAGGCCTAGCACTGTCGATTCCGATTGTGATTTGGGGATCCACGCTGGTGCTGAAGTGGGTCGAACGCGTTCCCGCAATCCTATGGCTCGGAGCAGCAGTATTGGGTTGGACCTCCGCCAAGATGATCGCGAGCGAACCGTTGCTCAAATCGTTGTTCGATTCATACCCCTTGGCGAAAACCTTATCGTACCTGGTGATCATCGGCGGCCTTGTCGCGGTTCCTATGTGGCAGGCGGCTGATCGTCGCAAGCGCGCCGAGGGCGCGGCGCTGGCGTTCATCGCGTTCTGGCTGGCAGCATGGGGTTGGATGGAAGGTTCGATCGGCGTTGCTTTCGATCCTCTGGACCGGTGGAAATGGGACGACGGGATCATCGAGTTGGTGCGCTGGATCGGCTGGATCCCAATCGCGCTGTCGATTCACGGCAAGCTCGCGCCTCGTCCGCGCCGCCGTGAAAAGCCCGACCTGGCTTGAGAGCCGCGAGTCGCGACTTAAGTCCCGGACGAATAGTCCAACGCCCGGGCAAAATCGGCGATCAGATCGTCGCAATCCTCTATGCCGACCGAAAGTCGGATAAGCGAATCGGCGATGCCCATGCTGGCGCGGCGCTCAGGCCCCATTTCATGATAGATGGTATGCGCGACCGGGATGGCAAGCGTCCGGTTGTCGCCGAGGTTCGAGGACAGCACGACATTTTGCAAGCGGTTGAGAAATTCAAAGCAGTCGCGTACAGGATCGAGTTCGAACGATAGAAGCGCGCCGTAGCCGGTGAACAGTTCAGTCGCGAGTCCGTGTTGCGGATGCGACGCGAGCCCCGGATAGTAGACTGCGCGCACCCCGCGGTGACCGGCGAGAAACTGCGCGAGCGCCTGGGCATTGGCGCAGGCACGGTCCATGCGCAGCGCGAGCGTCTCCGCGCCGACCGCGAGATGATGCGCCTGCTCCGCGGAGAGCGTGGCGCCCCAGTCGCGCAGCCCCTTTTTGCGGATCTGGGTAACGCCCCACAGCGCGGTCTTCGGCCCTTTGTACTCGTCGTAGATGTTGGGATAACGCGTCCAGTCGAACAAGCCCGTTTCGGTGACGCTGCCGCCGAGTGCATTGCCGTGGCCTCCGATGTACTTGGTGAGCGCATTGACGATGAGGCTCGCTCGCACCGTCCTGGGTTGGAAGAGATACGGTGAGGTCATGGTGTTGTCGACGATATAGACCAGACCTCGCTCGCCGCAAAGCGTCCCGATGCGCTGGAGGTCTGCGACCTGTGTGCGGGGATTGGCGATGGTTTCGACAAAGACCAGCCTGGTGTTCGGAGTGATGGCCTTCTCCACTTCGTGCATGTCGGTCGCGTCGACAAAACTCACGCCGCTACCATGCTTCTCGAGCGTGCCGAACATGCTGTTGGTGTTGCCGAACAGAAAGGCGCTGGATACCACGTGATCGCCCTCGCGCAGGAGCGCCAGCATGATCGCCCCGATCGCCGCCATGCCGGTGCTAAAGCACGCGGTGGCCACGCCCTGCTCCATTCGCGTGATCTTTTCCTCGAGCGCCGCTGCGGTCGGATTTCCTTGGCGGCCGTAGGCGAATCCCTGCGCCTTGCCCTGAAACACGGCGACGAGATCGCGTACGTCGCGATAGCCGTAGGCGACCGATAGGTGCAGCGGCTTGTGCAGCGAGCCGTGCTCGATCGGCAGCGCGCGATCGGAATGAAGGATCGAAGTGGTGAAACCGGTCTTGTGCGTCATGAGGCACCCGAAATGAAAAAGCCCGCCAGCTTTTAGCTAAACGGGCCATGTTCGGAGCTCTTGGCTCGCTTTAGCTGGATTTGTATAGCGCCCGCAAGCTGCGAAGTGGCTTCAGCCCACTCCGGATCAAATCGGCGCTGCAGAAATTATGTGCTCAAATCGATGAAGCGTCAATGCAAAGCCCGGTCGGGAAGCGCGAGGCGAATGCCCGGCTTCGGACTGCGGCGCGTCCCGGTGCCAGTCACCCGTTGACCAGCGCCGGCTCGTCGACTTCGCCGCGCGCTTCATTGCGCTCCCGCGCGAGGTGCGACAGGTAATCGGAAGTCACGTCGCCGGTCACGTAGTAACCATCGAAGCATGACGCTTCGAATTCCTTGAGCCTGGGATTCGCGGCGCGCACCGCACGCTTAAGCGCTTCCAGATCTTGGTAGATCAAGAGGTCGGCGCCGATTTCCTTGGCGACTTCGGCTTCGGTGCGGCCGGTTGCGACCAGCTCGCTCGGTGTCGGCATGTCGATGCCATAGACGTTCGGATAGCGAACCGGCGGACTTGCCGACGCGAAGTACACCTTGCGCGCGCCGGCGTCGCGAGCCATCTGCACGATCTCGCGGCTGGTGGTACCGCGCACGATGGAATCGTCCACCAGCAGAACCACCTTGTCCTTGAATTCGATACCCATGGGATTCAACTTCTGCCGCACGCTCTTCTTGCGGATCGCCTGCCCCGGCATGATGAAGGTGCGGCCGACGTAGCGGTTCTTGACGAAGCCTTCGCGGTATTTGAGCCCCAGTTTGTTGGCCAGTTCGAGCGCCGAAGGCCGGCTCGAATCTGGGATCGGGATTACGACGTCGATGTCCTGAGCCTCCGGGATGCCGGCGATCTTCTTTGCAAGCTCGCCCCCCATGCGCAGCCGCGCTTCGTACACGGACGCGCCGTCGATGACCGAATCCGGTCGGGCGAGATAGACGAACTCGAAGATGCAAGGCGTGAGCTGCGGATTCTCCGCGCACTGGCGCGCGTGGAAACGTCCTGCCTGGTCGACGTAAATGGCTTCGCCGGGCGCGACGTCGCGCAGCACAGTGAAGCCTAGAGCCTCCAGCGCCACCGATTCGCTGGCGACGAGATATTCGGTCCCGCCCATCGATTCGTTCACACCGATGATGAGCGGCCGGATGCCGAAAGGATCGCGGAAGGCAAGCATGCCGTAGCCCGCGATCATGGCCACAATGGCGTATGCGCCGCGGCAGCGCTTGTGCACGGCTGCCACGGCCGTGAAGATGGCGTTGGCGTCGAGCTTGGAGTGGTGAGCCGCGCGCTCGAGCTCAAGTGCGAGCACGTTCAGCAGCACCTCCGAATCGGAGTTGGTGTTCACATGGCGGAAGTCGAGCTGGAAAAGCTCGCGCTTGAGCGCGTCGCTGTTAGTGAGATTGCCGTTGTGCGCGAGCGTGATGCCGAACGGCGAGTTCACGTAGAACGGCTGCGACTCGAGGTCGGAGGACGCCGAGCCGGCGGTAGGGTACCGGCAATGACCTATGCCCGCGTTGCCCAGGAGCTCGCGCATGTTGCGCGTGCGGAAGACGTCGCGCACGTAGCCTGCGCCCTTGTACATGTGGAACACCGGACCCTCGCTGGTCACGATACCCGCCGCGTCCTGGCCGCGGTGCTGCAACAGCAGCAGACCGTCGTACAAGAGCTGATTGACCGGCGTGTGCGTTACCGCGCCAACGATGCCACACATTTCACTACACTCCCGTGCTGGGCGTCCGCTTTGCCGGCGGATGCCCGGGTTTTTCCATAATCGAGCCTGTCGGCCCATGCCTTGGGCAGGAAGGGCTTGAGGCTCAGCGCGGCGGTAACCAGCACCGGCGCCAGGGACGCATTCTGCCACCAATCCTGTCGCGGCAGGTCGGTAAGGCCTGCGAGCAACACTGCTAAGACAACAATAAGCGCGCCGCGTGCCACGCCCAGAAGCGCGCCAAGCAACCGGTCGAGGAAACCCAGGCCTACCGCGTGGACGAGTCGCGACAGCAGCCATCCGACGACCGCACCGACGATCAGCACCAAGATCGCGATCAACGCAAATGCTGCAACATAGCGTCCGGCAGGTCCGCTACCGAATTCCGGAAGCATGGCAGCCACCGGCGTTGAAAAGTGGATCGCAGCGACGGCAGCGATGATCAGCGTCGCGAGCGAAACGACGACGCGCACAAAGCCGCGTACAAACGCGAGCAGCGCCGAGATCGCGACAACGCCGATGACCACCAAGTCAAAGCCGGTCACCTGGCGCTGACAATCGCATTGCGGTAACCCGCGGCCTTGACTTTGGCGAGCGCGGCATCGGCGGCTTCGTGCGAGACGTAGGGTCCGACCCGCACCCGCTGCACGCTGCCCTGGCTCGTGCTCGACGCTTCGGTGTACGCGGGAAAACCGCGACTCTTGAGCTTGTTCGTGAGATCGCTCGCCGCTTTTGCATCGGCGAACGCACCGACCTGGACGACAAAACCACTGCCCTGAGATGCGCCCTCAGCCTTCGCTGAAGAAGCCGGTGAAGCCGCAGCGATCGCTGCCGTAGGAGCTGAAGTCGCGGGCGGAGTGAGAGCCGAGTCCGCAGCAGCCGCTGGGGGCGCTGCTGGTGCCGACGCTGCTGGTGCCGACGCTGCCGGTGCCGACGGCGCTGGTGCCGACGGCGCTGGTGCCGACGGTGCTGGTGCCGACGCTGGTGGCGCAGCGAAGGACGCGGCGGCAGTTGCAGTCTTGCCAGGCGATCCAGCATCCGTCGAGGCGCTCGCAGCAGGCAGTTTAGCGGACACCGCACCATCTGGCGACGCGCTTGGAGTTGGGACCTTTGCAGACGCAGCAGCCGGCGAAGCGCTTGGAGCTGGGACCTTTGCAGACGCAGCAGCTGGCGAAGCGCTTGGAGTTGCGACCTTGGTGGACGTAGCATCTGTCGTAGCGCTCGCAGTCGGCGCCTTGGCAGACGTTGCTGCATCTGTCGAAGCGCTCGCAGTTGGTGCATTGGCGGACACTGCAGCATCTGTCGCAGCGCTCGCAGCGGGAGGCACAGCGGCGTCGCTCGCCTTCGGGGTTGTCACGGGTGCGGGAGAAGCGTTGCGCTCGAGGGGTCGCCGTCGCGCGTCGCCCGCCTCGTTCGCAGGAGGCGGCGTCGCGATCGTTCCTTTTGCCCCCGGAGCCTCGGCTTTCTCGGGAGACAATGGATTGACGAATCGGCCACTGTCGATCGGAGGAATCTTGATCGAGATGTCGTCGCCGAAAGGCTTCGGTTCGCTTTCGAGCAGCATGGGAAGGATCACCGCTGCCGCGAGGGCGAGTACGATGGCGCCGACGAGTCGGCGGCGGGCACGGCGCTTGAGGACGTCGACCGCAGGTTCGGGCGCTTCCGGAAGTGTGGCCATGCCCATCGGTTCAGGGAGAAGAGGCGAGCGGTGACGCGAGCGCGGCCGCGACGGTGAGGAACGAGCCGAAAACGATAATTCTATCAGCTTCGCCTGCCTCGTCGCATGCGGCTCGATACGCTGCGGCAGGGTCATCGAACTGACGAATCGCGCCGGCGGCGATGCCGCTCGCTTCGAGTCTTGAACAGAGCAGTGCCGCGCCGGCGCCGCGCGGAGGCGGCAGAGTCGCCACGCGCCAGTGATCGACCCGCGTCTTCACCGCTGCGATGACGCCGTCGATATCCTTGTCGCTCATGACGCCGAACACTGCCCACGTTTGGGGCTGGTATCCCATGGAGCCTAGATTTTCCGCGAGTACTTGCGCGGCTTCGACATTGTGTGCGACGTCGAGCACGCGCAGCGGCCGCCCCGGCAGCACTTGAAAACGCCCCGGCAGCTCGATGGACACCAGCGCGTCGCGAACGGCGCCCATCGACAAAGGCAGGCGGTCGCGCAGCGCATCGAGCGCGGTGAGCGCAGTCGCCGCGTTACGGAGTTGATGTGCACCGCGCAACGCCGGGTGCGGCAAGCCGTGCCGCTGTCCGCCAGGGCCCTGGTAGTTCCACTGGCTGCGTTGCGCGGCGAAATCGTAGTCGACGCCGAAGCGCAGCAGCACCGCACCGATTGCCGTCGCGTGCTCGACGAGCGTGCGCGGCGGATCCGCATCGGCGCAGATCGCAACGTGGCCGGAGCGAAAGATGCCGGCCTTTTCGCGTCCGATGGACTCGCGCGAGGCTCCGAGGTAGGCGACATGGTCGATGGCGACCGTGGTCACCACCGCCACGTCCGGGTCGATGATGTTCACCGCGTCGAGGCGTCCGCCGAGCCCCACCTCGAGCACCAGCGCGTCGAGCTTCGCCTGAGAGAAAAGCCAAAAGGCCGCCAGTGTTCCGAATTCGAAATAAGTGAGCGCGACTTCCCGCCGCGCCGCTTCGACGGCCGCGAAGGCCTCGCACAAGACATCGTCGGAAGCTTCCAAGCCGCTGATGCATACCCGCTCGTTATAGCGGATCAGGTGAGGCGAAGTATAGAGACCGACGCCGTAACCTGCGCAAGAGAGCATCCTTTCCATCAGCGCGCAGGTCGACCCCTTGCCATTGGTGCCTGCAACGGTGATCACGGGACAGGAAAATGCGACTGCCATGCGCGCACATACCTCGCGCACCCGATCAAGCCCCAGGGCGATCGTCTTGGGATGCAGGGTCTCGATGTACGCAAGCCACGACGAAAGACTCTGCAGTTGTAGTGCGCTCACGGCAACCTCGTCCGCCAGATGTGGCGGAGAAGAATCAGGCAGTCGGCAGCGGCTGACGCTGAAGCATGGTCAGCAGCTTGGGCAGTTCATCCCGAAGCTGCCTGCGATCGACGATCATGTCGATCGCTCCTTTCTCAAGCAGGAACTCTGCTCGCTGGAAGCCCTCGGGAAGCTTTTCGCGCACGGTCTGCTCGATCACGCGCGGTCCAGCAAAGCCGATCAGTGCGCCCGGCTCGGCAATGATTATGTCGCCGAGCATCGCGAAGCTTGCCGACACCCCGCCCATGGTCGGATCGGTGAGTATCGACACGAAGGGCAGCTTGGCTTTGGTTAGCTCCTGCAGGACTGCGGTGGTCTTCGCCATCTGCAAGAGCGAGTTGACGCCTTCCTGCATGCGCGCTCCGCCGCTCGCGGTCACACATGCAAAAGGCACGCGATGTTCGAACGCAACGCGCACGCCGCGCACGAAGCGCTCGCCAACCACCGAGCCCATCGATCCGCCCATGAAATCGAACTCGAAAATCGCGACGACCAGCGGTACGGATTTGATACTGCCCTGAATGACGATCAGGGCGTCGGTTTCCCCGGTTTCCTCCAGCGCGGCGGCGAGGCGTTCCGGATATTTCTTGGTGTCCTTGAACTTGAGGCTGTCGACTGGCAGGACCTCCGAGCCGATCTCGTACCGGGCTTCCGGATCGAGCAACTGATCCACGCGTTCGCGCGCAGAGACGCGGCCATGATGGTTGCACTTGGGACAAACGTTCAAGTTCTTTTCGAGATCGGTGCGATAGAGCACCGCCTCGCAAGCAGGACACTTGACCCACAGACCTTCGGGTATCGCCTTTTTCGCGACACCCGGAGTCGCCTTGATGCGCGGTGGCAGCAGCTTTTGCAACCAGCTCATCGGTCCTTCCCATGCAGGCTGCCAGGAGTTGTTTGTGTCATTTCATTTTCCCTTGCCTCTTGCGGGCGCGAGGGAAGCCTTACGCAGCCATCGTGGGCCATCATGCCGCTCTTTTCGCGACCGTATCCAAAGCGGTCCGTATTGTAGCGAGCCAGGCACCGACGCGCGCCGGCGCCTGATCGGGCGGTCCTGCCCCAATCTCCTGGATGATCCGGCTTCCGATCACCACCGCGTCGGCATGAGCGGCGATCGCTTGCGCGCCCGCCGAGTCGCGAATGCCGAATCCCACACCCACTGGCAGCGAGACATGGCGGCGGATCTCGGCGAGATGGGCGATCACGTCGGCGGTGTCGAGATGGCCCGCGCCGGTGACGCCCTTAAGCGAAACGTAATAGACGTAGCCTCGTGCAAGCCGGGCGACGACGGCCATGCGCGTTTCGGGGGTGGTGGGCGACAACAAAAAGATGGTCGCGATCCCGCGCGCATCGAGCAGCGCCGCGAGTTCGCCCGCTTCCTCCGGGGGGTAATCGACGACGATCACGCCGTCGACACCGGCGTCCAGCGCGCGATCGGCGAAGGCTCCGAGTCCCATGGCTTCGATCGGGTTAGCATAGCCCATGAGTACGACTGGGGAGGAAGCATCTTGCCGGCGGAATTCGGCAACCATCTTGAGCACGTCGGCGAGGCTTACACCTTGCGCGAGCGCGCGCTCGGAGGCGCGCTGGATCACTGGGCCGTCAGCCATGGGATCGGAGAACGGCACGCCAAGCTCGATCACGTCGGCGCCGGCCTTGGAGAGCGCGTGCATCAGCGGCACCGTCGCGCGCGGCGACGGATCACCGGCAGTGACGTAAGGGATCAGCGCCGTGCCTCCGCGGCGCTTGAGTCTTTCGAAGGTGACGTCGATGCGGTTCAAATCACTTGCGCAGCTGCGGATCGCACTCCGGCCTGCAGTAGAACCTCGTTCCGGAGCGCTCGGCGACGGTGTTCATGTCCTTGTCGCCTCGACCCGATAGGTTGACCAGCAGAAGCTTGTCGCGGGAGAGTGCAGGTGCGAGCTTCACGGCATAGGCAAGTGCGTGCGCCGCCTCGAGTGCGGGAATGATGCCTTCGATGCGGCAGCAATCGCTGAACGCGGCGAGCGCCTCTTCGTCGGTCATGGTCACGTACTGGGCGCGGCCGCTGTCCTTGAGCCAGGCGTGCTCGGGCCCCACGCCAGGATAATCGAGCCCGGCAGACACCGAATGCGTCTCGATGATCTGCCCGTTCGCGTCCTGCAACAGATAGGTGCGGTTGCCATGTAGCACGCCAGGTCTGCCGGCGGTGAGCGACGCGGCATGGCGGCCGGTTTCGAGGCCTTCGCCCGCCGCTTCGACACCAATCAACTTCACGTCGTCATGCATGATGTAAGGATGGAAGATGCCCATGGCGTTCGACCCGCCCCCGACACAGGCGATGACCGCGTCGGGCTGTCGCCCGGCGATCTCTGGCATCTGCCACAGACATTCCTTGCCGATGACCGTCTGGAAATCGCGCACCATCATCGGATAGGGGTGGGGGCCGGCAACCGAGCCGATGATGTAGAAGGTGTTCTCGACATTGGTCACCCAGTCGCGCATTGCTTCATTGAGCGCGTCCTTGAGCGTCTTCGAGCCGGATTCGACTGGGACCACATCGGCGCCGAGCAGCTTCATCCGAAAGACGTTCTGCGCCTGGCGCCGGATGTCTTCCGATCCCATGTAGACGACGCATTGCATGCCGAAGCGCGCGGCAACGGTTGCCGTCGCCACGCCGTGCTGGCCGGCGCCCGTTTCGGCGATCACTCGCGGCTTGCCAAGCCTCCTGGCGAGCAGCGCCTGCCCGATGCAATTGTTGATCTTGTGCGCGCCGGTGTGATTGAGATCTTCGCGCTTCAAATAAATCTGTGCACCACCGATCTTCGCCGACCAGCGCTTGGCGTGATAAATGGGACTCGGTCTGCCGACATAGTGCTTGAGCTCGGACTCGAACTCCGCCAGAAAGTCGCGATCGTGACGATAGCGCTCGTAGGCATCACGCAACTCGTCGAGCGCGTGGATCAGTGTCTCCGCAACGAACACGCCGCCGTAAACGCCGAAGTGGCCGCGGGCATCGGGAAGATCAACCATCTGCATTGCGCACCTCGCGGATGAATGCGCCGATTTTCGGCGCGCTCTTGATACCCTTTTTGGGCTTGCCGTCGTCCCCAGTGACTTCGACGCCGCTGGACACGTCGACAGCCCACGGCCGAACCGCGCGTATTGCGGCAGCGACGTTCTGGGGCGTGAGTCCTCCAGACAAAATCACCGGACGCGGCAGGCTGCCCGGAACCTGACTCCAGTCGAAGGTCGTGCCGGTTCCACCCGGAAGACCCCCAGGCTGAAACGCATCGAGCAGCAAGCCGCGCGCATCGCCATAAAGGGCCGCGTATTGTAGCAAATCGATACCTGGCTTGACCGGCACGGCCTTGACGTAAGGGCGGGGAAAACTTGCGCAAAAATCCGCCCGCTCTTCGCCGTGGAACTGCAGCAGATCGAGCGGCACGGCGCTTAGCGCGGCGCGTACCGCTTCGGCGGTTGGATCGACAAACAAGCCCACCACGGTGACAAACGCCGGCAGCGCCTCCACGATCGAGCGCGCCTGCTCGAAGCTCACGCAGCGCGGCGTACCCGGCCAGAAGTTGAGACCGATTGCGTCGGCGCCTGCGCGCGCGGCGGCGATAGCATCCTCGGCGCGAGTGATGCCGCAGACCTTGACTCGGGTGCGCATGTCAGGAACGTGCCACGACGATCGGCTCGAGCGTCGGCGGAAGGTTCCATCGTGGCGCGTAGTCGATGCCAGTCAGATACAGTCCCGCCGCGCAAAACGTGGGCGCAGCACGCGACCGGTCGCGGCTCGCGAGCACGTCCGCGACCCAGCGGGCGGGATGCCTCCCGTTGCCGACGTAGACCAGCGTACCGATAATGTTGCGCACCATGTGTTGAAGAAAAGCGTCCGCGTGCAGATCAAAGCGAATCATGCCTTGCTCACGCACGATATCCAGCCGGTCGAGAGTCTTGATCGGCGTCTTCGCCTGGCATTCCGCCGCTCGAAACGCCGAGAAGTCTTGGACGCCCAACAGCATGTTCGCCGCTTCTCGCATCGGTTCGAGCGCAAGAGGTCGATGGTACCAGCCGACGCGCGAGGCAAGCAGCGCCGGACGCACCGGCCGATCCAGCAGCAGATACGTGTAGTGCCTTCCGGTTGCGCTGAAGCGCGCATGAAATTGGGCGGGGACTTGGGTCGCCCACCGCACTGCAAGGCTCGACGGCAAGAGCGAGTTCACGCCGCGCACCCACGCCGTTTCTGGACGATCCGCTTCGGTGTCGAAGTGCGCCACCTGGAGTGTGGCATGCACGCCGGCGTCGGTTCGGCCTGCGGCCACGGACGATGTGAGCGCCCCGGCGATGTCCGAGATGGCGCTTTGCAGCGCGTCCTGCACGCCGCTGCCGTCGGGCTGCGATTGCCAGCCGTGAAAGGGGCTGCCGTCGAATTCGAGGCCGAGCGCGATGCGCATTCAGGGCGCTTTATCAGCTAGCGTGGTGAGTCCCCAGAGTAAAGCATCCGTTGACCGCGAGCCAATCTTCGCTCGCGAAGGCTGACAAACAAACGGCGGCCCGCGCGGGCCGCCGTTGCATTGCAGGGATAACGCTACGCCAGCTTGGCGAGCAGCGTCTGGGCTTCCGCTTTTTGCTGATCGTCGCCTTCGTGAAGGACTTCTTGCAGGATCTCGCGAGCGCCCTCGACGTCGCCCATTTCCTGATACGCCTTGGCCAGATCAAGCTTGGTCGCCGCGTCGTGCCACTGTCCGTCCAGCACCGAAGGGGTCGGATCTTCGAATGTCGAACGCTGCGGATCGAAGGCAAGGTCCAATTTGTCGAGCTCGATGGCGGCCGCCGGCCGAGCAAGCTGCGGCGCTGGCGCGCTTGCGCTTGCAACTGCCATTGCGGGCTCCGGCGTCTTGGGCGCAGGCGCTGACTTGACGGGGGGTAGCGGCATCGACGGCTCTTCGAGCTGAAAATCCAGATCGAACTTGGGTACCGACTCCGGCTCGAAGGAAACCGTGTCCTGGGCGTGCTTTTCGGGGACCTTGGCGAACGCTGCTGCACCCGCCACCGCGGCGGCCGCGCCGCCAAGCACCGCACCCTTGATCCCTTCGCCGGCGCCGCGGCTCGATTTGGCGACTTCTTGTTCTGCGCCGGCGAGAATCGCTGCCGGCGTCTTGGGCTCCGCCGCCCCCGAAGTTGGCGCGAGCGAGATGTCCTCGTCGAGACTGAAGTCGAGCGCGGAAGCGGTGTGCGGCTCGGGCTTGAGCTCCGGCGGCACCGAAAATACTTGCGTATCGGAGCTTGCGCTCGCTTCTGCGGCCGGAGCATCCGTCGTGCTTGCCGGCGCCGCTGCCCCGCCAGCTTCGGCGAACAGCGGATTGCTGGGATCGAGTTGCCGTCCCAGCGCCATCGCCTTCTGCCATACCTCGCCCTGTCCGCCGGAAACCGAATACAGCTCGCTCGCGACGGTCTCGAATGCCGAGGGTTTGTTGTGCTGCGCGTGAATCTCGAGCAGCTTGAGATAGATCTCCTGGCGCTGCGAATCCTTTTTAAGCGCGTCTTTGAGAATCTCCTCGGCTTGTGCATCGCGCCCGTAGGCGAGATAGACCTCGGCTTCGGCGATCGGATCGACTTCGTCGGTGTCGATGCTGCCCAGACCCTCGCGGCTGAAGTCGCTGGCGAGCGAGTTGTCGCCGGTGTTGACGACGCCTCCTCCGGTGGAACCGAAAACGGTGTTGGTCTTGATATCGGTTCCGGAGATGATGCTGTCCTCGAACTTGGTGGTCTTGCGCCGCCGCGCAGCGATGATGCCTGCGATCCCGGCGAGCACGACAAGCGCGCCGCCGCCGATCGCCCACGTCGGGGTGTTGCCGAACAGGTCCTCCAGGAAAGAGGGCTCCGGCTTTTTCGGCGCGACTTTGGCTACCACCGGCGCCGGGGCTGGCTCCGCCTTGGGTGCGGGCGCCGGCGTTTCTGCCTTGGTTTCTGGTGCCTTCGCTTCAGGCGCCGGCGTTGCTGCTGCCTTGGTTTCCGCCGACTTGGCTTCGGGGGCTTTGGTCTCAGGCGCCTTGGTCTCCGGTGCCTTCGCTTCCGGCGCGGGCGCTGGTGGTGCAGTCACAGCCGGAACTGCAGGCGCCGGCGCAGCAGGTGTTGTTGCCTGCGGCGGCTGGCTGACGGGCGCTGGCGCGGCGGCGACCTTGGGAGGCGCTTCCGGCGCCTTGCCTTTCGCCGCCTCGGCGCGAGATTGCAATTCAGCCAGCGTCTGGTTGCGTAGCTCCGCGGCTTTTTGCAGGTCCTTCACCGTCTTTTCAAGCTCCGCGACGCGAGCGTTGGCTTCGCGCAATGCCTTGTCCTTGGCAGCGGCATCCTCGGCGGCGCCGGCTCCGGTGCCTTTGCCAGCCTCCCGCGAAACGCGCAGCTGGTCCTTGCCCGCCTGTGCCGGCGCGGCCTGATCCTCGACAGCGCCGATCTTGCCGCCAGCGGATTGTCGCGAAGGCGTGGCCTCGGTCGACGGCGCTGCAGCCGCCACGCGATCGCGGTACGAGCGCCAATCTGCGGCCTGCACTTTAACGACCTCGACCGCCTCGGACTGGGTCACCGATCCCAACTGGTTCGCAGGCGGAACGTTGATGATCTGTCCGGTGCGCAGACGGTTCATGTTCTTGCCGTCAAAGGCGGTCTCGTTGTTGCGGAACAGTGTCACGAGCATCTGCTCGAGAGTCACGTTGTCCGGCTTGTAATCCTTGGCAATCTTCGACAGCGTGTCGCCTCGCTTCACTGTGTACGTATCCCCGCCCGCGCCTCCTGAGGTCGCGCCACCCGTCGCCGCTGTTTCCGCAGTGGCAGCTGGTGCGCCTCGCCTTGCGCCGCGACGCTCGCTCGGCGGTGTGGCTTGGGCGACGATCGGCTGCGTTGGCTCAACGGCTTGGGTGTCACCGCTACCCGGGGGATCAAGAAGGAACGTGTAATCGCGGATCACTCGTCCGGTCGCCCAGCTGATCTCGATGATCATGTCGAGGAACGGATCATTGACCGGCTGCACCGTCGTCACTCTGAGATACGGAGTGTTGTTTGCTCCCTGCTCCAGGGAAACGCGCGCTCGCGAAAGCACACCCGGAAACTGCACGTTGTTGTCGCGATACACCGAAGTGTCGGCGATTCGTGCACGCAGTGAATCGAGCTCGTCTTTTTGCGCAGCAGTCAATTCGATCTGCGCCGAAAGCGGCTGTCCGAGTCCGGAGAGCACGGTGAGCTTGCCCAATCCCAATGCGGACACGGGAACGGACAGCGTCAGAGCACTCGCCAATAGGCCGCAAGTGACCAAAGGTTTTGCTCGCATGCCGACCTCAGAGGGCTAGTTAGCTCGAGCTAAATTAACATCATGTAGTTTGAGCTGCAAGCTAAATCACGGTATTAGCTCAATTTTTCCAGCCAAAATGGTGGTTTCCGAAACATAGTCGGCTGGGTATCCTTAGTGCATCTGTCTACTATATCTGGGTACTGTTGGATATAGGGCTACAACGCCTTGTGGCCGGCCATTTGAGTTCTCGCCCTCAATGATCTGTTGTAACCGCGCTGCCGGATCGCGCGCCATGCACCGCAGCGGGCCCCACAGAAGCATAAAACCCAGCAAAAGACCCCGGCTTCAGGAGTCCCCGGTTTGCTTCTGTCATAAGAGACTCAAAGCGGGCTGCTCCACCAGCAGAATGCGCAGCATGCGTCGTAAAGGCTCCGCGGCTCCCCACAGAAGCTGATCGCCCACGGTAAATGCACCCAGGTATTCCTCACCCATCGACAGCTTGCGCAACCGTCCAATCGGGACTTGCAGCATGCCGGTCACGGCGGCCGGGGTGAGCTCGCGCATGCTCGCCTCGCGCGTATTCGGAATGACGCGCACCCATTCGTTGGCGCCGCCGATGATTGCTTCGATTTCGGCGAGCGGCAGATCTCGTCGAAGCTTCATGGTCAGGGCCTGGCTGTGGCAACGCATCGCGCCGACGCGTACGCAGATCGATTCCACGGGAATGGGGTGCTTTTCGCGGCCGAGGATCTTGTTGGTCTCAGCGCCGCCCTTCCATTCTTCGCGGCTCACGCCGTTGCCCATGTCCTCGGCAATCCAGGGAATCAGACTCCCAGCCAAGGGAACGCCGGTGTGTTCGGTCGGAAAACGATCGTCGCGGAGAATGCCGGCGACTTCGCGGTCGATATCGAGGATCGACGATGTCGGATCGTCGAGAAGATTCTTGGCGGCGAGGTGAGCCTCGCCCATCTGCTGCAGCAGCTCGCGCATGTTTTGCGCGCCGGCGCCGGACGCGGACTGATAGGTCATGCACGTCATCCACTCAACCAGGTCGCGTTTTAGCAGCCCAGCGATCGCCATCATCATGAGCGAGACCGTACAGTTGCCGCCGATGTAGTTCTTCACCCCACGCTTGAGCGCGTCGTCGATCACCTCGCGATTGACAGGATCGAGGATGATGACCGAGTCGTCGGCCATACGCAGCGTCGACGCGGCGTCGATGAAATAGCCGTCCCACCCGAGCTCGCGCAGCTTGCGGTACATCGGCTTGGTCCACTCGCCGCCCTGGCAGGTAACGATTGCATCGAGCCCGTCAAAGGCATTCACGTCTCCCGCGTCGCGCAGCGGCGGCGTAGGTTTGCCGATCGCCGGCCCTTTGCCGCCGGCGCTTGACGTGGAAAAAAACACCGGATCGATGTGTTCGAAGTCCTTTTCCGCGAGCATCCGCTGCATCAACACCGACCCTACCATCCCGCGCCAACCTACAAATCCGACTCGCATCATCTGTAGTCCCTCACTCCCATTGATCTCTCTGAACAATCTTACTTCAGCGCCTCACTCTGCGCCGTCCCACCCCGGAAGGACGGGTGCAGCCGCGCCATCAAGTATGCATCGACGTATTGTCCGTCGCGAAAGGCGTAGGCGCGGCAGGTTCCTTCGATGGCGAAGCCGAACTTGCGATACAGTGCCATAGCCGCCAGGTTATCGGTATACACCGAAAGTTCGAGGCGCTGCAGGTTGAGCCAGCGATCCGCCAACTCGATCACCGAGACCATCAAAGCGCTACCCACGCCGTGACCCTGTCGGTCGTCACGTACCGCCATGCCTACGTAGCCGACATGCCGCCGCCGCGGCGATTTCGGCCAGGTATTCAGTCCCAGGTTGCCGACCACCTCGCTGGCAATGGTGGCGACCAATAGGTGATCTTCCGGCGGAAAGTCAGCGATTCGCTTGCGCCACATCTCGACCGACCCGTAGGGAATCTGAAGCGTGCCTGCAATCGCCTTCGGTCCGCAGAAAATCGAATGGATCGCCTCCGCATCACCCGGTTCGGCGCGTCGGACAAGGATGGGGTGACCGCTCACGGCGCATTGTCCCGATCAACCGCGGCCTGGGCGGCCGCACGCGGCCAGCTTTGCCAACTTCCTCTCGACCTGGGCAGCACATCGAGTCGCCGGCGGACCTTCACCGAATCGCCTTTAGTACCGCGTCGCCCATTTCCCGCGTACCGACGCTCCTTTCTTCGGGCGCTGCAACGTCTGCAGTACGCAATCCGCTGCCTAGGACCCTTCGCACCGCGCCTTCGATGCGCTCGGCGACATCGCTACGGGCGAAGGTGTAGCGGAACATCATCGCCAGCGACAAGATCATCGCCAGCGGGTTTGCCTTGTCCTCACCGGCAATGTCGGGGGCGGAACCGTGAATCGGCTCGTAGAGACCCTTGTCGTGCGCATCGAGCGACGCCGACGGCAGCATGCCGATGGATCCCGCGAGCATCGAAGCCTCATCGGACAGAATGTCGCCAAACAGGTTTCCGGTGACGATCACGTCGAACTGCCGGGGATTGCGCACGAGCTGCATGGCAGCGTTGTCGACATACATGTGCGAGAGCTCAACGTCGGGGTAGCTCGTGCCGACCGCGGTCAGCTCCTCTCGCCAAAGAATCGAGGTGTCGAGGACATTGGCTTTGTCGACCGAGCAGAGCCTGCGGTTGCGCTTTCGCGCGATCTCGAAACCAACCCGCGCGATGCGGCGGATTTCCGGGGCGCTGTAGAGCATGGTGTCGAAACCTTCGGCGTCGCCGGCGGCGTTCGTTCGGCGGCCTCGCGGCTGCCCGAAATAGATGTCGCCGGTCAGCTCGCGCACGATCATCAGGTCGAGACCCGCGACGACTTCGGGCTTGAGCGTCGAGGCGCCCGCAAGCTGGGGGTACAAGAGCGCCGGCCGCAGGTTGGCGAACAGACCGAGCTCCTTACGCAAGGCGAGAATTCCCCGCTCCGGCCGGAGCTCCCGCGGCAACGAGTCATAACGGGGCCCGCCCACCGCGCCAAGCAGCACCGCATCGGCGTTTCGCGCGAGCTCGAGCGTCGTCTCGGGAAGCGGTTGTCTGGCCGCGTCGTACCCCGCTCCGCCGATGGGAGCCGCCTCGGTTTCGATGGCGAGACCGTCGCGGCGAAGATGGTCGAGTAGCTTGAGTGCTTCGGCGACGATTTCGGGACCGATGCCGTCGCCGGGAAGGACCGCGATTTTCACGCCCTCAGAACAGCCACGGCTGCTCCGCCTTGTGCTTGGCCTCGAAGGCGCGGATTTCGTCCGCCTGCGCAAGCGTCAATCCGATCTCGTCCAAGCCATTGAGCAGGCAGTGCTTGCGAAATGGCTCGATTTCGAAGCCGAAGACCGTAGCGCCATCCGCCGTGGCAACGGTCTGCTGCTCGAGATCGATGGTGAGTCTAAAGCCGGGGAAGGCAGCGGTTTCGTGGAACAGGCGGTCGACCTCGTGCCTCGACAGGACGATGGGCAGCAGCCCGTTTTTCAGGCAGTTGTTGAAAAAGATGTCGGCGAACGACGGAGCGATGATGGCGCGGAATCCGTAATCGAGCAGCGCCCAAGGTGCGTGCTCGCGCGAGCTGCCGCAGCCGAAGTTCCGCCGCGCCAGCAGGATCTGCGCCCCTTGGTAGCGCGGCTCGTTGAGGACGAAATCCGGATTGAGTGGCCGGCGCGCACTGTCGGTACCCGGTTCACCGCGATCGAGATACCGCCAGGCGTCGAACAGATTCGGCCCGAAGCCGGAGCGGTTGATCGACTTCAGGAACTGCTTCGGGATGATGGCGTCGGTATCGACGTTGGCGCGATCGAGCGGCGCCACCAATCCGGTGAGGAGTCGAAATGGCTGCATGGTTCATCAGGCCCTAGTAGGTCTTGTTCTTGTCCGCGGCTTTTTCGATGGCTTGCCCGGTTGCCTTGACGTCTTTGCCTACGCCTTCGACGGTGTTGCACGCGGCAAGCGCGAAGGCGAGGCCGATCAGCGACAGCGACACGGCGGTTCTGAGCAGCATGAGCCCTCCTCGAGTCAAGCGAGTCGACGCACGTCGACAAAATGCCCGGCGATGGCCGCGGCGGCGGCCATCGCGGGACTTACCAGATGCGTCCTGCCACCGGGACCCTGCCGGCCTTCGAAGTTGCGGTTCGATGTCGATGCGCAACGCTCACCGGGACCCAAGCGGTCATCGTTCATGCCCAGACACATGGAGCATCCCGGCTGCCGCCATTCGAAGCCCGCTGCAGCGAAGACCTGGTCGAGGCCCTCGCGCTCGGCCTGAGACTTCACCAGTCCCGATCCGGGAACGACCATCGCCAGCTTCACGTTGTCGGCCTTGCGCCGACCCTTCACCACCGACGCCGCGGCGCGCAAGTCTTCGATGCGCGAATTGGTGCACGAGCCGATGAACACCTTGTCGATGCGGATGTCAGTGATCGCGGTGTTGGGCTCGAGGCCCATGTAGGTGAGCGCGCGCTCCATGCCCTCGCGGACAACCGGATCCTTTTCGCGCTCGGGATCGGGAACTCGACCTTCGATGTTGGTGACCATTTCCGGCGAAGTGCCCCAGGTCACCTGAGGAGCGATGGTGGACGCAGCGATATCGACGACGCGATCGAACATCACGTCGGGGTCGGACTTGAGCGTCCGCCAATGGGTGACGGCGCGATCCCACATCTCGCCCTTGGGAGCGAAGGGCCGGCCTTTGAGATATTCGATGGTAGTGTCGTCGACAGCGATCATGCCCGCGCGCGCCCCCGCCTCGATCGCCATGTTGCAAATTGTCATGCGGCCTTCCATTGACAATGCGCGGATGACCGAGCCGCCGAACTCGATCGCGAACCCCGTCCCGCCCGCGGTTCCGATCTTGCCGATGATCGCCAGCGCAACATCCTTGGCTGTGCACCCGAAGGGAAGCGCGCCTTCGACGTTGACGCGCATGACTTTGGATTGCCGCGTCAGCAGGCACTGGGTCGCGAGCACGTGCTCGACCTCGGAGGTGCCGATGCCAAACGCGAGGCAACCAAATGCGCCGTGCGTGCTGGTGTGCGAATCGCCGCACACCACCGTCATTCCCGGAAGCGTTGCGCCGCTTTCAGGCCCGATGACGTGAACGATGCCCTGCCGCGCGTCGCGAAATGGAAAATACGCCTTGGCGCCGTACTGGCGGATGTTGCGATCGAGCGCGTCGACCTGCACCCGTGAAGTCGGATCGTCTATTCCGCGATCCCAGTGCGTCGTCGGCGTATTGTGATCGGCCGTCGCTACGATGGATTCGACGCGCCACGGCTTTCTGCCGGCGAGCTGGAGGCCTTCGTAGGCCTGCGGACTGGTGACTTCGTGGACGAGGTGGCGGTCGATGTACAGCAGCGTCGTGCCGTCGCTCTCGGTGCGCACGACATGGCTCTCCCAGAGTTTGTCGTAGAGCGTGCGGGCGATCATGACTCGAGACGATTGGAAGGCGCGATCAATGCCTAATTATTGCACAGCAGCAAGGCGCCTGCCAGCTTCAAGCGAGTCCTTGAGCGCGCGTTGCGATGCTCTGTGCAATGTCGGTTACCGGGCCGTCGACCGCCTCGACATTCATCGAGCGCAGCCAGGTGAGTTGACGTTTGGCAAGCTGGCGCGTCGCAGCGACGCCGCGATCGCGTAGCGTCGTCCGGTCGCCGTCACCTTCGAGAAACTGCCAGACCTGGCGATAGCCGACGCAGCGCATCGAAGGCGTGTCGGCGCGGAGAGCATGGCGCACGCGCAAACCGCGTACCTCGTCGATCAATCCTGCTACAAGCATCGCATCGAAGCGCTCCGCAATGCGCCGGTGGAGCTCCGCCCTATCGACAGGAATCAGCGCGAAGGCAAGATACTCGGAAGCGTCCGTCGCGTCGCGCGTTTCATGCAATGCGGAGAGCGGCCGGCCCGACAGCTCGTAGACTTCGAGCGCGCGTTGGATGCGCTGAGCGTCGGTGGGTCGAAGTCGCGCCGCCGTCGCGGGGTCGACTTTCGCAAGCTCGGCATGCAACGCCGGCCAGCCTCGCGCGGCGGCCCGCTCATCTAGCCTTGCGCGGACGGCATGATCGGCGCCAGGCAAGGCGGAGAGGCCTTCGCGCAACGCCTTGAAGTAGAGCATGGTGCCACCGACCAGCAGGGCAACGCGCCCGCGCGCCCGGATGGCAGCGATGGCGGCAAGCGCATCGGTGCGAAAGCGCGCCGCGGAGTACGCCTGCTCCGGACTGATGATGTCGATCAGATGGTGCGGTATGCGCGCCCGCGTAGCCGCATCCGGCTTGGCGGTGCCGATGTCCATGCCGCGATAGACCTGGGCAGAATCGACGCTGACGATTTCCAGCGGCAATCGCTTCGAAAGCTCCAGCGCGACCGCGCTCTTGCCCGATGCCGTCGGGCCCATGAGGAGGATGACGGGCGCGATCACCTTCCCCGCATGAACAAGCGATCTAGATCAGACAATGTTAGTTGGTACCACGTCGGCCGACCATGATTGCACTGGCCGGCACGCTCCGTGGCTTCCATTTCTCGCAACAGCGCATTCATTTCGGGAAGCGTCAGGCTGCGGTGCGCGCGCACGGCGCCATGACACGCCATGGTCGACAAGAGCTCATCGCGCTTGAGTGTGAGCACGCGGCTGCCACCGTACTCGCGAACATCGGCGAGCACGGCGCGAGCGAGCGCCACCGTGTCCGCGTCGGCAAGCATGGCGGGGACCGCGCGAATGGCAAGCGTGGAGGGACCCATCGGGGAAAGTGCAAACCCGAGGTCGGCCAGCGTCTCCGCATTTTCCTCCGCCGTAGCGACATCGAGCGGATCTGCGGCAAAGCTCGCGGGAACGAGCAGCGGTTGCATTGGCAGCGAGCCATCGAGCGCAGATTTCAGCCGCTCGTACACGATACGTTCGTGCGCGGCGTGCATGTCGATGAGCACCAGGCCATCCCGGTTCTGCGCCAGAACGTAGATGCCGTGGAGCTGCGCCAGCGCGAAGCCCAAGGGGTGAGGATCGTCGTTGGGCAAATCGGGACCGCTATCGGCGATCGCGCGCGTTCCGAATAACCGTGCGTAAAAGGCTGCTGGCTCGCCCGTGCCGAGAGGAATCGCCGTTTGCGCCACCGCGGCCGAGCTCGCTCGAATGTCGGAAGACGGCGGAATGGGAGGAAGCCGCGCCGCGGCGACGCCGAGTCGCTCGGCGGCCGACACTGGCGGCTGCTCCGAAGCCGTCGCCGCCAGAGCCTTGTCCACCGAGTGACGCACGAACTGATGCACGGCGCCGGAGTCACGGAAGCGCACCTCGGTCTTGGTCGGGTGAACGTTGACGTCCACCAGGCGAGGGTCGATGACGAGCCAGAGCGCGTAAGCTGGCTGTCGCTCGTGATGCAGAACGTCGCGGTAGGCGTCGCGCAACGCGTGGGTCAGTACGCGATCGCGCACGAAGCGTCCGTTGACAAATACATACTGGGCTTCGCGGGTGGCAGTGGCGTACGCAGGGCGGACCGCCCATCCGGCAAGCGCAAGCGCCGGACCCTGTTCGTCGACGTGCGCTCCTTGAGTCGCGAACGCCTCGCCCAGCAGCGCATCGACTCGGGCGCGTCGACCTTGCGCAAGCAAGCGGTAGCGGACATTGCCGTTGTGCTGCAGGGTAAATGCGACATCGGGATGCGACAACGCGATGCGGCGGAAGGCTTCTTCGCAGTGTCCGTACTCGGTAGCTTCGGTGCGCAGAAATTTGCGCCGCGCCGGCGTGTTGAAGTAAAGCTCGTGCACGGTGACGGTGGTCCCGCTGGCGAGCGCCGCCGGCTGCGGCACTCCTACTTCGCCGCCGTCGACTTCGATGCGCCACGCGTGCGCTTTATCGCGCGACCGCGAGGTTAGTGAGAGGCGCGACACTGCGGCGATGCTCGCGAGCGCTTCGCCGCGGAAGCCCAGCGTGGCAATCATCTCGAGGTCGCGCGGCACTGCGATCTTCGACGTGGCATGGCGCGCCACCGCAAGCTGCAGATCCTCGCGCTCGATGCCGTCGCCATTGTCGGCGACGCGGATCAGCTTGACGCCGCCTGCGGCGAGATCGATGTCGATGTCGGTAGCTCCGGCGTCGATGCTGTTCTCGAGCAGCTCCTTCAGTGCCGAAGCAGGGCGATCAACAACTTCCCCCGCCGCTATCTGGTTGATCAGGTGATCGGGAAGCGGCCGGATCGATCCCATCAGCGCGCGAGACCGCGTGACCAGTGCGCGAAAATATCGTCGGCGACGACAGAGAGCTCTGCAAGGCGGGCCTGGGCGTCGTCGAGGATCGCCTCGCGACTCTGCATGGTCCCGGTCGAGTGGACAGGCAGCTCGGAGCCGCCGGTGCGACACCAACTATCGACCATCTCGCGCGTCATCTCGACGTGGCACTGCATCGCGATGTGCTTGCCCAGTACGAAACCCTGCTCCAGGTTGAAGGCGTTAGTCAGCGCCCGCTTCGCTCCAGGCGGCAATCCGAACACGTCGTAGTGCCATTGAAAGGTCGTGAAGCGTTCGCGTCCGCCGAACCAGCCTCGCAGCCCCGGATCGGGAGTGGTCACTTCACCCCAGCCGATTTCCGGGGTTGCCGTGCGCTTTACCTCCGCGCCGAGCGCCTTCGCGAACAACTGGCCTCCAAGACAAAACCCGATCACCGGGACATCGGATGCAACCGCGTCTCTCACCAGGCCCAGCAGCGGCGCGTTCCACGGAAGGTCGTCGTTGGCGCTCATCGGTCCGCCCATCATCGCCATGCCGGCGAACGCACGCGGATCCGCGGGAACCATCTCGCCATGATCGAATGCGACGAGCTCCCACGGAATCCCTTGCGCGTCGAGCCACTCGCCGAAGTGGCCCGGGCCCTCGGTCGCCGAAAAGCGGAAGATGGCGACGGGTTTCATGCTTGCATTGTACCGGCTGCGGGCTCCGGCGCTCGAATGCGAAGCGTCCGCGGTTCAGGCGCCGGAGGAAGATCCGTAGGCCCGATGCTATGATCGCCGCACGCATGGCCACCATCCGTTACCGGCGGTTTGGAAGGCGCGAGGATCTCGGTCTCACGCGGCGCGAGTTTGCCATTCTGCGACGACTCGACACGCCCCATAAAATCCAGGCTTTCGTCAACGCGATTCCGATCAATCATGAGATCGGCGGCGAGACCATGCTCTCGGTACGCCAAGTGCTGCTGCAGCGCCGCGCGCACTGCATCGAAGCTGCGTTTGTTGCCGCCTGCGCGTTGTGGGTCCACGGCGAGACTCCGTGGGTGATGCACATGGACTGCGACGCGAGCGACGATCCGCATGTGGTCGCGTTGTACCGTCGTGGAGACGCGTGGGGTGCGGTCTCCAAGAGCAACGGGACTCATCTGCGGCATCGCGATGCCATCTATCGCACCCTGCGCGAGCTGGCCCTGTCCTACTTCCATGAATATTTCGACAAGCGTGGGCGGAAGACGTTGCGAAGCTACTCCGGATCGTTCGACATGAGACGGCTCGACCCGACGCTCTGGGTCACGGCAGAGTGCAGCTGCGAGGAAGCCAACGCGCAGCTCGCGGACGCGCGGCATTTCCCGCTGGTTTCCCCGAGTCAGCGGCGCCGGCTTTCGCGCCGCGACGCTTTCGAGCGCCGGGCGGCCAGGCTGGTGGAGTACGCAAGGCCGGCGG
>DATFSE010000003.1:0-4682 GCA_035262745.1 Casimicrobiaceae bacterium | reverse complement strand
GTCCGGCATCGGGTTCGCACGCACCTCCATGACCAGATCGCGGTCATCAAAGCGTTCCAGAAACGGCTCGCTGCTTGCGACGTAACGGGCAAGCCGTTGGCGCACGAGCGCCTCGGCGGTGTTTTTGTCAGAAGTGCTCTGCTCGGCGTGGAAGCGCAGGATGTGGTCGAGGCCGGTGCCAACCCGAGTGAGCTGCGGCGGTAGCGCGAGGATCTCGCCAAACTGGCGATTCCAACAGACGAGGTGCAGCTCCTTGTCGAATACCGCGATGCCCTGGCGAACATGGTCGAGCGCGGTCTGTAAAATCTCACGGTTGTAATGGATGGCGGCGTTCGCGTCGTCGAGAAGTTTGAGCGCGGCCTTGGTCGAGACCGTACGCTTGCGCAAGAGGAGCGAGAGCACGAGGCGGGACGATGCCGCGCCGATCGCGGACGCGAGCAGATGCTCGGCATAGCGCAGGAGCTGAAAGTCCGCCTCGGCTTTTGGATCAATGCTGATGCCGCGCGTCAAGGCATAGCTGTCGAAGGAGGTGCGTGTGCGTTCCTCGCCGAGGTAGCGGGAGACGGTCGTGGTCAATTCCTCGACCGTTACCGAGGAGCGCCACAGCCGAAAACTCGGCGGGATCGGGGTCAGGTCGGAGGGAACGAAGAGGTCGGCCTGCACGCGTTCGATTGATGCCGGCGCGCGCCCAAGCGAGAACACCACATAGGCAAGAGCATTGAGCGAAAGGCTCCAGATCACGCCGTGGGCGAGTGGTGGCAGATCGAGTCCGATGAGCGCCTGCGGGCGCAGCATCGCGATTCCCCACGGGCCCTGGGAGAGCAGGCTCTGACCGACGATGCCGGCGTCCGCCAAGCTCGGCAGCAGCAGCGTGTAGGCCCAGACTAGGATTCCGACCGTCATCCCCGCCAACGCGCCGCGTGCGGTACCCCGTCGCCAGATCAGTCCGCCAAAGAAAGCAGGTGCGAGCTGCGCAACTGCCGCAAAGGACAACAGGCCGATCGAGGCAAGCTGTGCATCGCCCGCCAAGCGATAGTACACGTAGGCGAGAAACAGAATGACGAAGATCGCCATTCGCCGCACGGTGAGCAGCAAACCACCGATATTGTCTCGCCCGGTGATCAGTGCCTCACGCCGCTGCAGCACGAGCGGCATAACGATGTCGTTCGACACCATGATGGCGAGCGCGACCGATTCCACGATTACCATCGCGGTCGCCGCCGAAAGGCCTCCGACGAAGGCTGCGATCGTAAACAGCTCGGAATGCGCGGCGAGCGGTAGAGCCAGGACGAACATGTCGCTGTCGACCTGGCCCGGCGTGAATGTCAGCAGTCCGGCCAATGCGATCGGTACGACGAACAGATTGATCAGCACGAGATAGAGCGGAAACAGCCAAGAAGCGCGCCTGATCTCGTCCTCGCTGTTGTTCTCGACCACGGTGACGTGGAACTGACGCGGCAGCAGTACGATGGCGAACAGCGACAACAGCGTCATTGCGAGCAGCGTGCCCGGCGCTGGCTCGCGGGTGAGCACGGCCGCGGTGTCTGGCCGCTCCAGGGCTTGGGCAAAGAGTAGCCGCGGCCCGTCGAACATCCAGAACGTGACGAATATGCCGACGCCGACGAAAGCGACGAGCTTGACGATCGACTCGGTCGCGATCGCCAGCATCAATCCATCCTGGTGCTCGGTGGCGTCGATATGGCGCGTACCAAACAGGACGGCGAAGATCGCCATTGCCAGCGCTACGTAGAGCGCGATGTCTCCCAACACCGGCTGCATCGCGCCGCTCGCGGGTCCGATATGCACGAGGATCGTGGTCAGTGAAGACGACACCGCTTTGAGCTGAAGCGCGATGTAGGGAATGGTGCCGACAATGGCGATGAGCGCTACGGTGGCAGCGACGGTCTGGGCCTTGCCGTAACGGGCCGCAATAAAGTCGGCGATCGACGTGATGTTCTGTGCCTTGGCTAGCCGCACGATGCGCATGATCAGCGGCGAGCACAGCCCAACCAACAGGATCGGGCCGACATAAATGGTCAAAAAGTCGAAGCCGGTGCGCGAGGCAAGCCCTACCGAGCCAAAGAACGTCCAGGAGGTGCAGTAGATCGCGAGCGAGAGCGGATAAATGAAGTGTCGCCAACCGCCTTCGCGCCCGAACCGCCGAGTCCGGTCCCCGTAGCTTGCAACTACGAACAAGAGGCCGATATAGCCGAGCGCGAAGGCGATAACGATCCAGCCTTGCAGCATGATGGTTCCGCGGTCCTTGGGGGCGCGAAGCCCGCCCTTGCATTCTATCGCACGAACGGACGCGCGAGAATATCGCTGGTCGCGTGGCGGCACTCCCCGTCGGCGTATCCAAGAGGGTCTTGTATGTGCCTCGGCACATGGGCCTCCATTTGACGCAGCGCATCGCAGGCGCCATTGATCAGTGATTCAAAGCGCACGGCGGGGCGCGCCTTGCCCGGCGACCCGAGCGTCCGGGACCAAGCAATGCCGCCTCCAGTTTCCCCGCTGCGCGAGCTTATGCAGGTCGCCGGGACGTTGCTCATTGCCGCGGTGGGCGGGATAGGCTTTCATCTCATCGGCTTTCCAGGCGGACTGGTCTCGGGCTCGATGCTGACGGTCGCGGTCGCCGCGTTAGCGGGCTGTGCCGTAAAGATACCGCTGCCCCTCGCGCGCTTGTGCTTTGTGCTCGTCGGTATTCTGCTGGGGGCGGTGGTCACACCAGCCACGCTCAAGGGGATTGCGAGCTGGCCGCTGAGCGTCGCGCTGCTCGTGGTCGCGGCAATCTGCATGATGACCGCCACCGCCTGGTACCTGCGTTTGGCACACGGTTGGGACCCGTTGTCGGCATTGCTCGGCGCGAGCCCGGGCTCGATGGCGCAAGTGATGGCGCTCTCAGCCGAGTTCGATGCCGATGTGCGCGGAATCGCGATCGTACACGTGATGCGCGTGCTCTTGATCGTGCTCGGCCTGCCCGCGGGACTTGCGCTGTTCGGCTCGACCGTAGAGCCCGTTGTATCAACGCGGGGCGCGACAGAAGCCTCGCTCGTTGAACTTGCGATCCTCGTAACGGTATCGAGCCTTTCTGCGCTCGCCATGCTGCGCATAAGATTTCCTGGCGGCCTCATGTTCGGCGCCATGGCCGGCTCCGGACTGCTTCACGGGACGGATTTGATCCATATTTCACTGCCCTGGTGGGCAGGCGGCGCCGCCGTGCTCACGCTGGGTGCGGTCGCAGGCGCAAGATTCGCGAATACGAGCCCCAAGATACTGCTGAGCTATCTGGCGGCGGCCTTTGGCTCGTTTGCGGTCGCCGTCGCCGTTGCCGCGTCGTTTGCGTTGGTCGTTGTAGCGCTGCTTCCGTTTCGGATTGCCGACGTGATTGTCGCCTTCGCGCCGGGCGCGCAGGACACGATGATGGTGCTCGCCCTCGCGATGCATCTCGACCCGGTCTATGTCGGGGCGCACCACCTCGCGCGGTTCTTGGCCGTCAGCTTTTCGGTAGCTGTGGTGGCGCGGCGGCTCGTCCGCCGCGAGCCCACGCGGCCACGCGAGCGGTGGAGGCGGTCGGGACAGGGGACGTTTGACGACTGACGGTAAGCCACGCTGGCCGCAGCCACCGCGCGCTCTGTCTTGGCTTTCGAACATTCCGGCGAGCCGTTATCATTTGCGCCGATCGTCTGGACTGCCCGCACGCCGCGTCTGACGGAGAAACAACATGCACGATACAACCGACGGCAGCCACTGGCACGAACCGGAAGGGCTCAAGAACGCGGGATACGGCGCTTGGAAGCGGCCCAATACGCCGTATGACGACTACATGGAGGCGCAGGGGATTCCGATTTATCGCGGCATCGGAGTGCGGCGAGTACAGGACATGCCGCTCAAGCGTTGGAACCGCATGGGCGGCAACGGAACCTTCATCCAGCTCTACGGCACCGAAGGCCGTTGGGGTTGCTACGTGGTCGAGGTCCCGGGCGCCGGGGCGCTCAACCCCGAGCGTCATATGTACGAGGAGATCATGGTCGTTGTCGAAGGCCGAGGCACGACCGAGATCTGGACCGACGATCAGAAGAAACCGCACAGCTTCGAGTGGCAGCGCGGCTCCATGTTCGCGGTTCCGCTCAACGCCTGGCACCGCATCGTGAACGCAGCTTCGAGTCCGGCGCTCATCCTAGTGGCATCGACGGCGCCTAACGTGATGAATCTTTTCCGTGACAGCGACTGGATTTTCAATTGCCCAATCACGTTTCCGTCCCGCTACGACGGCAGCGAAAGTTATTTCAAGCCCAGGGACGACATCATGCCGGATCCGCTGCGCGGACTCGCCATGCGCAAGACCAACCTTATCCCCGACGTTTTCAATGCCGAGCTTTATCTCGATAACCGCCGCTCGCCTGGCTACAAGCGGATGGAACCAAACATGGCGGGCAACGTGTTCTACGGCTTTGTTGGTGAGCACATCACCGGTCGTTATTCCAAGGCGCACGCGCACATGTCCTCGGCGGTGCTGGTCTGCATCAAAGGCAAGGGCTACACCTATACCTGGCCGCGGGCGATCGGGATGACGCCGTGGAAGGACGGCAAGAGCGATCAAGTCTACCGGCAGGACTATGAGCCGGTCGGCATGGTCACCGCCGCGCCCTATGGCGGCGACTGGTTCCATGCGCATTTCGGCA
>DATFSE010000002.1:0-11670 GCA_035262745.1 Casimicrobiaceae bacterium | reverse complement strand
TAGTAAGGCTGTTTCGTGGTCCCTCTCACTCGTGCTAGTACAGCCTCGGATCGTCACTAAGCCACGTCGCAGGAAGGCCATAGGGTTCAAACCCTTGTCTGTAAGGATGGACGGTGTTGCGTCGACCGGTTGAGCCCGCAGCCAACTGCGGTTGTTCGAGGATCGCGTCTAACTTCGCCCGTAGCCGATCGTGACTTAGTTCGCCGCCTCATCTTGCGTCGATCGCTGAATGGTGACAGGAGCTGTCCCTCGCGCGCTACGGGTGCCATGCCCCGCCAGCCGGCGAACTACGCCAGCTTCCTCGACCACCGAGCGTAATGACCGGGCCACGCTGCGGCGGAATACTAGCGCCGCTGCTTGACTGAACTGCCCATTGGCCGCCGCGGCCAGGGCATCCTCGAACGCAACTCCTGCATGCATCAGTACGCTGGTGTCGCGATAGCAAGACATCATGCATGCAGTGCATCGATCCCGCTGATCTGGGATGCGATCGAGGTCGAACACTGAGCCGAGCGGTTGACTCCAGGCTTCGCAGCGCCAGATTTGCAGATTCCAGTCCACATAGAAGTATTTGTGGCCACCGACGCAAGCGAAGGTTTCTGGCTCGCCGCGGACATGACGCTGAATGTCCTCGATTGATGCCGTAGGGTTCAGTACTGGAAATCGCTTCTTGAGCGATTTGATTGATTCCAGCGCTTCGACCAGCTCCGTCTGCGTGAAATCGACTAGCGCGGAGTCTCCGCCATAGACGAGCGAGGATGAGCCGAAGGGCTCCTTGCGCGGATAGGAGAACGTGGCAGCGTCGAAGCCGAGATCGGTCAGCAGCTCGGGCAGCGCCTCGTAGCGAACCAGACGATTGACGGTGATAGAGGCGAGTGTGGCAATGCGGCGTCGCCGCGCTTCGGCAAGTCCTTTGCGAATGCGCTCGCCAACGCCACGCAGGCCGCGGTTGCGCTCGTGCTCCTCCAGCAAATGGCTGTCGATTGAAACGAGTAGAGTCGCGAGGCCTGCCGCCGCGAGCGGCTCGATCTTCTGCGGCAGGAACCAGCCATTCGTGATTAGCGCCGGCGTCATGCCGGCCACTCGAGCATCGCCCACCAAGCCATCGATCTCGGGGTGCAGCAGCGGTTCACCACCCTGGAAGTTCAGGTAACAGACGCCGCGGCGACGCAGGATCGGCAGCGCCTCGCCCAAACGTCGCCGGTCGATCCAGCGCCGGTCATGGACTAGCCCCTTGTCGCGCGCGTATCCGCAGAAGTCGCACACGGCGTTACAGACGTTCGTGACGGAGACGTCACACACGGCTGGTATCAGCTGCCTTGCGATCTTGCACGGGTTCGCCATCTCACACCTCCTACCGGCGAGAGAACGGTCTAGCCCTGCGATCGAACCCGCGAGTCTGCGCGACTTCCGACAAAAGAGAATCTTTCTAATCCTGCTGACTCTTGCGGAGCGTCGCTAAGGCGTGCAGCAGGATTACAGCGCGCTAAGTTGTGTTGCTGATGGCGACGCGACACCCGGTTCTGGAGGACCACCGCCAAGCGGACTTCGCGGAGACGAAACGTAAGGCAATCTCACTCACGTCATGCTACACAACCAAGCTTTCAGCTACCTGCGATATGGCTGTCAATCTTGTGTCGGAGTGCTTGCGAAGTTCGTCAACGGCGGGTTCGCACGATGCGGCAACGCTTCTCCTTACGGGAACAAGGTTCGCGCGCACGAGAAATGCGCAAGCAAGACGAAAGTAGGGTGCAAGGATCTGACCGTTGCTTCGGCTGGAATCTTTTGTCTGTACAGGGTATTTAATTGGCGATCGGAATAGCGTGAACTCCGAGGGTGTTTGGCAACCTACGGCGCTCGACGTTGATTGTCGCTTGAAGCGCTACACACAACGAATATCGGAGGAAAAGATGGCCTGCACAGCAAAGGACAGTACTTCGCAAGACTGCTATTGCAAAGGTTTCATTCGCAGCCAGGTCGCGCCGATTGAAGCCCAAGAAGATCGATCCATCGAGAAGACGGATCAATGGAGTATGGGTCGCCTCGGCGCATCCATCGCGTTCGGTATCGGACTCATGATGGGCGAAACAGGTATTGCGGCCGCGGGCGAATTCAACCAACCCGGCAACATCCTCATCACTGATCAGTTCAACAATCGGGTGATCGAGATTGATCCGGCGGGCAACATCGTGTGGCAGTTTGGCAACGGTCCGGGGGACACCAGCGCAAACGCGATGGTCGGCACAAATGACGCCGAACGCGTTGGTGATCACACTCTGATGTCAGGCACCGGCATCCCCCCGGGAGTAACTAAGAACTGCAAGAAAGGCTGCGCCGACAACCGTGTGATCCTGGTCGACAGTAGCGGCAACATCGTCTGGCAGTATGGCCAGTTCGGCGTCACAGGGTCTGGACCCAATCAGCTCAACACGCCTGTGCAGAACACCTTCCTGCCGAACGGGCACGTGCTTATCACGGATCAGGGCAACGCGCGCGTTATCGAAGTACGACCGCTCGACAACGCCATCGTGTGGCACTACGGAACGGGCGTCCCTGGCAGTGACCCTGGCCAGCTCAACAATCCCAATTCGGCCGAATTGCTCGCCAATGGCCACATCCTAATCGCTGACGAGAACAACAACCGCGCCATTGAAGTCACACACGACACCGCGGCGACGATCGTAAAAGGAGGGATCTTTACCGCTGGCGGCACGGTAAGTGGCTGTGCCTTCGCCAGTCGGCTTGCCAACGGCAACACGCTGCTTACCGATTCCAATAACAGTCGCATCGTCGAAGTCGATGCCGGAGACAACGTGGTCTGGCAATACTTCACTAACACCCGCCCGGGAAGCAATTCGGCGCCGCTGCCGACACGCGCCGTGCGGCTGCACAATGGCAATACGCTAATCAGCGATCAGTTTAATGACCAGGTGATCGAGGTGACCCAGGGAAAGGTCATCTTTGCAAGCTACGGCATCATCAACGACCCTGGCTATAGTCCCAGCACGGCGAAACAGATGAATGGACCTTATAGCGCTTACGTGCTCGGCGACTACACCGGCATAACGCCGCCCTTCGGCTTCTGATCAGCTTTAGCGTGCTGCAGCTCGTGAACGTCGCCGTCGCTGTCCCTACCGGCACCGTCGTCGCCGCCGGCTCGTCGAACAATCCTCCGGTCGTTGCGACAGGAACCCTCAATACGTGGCGCGGCCGCCGGATAGATCGAATAGGGTGCCCCACGGAAACAGCGCCTTGGATTCCGAGGGCGCTGCTCCATGGTTCGCGAAGAGACGACGCGTTTGCCGCGCGCGCCTATTTGCAATGCACCGCCACGACAGTACCCGTGCCGCGGTGGCCCAGATTGGGGCATAACCCGGGTTCGTCTTAACAACGACGATCTCGGGCACGTTCACGCGCCGGCTTCCACGGCCGTAACGGCGCTGCACAGCGAGCTGCTGGAGCGGATGATCAGCTTCTCCAGCTCGACGACCAGGAAGAACACGAGGCCGCCAGCGATTAGGCTCGGCCAAACGTAAAGCGGCACTGCTTCAGTGTCGAACAACCGCTGCATGGGTGTGGCATACGTAAACAGCAGCTGCAGGATCACCACCGCGCCGATGCCGAGCGGCAGGTACTTGTTGCCAAGATGCGCTTTGATCGACAGTGAGTTGTCAAGGAGGTAGCGGCTATTGAGCAGGTAGAAGCACTGCCCCAGGGTGATCGCGTTGACCGCGACCGTGCGCGCCAGCGCATCCGATGCGCCGAGTCCCTTCATCCAGAAGAAGGCCCACAGCGTGAATGCAAACAGAACCACTCCAATGAATAGGATTCGCCAGACTCCGAACCCGGTCAAGATCGGCCGGTCGACTGCGCGCGGTGGCCGTGTCATCACGTCGGTCTCGTGCGGCTCGAAGCAAATTACCAAGCCAAGCGCCACCGAAGTGACCATGTTGACCCACAGCACCTGCGGCGCGGTGATCGGCAGCGTGAAGCCGACAAAGATTGCCACGGCGATAACCATGGCCTGGGCGAAATTGGTCGGGAACATGAAGAGAATCGCCTTCTCAACATTGTTGTAGACGGTGCGGCCTTCCTTGACCGCGGCGGTGATCGAAGCGAAATTGTCGTCGGCGAGGATCATCTCTGCCGCTTCCTTGGTCACCTCGGTGCCTTTGATTCCCATGGCGACACCGATGTCCGCCTTCTTAAGCGAGGGCGCGTCATTCACGCCGTCGCCGGTCATTGCCACGATCTCCCTGTTCGCCTGGATCGCCTTCACCAGGCGCAGCTTGTGTTCTGGGCTCGCCCGCGCGAAGACGTCGACGTCGCATACCCTCACTTGCAGCTCCGCCTCGTTCATCTCCTCGATCTCGGTGCCGGCGACGGCGGTCTTGCCGTCGCCGATGCCCAGCATCTTGGCGATCGCCGCCGCGGTGATCTTGTGATCGCCGGTGATCATCGTGACGCGCACACCACCGCCGTGGCATTCCTTCACTGCCTCGATCGCTTCCTTGCGCGGCGGGTCGAGCAGGCCAACGAGACCGACCAGAACCAGATTGTTGGGTAGATCCGCTGGGCCGAGACTTCCCGCCTTCACTCCAGGGCTCTCGAGCCACGCGAGCCCGAGCACGCGCTCGCCTTGACCGGCGAGCTTGTCCGAGACCTTCATGAAGCGGTCGCGATCGAGCGGCGTCTGCTTGCCGTCGGAGAGCTGCTGCCGGTCACAGTGCTCGAGCACCACCTCGGGCGCGCCTTTGACGAGCAGCATCTCCTTCGCATCGACGCCTCTGTGCAGCGTCGCCATGAACTTGTGCTCCGACTCGAAAGGGATCGCGTCGATGCGCGGCCACGCCTTCTGCTCGGTGTCTCGCGCCATGCCGAGTTTGGTCGCGAACGGGTAGAGTGCCCCTTCCGTGGGGTCGCCTTCGACCTTCCACACGCCTTCCTGCTGGAACAACTCGGCATCGTTGCAGAGGAGTGAGGTACGGCCGAAGAGTTCGAGCAGAAGGTCCTTGTCCGCCGGCTTTCCGTCCTTCTTGATTTCGCCCTCCGGTGCGTAGCCGTTGCCGGTGATCTGGTACTGCGCTTCCGCGGTGGCGGCGGAGACGACCATCATCTCCATCAACGTCAGAGTTCCCGTCTTATCCGAGCAGATACGCGACACCGAGCCGAGGGTCTCCACCGCGGGCAGGCGCCGGATGATGGCATTGCGACTCGCCATGCGCTGCACGCCGATCGCCAGCGTGATCGTGATGAGCGCGGGTAGGCCTTCGGGAATCAGCGACACCGCGATGCCGACGATCGCCTGGAACAACTCGACAAACTCCATGCCCATCACCCATCGACCGTACGCGAACACCACGACCGCAACAACGCCGACGACCGTCGTGATCATGTAGCCCAGCCGCTTGATCTGCCGCAGGAGCGGCGTCTCGAGCGCGCTGACACCTGCAAGCATCTGGTTGATCTTGCCTAACTCGGTCTCGCTGCCCGTGGCGACTACCAAACCGGTCGCGCGACCCGATACGACCATCGTGCCGGAGAAAGCCATATTCTCGCGGTCGCCTACGGTTGACTTTTCCGCGACGGGATCGGTGATCTTCTGTGCAGGAACCGACTCGCCGGTGAGCGCCGCCTCCTCGGTGCGCAGGTTCTTCGCCTCAGCGAGCCGCAGATCCGCTGGTACCTTATCGCCGGATTCCAGGAGCACGACATCGCCGGACACCAGTTCATCAGCCGGAATCATGCGCGTCTCCCCGCCGCGAATCGTCCGCGCCTCGGCTGACAGCATGTTGCGGATCGAGTCGAGCGCCTTCTCGGCTTTACCTTCCTGAACGAAGCCGAGCAGTGCGTTGAGAAGCACAACCCCGAAGATGATTCCGGCGTCGAGCCACAGGCCGAGCATGAGCTTGACGAAGCCGGCGCCGAGCAGGACATAAACGAGAATATTGTTGAGCTGGGAAGCGAAGCGCATCAACGGCCCTTGCTTCCTACCTTGCGGAAGACGATTCGGCCCGTGCTTCTGCAGCCGAGTCGAAGCTTCACTCGCATCGAGGCCTTCCGTGACGCGGGTCGCGAGTCGCTCCACTACCTCATCGACGGTCAGGGCATGCCAGGCAGTCGCAGCAGCGGAACTCGGCGTCGACGCTGCATTCATGTCGGTCCCTCCTGTCGTGCGAACTCGCCTTGCGTGCGAGCCCGAGGGTCGCGCGTAGTCTAGCATTAGCCTACTGTACGAGCCGCCAGCAGCCGGCCAGTCTCACTGCGCCTGCGTTCAGCGCCGTACCGCCATGTCGTCCTCCTGGCGCGGCGAGCCGTATTGTAGCGCTACGTTTCGGCTCCGGCGTCGTGACTACAGCCGGTGTGCATGCGAGAACTGGCAATGTTTAACCTCGGAATCGACAGCAAGCTGCGCGCTTGCGATCTGACAAATCTGCGGGTGCGTGACGTGTGCCACGGCGATCGGGTCGGCGCTCGGGCCATCGTTCAGCAGCAGAAAACCCAGCGCCCAGTACAGTTCGAGATTACGCCACCGACAAGAGAGGTGGTGGAAGCTTGGATCAGGCGCGCGGAACTGAAGTCCGATTGTTACCTGTTCCCTAGCCGGGTCCATAGGTCACCACACCTTGGTACGCGCCAGTACGCGCGGATTGTCGACGGCTGGGTCGCGGAGATTGGGCTTGATCCGGCGGCGTACGGGACGCACTCGTTGCGACGAACGAAACCGACACTGATCTACCCACGGACTAAGAACCTGCGAGCCGTTCAGCTGCTGCTTGGCCACACGAAACTTGAGAGCACGGTCCGCTACCTTGGCATCGAGTAGATGACGCTTTGCAGATCGCGGAGCAGACCGAGGTTTAAGGATCGGTCGTTCGGACCGTAACACGCTCGCCAATGACCGCAATGCGCCTGTTCTCAAACAGGCGCTTGCGGCCAGATCCGGTCATTCGAATGGTGCGCGGAAGTGCCACTTCAACGGTCGTTGCGATGCGATGGTCCCGTCGGCTCGCGCGGCTGTGCGGGTTGCGATTCCTTCGGGGAATTCGCGTCCTACCGACACAAAATCCGCGTCTTACCTTCACCATCGCGCTCAGCCCCGGCCCACAGACCTTGCGGAGTGGCGTTGGATTTCCTATCCTTCGCCGCGCGGGCGCTTCCTCCCGGCGACGGCGCGTAGATCCGGAACCGCTCCAAGTGGGACTCGGCCTGCAACATGGTCCGTTAATCGAATTCCCGGCGGAGGTTCTTCCAGGGAGGTCCGATGCAACAAAGATCCTGTCATCCGATGCGTGCGCTCGCGCTCGCGGTGTCCATTGCCGGCGTGGCCGGAGCTGTCGATGCCGCGTCCGATTGCGCGGGGCTCGTCAACGTCAAGCTGGAAGGGACGACGATTACATCCTCATCGGTGGTATCTGGACCCTCGACAATCGGCGGGGCCCGTGTGGGCGTTCCGCTCTGCCGCGTCGAAGGCGTCGCGCGGCCGTCGTCCGATTCGGAAATTCGGTTCGAAGTCTGGCTTCCGTCGACCGCGGAAAAGTGGACCGGCCGGATGAAGGTCGACGGCACCGGCGGCTACGCCGGGGGCGTTCCCTACGCGCTGCTAGCGCAGGACATCGTCGACGGATTTGTGGCGGCGGGCAGCAATATGGGTCACGACGGCGGCGAGTCGCCCACTTGGACCGTTAATCATCCGGAGAAGGTCAAGGATTGGGGGCTGCGCGCGCATTACTCAGTTGCGACGGCTGCGAAAGCGTTGAGCGCCGCGTACTACGACAAACCCGTTCGCTATTCATACTTCGAGGGCTGCTCGAACGGCGGACGCCAGGCGATGATGATGGCGCAGAACTATCCGGAGCTCTTCGATGGAATTGTCTCCGGTGCGCCGTCGATGTTTTATCCCGACCTGCTGTTCTGGTTGCTATGGACGGGCAAGCAGCAGATTCCCGAGGCGGGCAAGCCGCCGGTGCTAAGCGATGCGAAGCGCGCGCTGATCACCAAGCGCATCCTCGACAAATGCGACGCCCTCGATGGCCTCGTCGACGGCCAAATCACCAATCCGCGCGCCTGCATGTTCGACATCGATTCTCTCGGGCCCTCGGGCGACAACTCGCTGACCGCTGCCGAATTGGCCGTGGTTAAGGGCATGTACGGGGGCACACGGACCGAATCGGGCATGCAGCGCTATCCGGGCGCAAAGCTCGGGTCCGAGGGCGACTGGATCCCGCTCTTTGCCGACAACGGCGGCTACGGCGTGTTCATCGAGCACTTCGTGTTCTCGCGCAATACGCCGAACTTCGACTGGCGGCGCGAGCTCAACTTCTCGAGCGTCTACGACGAAGCGAAGGCGAAGCTCACGCCGTTCACCGCGGCCCCGAGCCCCGACATCACGGCGTTCGTAAGCCGCGGCGGCAAGCTGCTTCACTTTCATGGCTGGAACGACCCCGTCGTGACGCCGGACGGCTCGATCGACTACCTGTATGCGCTCACGCAATTTGAGCGCTTCCGTAACCTGCCGAAGGCCGAGTTCGATCGCGCGATCGATACGCTTACTCCACAGGATGTCGCGGCCTCGGCCGAACCGCTGCTCGAGAAGGTGCGCCAATACCATCGACTGTTTATGGTGCCGGGGATGGGGCACTGTTCGCTGAGTGGGACCGGTCCGCGCTGGATCGGCGGCGGTGCGGCGGAGCCGCCCTCCGTGCTACGTGACGCCGATCATCATGTCGTCGGCGCGTTGGTGAAGTGGGTTGAGCAGGGGGTTGCGCCCGAGCGGATCATCGCCACGCGCATCGAGGACGGCAAGGTGGTCCGCCAGCGACCGATCTGCGCGTATCCGGCGCAGGCGGCGTACAAGGGCTCGGGCGACATCAACGACGCCGTCAATTTCACGTGCGCCACGCCGGACGCGTCGAGCCGTCCGCTGACGGCGAGCGACATGATCCTGATCCAGAGCTCGCTTAGGCAACGCGACATGAAGCTGCCGAATCGCTGAATCGGCAACGGCCCTCGATGCAGCGGCTGCTGCGCACGTTCGCTGCACGGACCGGTCGCTCGCGAACTTCGCTGAACGGCCACAAGCAGTAGTTCAGAGCAGTAGGCTAGTATGGCCAGCTTTCAGGGGAGACCCATCATGCGTATCGCCGTCTCGACCATCCTGGCCGGTGTTTTCATGGCTCTTTCAGCGCATGCCGCGGACGTGCCTTGCGCCGCCCCGACCGCCGCGTGCACAGAGATGCTGGCGATCCCCGGATCGCAGGGCCGCGTCCTTGTGTACCGAACGTACCCGCTCGACGCGAAGAACGCCGCGATCAAGCGTGGCCTCATCGTGATCCATGGCCTGGGCCGAGACGCCGATAACTATTACCGCAGCAGCCTTGCAGCGACGTTCCTCGCCGACGCACTCGGCGACACGATAGTCATCACTCCTCGCTTCGCTTCCAATGAGGGCGGGCCATGCAAGGACACGCTGGCGGCAGGCGAGATCTCATGGCATTGCCAGCCGCGATTCGACTCGTGGCGCACGGGCGGCCCCTCGCCGGACGGCTTGACGACATCGTTCGACGTCGTGGACGAATTGCTGCGCAGGCTCAACCGTAAGGACGTCTTTCCGAACCTGCGCGCGATCGTCGTGGCCGGCCATTCGGCCGGCGGACAGTTCGTGAACCGCTACGAGATGGCGAACACCGTACATGACACGGTCGACGTCAAGCCGACCTACGTCGTAGCGAACCCGTCTTCGTACGCCTACTTCGACGAGCTCAGGCCAACAGCGAGCGCGTTCCCATCCGATGTCGCGGCGTTACCTCCTGGCTACCAGGTGCCGCTTCCGTCGAATCCGCCGCCAGCCTTCGCCGCGTACTTCGATCGCACGAATTGCGCGACGTACAACACATGGCCCTACGGCATGAATGAGCGCAACGGGTACGCCGCGAAAGTGAGCGAGGAGCAATTGCAGAAGCAGCTCGCCGCGCGCTCGACAACGTACCTTCTTGGCGAGCTGGACATTCTGCCGCTCTACGGCTTCGACTCGAGTTGCGCGGCGATGGCGCAAGGCGGAACGCGCCTCGCTCGCGGTTTCGCGTATGCGAAATACGTCGGCGAGCGGTACGGCGCGAAGCATCGCGTGGTCGAGGTCCCGGCCTGCGGCCACAACGCGCGATGCATGTTAACTTCGGAGACGAGCCTGCCGCTGTTGTTCCCAACCTACTGACACAAAATACTTGGGCTCTGAAATACTCAGAACGTTAGCTTGGTACGTGTTCCGACACTGCCGAAATACGGTCCATTTTCATTTTGTGTCGTTCAGAGCACCGATCAGCCGTCCGAGAAACTCATTCAACGCGGCCTCGTCCTTTATCCAGCGCACGACGACGACGAGGTCGTGCTCCCAATCAACGTAGATGATGTTCACGCCGTTGCCGACAAAGCGTACGGCGGAAGCGGGTGCGTTCGGTAGCGGTTTGCGGTCCGTATTGAGATACCAGTTGGCGAAGCCGTAGTCCGGATTCGCGGGACCCGGGGTGCGCGCGAGTTTCATCCATTGCTCGGAAACGATTTGGCGGCCGGCCCAGTTACCGCCGCGCAGGAACAGGTAGCCGAAGCGCGCCATGTCCCACGCACTGATGAACATTCCGCCTCCGAAATGGCCACCTCCACTCACCGACTGCATGCGCTCCCCGTCCACCTCGATCCACGAGTTTTCATAGCCATACCATCGCCACGTGTTCGAGGCGCCGATCGGGTCCATCACTTCTTCGCGCAATACCTGCGGAAGGGGTCGGCGCCACACGTGCAGCGCGCAAAGAGCCAGCAGATTTACGCGCACATCGTTGTACTTGAAATAGGTGCCTGGCGCGTGCATCGGGCGGTTCGGCCAGTCGGCCGGCGTGGCGCCGACGGGGCGGTCGGCCCAGTCGGGGATGCCCCAAAGCGTGCCGGACCAATCGCTCGTTTGCCGTAGCAGATGATCCCAGGTAATGGTCGTGTTGTGCTCGTTGCCGAAGAGCTGCGCGCGCTCGACGCTTGGCAGATAGGAGGACGCGCGATCGTCGAGATCGCGGATGAGTCCACGTTGCCATGCAAGGCCTACGACAGTCGTCAGGAACGTCTTCGTGACGCTGTGCGCCATGTCGGAGCGTGCCGTTTCGCCCCATTCCGCGGCGACGTAGCCGCGATGGATGACGATGCCGTTGAGCGCTGCGCGTATTTGTGTCGGTCCGATGATTTTGAAGTTTGGCTCGCGCTTGCCGAACGTGTTCTTGAGGTCCTCGGCGACATCCTTCGGCGAGGGATTCTCGTTCGCGACCGCGTAGTCGATGGCCCCTTTCAGTTTCGCCGCATCGAAGCCGAGCTCGACGGGCGACTTACTTTCCCAAGCGTCGCGCGGCGGGAAATAGTCCGCCGCCACCGCGCTCGAGACGAGCAGCGCGGCAAGCAAAACAAAACGCAATCCGGCGAGTTTCATAGACCCTGCGTAGGCTGGACAGGGTATCGTACGCTGAACGTTCTCGCGAGGACACCCGTGCTGCGATGTCCGCTATGGGTTGCGGATTCAACCGATCGATGCAACACACTGGTTAAATCGTTCAGCGGGTGTCTCGTAGTTTAGTGTTTTCCTCGGGCGTTCGTTGAGTCGCCGAGCCACTGCATTGAGTTTGGCTTGCGAGT
>DATFSE010000001.1:0-28030 GCA_035262745.1 Casimicrobiaceae bacterium | reverse complement strand
AGCAACATGCAAACGGGGGCTTTCCAGCCCCCGCTTTGAGACGCGTAACAACTGCAGTTATTTCTTCGGAGCGTTCTTGGCCGGCGTTGCCGCAGCCGACTTGGCAGAACCTGCAGGCGCCGCTTGCGACGTCGGCCCCATTTGCGGCGTAACGGTCTTGCCCATCGCTTTCTGCTCGGTGATGTAGCGCGCGACGAC
This sequence comes from Casimicrobiaceae bacterium, assembly GCA_035262745.1. Classification (GTDB taxonomy): domain Bacteria; phylum Pseudomonadota; class Gammaproteobacteria; order Burkholderiales; family Casimicrobiaceae; genus PALSA-1003. The sequence continues at coordinate 27,832 of DATFSE010000001.1, read as the reverse complement.
CCGATCCTCGGCTCGCGCCTGCTCTTGCTTAGCCACTTCGGCGGCGGCAGAGTCCTTGGCCTTTTTCTCCTCCGCAGCAGCTTTGGCCTTGTCGTCCAGCGGCGGCAGCTTTGCGAGTGCGAGCCCAAAGCTGAGGATCACCAAGCCGGCTGTGAGCAAAGCGCGCAACGTGGTCATTAGCAGTTCTCCTCGGTCGATGCGGATCAGGCCGGCTTGCGACCGGGCACGGTGCTGCCGCTCGTTTCCTCGGCAGGCACCCTCCCCGCTTTGACATCTTCATACCAATACTGGTGATGCTCCTTGGCCCATGTCTCGTCGACATAGCCGTGACGCATGCCGTCGTATGCGCCCACCATGCCGATGGTGCCGATGTAGATATGACCGAGGGCGCCCATTATGAACAAGGCGGCACCGGTCGAGTGAATCATGTGCGCCCACTGCATGGTCTGGCGCGTCTGATCGAAATTGGGGAAATCGAGGACAAAGCCCGTTGCGCTGACGATGATCCCAAGTATGCACGCGCCACCCCAGAACCAAACCTTCTCCAGTGCGTTGAACTTCCCTGACGGGTACTCGTGCTTGCTGAACATGCTGCCGATGTGAGTCAGCCATTTCCAGTCGTCGCCGGTCGGCAGGTTGTCCTTGATGAAGTTTACGATCAGCAGGACGGTGCAAACTGCGAACAGCGGTCCAACGAAGTTATGCAGGTTCTTGGAGAGCGTTGCGAGCCAGGAGAAAAGCGTCGGTCCGATCAAGGGCAGGAGCACGGTCTTGCCGAAGAGCAACACCAGACCCGAAAGCGCAAGGATGACGAACGAGATCGCGGTCGCCCAGTGAATGGTCCGGTCGAGCAGCGTGAAGCGCAGAATCTTGCGTCCGGTCGGTGGTTCGTGCAGTGGGACCGCACCCTTGATCCAGTAGAACACGGCGAGCGCGAGCACGACCAGCGCAATCGCCCAGCCGCCGTAGACCATGATGTCCCCGTTGCGGATCGCCCGCCACGTCTCGCCCTTGGACTGGATGAGGACGTTGGTTTCGCGCCCGGTGACGGTCGTCACCGCCGGCGTGCCGGAACGCACTTCGCGCCACATCGGCGCATTGTTGAGCGGTTGGTTGACCTGGCGTTGCGCTTCTGCGCCCGGCGACGCGTTCTCGGGCGTAGGCGCGGGAGTTGCGGCGCCCTGAGTCTGCGCCGTCGCGACAGCAGACCACGCAAGAACAAATGCGGCAAACAACCTTGCAGCCCGCAGGAAATGGTGACGGTGACGCATCGCTCGGACCTTACTTGACGCGGTTGTACTCGTTCTGTCCCTGCGCGCGTTGCGACATCGCGCGCTCCCAAGCGGCCTTGTCGCCGTTGTATGGCGCATTCTGATAGGGCTGCGTGAAAGGCTTGCCCTGATAAGTACCCTGCTTGTATTCGATGACCTGCGGCCGCTCGCCGCACGCTGCGAGGCCCAGGAGGAGCGAAGCGACGACGCCGACGGCAGCGAAGCGTCTCATGATTTGCCTCCTGTCGCGGGCGCAGGTGCCGGCGCAGGCGAGGGTGCCTGGCCCGGAGCCGGAGTGGTAGTGGTAGCGGCAACCGGCTGCGCCGCTCCGTACGCCGTATCCCAGCCCCAAGGCGGTCCGCTTCTGGTGCCGCGAGCGGCACGCATGACGACGCGGTTTCGATAGATGTCGCTGATGACATCGCCGTCGCCACCGAGCAGCGCCTTGGTCGAGCACATCTCAGCGCACGCTGGGAGCTTGCCCTCGGCCAGCCGATTGCGTCCGTATTTCTTGAATTCGGTGTCGGAAGTCGGGACCTCCGGTCCGCCGGCGCAGAAAGTGCACTTGTCCATCTTGCCGCGCACGCCGAAGGCGCCGGTCTGCGGGAACTGCGGCGCGCCGAATGGGCAGGCGTAAAAGCAGTAGCCACAGCCGATGCAGATATCCTTGTCGTGCAATACCACGCCGGCCTCGTTGCGGTAGAAGCAATCGACCGGACACACGGCCATGCACGGCGCGTCGGAGCAATGCATGCAGGCTACCGAGATCGAGCGCTCTCCGGGCACGCCGTCGTTGATGGTCACCACGCGCCGGCGGTTCACACCCCAGGGCACGTCGTGCTCTTGCTTACAGGCGGTCACGCAGCCGTTGCATTCGATGCAGCGCTCGGCATCGCAGATGAATTTCATTCGGGCCATGGTCTGTCCTCCTGGCTTCGCTTCCCGATCAGAGCTTGGCGACCTGGCATAGCGTCGTCTTGGTCTCCTGCATCATGGTCACCACGTCGTAGCCGTAGGTCGTGGCTGTGTTCACCGCTTCGGCGCGAACGATGGGAGCCGAACCCTCGGGGTAGTACTCGAGCATGTCCTTGCCCATCCACCAGCCGGAAAAGTGGAACGGGATAAAGGTCGTTCCCGGTCCCACCCGATCGGTGACCTGAGCCTTGACCTTGAGTTGTGCGCCGGTCGGCGTCTTGACCCAGACGTACTCGCCGTCCTTGATGCCGCGATCGTTGGCGTCCTTCGGGTTGATCTCGACGAAGTTTTCCTGCTGCAGCTCGGCGAGCCACTTGTTCGAGCGCGTCTCCTCGCCACCGCCCTCGTACTCGACCAGGCGGCCGCTGGTGAGCACCAGCGGGAACTTCTCGGCCACCTTGTCTTCGACGTTCTTCTGCTGCACGGATTTGTACAGTGTTGGCAGCCGCCAGAACGCTTTCTTGTCGTCGTGCGTCGGATACTTGGCGACCAAGTCGGGACGTGGCGAATACAGAGGCTCGCGGTGCTGCGGAATCCCGTCGGGAAAGTTCCAGACGACTGCTCGAGCCTTGGCGTTACCGAACGGGTGGCACCCGTGCTTCATGGCGACCCGCTGGATACCGCCGGAAAGATCGGTCTTCCAGTTCTTACCCTCCGCGGCTTTCTTCTCGGCGTCCGTCAAATCGTCCCACCAGCCGAGCTTTTTCAGGAGCACGTGATCGAACTCGGGGTACCCGGTGGTGAGCTCCGAACCTTTGGGATAAGAGCCGTCCTCGGCGAGCAGATTGACCCCGTCGCGCTCGACGCCGAAGTTAGCGCGGAAGCAACCGCCGCCGTCCATCAAGCTGCGCGATTGGTCGTAGAGATTGGGCGACCCGGGATGCTTGATCTCCGGCGTTCCGTAGCAAGGCCACGGCAGGCCGTAATAGTCGCCGTCGCACGGCCCGCCCTTGGCGCGCAGGGTCTTCACATCGAAGGTCGCCTGGTTCTTCATATGAAGCTTCAGGCGCTCCGGCGATTGCCCGGTGTAGCCGATCGTCCAGTTGGCGCGGTTGATTTCCTTGAGCATCGATTCCGGTGTCGGCTCGTCGAACTTGGCATCGCCATCCGGCTTCCAGATCTCCAGGTTCTTGACGAACTCCTTGTCGAATCCGAACTTCTTGGCGAACTGATACATGATCGCGTGATCGGTTTGGGATTCGAACATCGGCGTGATCACCCGTTCGCGCCACTGCAGCGAGCGGTTCGAGGCTGTCACCGATCCGGATGTCTCGAATTGGGTGCAGGCGGGCAGAAGGTAGACGCCGTCCTTGCGCACCATCGCCGCCATCGCCGCAGTCGCCGACGGATACGGGTCGATGACGACCAGTGTATCGAGCCGCTTCATCGCCTCGATCATTTCCTTCCCGCGAGTCTGGCTGTTGGGGGCATGGCCCCAATAGACGACCGCGCGCAGGTTGTTGTCCTGGTCGATCAACTCGTTCTTTTCCAGCACGCCATCGATCCAGCGCGAGACGGTCATGCCGGGCTTTTCCATCAAGGCCTGCGAGGCAAAGCGACCCTTGATCCACTCGTAATCGACACCCCAGACGGTGGCATAGTGCTTCCATGCACCCGTAGCGACGCCGTAGTAGCCAGGCAGCGAGTCGGGGTTCGGGCCGACATCGGTCGCGCCCTGCACATTGTCGTGGCCTCTGAAGATGTTGGTGCCGCCCCCCGAAACACCCACGTTGCCCAGCGCGAGTTGCAGGATGCAGGAAGCACGCACGATTGCATTGCCGATGCTGTGCTGAGTCTGGCCCATGCACCACACGACGGTCGACGGCCGGTTCTTGGCCATCATTTCCGCGATCTGGTATACGCGCTTTTCGGGGACTCCGCACACTTCCTCCACCTTGTCCGGCGTCCACTTGGCCATCACATCTTCCTTGACCTTGTCCATGCCGTAGACGCGGTCGTGGATGTATTGCTTGTCTTCCCATCCGTTCTTGAACACGTGATACAGCATGCCGAACAGGAAGGCGATGTCGGTGCCGGAGCGGATGCGCACGTATTCGTCGGCTTTCGCCGCGGTGCGGGTGAAGCGCGGGTCGACGACGATCATTCTCGCGCCGGTTTCCTTCGAATGCAGCATGTGCAGCATCGACACCGGGTGCGCCTCGGCCGCATTCGAGCCGATGTACATCGCGCACTTGGTGTTCTGCATGTCGTTATAGGAATTGGTCATCGCTCCGTAGCCCCAGCTGTTGGCTACGCCGGAGACAGTGGTCGAGTGGCAGATGCGCGCCTGGTGGTCGCAGTTGTTGGTGCCCCAGAAGGAAACGAACTTGCGCAACATGGCTGACTGTTCGTTGCTGTGCTTGGAGCTGCCGATCCAGAACACGGCATCGGGCCCGCCCTTTTCCTTGTCGTTGCGGATGGCCAGCAGCCGGTCGCCGACTTCGTTGATCGCGTCCTTCCACGACATCTGCTGCCACTTGCCGTTGACCAGCTTCATCGGCGTCTTCAGGCGATGCGAGTTCTCGTGCACGCCGTGCTCGCGCACCGATGCGCCCTTGGCGCAGTGCGCGCCCAGGTTGAGCGGCGAGTCGAACACCGGCTCCTGACGTACCCACACTCCGTTCTCGACGACGGCGTCGATGGAGCAGCCGACCGAGCAATGGGTGCAGACCGTGCGCTTGGTCTCGACCTTGGCCGTGCCTTCGCCTTTCGCACTGGCCTTGCCAATCAGCTCATACGGAAGCTGACTGGCGAACGCCCCGGCCCCTGCGACGAGGCCCGAACGCTTCAGAAACGCCCGCCTGTCCATCGTCGGGAACGTGGTTCCCGCGAGGCGGCGGAGACGTGGACGAGCTGCAGTGGCGCGACCGATTGCGCCGTTTGATGTCTTGGTTAGCAGCATGATCCGTCCTCCTCCTACGAAAGCTTCGTAAAAGTTACTGCGCGGCCCGATTGCTTTGTCACACCTTGGCCGTCTGGTAGTAGCGTCGAACGTGTTCCGTTTCCCTGTAACCCGCAGCATCGGCGTCGGGCTCGCCCGTCTTGCCGGGCGCGATCGCGCCGCCCGATAACGTGCGCACTGCAACTGTAGCGGCGCCGGCACCGCCGACTCCCAAGGTCAAAAGGAATCCGCGGCGCTGCAGATTGGTGTTGCGGGAGGATTTGTTTCCCGGCGAAACCGGGTTGTGACTACCGTTACGCTGCTTCGAGCGCATACGCACCTCCGGGGCAAATGACTTCGTGACTTTATGGTCGTTAGAGCACACAACATCAAACTCATTCCATGGCGAACGCGTCACGTTCGAGCGCCATGAACGATTCAGTGAATTGTGCAACCCGCGCGTAGTAGTTGGCAACCGTTTTCGATGTTATTGCGGCGCAACATTCAAAGATCCAAGGTTCGATGTTGTTTGAAAAAAATTCCCGCTGCTGTTCCAGCGTCGCGGCTTGTTGACCGCCATGCGTGATCAGCACGCGCATAGTTTCGAACACCGCCGCGAGGTGGTCCTCGAACATGGTCGCGTCGGCCTGCCGCTCGAGTCCCAGCTGGCTGAGAGCCTCACGGACGTCCACCAAGAGCTGCTTGCCGCTGGAACCCTTGACGTAGGACGAACCGTAGAGGCTGACCTCGCTTCTACCAACCCCGACGAAGAGCTCCTGATATTCGTCTGCCACTTGTTCCGAAACCGACGCCGCACTGGTGGTAGCGAGTGCGCGCCATGCTCCAGCGAAATCGGCCCCGCGGCTGTCATGACCTTCGGTGGCGACTTCGGGCCCGGTCGCAATGGCGGCCAGAAGCTTCGCGTCGGGAGCTGCACTGTACAGCCTCGCGAGCAATGCATAGAAGTCAGCGCGTGCCTGATCCTCGGGTTCGAGTGTGGGCGTGAACACCGGCGACGCTGGGTTCATTCCGACGGTCCTTCGGTTGAGGAATTCAGAGTCCGTCGGCAGTCTTGACGCCGCCGTCTGCGGGCTCGGCGCCGGACCCCAACTCCTTGGCCATCATGTCGAGCACCCTGCAATCAGCGCACATCTTGAGCCGGTCGAGCGCACCGGGCGCGGCAAACATCGAATGACCGGCGAGCTTTGCAAGCATGTTGCCGATCATTCTTTCGGTCCCCAGCGGCTTGCCGCAGCGAATGCACAGGAACATCGCTCCCTCGTTCAGCACGCGCGGCTGCTTGGCTTCGGCGAAAAGCGCCAGGCGAGGTTTGAGCGCGATCGAGTGCTCGGGACACGTAGCCGCGCAAATGCCGCACTGGACGCATTGCGATTCGATAAAGCGAACCTGGGGCAGCTCCGACTGTGGATGATCGAGGATCGCGCCCTCGGGACAGGACCCGACGCAGGCGAGGCACAGCGTGCAGGTGTCACGGTCGATTTCGATGGTTCCGAACGGCGCGCCGGCCGGGAGCGCGACCTCGGTGACCGGCGTCGGCGCGTGCGCGAGGAGGTGCTCGAGCGCAAGTCCGAGCGTCGTGCGCTTGTCCAGGCTCCAGTGAAAAGTTGCGGGAGAGCGCACCGCGAGCGCTTGTGGCAGCGACCACACCGCGATTTCCAGCTCTGCGACGTCGCCGGCAGCCACCAATTTGAGGTGTTCGCCCTGGTAACCCAACGCTTGAACGATGGTTTCGGCAAAGCGCATCTGCCGCTCGAGGGCAACGCTGTATTGCGGGGCTTCCTCGCCGGTGGCGAGCACGATCGCTCCGCTGGCGCCGTAGGCGAGCGCACCGAGCCAAACGTCGATGCCGGAAGACGCCATGTGGTGCAGCTCCACCGGAATCACCCGCGAAGGCAAGCCTCGCCCGCGCCGGCCCAGGCGCTCGATCATCGCCCGTCCCGCGGCGTCGTGAAACAGCAGGCAGGGGTCGCGTCCACCGGCGGCGCGATAGGTCGCGAGCAGCGTCTTAATGCGTGCGCCCAGATCGGGAACGGCAGGATAGCCGTAGCTCAGCGCTCCCGAGGGACAGACCATCGTGCACGCCCCGCACCCCATGCACAAATGCGGCTCGACACGAATGTGGTCACCGTCCGCCTCGATCGCCGCCGCCGAGCAGATGTCGATGCACAAATTGCAACCCGGCTGCTTGGAGCGGCTGTGCGCGCAAATGGATGCCTTGTAGTTGAAGAACTTCGGCTTCTCGAACTCACCGACGGCGAGAGCGATGTCGGCAACCGCGGCCGCCTGCGCGATCGGCTCGGCGCCCGGACGCCAATAGCCCTGCGGCGGCTGATGCATGTTCAACGCAGGCTGGCGATTGAGATCCAGCACGAGGTCGAAATGCTCCGTGCGCGCGGTGTCGCGACGATCGAAGTCGATCGCGCCGATGGCGCCGCAAGCGGCGACGCACTGGCGGTGATCCTTGCATCGGTCGAGATCGATCTGGTAGCCCCAGTCGATCGCCTGCTCGGGGCAGACCCTGATGCAGGCATTACAACGCGTGCACAGGTCGAGGTCGATTGGGTTCTCCTGGGTCCAGGTGACCTGGAAGGCGCCGAGCCATCCCGAGACACGGTCAAGCCGCCCGCTGTAGATCGGGTAGTTGCGCTGCTGGGGGAGCTCTCTCCCCGTCGCCCGTCCGGTGATGAGGATGGTGACGGCGAGTTGCTCTGCGAGGCGATCGGCCCATTCCAATGCGGCTTCGGCCGGACCGACAATGAGCAGCTGTCCTTCGGACTTGAAGGCAACGCGCGGCACCGGCTCCGGCTCGGGCAATGCGGCGGCTGCGAGCAGCGCGGCGATCTTGGGCGTCGCAGCGCGCGCTTCCGATGACCAACCTGCAGTCTCGCGTATGTTGACGAAGCGGATGGTCTGCGTCTTCCCCGCCTCGTCGGCGACGTCACCGAACAGCCGCTGCTCCTGCGTGCAGGCGACCACGACGTCGCCCGCGGCGTGATCGGCAAAGGCAGCGAGCTCCTTCTGGCAGAGCTGAGTGTGCATGGGAAGCGGCCCGGATAGCTCGAGCGCGCGTGCCAGCGCCTGCTCATCGAGCGGCATGGTGCGGTTGCAGTTGCAAAGGTGCAGCGTCTTCTCGCGAACGCTCATGCGTGTCCGGTGGGATCCTCGTCGCAGTCTTCCTGCGCGCGCTTATCGAATGCGCTCCGTACCGAAGAGCGTTCGCCAGAGGGATCGGCGCGCGCAACCACGGCAGGAGCCTTGGGGGGCGGCTCGACCGGATGAGCAGCGACAGCGAGGGTCGTGGCCGGCAGCTCGGCCGATTGAGCAGTGACAGCGGGCGTCATCGCTGGCGCGTCCAGCGCTTGCCCAGCCCCCGTCGCCGCCGGAACATCGACCACATGTCCCTCTGGGCTAACCATCGTCGGAGGCGGATTGAAAATCGCCTGCGCGTGGGCGAGCTGCTTGAGCATCTCGTCGGGAATCGGGTCGGCCTTGGTGTAGTCGTCGATGTAAACGTCGAGCCCATCCATGACGTTGAAGCGCGGATCGCGGAAGAGCTGTTTGAGCGCCGCGCGTCGAACGGCTGCATCCACGTTAGGCTGCATGAACAGCGTGAAGTCGGAGTCGATGGTGAGCGATTCGATCGCCGGCAGCGCAGGCTCTGCAGCTCGGCCCGGCGCGACCATGGCACTCGCCGGTGTCGCGGATGTTGCAGGCGGCACAGGCGACGTCGGAACCTCTTTGGAACGGGCTGCATCGAAACGGGTTGCATCGAGCTTGCGTCGTGCCCAGCGGCGCAGTGAAAAGGGCTCAGCCTGTTCCTTGGCAGAATCGCGCGTCATCGATCGCGTTTCGGTGCCGGTGTCACGTTGCCGTCACGTTCGTAAAGCTCGTTGCGGCGCGATTTGCGCCGCGGTTCCGGGCGGTAGTTCTCAGTGACGAAGGGGCGCATCCATTCGAGGATCGCCGGATGCAATGCAACGGCGTCGACCCGTTCGCCGCCATCGAGAAAGCGCGCTGCTTCGTTGTAGCTCACGGTCACGACATGCGCCCGCAGCTTGAGCTCGGGGTCGGAGCCCGGCTCGGGCTCGTCCGAGCGGCAGAGCACGAACGTCTTGGGTTCGGGTGCAGTGATGTTGAGAAAGTAACCTTCGCTTTCGCTTCGCGTAAGCTCGATAGCGAATCCATCGCAGCACCACCTCGCGACGCCCCCAAGATCTTCAAGTCGGCGACACGCCGGAGCAGACTCAATGGACTCCGGTTCGACCGCGGCGATGCGCCACTGTTCGCTTACCCACCGATTGGCAATAGGTACGCGCTCGATCACGATGCTCACTGGAAACCGCAAAGTCGGCATGGCCTTTGACGCCGAACAATTGACCGCGTCGGGGATCATACTACTGGCCCCAGGGCGCGTCTGCTAACATCGACAGTTGCGCCTACCAGCCGAGACACATGACACGAGTCATACCGCTCACCGATGCACGCAGGCCGCCGGCTCCTGCGGTTAAGGCGCCGCACGTTTCGCCGACGGGCTTGCTAGCGGACACTCGCGGCCGCACGCTGCGCGACCTGCGCATCTCGGTGACCGACCGGTGCAACTTCCGCTGTGTCTACTGCATGCCCAAGGACGTATTCGGGCGCGATTATCCATTCCTGCCACATGGGGAGCTTCTGACCTTCGAGGAGATCACCCGACTCGTCCGCACTTTCAAGGCTCATGGTGTTGAGAAAATCCGACTGACCGGCGGTGAACCGCTGCTTCGCAGAAACCTCGAGCATCTGGTGGCGATGCTCGCCCAAATCGAAGGCCTCGATCTGACTCTGACCACCAACGGCTCGGCGCTGGCCGCCAAGGCGTCCGAACTCAAGGCCGCGGGTCTCAAGCGGATCACGGTAAGTCTGGATTCACTCGATGACCAGGTGTTCCGCGCGATGAACGATGTCGACTTTCCGGTGGCCAGGGTTTTCTCCGGCATCGACGCCGCAGCGCACGCCGGGCTCTCCCCGGTGAAGATCAACATGGTAGTCAAGCGCGGGGTGAACGAGCACGAGATCCTGCCGATGGCGCGGCGCTTCAAAGGCAGCGGGCACATCCTGCGCTTCATCGAGTTCATGGACGTTGGCCACACCAACGGCTGGCGCATGGACGACGTCGTTCCGTCGGCGGAAGTGCTTCGCATCATCGATCGCGAACTTCCGCTCGAGCCGATCGATCCGAATTATTCCGGCGAGGTCGCCGAGCGCTGGCGATATGTCGACGGGAGTGGCGAGATCGGGGTGATCTCATCGGTGACCCAGGCGTTCTGCAGCGACTGCACCCGGGCGCGGCTGGCTACCGACGGCAAGCTCTATACGTGCCTTTTCGCGACCACCGGATACGATCTGCGCGCGATGCTGCGCGACGGGCGCAGCGATGCGGAAATCGGCAGCTACATCGCCGCGATCTGGCTGCAGCGCGCCGACCGCTATTCCGAGATCCGCTCGGAGAACACGGTCGCGCTGCCCAAGATCGAGATGAGCTACATCGGCGGCTGAGTGTCAGGCTCATCGATTTCCGGCTCCCTTCCCATGGAACGGGCCACGTTAAGTTGAACGCTCCGAACACGCCTTATAGGCCGGTCTTGAGTGACGCGGCGCGTCCGTCGACCTTCGGCGTCAAGGCGGTCGACGAAACCGGCACGACTCGCGAGACAGCGATCGCCGGCGAGCATCCTCTGACACTCTATGTCGACAAGCGCGAGATTCTGACCCTCATGACCCTGGGCGCTGCGCCCGAAGCGCTGGCCATCGGCTATCTTCGCAACCAGCGCCTGCTCGATCGGATCGATGACATCGTCTCGGTGCAGGTTGACTGGGAGAGCAACGCGGTCGCGGTGAACACCCGCAACGGATTGCGCGATCTCGAAGCGAAGACGGCCAAGCGCACCACCACCAGCGGTTGCGGCCAGGGAACGGTGTTCGGCGATCTGATGGATGAGATCGACACGGTGCGACTGCCTGCCGATGCGAGGTTGACGCGGGCTACGCTCTATGCATTGCTCGATCGCGTACGCCTGCACGAGACCATCTACAAGCAGGCGGGCGCAGTGCATGGATGCGCGCTCGCCTCCAACGAAAATGGGGCAAGCGAAATTGTGTACTTCGTCGAGGATGTCGGCCGCCACAATGCGGTCGACGCCATCGCCGGACAGATGTGGCTCGACCGGGTCGACGGCGGAGACAAGATCTTCTATACCACGGGCCGGCTCACCTCGGAGATGGTGATCAAGGCTGCCCAGATGGGCATTCCCTTCCTGGTGTCGCGCTCCGGGCTCACGCAGATGGGCTACGACATCGCGCAGAAGGTAGGGATGACCATGATCGGTCGCGCCACCGGCAAGCACTTCCTGTTGTTCACCGGCGGCGAGCGCTTCCTCGCCAACGGCTGACCGCCGCAGCGCATGGATCCGCCGCGGTCAATTACCGGCCTCGTGCTCGCCGGCGGTCAGGGCCGGCGCATGGGCAGCGTCGACAAAGGACTGGTAGTGCTCGGCGGCAGGCCGATGGTGCAGCATGTGCTCGATCGCTTTGCACCGCAGGTCGATGAAATCCTGATCAACGCCAATCGCAACACGGCAGAGTATGCGGCTCTGGGTCATCGCGTGGTCGCCGATTCGCTCAGTGGCTTCGCCGGACCTTTAGCCGGCCTTCAGGTCGGGCTCACCCACGCCGCGCACCCGCTGGTCGCCACGGTGCCGTGCGATTCACCTTTCCTGCCTGCGGATCTGGTTGCACGTCTCAGCGCGGCGATCGAGGAGCGCAGTGCCGACCTTGCCGTCGCCCGCACCTTCGATCAGCCTCATCCCGTGTTCGCCCTCGTGCGCAAGAGCGTGCTGCCGCACCTGACGCGCTTTCTCGAGGCAGGCGGCCGCAAGATCGACGCATGGTATGCCACTCTCAAGGTCGTCGAAGTTGCGTTCGACGATGAAGCCCAAGCCTTTCGCAACATCAACACCATGGAAGAGCTGCAGCAGGCGACGACCGAGCCCTAGGGACCTCCGAACAAGCCCAGACATGATCCGCGTTTCTGAGGTTCACTGAGCGAGCATGCGCATCGCCCTGCTTGCGCGGGAGCGCAACAACAATTTCAACTTGCTGCGCTTCCTTGCCGCCACCGCGGTCATCTTTTCGCACAGCTACGCTCTTACCGGGCACGGCATGGAAGAGCCGCTGCTCCGATGGGCAGGCGGCGCGACCTACTTCGGGCTCCTCGGCGTGACGTTTTTTTTCATCATCAGCGGCTTCCTGGTCAGCAAGAGCTTTGTCGAGCGGAAAACGGTCGGCGCATTCGCGGCGGCGCGCGCTCTGCGCATCTATCCCGCGCTCATTGCGGCGACGCTGTTCTCGGTCGTCGTGGCCGGAGCGCTCAGCACGCTGCCTTGGAGAGAATTCCTGATCGACCCCGAGACCTATCGCTACGCGACGCGAAACAGCTTGGGCTGGCGCATTCGCTACTTCCTGCCCGGTGCTTTTCTCGACAATCCCTACCCGCGCGCCGTCAACGGTTCGCTGTGGTCCGTTCCGATCGAGCTCTCAATGTACGTCGCCTGCGCGATCTTCGGCGCACTCGGCCTGCTCTACCGACGAGTGTGGTTCAACATTGTTTTCGTTGTGATGTTCGTGCTCTTCAGTCTGCGTCCAGATTGGTTCATGCTCTATAACAATGTGCCGCATGTGCGGCTGCTCGCGCTGGCTTTCGGGATTGGCGCCCTGGCGTGGGTGAACCGCGACGCGATTCCCCTGTCGCCGTGGGTCGCGGCAGGCGCGCTGCTGCTGCTTGTCTTGAACCCGGGCGAGATGCTGCGCGGGCCCTTCGCACTGGTGCTGCTCGCCTATGTGCTGCTCACCTTCGCCCTGCACCCCAGTCTGCGCTTCTCCGCTTTCAATCGCATCGGCGACTACTCCTACGGGCTGTACGTCTACGCCTTTGTCATCCAGCAGGCGCTCGTCAATGTCAGGCGCGACCTCGGCCCTTTCGGGTTGTTCGCCGCTTCACTCGTATTGACGCTCGCGGTGGCGATCGTCTCGTGGCATGGTATGGAAAAACCGGCGCTCGGACTAAAATCGAGGTTCGCAAGCAGGCTGCAGCCTGCATAACTTTGTCTCGACTCGCATGAACTCCCCCAAGACCCTGCGCGAAGCGTCCTGCGCCGACGATTACGACCCGAACTCGATGCCCGTGGCGAAAGCGCGCGAGCTCATTGGGACTTTTCTCGCTCCGGTCACCGCTGTCGAGCGCATGCACGTGCGCAGTGCTCTCGGCCGCGTCCTCGCGCAGGACCTGCTGTCGCCGATCGCCGTCCCCGGCCACGACAACTCGGCGATGGACGGCTACGCCGTGCGCTTCAGCGATCTCAATGCAACCGGCGAGACCACGCTCAAGCGCGTCGGCGAGTCGTTCGCGGGCAAGCCGTGGACCGGCGCGATCGGACCCGGCGAGTGCGTGCGCATTTTTACCGGCGGCGTGATGCCGCAGGGTGCGGACACGGTGGTCATGCAGGAGCGGACAGGCGAGGAAGCCGGGCGAGTGAAAATCGTGCAGGGGGCGGTCGGCAAGGCGGGACAGAACCGCCGCTTCGCGGGCGAGGATCTCAAGGCTGGCCAGGTCGTATTCCGCGCCGGGCAGCGGCTGCATCCGGCCGAGCTGGGCATGATCGCGTCGCTCGGCATCGGCGAAATCGGCGTGTATCGCCGCTTGCGCGTCGCGTTCTTTTCCACCGGCGATGAGCTCAAGTCGATCGGCACGCCACTCGGAGCCGGCGAAATCTACGACAGCAATCGCTACACCATCCACGGCATGCTCATGCGGCTCGGCTGCGAAGTCGTCGACATGGGCGTCGTCGAGGATGCGCCGGAAAAGCTCGAGCACGCTTTCGCGACCGCGGCGCGCAGCGCCGACGTGGTCATCACCTCAGGCGGCGTCTCCGTCGGCGAGGCGGACTACGTGAAACAATTGCTCGACAAACTGGGCGAGGTGCTGTTCTGGAAGATCGCCATGAGGCCGGGAAGACCGCTCGCTTACGGCAAGATCGGCAGCGCCCACTTCTTTGGGCTCCCCGGCAATCCGGTGTCGGTCATGGTGACGTTCTACGAATTCGTGCGCGACGCGCTGTTAATCCTGCAGGGTCAGCGCGAGGTCGCGCCCTTGCCGACCTTCAAGGTGCGGCTCTCGGCGCCCATCAGGAAGGTGCCAGGGCGCACCGAGTTCCAGCGCGGCATTCTCACTCCCGACGGCAACGGCGGCTTCACTGTGCACACGACCGGAGATCAGGGCTCGGGAATTCTTTCATCGATGTCGCAGGCGAACTGTTTTATCGTGCTTCCCACCGATGTCGGCAACGTCCCTGCGGGCGAACTGGTGGACGTGCAATTGCTCGAGGGATTGATTTGACCTCATTCAAGCGCGCACCGTAACATGCGCGAAGGGGCTGGCAGACGCCCCGCCGCATCGACGCATCAAGCGTCCAAGCTCTGCTTCATTGCCGTGATTTTGTGCGGCAGAGGCTCTCCATGGATGCGGTCCATCGCTCGATACCACGCGACACCACTCCTCCATCGCCAGATTTCGGCGAGGCGCTTCGTTACTGGTGGAAGCTGGGATGGATCAGTTTTGGCGGACCTGCGGGACAGATCGCGATCATGCACCACGAACTGGTGGAACGCAGGCGCTGGATTTCTGAAGGGCGCTTTCTCCACGCGCTCAACTACTGCATGGTGCTTCCGGGTCCCGAAGCGCAGCAACTCGCGACCTACATCGGCTGGTTGATGCATCGCACCTGGGGCGGAATCGCCGCCGGCGCACTTTTCGTGCTGCCTTCGCTCGCGGTACTGGTCGTGCTTTCATGGCTGTACATGGCGTACGGCCATGTCCCCGCGATCGCCGGGATTCTTTACGGCATAAAGCCCGCTGTCACTGCCATCGTGCTGCACGCGGCGTGGCGAATCGGCTCGCGCGCGCTCAAATCGCCACCGCTCTGGGCCATCGCCGCGGCCGCGTTCGTTGCGATCTATGTCTTTGCGGTGCCCTTTCCGGCGATCGTGCTCGCTGCCGGTTTGCTCGGCGCGATCGGAGGCCGCGTCGCGCCTGCGCAATTTGCAGCAGGTGGAGCGCACAAGGGCGGCGACGCAGGCTACGGCCCAGCCGTAATCGACGACGCCACACCGACGCCCGCGTACGCGCGATTCAGCGCAACTCGTCTGACGCTCGTCATCGGCAGCGGCGTCGCGCTGTGGGCCGGCACGCTAGCGCTGCTCGCGTGGATCTCCGGCCTGACCGGCGCACTGACCCAAATGGGCTGGTTCTTCACCAAGGCAGCCCTGATCACGTTCGGCGGAGCGTACGCGGTGCTGCCGTATGTCGTGCAGGGTGCTGTCGAAACCTACGGCTGGCTCACCACACCGCAGATGATCGACGGGCTCGCGCTCGGCGAAACGACGCCGGGGCCGCTGATCATGGTCGTTGCCTTTGTTGGTTTTGTCGGCGGCTGGACCAAACAGCTCTTCGGTTCGGATCAGCTGTTTGCGGCCGGCGCAGCGGCTGCCGCGGTTGCCACATGGTTCACGTTCCTACCTAGTTTTGTCTTCATCCTGGCAGGTGGACCGCTGGTCGAATCGACCCATGGGCAACTTCGATTCACCGCACCGCTCACTGGCATCACTGCCGCGGTGGTCGGCGTGATAGTCAACCTGGCAGTGTTCTTCGCCTTGCACGTGCTGTGGCCGGCTGGATTGCATGGACCGTTCGACTGGATATCTGCCCTGATCGGCCTGGGCGCGATCGCGGCGCTGTTTCGATGGAAGGCCGGCGTGATTCCAGTCATTGCCGCGTGCGCCGCGGCAGGGTTCGCGGTTACGCTTTTGCGTGGCGCTTGAAAGAGGTGCCGATCGACGAGAGCGCCCGTTCGGTGAGCGACGACGGCGTGACGCGGTCCACTTTCACCGTCAAGGGCAGCTCGCCCTGAACCGGCTCGCGGAGTCGCCGCTCGGCATTCGCAAGCAATCGGGAGCCCGTCCGCCACGCGAGAATAACCAGCGCGCCGCCCGCAAGCATCACCACTGCGAGCTTGCGCGCTGGCAGTGCAGCATTGTCCCACCACCAGATTTCCGCGGCGATCACCATCAGCGACATGCCGATGAACGCCGCGAGCAGCCACAACTTGGCCACGGTCAGGAGACAGGCGTTGTTACGGCTGCGAAACGGCTGAGGGAACGCGCCAACCAGCTCGGCGTTGCGAAAAATGTGGTCGCTGTCGATTTTCATCGTTTCACTCCATTCATTCTTGATCAGTAGTTGCGCCCGCCGGAGCGCTCGAGGCAACGCATGCGCTCCTCGAGATCGAAGATGTCCTTCGCTTGAGCGAGATAGGCCTCGCGCTGGCGCTGCTCCTGTCGCCAAAACCAGTTGCCGACGCGATCGAGCCATTGGTCGAGGCGCTCGATCCATTTGTGGCGTGGTCCATGGACAGTGGCGTTGCCGGAAAACGAGTCATATCCCTGTGAGCCATGACTCGCCGGTGTGGTGCCGAGAGGGCCAAACATCAGCGCGTTGGCGAGCCTCACCCACGCTTCGGGTACAGCGGCTTCGTCCAAAAAAGAATTCGTTACTCGCATAAGGTGCTCCTTGAAGTCTCGCGACTTCCGCGGTCCATGCATGCAATCTATGGCCGCTCGCTTGAGGAATCCAATCGTATTTGCGAAAGCGCGCGATCGGTTTGGCTGATGGCGAAGCAGTAGGAGGTTCGGATAGAATTCAAGCCCTTACGCCATGGCCACGATCGCCGCACAGCCGCATATCCTGGCAGCGCCGCAATCGCTCTCGCGTTCGCTAACGCTGCGCCTGCTCCCGCAAACGGATCCGCGTCCGGCATTGCGCCAACTTCGAGACGCCTGGATCCCTTCGTGGGGCGTCTTTGGTATGGGCGAGCCGCTTATTCGTGCGCTGGGCAGCAGCGTCAGCGGCCTGCGCACTTTCCCAGCGCTCTCCGGTCCCGCCTGCTCGGTGCCGTCGACGCAACAATCGCTGTGGCTACGCTGCGGCGGCGACAATCGAAGCACGCTTTTCGATCGCAGCGAAAGAGTGCTCGCCATACTCGCGTCGGCGTTCGCAATCGAAGAGGTGCTGGATAGCTTTCTTTACGCAGGCGGACGCGATCTGACGGGCTTCGAGGACGGCACCGAGAATCCCAAAGCGGAGGCTGCAGTCGAAGCGGCGTTAGTGAGCGCCGGCAACGGCCTCAGGCACTCGAGCTTTGTCGCGGTACAGAAATGGGTTCACGACCTCGCGCGCTTTCGCTCTTATTCGACAGACCAGGCCAACGCGGTCGTCGGAAGACGCATCCAGGACAACGAAGAGATCGGCGACGCGCCCGAATCGGCGCACGTCAAGCGCACCGCTCAGGAGAGCTTCGACCCCGCGGCGTTCATGCTGCGCCGGTCGCTGGCGTGGGCCACCGGGCGCGAGCAGGGACTCGAGTTCACCGCCTATGTCGAATCGCTCGATCGCTTCGAGCGGCCCTTGCGTCGCATGGTCGGACTCGACGACGGTGTCGTCGACGGGCTTTTCACATTTTCACGACCGGTGACCGGCGGCTACTACTGGTGCCCGCCGATCGCCGAGGGTCGATTCGATTTCTCCCTCATCGGCCTCTGATCGAGGCCCCCGGCGTCAGGTCGCGACGGCGAGGAGAATCTCGCGCTTGAGCAGTCCCCGCTCAGTGGCAGCGAGAGCGGCCTCCCGGCGCTGCTTTCGCGCTGCAAAGTCGGCGGAGCCATATGCTTCCGTCAGCGCCTCAACCCGTAGCTTCATAGCTTCGACCAGAGCGCGCGCCGACTGCAAGTATTCGGCCGTCACATCCACGCGATCGATCATGCGCCACCCCGATTGGTCGAGCATGTTCGGATAGGCATCCGGAGTTTCGACGAATGGCGGGCCGGCGCCGAGCCCGCAAGCGCGATCGGCGGGCGATAGTTCCGGCGCCAGCACGATGACGGAGAAAGCCATTCTCGCATTCGCGCGCGTCACCCGCCGGCACTCGTTGAGCATTTCTAGTTTCGCAGGCGTGCAGCACAGGACATCGGAATGGCTGACACGATCGAAAACGCCGTCGCGGAATGGCAGCCTGGCACCATCGGCAAGCACGACCGCGCAGCGGCCAATCAACTCCTCCGCGGCGGCACGTTCAGCCGCGATGCGCAGGCCGGCTAGCGGGAGATCGGACAGCGTTACGTCGCAGCCGGTGATCCGCGCGAAATAAAGCCCCGGCCATCCAGAGCCAGCACCGACGTCGAGCAGCCGAATCGATGGGCTCAGCTCGAGCCATTCCGCGAGCTGCTCCGCTTCGCGGCGTGTCGTCCAACTCGTGGCGCCGTAGTCGCAACCGGTAACGCAGCAATCCACCTCGCGCAGCGCCGGCAGACGGCCGAGCAGATAGCTCCGATCGAACTCAGCGGTAAGCGCTCGAACATCCTTGGATGGTTGCATGGCGTCGCCCGGATACAGCGCAGAGTCGCGCTTCGCGGCTCAGTGGGCAACGTGGCAGAAGCAATACACGGCCTGCTGGATGCTGCGTTGCGGCGCCTGATGAAGCTATCGTCGCCCGGCGGACAGCACACCTGTCACGTCGCGCACCAGCGCCAGCGCACGCTTGAGCTGCTCCAGATCGGGCACTTCGAGCGTAAACGCCATGCGCGCCTGGAGGTTCCTGGAGAGCGTGTTCACCGCAGTAACGTTGATCTTCTCGCGCGTGAAAATCTCGGAGAGATCGCGCAGCAGCCCTTGGCGGTCCATGGCATCGACGACGACGTCGACCGGGAATACCTCGTCGCGGCGTACGCCCCAATCGGCGCTGATCAGTCGTTCGGGCTGTCGCTCCTTCATGCGCGCGACGTTGCTGCAGCTCTGTCGGTGGATGGAGATGCCCTTGCCGCGGGTGACGAAGCCGACGATCGGATCGGGCGGCGCTGGCTTGCAGCAGCGTGCGAGCCCGGTCATCAGGCGATCTACGCCGACGATCAAGATGCCGCTGCCGGCGCCCGCCGCCCTGCTCTCGCGCGGCAGCACCGCTTCGTTAGCTGCGGGCGCCGCGGCAGTCGGCTTGGAAAGCGCGTGAATCGCAGTCTGCACCTGCCTCGAGTTGAACTCGGCCCGCGCCACTGCCGCGAAAAAGTCCTCCAGCTTGGCGAACCCCGCCTCGCCGGCGACGGCCTCGAGATTGAGCGTGGTCATGCCGGCACGAGCGAGCTCGCGGTCGACCATGGCGCGCCCCTGCGCGATCGTCTCCTCCAATTGCTGCGCCTTGAACCACTGACGCACCTTGGTTCGCGCGTGGCGGCTGTGCACGTAGCCAAGGTCGGGATTGAGCCAGTCGCGCGACGGCCCGCCCTGCTTCACCGCGATGATCTCCACCTGCTGGCCGCTCTTGAGCGCGTAATTGAGCGGCACCATCGCGCCGTCGACGCGCGCGCCCCGGCAGCGATGGCCGAGGCTGGTGTGCACTGAGTAGGCGAAGTCGACCGGTGTCGCTCCGCGCGGCAGGTCGACTACTTTGCCCTGCGGCGTGAGCACGTAGATGGTATCGGTGAACAGGCTCGACTTGAACTGCTGCAGCCATTCGCCGGCATCGGCCACCGCATCTTTCCAGTCAAGCACCTGTCGCAGCCACGCGATCTTCTCGTCGAAGCCCGGATCACGGCGGCCCGCACCGGGGCCTTCCTTGTAGCGCCAGTGGGCTGCCACGCCGTATTCGGAGTGCTGATGCATTTCGTGCGTGCGGATCTGCACCTCGAGCGGCTTGCCTTCCGGCCCGATCACGGCGGTGTGCAGCGATCGATAGTTGTTTGCCTTGGGCTTGGCGATATAGTCGTCGAATTCCCTCGCCAGCGGAGTCCAGAGATTGTGAACGACGCCAAGTGCGGCGTAACAATCCTTGACGTCGTCGACGAGCACGCGCACAGCGCGTATGTCGTACACCGCATCGATACCGGCCTGCTTGCGGCGCATCTTGTTCCAGATGCTGGTAATGTGCTTCGGGCGCCCGGATACGTCGGCGACGATGCCGGCGGCGGCGAGCTCGTGCTTGAGCGTAGCCTTCACGTCTTCGATGTAATGCTGCCGGTCGAGACGGCGCTCGTCCAAGAGCGCCGCGATCTGCTTGTACGCCTCGGGCTCGAGCGCGCGCAACGCGAGGTCCTCGAGCTCCCATTTGAGCTGCCATACGCCGAGCCGATTGGCGAGCGGCGCGAACAGATCCTGCGTCTCGCGCGCGGCCTGTGCGCGCGCCGTCGCATCGGCGCCCATGAGAAAGCGCATCGCCTGCGTGCGCTCGGCGAGCTTGATCAGCACGACACGGATGTCGCCGACCATCGCCAGCAGCATCTTGCGCAGGTTCTCCGCCTGCACGTCGCCTGCATCGCGGCTCGCGGCTTCGGTTGCGCCACGAATCGCGCCCATGCGTGCAACGCCGGCGACGAGCTGCGAGACAGTGATTCCGAATTGCGCAGCGAAGCCTTCGGCGTCGAAACCTGGGACATGCGGGACGCCGAGCAACAGCGATGCGCGCACCGACTCCGCGTCCAGCTTGAGGCTGGCGACGATCGCTGCGGTGCCGAAGGCGCGGTCGAGCCAGGGCTCGCCCTCGCTCGCGCACACATCGCCGTAGCGCTCGCGCGCAAACGCTACCGCCGCCGCAAGGGCGGCGCGCTCGTCCGCGGAATACGCGGCCCCCGCCTGTTCGAGCCAAGCCGCGAGGGCTTCGGGGGCGGCGGCCTCAGGCGCCGCGTGCAGGACCGCAACCATGTTGAATCATAGCGACGCGGCCTTGGCGACCACATCGGCGATGCGCTGAGCGCAGCGCTCCGCGACGTCGGCATCGCGAGCTTCGACCATCACCCGCAGCACCGGCTCGGTGCCCGAGGGACGAAGTAGCACGCGCCCGGAGCCGTCCAGGGTCGCGACGGCATCGCGCTCGGCACGCTGGATGTCCATGCTCGCTCGCCACTCGAACCCGCGATGGATGGGCACGTTGATCAGCCGCTGCGGAAACAGCGGCGCATCCTCTGTCGCCGCGGCGAGCGTGGTTTCCTGCTCGCGCAGCGCACGCAGAACCGCCAGCGAGGCGACGATCGCATCGCCGGTCGTGTGCTTGTCGAGACAGATGATGTGGCCGGAATTCTCGCCGCCGAGAACCCACCCCTTGTCCTGCATCTTTTCGAGGACGTAGCGGTCGCCTACAGGCGCGCGCTCCAGGGGAATGCCGCGACGGGAAAGCGCCTGCTCGAAGCCCAGATTGCTCATTTGTGTGCCGACGACGCCGCCCGCCATCGCACCACGGCGCCAGTAGTCGAGCGCGATGACATAGAGAAGCTGATCGCCGTCGTAGCAGCGACCCTCGGCGTCGACCATGATCAGGCGGTCGCCGTCGCCGTCGAGCGCGAGGCCCACATTGGCACCGTGCGCGACCACCTCCTCCTGCAAGTGCTTCGGATGAATCGCGCCGACGCCGGCGTTGATGTTCAGCCCGTCCGGCTTCACCCCCGTGGCGATGACTTCCGCGCCCAGTTCGTGGAACACCGGCGGCGCCACGTGATAACCCGCGCCGTGCGCGCAATCGACCACGATCTTGAGACCCTTCAAGTCGAGCTCGTTGGGGAATGTGCTCTTGCAGAACTCGATGTAACGCCCCGCTGCGTCTTCGACTCGAAACGCCTTGCCCAGATCGGCAGATGCGACACAGCTGATCGGCTCCTCCATCGCGCGCTCGATGGCATTCTCGACGGGATCGGGCAGCTTGGCACCGGTCGCCGAGAAGAATTTGATCCCGTTGTCTTCAAAAGGGTTGTGCGAAGCGCTGATGACGATGCCAGCCGAGAGCCGCAGCGCGCGCGTGAGATAGGCGACCGCGGGAGTCGGCAGCGGCCCGGTGAGATAGACGTCGACGCCCGCCGCCGACAATCCGGCTTCGAGTGAGGCTTCCAGAAGGTACCCGGAGATGCGCGTGTCCTTGCCGATGAGCACCGCGGGCGTGGTTCCCGGTCGCCGAGCCGATTCGGCGGCGAGCACTCGTCCCGCGGCGTGCCCCAGGCGCAGAACCAACTCGGGTGTGATCGGCGGCTCGCCCGTTCGGCCACGGACGCCGTCGGTACCAAAATACGATTTGCCCATACGTTCCCCTAGCGCCTGCCGATGCTCGCCGCGCGCCATACTTTCAGCGCGTCGACGGTTTCCAGCACGTCGTGTGCGCGAACGATGGCAGCGCCTCGCGCCACCGCGGCGAGCGCGGCAGCGATGCTTCCCGCGACACGCTCTTCGACATCGCGCCCCGTAAGCACACCGATGGTCGACTTGCGCGACAGCCCCACCGCGACAGGAAACCCGAGCTCAACGATCTCCGGCAGTCGGTTCAACAAAACGAGATTATGGTCCACGGACTTGCCAAAGCCAAAGCCCGGATCGATGACGATTCGCTCGCTCGCGATGCCTGCCGCCTCGCAAGCTTCGACCCGTTCGTTTAGAAAATTTTTCACTTCACCGACAACATCGGTGTAGACGACATCGTGTTGCATGGTCGTCGGCTCGCCACGCATGTGCATCAGGCAGACCGCCACGGCGCTGCGCGCAACGGCCTCGATGGCGCCCGGTGCGCGCAATGCGCCAACGTCGTTGATCATGCTAGCACCGGCATCGATCGCTGCCGCCATGACCACGGTCTTGCGGGTGTCGACCGACAGCGGCACGCTCATCTCGTCGCATTCCGGGCGCAGCTGCTCGAGCAGCGGTATCACGCGCTCGATTTCGTCGCCTTCATCCGTCGGTGCGGCTCCGGGCCGCGTCGACTCGCCGCCGATGTCGATCAGGTCGGCGCCGTGGGCGAGCATCTCGCGAGCACGGGCCAACGCGCGGCCACGGTCGAAATAGCGGCCTCCATCGGAAAAGGAATCCGGCGTGACGTTGAGCACGCCCATCACCAGCGGACGGTCGAGAGCAAGCCGATACGGCCCGCAAGCAAGGACGTGCGAGCGCAATTCGGCCCTCCGAACTGCGAGCTTACGCCGGTTTGGCTGACGGCGCGGCGTCGGGACCGGCGTTCGGTCCGAAGGTCGGAGTCGCCGGAGAAGTCGCCGGCTTGGGCGGCCGCGGCGGACGACCCTGCATGATGTCCTCGATCTGGTCGGTGTCGAGCGTTTCCATCTCGAGGAGCGCCTTGGCCATCGACTCGACCTTGTCGCTATTCTCTTCGATCAGCTTGCGCGCCAGCGCGTACTGCTCGTCGATGATGCGGCGGATCTCCAGATCGACCTTCTGCATGGTCGCCTCGGAAACGTTCTTCTGCGTCGCGATCGAGCGGCCGAGGAACACCTCGCCCTCGTTCTCCGCGTACACCATCGGCCCTAGCGTATCCGACATGCCGTAGCGCGTGACCATGTCGCGCGCCATCGCTGTTGCGCGCTCGAAGTCGTTGCCCGCACCAGTGGTCATCTGGTGCATGAAGATTTCCTCGGCGATGCGGCCGCCGAAGAGCACCGCGATCCGCTGCAGCAGATAGTCGCGGTCGTAGGAATAGCGATCCGCCTCGGGAAGCTGCATGGTCACACCCAGCGCCCGGCCGCGCGGAATGATGGTCACCTTGTGCACCGGGTCGGATTTGGGCAGCAGCTTCGCCACCACCGTGTGTCCCGACTCGTGATACGCGGTGTTGCGCTTCTCCTCCTCGGACATGACCATCGATTTGCGCTCGGCGCCCATCATGATCTTGTCCTTGGCGAGCTCGAAGTCCTCCATGTCGACCAGGCGCTTGCTCTTGCGAGCGGCGAAGAGCGCTGCCTCGTTAACCAGGTTGGCAAGGTCGGCGCCGGAGAATCCAGGCGTGCCACGGGCGATGATCTCGGCGCGCACGTCGCCTGCGAGCGGGACCTTGCGCATGTGCACCAGAAGGATCTGCTCGCGGCCGCGGATGTCGGGCAGTGGTACCACCACCTGACGGTCAAAGCGGCCCGGACGCATCAGCGCGGGGTCGAGCACGTCGGGCCGGTTGGTCGCGGCGATGACGATCACGCCCGAGTTGCCCTCGAAGCCGTCCATTTCGACCAGGAGCTGGTTGAGCGTCTGCTCACGCTCGTCGTTGCCGCCGCCCAGGCCCGCTCCGCGCTGGCGGCCCACCGCGTCGATTTCGTCGATGAACACGATGCAAGGCGCGTTCTTTTTCGCCTGCTCGAACATGTCGCGCACGCGTGCTGCGCCGACGCCGACGAACATCTCGACAAAGTCCGAGCCCGAAATGGAGAAGAACGGCACCTTGGCTTCGCCGGCGATCGCCTTGGCGAGCAGCGTCTTGCCGGTGCCCGGGTTTCCGACCATGAGCACGCCGCGCGGAATGCGCCCGCCCAGCTTCTGGAACTTGGAAGGATCGCGCAGGAACTCGACCAGCTCGGAGACTTCTTCCTTGGCCTCGTCGCAACCAGCCACGTCGGCGAAGGTGACGGTGTTATTGGACTCATCGAGCATGCGCGCCTTGCTCTTGCCGAACGAGAACGCGCCGCCACGGCCGCCGCCCTGCATCTGGCGCATGAAAAAGATCCACACGCCGATCAGGAGCAGCATCGGGAACCAGGAGATGAACACCTGCGCGAGGAAGCTCTGCTCTTCCTCCGGCTTGGCCTGGACCTTGACTCCGTCTTTGAGGAGGTCGCTTACCATCCAGATGTCACCGGGGCTGTAGGTGAGATTGGTCTTCTTGTCGGTGCCCACCCACTTGATGGAGCGACCTTCGATGGTCGCCGACTCGACCCGGCCCTGCTTGGCCTGGTCCATGAATTCGGAATACGGCACCGCGTCGCGCGTTGTCTGCCGCGCGTCGAACTGCTTGACGACGGTAAGCACCACCAGCGCGATGACCAGCCAGATGCCTACGTTCTTGAGCAAATTGTTCAACTAAGTTCCTTCGAGTCCCAAATCTGCGGTTTTGGACCTTGGATTCTATGCCTTCCGTGCCTTACGCGCCATTCGGCCTTGTCGCTACGCGGCGACGTGGCCCTTGCCGACCAGAAATACCTCCCGGCTTTTGTCCTTCGAGGCCTTGGGTTTGCGGACGTGAACTTTGTCAAAATGACGCTGCATCTGGTGCTGAAACTCTGAAAAACCCTCACCTTGGAACGTTTTGACCACGAGGTCGCCACCTGGTTTAAGCCAATCGGCGGCAAACTCTAGTGCCAGCTCGCCCAGATATACGCTTCTTGCCTGGTCGGCGGATGCCACACCGCTTAAGTTGGGGGCCAGGTCGGAGAGCACAAGGTCGGCCTTGTGTCCCTCAAGTGCGCATTCCAGCGCCGTGGCCGCGGATTCGTCGCGGAAGTCCCCCTGAACGAAGCGCACACCGGGTATGGGATCCATGGGCAGCAGGTCGATCGCGACGATGCGGCCGGAGGGACCAAGCCGCTCCCGCAGCACCTGACACCAGCTCCCCGGCGCCGCGCCCAGGTCAACGACAGTCAGCCCGGGACGCAGCAGCTTGTCCTTGTCGGCGAGCTCGATCAGCTTGAACGCGGCTCGCGACCGGTAGCCGCGCTTCTGCGCTTCGATCACGTACGGATCGGTAACGTGCTCGTGCATCCACGCCTTGCCGAAGCGGTGTTTTTTGCCGGAGGGGTTGAGGCGCTTGTTATGGACAGGCATGGATTCGGCCGGATCTGGCTAAGTCCGATCGAGCGGGCTCACAACGGCGCGGCCGCCGCGGTTGAGGACGTGGGTGTAGATCATGGTTGTAGCGACGTCGCTGTGTCCAAGAGCTCCTCCTCAGTGCATATATCGTAGCCCGACCCAAGCAGATGCGTGGCGAAGGAGCGACGGAGCGATTGCGGCGTTGCAGGTTTCGCGATGTCCGCGTCGCGCACCGCTTGCTTTAACCCTCGCGAGGGTGTTTCGGTAGAATCTTTGGGGTTGCAACTTTTCATTAGGCATCGCAATGCCTTCTATGGCTCCGGAGATCCACGCCTTGCATCGGTATTTCATTTGGTCCAGTCGCATGAGAGACCACTTTGTCGAAAGCTTTGAGGAGGGCGAACACCAAGAGATTCGATTTCCGCCGTCCGACCACATTGACGTGAGGCGCTTCGGATATCTGAGTCTGTGGTGCTCGATGCTTTACGTGCTCGTCGAAGGTTGGAAAGAGCTGCGCCTCTCTGACCAGAGCGTCGATGCTCTTCTGATAGACGACAACCTTGAGTTGCTACGTCGCTTCCGGAATGGTGCTTTTCATTTTCAGCGCGAATACTTGGATGGCCGCTTTGTCGCGTTTTTGAACAAGGGAGAGGACATTCTCATTTGGCTGGCGAAGCTTCATCAAGCCTTTAGTCAATTCTTTCTCCGGGAGCTACATAAGGCAGGTTTTCACTGGTCCATCTCCGAAACTGCCGACGGTTCGGCAACAATCAATGCCAAACGCGATGCCTAGCTCCTCGCTCAAGCGGACGCCTGGTCGGCGGCACTTCGCGTGTACCTCCTCGGCGCCGCTTAGCTTTGTCCGTTAGGCGTCACTGTCGAGACCTAGCGAATGAATACCGGTGCGCAGAGCTTAGTCCTCTGTTTGGCTCGTCAGACGTACGTCTACGACGTCGTCGGCCATTGCGAAATCAAAGTGGATGTAATGGGAGCAAGCCGTGACGCAAACAAGCCCTGCATGATATGGATCCACGGCGGAGGTCTGATATTTGGATCCAGGATTAAATCGCCTCGCGAGCCATTCCTTCGCGCGTTGTTGGCAAAGGGCTTCGTCGTACTCTCGATCGACCATCGTCTTGCTCCAGAGACCAAGCTGCCCAGCATTGTGGACGACGTTCAAAGCGTCTGGCGTTGGGTTCTTGCCCAGCGATCGACTCTCGGAGTCGACATTAGTCGAATAGCCGTGGCCGGGGGATCGTCCGGCGCTTATCTGTCTTTGATCAGCGGCTACTCGCTGAGCCCAAAACCTCGGGCGCTAGCGTCATTCTGGGGATTTGGTGACATTACCGCCCCTTGGGAAGCAGAACCCAGTGCCTTCTACCGGCAAATGCCACTTGTATCGAAAGAGGAGGCGCACCGCTCAGTGGGTAATCTGCCCGTTTCTGAACCGCCGGGCGATGTCGATCGTGGATATTTCTACCTGTACTGCCGGCAACAAGGCCGGTGGCTCATCGAAGTTACCGGGCATGACCTGCGCGAAGAGCCTGGATGGTTTGATCTGTACTGCCCGATCCACAACATCGTGGCGAACTATCCTCCTACGGTGCTCGTTCATGGCACTCTAGACACCGACGTGCCGCACGAGGAGTCAAAGAACCTCGCCCTGCGTTTCCAACAGCTTGGCGTAAAGCACGAGTTCCTGTCCTTGGAAGGAATTGGGCATGGTTTTTCCGGCGCATCAGCGGAAGAAGCGGAAAGCACCGAGCTTGCTGTCGCCGCATTTCTAGAGGCGAACCTAGCTTGATCTACAACAGGGCTTTCCGAAGAAGCGCTACTGGTAATGACGCCTAACCACTCTGTATGGACTTCCCCGGAAATGCAAGTGTTGTCGCGTTGACGAGGGATCAGACTGCAACTCTGTATCCGGCCGTGTTGGGTGATCGATGCGCGCCCGGGCCATGCTAGAAACCGCGCGCTGCGCCCTCATTCGCTCAT